>CAYGTR010000012.1:65203-75561 GCA_964352855.1 uncultured Algimonas sp. | reverse complement strand
GGGCGTTACCAACAAAATTATGATTTGGTATATTTAAGAATGGTGCCCGAACCTGGATTTGAACCAGGGACACACGGATTTTCAATCCGTTGCTCTACCAACTGAGCTATTCGGGCTTTTCAATGCGTTGAAAGACTTCAAGCAAATCAAATCGAAGCGCCTTATAGGGAATGGCTTATACCGTGTCTATGGACAAAACACTGTTAATATCATGAAATTTTCGGTTCTGTTTAAAATTTGTTTTGCATCAAAAAAGATGTGGTTTTCTTTTGCTTTTGCGAATTGTTCGCATTAATGCTTTTGCTATGACCCTTGATAAATTAAAGCACAAAACCCCGGCTAAAATAGTCGGGTTTTCCTCGGACAATCTCGAGCTTGAAACGAGATTGCGTGAAATTGGGTTTGCCGAGGGCGATAATGTCGAAGCTCTGCACTTTGGTCTTTTCAATAAGAACCCCATGTCCGTTAGATTAAACGGTGCTATTATCGCTCTGCGCCGTTGCGATGCTTCTAACATCAAAATTAAGCTGTTAGAAGCACAAAACATGAAAGAGCTGCGGTAGTACCGCGCAACAGTGATCATGTCAGAAACAATCTTGAGCTATGAGGGCAATACAGCCTCTTTGTCATCTTTGGATAAGTCATTACGCCTCGCTCTGCTAGGGGCGCCCAATTGTGGTAAAACTTCACTGTTTAACGCTTTAACAGGCGGACGCGCGAAGATTGCCAATTATCCGGGCGTGACGGTTGAGTATCGAATCGGTCACTTTGAACTTCCAAATGGGCAAAAGTCAGAGCTTTTAGATCTACCGGGTGTTTATGGAGATTGCGGACACAGTATGGATGAGCGTGTCGCTCTTGATGCCGTGCGCGGTAATTTACAGGGTGAGCGCGCACCTGATGCCATAATCTTTATGATGGATGCCTCGCATATTTCGACGCATCTTCATAATGTCATTCAAGCAAAACAACATGGCCTCCCGATGGTTCTGGTCCTCAATATGATGGATATGGCCGCCCGTGACGGCATGACAATTGACCTACAGGGACTGGAAGCCAAGCTCGGCATCCCTGTGATTTCATGCGTGGCGGTCAGAGCCTCAGGGAGAGGGCAATTGCTTCAGTTTCTGGACAGTTGGTCTCCAGATGTCCTTAAGGGTCAGGCCAAAGTTCCGGAAAGAGTACAAGGGGAGCTGAAAGAGCTTCAGGCACAAGCCCGCGCGATTACATCAGAGACTGTTACACGGGTAAAACGCGTTGAGACTTTCACGCAACGCATTGATAAATTTGTACTCAATCCTTTCTTGGGCCTTGTTATACTCTTCGGGCTTTTATTCTTAATGTTCCAAGCCGTCTACTCTTGGTCAGGTCCTATGATGGATGGTATAGAGGCTGTGTTTGGTTGGTTGCAGGGCGTGGTCGCCTCAACTTTGCCCGAGGGCTGGATTCAGTCATTAATCAGCGATGGCATTATCGCGGGTGTTGGCGGGGTTCTTGTTTTTTTGCCTCAAATTATTATTCTTTTTGCATTTATATTGTTACTGGAAGCATCGGGTTATATGGCGCGTGCTGCTTTCTTGGTCGACACGCTCATGTCAAAAATAGGACTGAACGGCCGTGCGTTCATCCCGCTTCTTTCCAGTTTTGCTTGCGCTATTCCAGGTATTATGGCGGCACGTACAATTGAACAAGAGCGAGATCGGATTACAACAATTATGATTGCGCCGCTCATGACCTGTGCCGCGCGTTGGCCTGTTTACCTATTGATTATCGGCGCTTTTATTCCTTCACAAAATGTAGGGGTCTTTAATCTGCAAGGGTTAGTAGCATTTGGTCTTATGATTGTGGGGGTTGTGTTTGCCATGATTATGGCTTTCATCTTTAAAAAGACGCTTACACGCGGTGAGTCATCCGGCCTGTTGATTGAGCTTCCCAGCTATAAAATGCCCGTATTTAAAGACTATCTACGGGGGTTGTGGGAAAGAGGCGCGATATTTGTCTCTCGTGCAGGACGTATCATTTTACCTGCAACGATTCTTATCTGGTTCTTGGCGAGCTATCCAGCAAATGCAGGATCAATACGAGAAACTTACGCAGGGAAAATTGGCAGCTTATTAGAACCAATTTTGGCACCTATCGGGTTTAATCTCGAAATCGCTATCAGTTTGATACCGGCCATGGCCGCTCGAGAAGTGGCGGTTGGCGCCTTAGCGACAATTTACGCCTTGAGCGAGAGTGATGAAGCAGGTCTATCCGCTATGCTGCAAAGTGCGTGGTCTTTACCAACTGCACTTGCCTTCTTGGCCTGGTTTGTTTTCGCGCCACAATGCTTGTCGACGTTTGCGATTATCAAAAAAGAGACCAATAGCTGGAAGTGGCCGTTATTCGCTTTTGGCTATCTCTTTGTGCTCGCTTATGTCGCGGCAGGTATAACCTATCATACAGCGCGGGCCTTTGGTCTATAATCCACATAAGCTTTAACCTTTACGGCTGTTTTTAAGTAAAAATGCGTTTAAGGCTTTTAACAAAGGTGTGGAATCGTAATGGATTAACATATTGCGCCTGATGTGATCGCTCATTTGACCAAAGAGACCCCATGACTGAACTTTCAAAATCCCAACTCGAACATCGAGATATGGCCAACGCAATTGCTGCGCTCTCTATGGATGCAGTCCAAAAAGCCAATTCAGGACATCCCGGCATGCCAATGGGTATGGCCGATGTGGCGACGGTCTTATTTTCTAAATTTTTGAAATTTGATCCGAGTGCGCCGAATTGGCCAGATCGCGACCGCTTTATCCTTTCTGCGGGTCACGGTTCTATGTTGATTTATAGCCTGCTTCATTTGACGGGTTATAAAGCCATGACGATGGAGCAAATTAAAAACTTCCGTCAACTGGGTTCCATAACAGCAGGTCATCCCGAATATGGACATGTGCCGGGTGTCGAAACTACAACAGGGCCATTGGGGCAGGGCATAGCAAATGCTGTCGGTTTTGCCATCGCAGAACGCCATCTCAATGCGAGATATGGCGATGGCTTAGTCAACCACTATACATATGTGATTGCCGGAGATGGTTGCTTGATGGAAGGCATTAGCCAAGAAGCTATTGCATTGGCCGGACACTTGAAACTCAACAAAATGATTGTTCTCTGGGATGACAATAGCATCACAATTGATGGGCCTGTTTCGCTCTCAGATTCAACAAATCAAAAGAAACGCTTCGAAGCATCAGGCTGGAAAGTCATTGAGATTGATGGGCATAACCCATCGCAAATCGCGAATGCTATTCGTCGTGCGCAAAAATCAGAGCTACCTACAATGATTGCTTGTAAAACCACTATTGGTAAAGGTGCGCCGAATAAAGCGGGATCAAACAAAGCACATGGCTCGCCGCTCGGCGATGATGAAATCGCCGCAACACGTAGGGCGCGCGGGTGGGGCTACGAACCTTTTGAAATTCCGGAGCATGTTTACAAGCTCTGGAAACGTCCGGGTCGTAAAGGTCGCAAAGCACATAAAGAATGGACGGATCGTTTGTCTGACACATCGCAAGCGGCTGATTTTAAGCGCGCGATAGCAGGCGAGCTCAATGCCGGTTGGCTTGAAGCTTTCCAAACTTATAAAGATGCCATTGCGAAAGATATGCCCACAATGGCAACCCGCGCATCCTCCGGCAAAGCTTTAGCACCTTTAACGGCCGCGCTCACAGACATGATCTCAGGCTCGGCTGATTTGGAAGGTTCAAATAAGACGAAAACACCTGCCACATCGGATGAAATTCAAGCAGGTAACTATGGTGGTCGCTATATCAATTACGGCATACGCGAACATGCTATGGCGGCGGCTATGAATGGTATGGCGCTGCATGGCGGGATCATTCCGTATTCAGGTCTGTTTATGGTCTTTATGGATTATTGCCGTCCTTCATTACGACTGGCTGCCCTTATGGAAATCCAGGCTATTTATGTTGCTACACATGACTCCATTGGAGTTGGCGAGGACGGGCCGACCCATCAGCCTGTCGAGCATTTGGCCTCTCTGCGAGCCATTCCCAATACTTACACCTACCGTCCAGCAGACGCCGTTGAGACTGCGGAGTGCTGGGAATTAGCTGTGCAGCGCAAAAATGCGCCTTCTGTCATGGCTTTAACCCGTCAAAATGTGCCTGCGTTGAGAGACGATGCCTCGAAGAATGTGTGCGAGCGCGGTGGCTATGTTTTACGACCCGGTGCAGGGTCAGATGAAATTGTACTTTTGGCGACAGGTTCAGAAGTACATTTAGCGGTGGAAGCCCATGAAGTCTTAACCACACAAGGCATCAGCGCACGTGTTGTATCTATTCCATGTTTGGATATTTTTATGGAGCAAGACGAAAATTACATCCGCTCTGTATTGGGAAAAGATTTACCTAAAATCGCAATTGAAGCGGGCATTCGCCAAGGTTGGGACGCCTTAATCGGTCGTGACGGCGGCTTTATTGGCATGGACAGCTTCGGAGCCTCTGCACCAGGGGCAGATCTATTCCCGCATTTTGGCATTACAACGGACGCTATTATTGAAATGGCAAAGTCAAAATTGGGACGTTAAATCATGTACGAATTACCCGGTGATGTATTTGTAACGGGGCAACTTTTGCCTGCGCAGCTAGAAGCGCTTGCAGAACAAGGCGTTATGACGTTCATCAATAACCGCCCTGATATGGAGGCGCCTTTACAGCCTCTGTCACAAGATATGGAAACCACAGCGCATAATCTGTCTATAGATTATTTTCATATCCCTATGTCCGGTGGTATTGAGCCCGGCCTTATTGAGGCCAGTGTAACAGCCTATAAAAATGCGCCGCGACCAATCGTTGCTTTTTGCGGCAGCGGCATGCGTTCGACTGTATTATGGGCCTTCTCGCATCTTGATTCACTTGGTTTTGAGGGTGTTGTCGACGCACTTGAAAAGAGCCCCTATAATTTAAATCAAATCTATCCTATGCTAAAAGACTATGCTTTTAAGGAGAGCAATGAATAGTCTTTTGCTTATTGGTTTTTACGCCCCATGTGAGCAGGCCTGATGCGCCTTAAGACTTCAATTCGTCAGCATTTTGATTGGCTAAATGGCTATTCAACATCGGTCTTCAGCGATGATTTAATTGCCGCTATTATTGTGTCAATTCTATTGGTGCCGCAGTCGTTGGCCTATGCGCTGTTGGCGGGCTTACCGCCCCAACTCGGCATTTATGTTTCTATTTTTCCTCTTATAGCCTATGCTTTATTTGGATCATCCAGACAGCTGACAGTTGGTCCTACCGCAGTTATTTCGCTGATGACAGCGGCTTGCCTTGTCACCTTGCCGGAGGAAACCCGCCTGATTAGTGCGGCTGTTTTAGCGCTCATGGTGGGTATAATGCTTATCGGGGCAGGGCTGCTACGTGGCGGAATTATCATGAATTTCGTATCTCGCCCAGTTGTATCGGCTTATATAACGGGCGCAGCTCTTTTGATTGTAATCTCTCAATTAAAACATATTTTTGGTGTGTCTGCATCAGGCACAACGGCTTTAGACCTTATCTCATCACTTTGGAAAAGTCTTGGAGATGCAAAAGGTGTCACAATGATGGTCGGCTTATCAGCCTGCATCATCCTTTATGCAAGTAAGTCAGCACTAGGTTTCGGTCTCGTAAAGGCAGGCGTCAAAAGTAAACATGCCAAGCTCGTCGCAAGAATGACCCCAATTGTTGTAATTATCTTTTACATTTTAATTAGTTCCGGTTTTAATCTTTATGACAGATATGATTTGGCCATCGTCGGAACAGTTCCCGCCGGATTACCGCCCTTTGCTATGCCAGATGTCTCTATGTATATGCTAGAAGGTCTTTTAATGCCTGCCGCAGTTATTGCAGTTGTGGCGTTCGTAGACAGCACATCAACAGCGCAGGAATTTGCAGCTCGCAACCGGACACATTTGGATACAAACAGAGAATTGCTCGGCTTGGGCGCGTCTAATTTTGTAGCGGGGATGTCTGGCGGGTATCCTATAAATGGTAGCATGTCGCGTACGGCCGTAAATGTGTCTGCAGGCGGTAAAACGCCGATGGTCAATATCTTTACAGCTGTATTTATGGGACTGACCGCACTCTTTCTGACACCTGTTTTAAAAGCCTTGCCATTGGCTGTTCTGGCGGCACTGATTATTATCGCCTGCTTATCCCTTCTTGACTTTAAGAATATTTGGCGAACTTGGGTTTATAGCCGTGCTGATGGTTTGACGGCTGTTGCGACATTCCTCTCAGTTTTAATTTTTGGTGTCCAATGGGGTGTTTTGATTGGTGTTGTATTAGCTATGGCCCTACATATTCGCCAGACCTTACATCCTCACATTGCAGAAGTTGGTCGTTTTCCGGGAACTGAACACTACCGAGATGCATCGCGTTTTATTGTGGAAACGAATGAAGAAGTGAAAACATTGCGGATTGATGAGAGTCTTTACTACGCTAATGCACGTTCCCTAGAAAACCGTATTTCAGAGATAATAGCATCTAGTCCCAATATGCATGATCTCGTTCTTATGTGCACAGCCGTTAGCCGCATTGACGCAAGTGCGCTATCTAGCCTACACGAAATCAATAAGCGTTTAAAGGCGGTCGGGATTAAACTTCATTTCTCTGACATGCAAAGTCGAGTAAAAGAGCGCCTTTTTCGGTCCAATTTATTAGATGAACTCACAGGACAAATATTTCTGTCTCAACATGACGCCATGGAGGCATTAAGCCCTGAGCCGGACTGGTCTCAATTTTCTGATCACATTGATATTCACTGATATTGAAGACTGATTTCAAAATAAAGTTTCGGATTTACGCTTGCGATAAAATCCGTTACCTAAGTCAAGAACAGATAGTGCGGCGCGAAGGATTATTCGGCGCGACCCTATCAAAATAGAGAGAAGATCATGCCGGACATAGAACCGTCCGGCTCCGCCCCCTCATCGGCACTTGGCCATGAGCGGCGGGGACGGTCAGGGCGTAGTCGCGGAGAACGCGGCTCAAAGCCCGCTACATTTGCGGCCCTCGATTTGGGTACAAATAATTGTCGCCTTTTAATCGCGAAAGCGCAGGGTGATAGCTTTAGAATTGTTGATAGCTACTCCAAAGTTGTGCGTCTTGGGCATGGTTTGGCCGGGTCTGGTGCGCTAGCCCAAGACAGTATGGATACTGCGGTTGAGGCTTTGGCGGTTTGTTCTCGTAAAATGAAATCCAAAAATGTGAAACGTTGGCGATGCGTAGCAACAGAGGCCTGCCGTCGGGCGAGCAATGGAGAAGAATTTCTCACACGCGTCAAAGAAAAGACAGGTATCTCCCTCGAAATTATTTCAGCCCGTGTTGAAGCGCGCCTCTCTGTTATGGGGTGCTTAAATCTTATTGATCCGACGAAAGATGTTGCGCTTGTCGTAGATATCGGTGGCGGCTCTACTGAGTTAAGTTGGGTTGATGTTCGCAAATTACGTGATCCTGAACACAAAATGCGGACACACCGACCGCCAATAAGCGCTTGGGCTTCTTTGCCTATTGGTGTCGTGACTCTCTCAGAACGCGTACCTGAACTGGAAGATCGCACCACCTGGTATGAAGATATGAAACAAATGGTACGCGATTTAATCGAAGAGGCGGGATGCAGCACACGTTTCACCCGTACGTTCCAAGACGGGAAGGGGCATATCATAGGCACCTCCGGCACGATCACGTCTTTGGCCGGTATTCATTTAAAACTACCTTATTATCAGCGCGATAAAGTTGACGGGCTATGGTTCCGCTCAACGGATGCCGTGCGGGTCGCTCGGGACATGGCACGTCGCAGTCCCGAAGACAGAGCCAAAGAACCTTGTATAGGAAAAGACCGTGCACGCCTGCTTGTTGCAGGATGCGCCATTACAGATGTATTGTGTGAGATGTGGCCAAGTAAGATGATCCGGGTTGCTGATAGGGGGCTGCGCGAAGGTATGCTAATGGGACTCATGGATCGCCACCAAAAAATCAGAAGTCTCCCAGAGCTTAACGTTGGCGGAGATGATGAGTAAAAATCCCATAAATAGCAATGGTCGCAAAATGAGCGGCAGCAAGCCGACGGATGAAAAACGTAGTCGCAAGACTCCGAAAGCTGACAAAGATAACGCCACACGGATGATGCACAAAAAGGTCAAAACGGCCCGTGGGCGTAAGATATCCTCTAAGCTCTGGATCGAACGCCAGATTAATGATCCTTATGTCAAGGAAGCGAAAATCAAAGGCTATCGCTCTCGCGCAGCCTTTAAGCTCGAAGAACTTGATGACAAATTTAATCTGATAAAGCCGAATAGTCTTGTTGTTGATCTTGGTTGTGCGCCGGGCGGATGGGTGCAGATTGCGATAAAGCGTGGCGCTGAGCGGGTGGTCGGTATCGACCTCTTACCGGTCGACATCATCGCAGGGGCTGACCTCATTGAATATGATTTCATGGCCGAAGATGCGCCTGAAAAAATCAAAGCTTTGCTGGGTGCGGCACCCGATGTTGTTCTGTCTGATTTGGCCGCCAATACAACGGGGCATAAAAATACTGACCACCTAAAAACGGTAGCTTTAGTCGAAGCGGCGGCTGATTTTGCCATGCGCACGCTAAGGCCCGGTGGACATTTTGCAACAAAGGTCTTTCAAGGCGGGGCTGAAAGTCGCTTGCTAAATGAGCTCAAATCACGCTTCCAAACCGTTAAACATGCCAAACCGGAATCATCACGAAAAGGAAGTCCTGAAATCTATCTGGTCGCCCTAAACCTGCAAAACCCAAAAACAGACTAAGTCTTTAACAGTTTCTACTGTTTTTCGGTTTGCGGGCAGCGTTGATTACTGATAACCACCGCCTGCAAAAGAGATAGGAGACTCCCATGGAGATTCGAGAAGGGTTGACCTTCGATGATGTCCTTTTGCAGCCACAGGCTTCTGACATCTTACCTGCTGATGCGATTTTAAAAACGCGCTTTACGAAAGATATTTCGATCAATGTGCCTTTGGTCAGTGCGGCTATGGATACTGTGACAGAGGCACCCCTCGCCATTGCGATGGCACAGACGGGTGGGATCGGCGTCATTCACCGAAATCTGTCTATCGAAGAACAGGCCGAAGAAGTCCGAAAAGTTAAGCGTTTTGAGTCCGGAATGGTGGTTAACCCTATCACGATTGGCCCTAATGCTACGCGTGCTGAACTGGGTGAAATTGGAAACAGATATAATATCTCGGGTATTCCTGTCGTTGAAGATGACGGCAAACTCGTTGGTATTGTGACAAATCGGGATGTAAGATTTGCGGATGATCCGAATGAACTCGTGAAAAACCTGATGACGAAAGATATTGTCACAGTGAAAGTTGGCGCGTCCGAACAAGATGCGAGAGCTCTTTTACACAAGCATCGTATTGAGCGCCTTTTGGTGGTAGATGAAGCCTATCGCTGTGTAGGCCTGATTACCGTCAAGGATATGGATAAAGCACTGTCTCATCCGAATGCTTGTAAGGATGAAAAAGGGCGCCTGCGTGTCGCAGCGGCATCTACCGTCGGGGATGCAGGATATGACCGCGCTGTTGCTCTAATCGCTGCAGGGGCTGACGCCGTGGTGATTGATACCGCCCATGGTCATTCGTCTAAAGTTATTGAGACCGTGAAACGATTAAAAAGAAACTATCCGAACGCGCAGATTATTGCGGGTAACATTGCAACAGCAGGAGCTGCTAAAGCCCTGATTGATGCTGGGGCTGATGCTATCAAAGTCGGAATTGGTCCGGGTTCCATTTGCACAACACGTATCGTGGCAGGTGTTGGCGTGCCACAATTAACAGCAATTATGGATGCATGTTCAGTGGCGCACAAAGCAGGTGTGCCTGTGATTGCCGATGGCGGGATTAAATATTCAGGTGACATGGCCAAAGCGCTCGCGGCTGGTGCGGAATGCGCAATGGTGGGCTCACTTCTTGCGGGCGCTGAAGAAACACCCGGCGAAGTCTTTCTCTATCAAGGGCGCTCTTATAAAGCTTATCGCGGTATGGGATCTGTTTCCGCTATGGCGCGAGGTTCTGCGGATCGTTACTTCCAGAAAGAAGTCAACGACTCTATGAAATTGGTTCCTGAAGGCATTGAAGGGCGTATTGCGTTCAAAGGACCGGTAGGTCCGATCCTGCATCAACTCCTTGGTGGCATTCGTGCAACAATGGGTTACACGGGGTCTCGTACAATTGCTGATCTGCACAAGAATGCTGAATTTGTAAAAATCACAAATGCCGGCCTACGTGAGAGCCATGTGCATGACGTCCACATAGCGCGTGAAGCGCCTAATTATTCGATGCCGA
>CAYGTR010000012.1:37931-65103 GCA_964352855.1 uncultured Algimonas sp. | reverse complement strand
AGCCATGTGCATGACGTCCACATAGCGCGTGAAGCGCCTAATTATTCGATGCCGACCTAGAAAGCAATCATGGAAAATAATCCCTTATTTTTACCGCTACTCACTCAAGTGGTGCTCTCGGTCACTATTTTATTCTGGCTGTCTTGGTCAGGTGTAAGCCGAATTGCCAAACACGGTATAGGAGAAAATCGTAAGACCGGATTTCCTGTTCACGTTCATAATGCGAGCGACAATTTTATCTCGGCTTTAGTACTTTTAGGAATACTTATTCTCGCCTTTATCCAGGCACTTAACTAATGCGCTTGGGGGGACGGATACAGGCGGCAGCCGAGGTTCTGGAAGATATTCTAGAGCGTAAGACGCCTGCAACTTTAGCCCTGCGCGATTGGGGGAAAGCTCACCGATTTGCAGGATCGAAAGATCGTTCTGCCATAGGCAATTATGTTCATGACGCTTTGCGTTGCAAAAGTTCGCTTGCCTTCCGCATGGATAGTGAGATGCCGCGCGCCTTAGCCTTAGCGTCTGCCGTTTTTATGAGCGGCCATGGTGTAAAAGAGCTTGTTGACGCTTTTGAAGGCGACGATCATGCGCCCGATAAGCTTAGTAAAGAAGAAACAGAAAAACTGAGCGGATCTATTAAAATCGACTCAGCGCCGGATTGGATTAAGGCCGACGTCCCGGAATGGATATGGCCGATGTTCGAAACGAATTTCGACGAAGAGGCCGTCATAGAAGGGGCTGCTTTAACAACACGCCCCCCTTTGGATTTGCGCGTGAATACGATCAAATCTAATCGTGACGCCGTCTTGAAATCATTAGAAGATAAAGGATTAAAAGCGACGAAGATTTCTCCGATTGGTATTCGTGCCGAAGCCTTAGTCGGGGAGGGCCGTTTGCCGAATGTGCAAATCGAACCCGAATATCAAACGGGCGCCATTGAAATCCAAGATGAAGGCTCACAAATTGTCAGTTTATTGATTGATGCGAAGCCCGGTGAAAAGGTTTTAGATTATTGTGCAGGTGGTGGCGGAAAGTCTTTGGCGCTCGCGGCGGATATGGAAAACCAAGGGCAAGTTTTTGGTTTCGATATTGATAAGCGTCGCTTGTCACCCCTTTATCAACGCGCACAACGGGCGGGGGCGTCTATTATAGAAGTTAGGCAGCCACCCTCAGAAAATCTAAAAGACCTGGTCGGTAAAATGGATCGCGTTTTAATTGATGCGCCCTGTACAGGTGTTGGCACCTGGCGGCGGAAACCCGATGCTAAATGGCGCTTATCTGAGGAAGCGCTTGAGCGCCGTAATAATGAACAGCGTTCCGTTTTGCATAGTGCAAAGGGTTTTGTGCGTCCAGGCGGTTTTCTCTTTTACGTTACCTGTTCCATGCTGGCCGAAGAGAACGAAGCGCAGGTTTATGACTTCCTCGAGAAAAACGAAAACTTCACGCTTTTATCAGCTGGCGAAGTTTGGGAAGAGAAATTCGGTGTCGAGGCACCAAAGCCTTGGTCCGCAGATGGCTGCACTCTAACCCTTACGCCCGCTTCGACAGATACGGACGGCTTCTTCTTTGCTGTAATGGAGAGAACAAAATGACGGACACGCATGAGAAAATTGTCGGTCAGCATGAGCAATTGTTGATCGTTGATTTTGGCTCTCAAGTGACAAAGCTCATTGCCCGGCGCGTGCGTGAAAGTGGTGTTTACAGCGAAGTTCATCCCTATAACCGGGTCGACGCCGCTCTTTTGAATAAGTTTTCTCCCAAAGCGATCATCCTTTCAGGCGGTCCCAGCAGCGTGATTGGCACAGGCACGCCGCGTGCTGATGAGGCTATTTGGTCATTGGGTGTACCCGTTCTGGGTATTTGTTATGGTCAGCAGACAATGTGTGCGCAACTCGGGGGGGCTGTTGAGGTCTCTGATGAGCAGGAATTTGGTCGCGCCGATTTAGAAATCACAGGCAGCAATCCCTTATTTGATGGCTTGGCAAGTGTCGGAGACAAAGAACGCGTTTGGATGTCTCATGGTGATCGCGTTAATAAAATCCCTGAAGGTTTTGAAATCATTGGAAGATCACCTAACGCACCCTATGCTGCTATTGCTGATGAGGCCCGTAAATTCTACGGTGTGCAATTTCATCCTGAGGTGATGCACACGCAAAACGGGGCAAAAATGCTTCGAAATTTCACCCACAACATCGCTAAATTTAAAGGCGATTGGACAATGGCCGCCTTTAAAGACGAGATGATTGCCGCTATACAAGCTCAAGTCGGCGATGGTAAGGTGATTTGCGGACTTTCAGGCGGTGTAGACAGCTCAGTTGCCGCAATTCTTATACATGAAGCGATCGGCGACCAATTGACCTGTGTCTACGTCGATACAGGTATGATGCGTAAAGGCGAAAGCGAACAGGTGACCTCACTCTTCCGTGATCACTACGACATCAACCTAATTCACGTTGATGCGGGGGATGAATTCCTCGGGTTATTGGAAGGTGTCAGCGATCCTGAGCGAAAACGCAAAATTATTGGGGGAACCTTCATTGATATATTTGAACGTGAAGCCAAGAGTATTGGAGGGGCGAAATTTCTCGCACAAGGTACACTTTACCCTGATGTGATCGAAAGCGTTTCATTTGATGGTGGCCCGTCTGTCACCATTAAATCCCACCATAATGTGGGCGGTCTGCCGGAACGCATGGATTTAGAACTGGTTGAACCTCTGCGTGAGTTGTTCAAGGACGAAGTCAGGGCTTTGGGGCGGGAATTAGGACTCCACGAAGACTTCGTCGCACGTCACCCATTCCCGGGTCCGGGCCTTGCTATTCGATGTCCCGGTGAAATTACCAGAGAAAGATTAGACATATTGCGTGAAGCGGATGCTATTTACCTTGATCAAATAAGAAAACACAACCTTTACAATGATATATGGCAAGCTTTTGCAGTGATTTTACCTGTCAAAACTGTAGGCGTCATGGGCGACGGACGCACCTATGACTATGTTTTAGCGCTTCGTGCCGTCACATCAACAGACGGTATGACGGCTGATTACTACCCGTATAGCCATGATTTTCTTGGTGAAACAGCCACACGGATCATCAACGAAGTCCGCGGCGTCAACCGCGTCGTTTATGATGTAACCTCTAAACCCCCGGGAACGATTGAGTGGGAATAACTATCTGCTTTAAGTAGACTTTTACGCCTTTGGATAGATTTTTCTGCACCTCATTAACTTTTGTCTACGCTATTCCTCACAAAAAGGGCGATTATGGCTAATACGGCCTCAACCTGATTTAAACCCTATTCGCTTATACGTTGTCTCATAAACGCGGCGTTAGACCGTAATTATGGTGTGAATTGGTAAAAAAGTGAGCGAGATGAGACTATGTGTTCTCACATCTCTGTTTGTGATCGGCAG
This sequence comes from uncultured Algimonas sp., assembly GCA_964352855.1. Lineage (GTDB taxonomy): Bacteria > Pseudomonadota > Alphaproteobacteria > Caulobacterales > Maricaulaceae > Litorimonas. Next base: position 61,691 of record CAYGTR010000012.1, on the reverse strand, counting down.
CATCGTCGGCACAGGAGTAGAAGCCCTTGCGGCTGATGATGTCGTTCATCTGGACGTTATTGGTGGTGATACCGCCTTTATCGTCAATAAACAGGCTCAAAAAGCTTGGTGGGTAACAGGCGAGTGCCTGAGGCCTATTCCTATCGAAAATCGAGATAAGGCCGAAAAAATAGGCTCTGTAGGCCTTTTGACGTCAAAAATGATGTCAGAGACCGTCTCTTTGGGTTCACGCCAGATTAGACTGCAACAGCAGTTTCGTTTTGATTTGGCGACACCCATCCCTTCCGTTGATGTTTACAGCTCCGTTCGCGGTGGCTGGTCGCCAATTCCTGTTCAAGTCACAACGACTTGTTCCGGGAATACGACCTGTCGCCAGCGCACGGAGCTTCCGGAGTGCTAGGGACATATAAATCAAATATATTCAGTATGTTAAGGTCGTTATTTATAGCGATTTCTGTTATGTTTTTGTCTGTTTCAACTGTATTCGCCGAAGATATCACACCGTCTTCGCCGACAGGTGTTGCTCCAAAAGAGCAAGCTGCGGCTGTCACTGATATTGTATTGGAAACACCAAGGATTAATACAACCCTCATTGCTGAGGTAGACAGCTCTATCATCGTGAATTTGGACGGCGAAACGCTTTCCAATACGGATGTCCGTCGTGCGGAAGATGGTCAAATCTACGTCAACGCAGTGCCTATATTTAATCAGCTCAATAACTCTGTTGAGTTTGACAGCCAGACGAATGCTTTAATCGTAAAGCGCAGCCAAGACGGTGTTGTCATGGAGCTTTTCACCGACACAGGGATTGTCAAAGCCGACGGTCGTGCTTTGGGTCGTCTTAAACATTTCGGTGAAGTGAGTGATAATGGATACTACTTGACCCCAAATACAATATCAGTGCTTTCAGGCACAAAAGCAAAATTTAACAGTGAAAACAACGAATTGGCGTTTACACTTGATCCTCGCCTTCGCGTCGCGACCGGTTTTGATATCTATGTGAATGATTTTCCTCTACGTGATCTCTCCGTTCAAGCAAAATCTGTTGGCCCTGTGCTCCTTTTGCCGATACGGCCCATTGCAGAGGAGTTAGGTCATACGCTGACTCTGTTGGAAGGCGGTTCGGTCCTTCGCGTAAAACGTGCCCAAGACAGTGCTGTTTTATCATTAAATTTAGACACGGGCCTGATCAAACTCCGCGATGCACCATTCGGTATAGCTAAAGACGTCTCATATATCGATCCTATCAACCTCTTACTGCCGGTCAGTGCTTTGGAAGCCCTGACTGGGACGCATGTAAAAGTTGAAGGCGGCTCTTCCCGCATTGATATTAACCTGGATGATCGCTTATCCGGTGCCGTTGAACCGGGTGAACGGGTGGATGATTTAGCCAAAGGTACAAAATTCACACCAGAATCTCTTTCGTTTCACCTGAGCCCGGATTCACTCAATACGGTCACTCTGGATTCCCATGCCGGTGCCTATAATGGTCGTTTGCGATATGAAATACCGGATTTGCCGACGACAGGCGCTGAATTGGAACCGGCGTGGTTAAGTTTTGATTTCGCGCATCTAAACGGAACTAGAGGCAGTGTGGGTGATTATGCAACAGATCTGAGGGAATTAGACGGTCTAGGTTTACAGCGTATTCGCGGTGTAGCTGCACATAAAGTCACTGAAAAGGGGCGCTGGGCCGTCGCCGCAGGTGCACCCATGAGAGGCAGCAAACGTATAAGCGATGACCAAAGCCGCCAAACCTTTGGTGGGTTTGCCGGCGGCGTACGTTATGCAGACCGCGACGGTTGGGAAGCTGGTGCGGCTTTTGCAAAGGACAATCTAACTGATGATCAGAAACTTGTTTTGTCAGCAATATCAGGCAACCTTGGGCGAACAAATAATAAAAAAATACAGTGGGATGCGCAAGCAGATGCAGGTTACTTCAGCGGGCCGACCCGTGAAAAATCGATTGATCTACGTATTGGGGGTCGCACACAATATGAAATGAGTGACGACTTAAGACTTGATGCGAATATTCAATATGACGGTGTTGAATTCACACGGACAACCCTCGCGCTTGAGGAGCAAGACGATCTGACAGAGATTGAGCGTGAAGCGCAAAACAATCGTATTGAGCAGATTAAAAGTGAAGGCCTAGATTTTGTAAACCTAGGTATCGGGGCACGCTATTCGCCTGATATCCGCACGGGTCTCATTCGTAATCCGTCTGCTGTCCTCAATGTTGAAATGGCAAAAACAGGTGTTACACAATCCGGAATGCAAGAGAGTAGAACCCACCAAATTTCGATGGGTCTAGGGGCTGCGATTGGTGATAGAGGTATCAATATTAATGCGTCTGGGCGCATATTTGATACGAATGTGAAGAATGACCGTTCATTAGATGTCTCTGGGCAACAACTCTCCATAAGCTCTTTTGCACGCATCAAAGGAGTGACCGTCAGAGGCCAATACGAATATGGTAAATTAAAAGGTGAAGAGGCGAATAATCGTCTCGCGCTAACTGCAAATTTGCAGTCTTATGAGGTTCCACTTCCTAAAAATGCGACATTATCAGGTGCACCTTCCGTCTCAGCCCTTTGGTCTGATCAATCCGGCACCTCAGTCAGGGGCGGCTTGACGGCCGGTTTTCAATCTGGTGACTTATTCGGTGAAGAAAACCGCGTAACGGCTAGCCTCGGCATTTTACAATCTATCTCTTCCAACCAAGGTTCACAAAGCGATCAATTTTTCTCTTTGTCTTATGGGCGTAAGGTGAGGCTCGGTAAGAATATGTCATTAGGGCTCGCCTATCGGAATAATTTGAAAGGTGATCACCGTGTTGGTTTAGTTTTGGATGGCCGTTTCGATTTCAATGAAAAACGCCGCTATACTCAGACAAAAGACGGTATGGGCGTTTTAAAAGGCCAAGTCTTCTTGGACGAGAATAGAGATAACATTCGCCAACCCGAAGAAAGAGGGCTGCCCGGCATTCCTGTTAAAATCAAAGAGACGCGTCTGGCTTTACGTACAGATGCGAACGGTTTTTATACGATCCAAAATATTAAAGCAGGGCTTTACGAAGTCCAAATCGATGCACGTAGCTTACCTCTCGGGTTTGATTTATCGACGCAAGCAAAGTCTCGCGTCACGATTGCAGACGGACAAATCAGCTCTGTCGCTCTGCCGATTCATCAACGCGGACAGATTACCGGCTTTGCTTATATTGACGATAATAAAGACGGTGAATTTACCCGCGGCGAAGAACGTATTGAGGGTGCAACACTTGTTCTTAAAAATAAAAATGAAAATGAAAGTCGTACGACTTACACATCGACATTTGGACAATATGCTTTCGATGATCTCCCGCCCGGCACTTACACCGTCTCGGTGAAGCCAAACCCCAAGGCCTTGATAGAAGGCGGAGAAGGCTATGAATTAGATATTTCAGACCTACCAAACTTAATGGGACGACGAAACATCGCGGTCATCAAGAAAAAGCGGGTGCTTAGCGTTGAAGGCAAAGAGCCCGAACCCATGCCTCCAGATGAAAGTTTTACCAGTGTGCAAACCCAAGGCGGGGTTGCACCACCATAACTTGACGGGTCTGGTAACAGACCTGTCTTTTTTTTATCTACAGATGTGTTACGTCAAACTATGAAACTCATTTGCCACCCGATGTCTCCCTATGCCCGCAAAGCTATGATTTTGGCGCGGCTTCACAATATTGAAGTAGAAGAGATACAACCCGATAAAGATGGTGCGAATGGCTATAAAGCCGGCGATAATCCGCTTGGCAAAATCCCCGCTTTGGAATGGCAGCCTGGTCAGTATCTTTTCGATAGCCCCGTTATCTGCGAGTATCTGGATAGCTTGAGTGGAAATAAGATTTTGCCGAGCGAGGGTCATTCGCGTTACCTCAATATGTGGCAACATGCTTTGGGTGATGGACTTGCGGACGCGGTTTATAATTATCGTTATGAAATTGTGCGGCCCAAAGAGCTTCACTGGGACGATATGATCAAACGCCATGAATCGGCGATAATAAATAGTATCGAGACGTTAAACCGTATTCACGAGTGGCTTGGCGAGCCTTGGACTTATGGTAATCTCGCCATCATTATGGCACTGGATTACGCAACATTTAGGGCGGGGCATTTAAACTGGCAGGTTCGAGCACCAAAACTTGCGTTATGGCATGCTACTTTTACCGCAAACGAACACTATCAAGCGACTTATGGATATGACGATGCGTAAGATAATACTCTTCATAGTTTTCGGCCTTGCGCTGATATTCGCAGCATTTTTATTCTGGCCTCAAAAAGCTTACAAAGCATTTCAGGTGAGTGAGGCATATCAAGCACAAGTTGATAAATTTGTTGTTCCGCCGATGCCGTCAGATTGGGCCTGGAATAGTTTCACAACGGAGGACGGAACAAAACTGCGATGGGGAGAGACAGGTAACCGAGGCACAGCAGATATAACGGTCATTATTATTCCGGGTTATACGGCGACAGTAAAAATGTACGGGGAACATGCAGATCTTCTTGCTAAGCGTGGGTTCCACGTTATCGGTGTTGATTTACGCGGGCAGGGTGGCTCGGACAGATATTTTCCTAAACAACCTGAACGGCTTTGGGTCGAAGACTTTAGTATATACGCTGAGGATATTGCCGCTTTTATTGAGTCTCAAAAATTCGAGACTGATAGAAAAATAGTGCCTATGGCAATTTCATTTGGCGGGCATGTCGCTTTGCGAACAGCAGGCGATTACCCAAATATTTTTGATGGATTATTTCTAGTTGCCCCAGCAATTGAACCTAAAGCGGGGGATATGTCATTTAGCCAAGCCTTAGGCGTAATGGATTTCATGCGTAAAATGGGTAAAGGTAATCGTTATGTTCCGGGCGGTGATAATTGGAAACCCTCCGTTGAGGACTATACAATTGCAGGTATCGAATATTGTAGCTCTAACCCGAAGCGTCTTTACTTGCGCGATGCTATATTTACTAAAAATCCGAGTGAGCGTGTCGGTGATGTGACCAATCAATGGGGTGCTGAATTTTTCGAGAGTAGCCTCTATATCAGAGAGCTGGGCTATTTAGAGGCGATTGAAATCCCTGTTTTTATAGCTTCTGCAGAAGTAGATGATTTTGTTTCAACGGAAACAAATATAAAAGCTTGCGACAATAATTTGCCGATTTGTTATCATAAAACTTATCCGGGAACAGGGCATTGCCTGCCGCAAGAATCCGATGAGGTGGTTCTAGATATGTTTGATGAGCTACAAAGCCTTATAGAAAGACTATAAGGCTTGGCTTAGACTTTAAAGAAATCAGGCATGGCATCGCCAAAACCTGCCTCTTTATTTTCCGGCAATCCATTTCGATCTCTCGGCCGGTTAGACTTATTGTCGGCTTTAGAACGATCATTTCGCGTATGTCTTGGCTCAGAGGGTTTTGTTTTGGCTTTCGTCACCGGCTTAGCGTCTGATTTTTCTTCGCGTTTTGGCGCGGTGCGCTTACGTGATGGCTTGGGTTTTGCAGTTTCCTGAGTTTTTTGTGCTGTCTCATGACTTTGAGACTGTTCTCTCCGCGGCTGTGCTGAACTGCTCTTACGGCCTCTACCTTTATTGCCGTCACGTCCACGGCCTCTATCACTCCGGCCCGCCGCACGCTTTCGCCCGCCATCCTTGGGAAAATCTTCAATACCCGGAACAACAATCTCTTCGATGGAATCGACTTTGATCAAATCCAAAATGTCTTGATAATTGCGTTCATCCAAACGAGCGACCAACATAATCGTATCGCCTTCGCGACCCGCACGCCCTGTGCGGCCAATTCTATGCACATAGTCTTCGGAATGATTCGGCACATCATAATTGAAGACATGGCTAACCGATGGTACATCAAGACCCCGGGCAGCGACATCACTGGCAACCAAAAACTTTATTTCTCCGTTTCGAAAGGAATCCAAAGTCTGCGTACGCAAAGATTGTGCTAAATCGCCATGAATAGGGGCCGCTGATAAACCATGTACAGAGAGAGATTTCGCAACAATGTCGACATCTTTTTTCCGATTACAGAAAATGATTCCGTTATCGACATTTTCTTGATCAATAGCCCATCGGAGAGCTGTGCGCTTTTGCTTTGAGTCAGAAGAAGGCACACGAATAATACGCTGGCGGACAGTCTCGGCCGTCGTTGATTGGCGGGCGACTTGTATCGTTACGGGTTGATGCAAAAATTGATCAACCAAACGCTTGATCTCAGTGGGCATAGTTGCAGAGAAAAATAGCACCTGACGCGTGAACGGCGTCATTTTGAAGATTTTCTCAATATCAGGAATAAATCCCATATCGAGCATACGGTCTGCCTCATCAACAACGAGTGTCTGAACGCCTGTCATTAAAATCTTACCGCGCTCAAATTGGTCTAATAGGCGTCCCGGGGTTGCAATTAGAATATCGACGCCTTTCATGAGCTTTTTATCTTGTTCGGCAAATGAAACACCACCAATCAAAAGCGCCATTTCAAGTTTAAGGTATTTTCCGTATTCCTCGACATTTTCAGCCACCTGAGCTGCCAACTCGCGTGTGGGGCAGATTATCAGGCAACGGGGCATGCGCGCGCGCGCGCGGCCTTTGGACAATTTGTGCATGGTCGGCAGTGTAAACGCGCCGGTTTTACCTGTTCCTGTTTGAGCGATACCCAGAACGTCTCTTTGTTCCATAGCCGCCGGAATGGCTTGCGCTTGAATGGGCGTAGGTTTTTCATAGCCCATGTCGTCAAGGGCTTTCAGAATCTTAGGGGCAAGCCCTAGCTCTTTGAAGGTGACCTCAACAGCTTCATCAGCTGAGATTTCTTTAATGTTATCAGAGGGGTTCAAACGGGTCTATCTTTTCGGCAATTCGTGGCAGACGTTTCTGCTCACATTTCTGAGCGCAACATAGACATGGACGCTCTCACGTCAAGTCGACAAACCGCCCAAAAGGTTCAGTTGGAAAGCTGCATCAAATCTGTCACAGGATAGCTTCCTTCTGGAAACTCTGCATGGATCTGCAGTGCCTCCCTCAAAAGCTTATGATACGACTTACGCGATATTTCTATACCACCCAAAGTTTCAAGGTGCGGTGTCAGAAATTGCGTATCCAACAAAGTGTAACCGCCTTTATTCAGGCCGTGAACAAGTCCAACGAGTGCCACTTTACTGGCATTTATCGATTTAGAAAACATGCTCTCCCCAAAATAAGCACCTCTCAGACTAACGCCGTAAAGCCCCCCTATCAGGTTGCTTTCTTCATAAACTTCTACAGAATAAGCATATCCATTGGCATGTAGAGCCAGATAGAGATGCTCTAAACCTTCACTGATCCATGTGCTCTCGCGGCCTATATCAGGTTGCGCACAGGCTCTTATGACAGACGGGAAATCAGCATTATATCTCAGCTCCCATTCACTTGTTTTCATAAATTTCTTGAGCGAACGGGAAATATGTAATCCATCTAGGGGTATTATACCGCGCAGATCCGGATCCATAAGAAAGACTTGCTGATCCGAGCGAGAGTCGGACATAGGGAAAACGCCACGCTTGTAGCATTCAAGAAGAGCGGATGGCCCGAAGGGCGTCATGACTCCGTTTCAGCAATCTCTTTTTGGATTTGCTGATTCGCTTTTAAACGGGCTTTGAGCGAACGGACATCTTCTGCATAAAGAAATCCAAATGAGACAGCACCATCCCGCTCATGCACGGCGTGATGTAAACGATGGGCTTGCACCAAGCGTTTCAAATACCCGCCTTTCACATGAATAAAAAATGGCCAACGTTGATGCACGAGCCCGTCATGCACAATACCGTAAAGTAATCCGTAAATCGTGAGCCCGAGCGCAATCATCCAAAGGGCAGGGTATCCCATAGACCCGATAACAAAGAGCGTCGCTGCAATGATGCTAAAGCAAGCAGCGTAGAGGTCATTCTTTTCAAAGATGCCTTCTGTCTCTGTATGGTGGCTCTGATGCCACCCCCAGCCCCAACGGCTATGCATGATGTATTTATGAACGAACCAAGCCAATATCTCCATGCCAATGATGCTGCTGACGACAATGGCGACGGCTACATACCACGTCATGACAATTGGCTTTCAAGATTGCGTGCACGCTTACGGGCAGGTAGACGCCACCAAGGCTCATGCGGGTAAAGGTGATGCTCGTGATGATAGCCAAAATGAAAGCAAGTGAGCAAAGATAGCCAAAGCGGATAATTATTACTCCGCGCATTATGATGGTCAGCAAACGCGTCAACGCGCCGATGTGTCAAATAGGTACCGAAATAGAATAATTGAACCGAACTTAGAATAGCCGGAACCGCCCACATCAAGATTGTATTGATGTAATCAGCGCCAAATACGAAAATATAAATCAGCGTAAACCCCATCAAGATAAACAATTGCGGTAAGCCAAAATACTGACGGAAGAATTTTATGTACCACGGCCAAAAAGCACGCGGGTTTTCAAGATTAAAATCAGGATCGCCTTTTAATCCCGAGTGGTCATGATGCGCGTGATGGGCCGCCCGCATTTTTGTCCAATTAAAGCCTGCATAAACAAATAGAATGGCCGTCCCGAGAAGGGCGTTGAGTTTAGGTTTACGCGGCATCAACGACCCATGCATTGTATCATGGGCGACAATAAATACACCTGTATATAGCCAACATTGTAAAGTGATGAGGCCAATCGTTTGCCACAATGGGCTGCCCAATGAATGAAAGAAAACGCTGTAAATATGAACAGCGCCCCAACTACCGACGACAAGAAAAGCCAGAGGCAAGCCCCAATTTACGGGCGGTTTAGATATGTCGCTATCTCGGTTCAATCAGACTCTCATCAATTTGTGCGACAGCACTGCCGCGAGGATCAATAATAAAAAAGCTATTCCGAACATAACACTCCAAACAGGCCAAAGGGACAGGACAGATTGTCCACGTCCCAATATACCATAAAACCCTTCAATCGCCCAATAATTCGGTGTAACAACGCCTATGTCTTGTAGCCAGCCGGGCATCATAAAACGTGGCACCATTGACCCACCTATCGCTGAGAAAAGTAAAACCAGAAATGTCGACACAGTGTGCATTTGTGGTTGAGAGTTACAGAGCGATGCCACAAAGAGTGCCAAACCGGCTGATAGCATAGCGGTGCCGAGAGACGCCAAAGCCAGAGGAGCAAGGTGTAACATCACACTGACTTTAAAGAAAACCGCGGCCACTCCAATGATCACACAAGCTTGAAGAAACCCGATAATCGTCAAGAAAAGGAACTTACCCGTCAGCATTAAGAGGGCGCCGGAAGGGCCAACCATCAAACGTTCTGATATGCCCGACCGCCTCTCGTCAATAGAAATAGATGCCCCTTGCATTGCAGCGAACATAATAAAAAGTATAGCCGTTGCGCCGACATAATATGTGACGGACTTATCTGAGGGTCCGTCCAGACCATTATCGTCTGACATTGCAAAAACAGTTTCAAAAATATCATTCGCTGGCATTCCGCTGTCTTCTGCTAAAATTTGTCGAACTTGCCCTTTTATTACAGTGGCGGCGACTTCACGACTTGGGTCTTGAACAATGATAAGTTTGGGCATTGCACCCCCATCGGAAACAACCAATCCGACATCGGCTTGCCCTAGCCTTACCTGCTCTTGAATATCTTTCAGCGTCCAATTGGGTTGGGTGATAATATCAAATGTGGCTTTGTTGGTAATTGTGTCCGTCATTTGAACCACAGGCTGTTGACTACTCTGTGAGGCGACCGCCACGCGCAAATCAAGAGCTCCGCCGGACGCCGTTGAGAATATCGCCGCAAATATTGCGAAGATAAACCCGGGTAAAACAAAAGCGAGAATGAGCGCCCCTTTATCACGCCACAAACGCAACCACATCGTTTTCATGACGGCCATCATCATGGATGTGACCTATCGCTTTTTTCAATTTGATGCATGAGCGACGTCAAGCCCGGACGACGGACACTGATTTCCCGCACAAGCTCATCTCCATTTTTAAGTGCCGTCATAAAAGCAGAGACAAATGACACCTCATTTGCTTTTGTTGTTGCCGTCCAAATCGTAGGCAGCTCCCCTTGAGAAAATTCAAAGGGTTTCAGGGCTTTCAATGTGTTATCGGAAGGCGGTTGCGAAAACCGTACGATGACATAACGACTATCGCCAAAATAGGCGTTTAATAGAACAGAAGGCGCATCACACGCCTGTTTTACACCATTGCGCAGTAAAAGTATCCGGTCACACAAGGCTTCGGCTTGTTCTAACTCATGCGTGACGAGAATAACGCCTTTACCTTGTTCGGCCAGCTCTCTTGCTAGCCTGTGAACGGTATCACGGGCAGGGACATCTACACCCGCTGTGGGTTCATCAAAAATAATGACGGCGGGGTTATGCATAATTGCAGCTGCAACATTTATTCGGCGCTTCATGCCCCCTGACATATCTTGTACAAGCACATCTGCCTTTTCCATCATGCCAACGGCATTTAGCGCATTATCATTGCTTATCCGTCTGTCTTTACGAGGAATTCCTAGAAGTCTGGACATCACATCAAGGTTTTCGCGGGCGGTAAGTTGTCCGTAAAGACCAATATCCTGCGGCACGAGGCCAATCAAAGAGCGTCGATCATGACCGCGTTTCACATCCTTTCCCGCAATTTTAATCATGCCATGGACAGGAACACGTCCGCATAACGCTTTGATAAAGCTTGTTTTTCCTGCACCATTAGGTCCAATAACACCGAGTAATTCACCCGAGTTGAGAGTTAAGGATAAATCTTTCAGCGCCTTGTGAGCGCCATATGACACGGTCAGATCTTCAACAGAAAGCGCTGCAGATATATTGAAGGACTCAGACACTAAGCGTGATGGAGAAATGCGAATTGGCGATCTATTGCCGTTTCAAGCGCTTTGGAGTTCTGTAATCCTGCCCGATGAAGCGCGGCCTTTGCCGAAGCCAAGTAGCTTTTCAACGTTTGTTTGGAGTTTTCTGATCCTAAAAGGGCCAAAATTGTGGCTTTTCCTTCGTCACGCCCAACGGATTTTTCTGCCTCAGTATCATTCATCAGCGTATCTTTGAGGTCATCGAGCAGCTGAAACCCTAACCCCAGATGATAGGCGAAATCCTTCAAGTCTTCTTTTTGGCCAACGGATAAATCCGTGAGAATAGCGGCGCTATAAATTGCAAATTCAAAGAGAGCGCCCGTTTTGAGCCGGTTGAGGCGTTCAACATCTTGCAAGGACGTTGTATTGTCATCATTGGCCAGATCCGCCATTTGACCGGCAATTAAGCCCGTGGAGCCAACCGAATAGGACAGCAAGTCAACAAGGGCTATGCGAATGGCAGGGTCGATGTCATGCAGGCGCGACAAAACACCAAAGGCGCGGTTCAGCAATGCAGTCGCGCTCAGAATCGCTGTGCTTTCATCAAACGCAATATGTGTCGTGGGGCGATTGCGACGAAGATCGGCATTATCCATACAGGGCAGGTCGTCCAAAATGAGGGATGCCGCATGCACCATTTCAGCGACGCAACCGACATCAATAGCGGCTTTCCGTAAAATATTATCCTCAGTAGCGCCGTGCGCAATCAATACGCAGAGGAGAGGCCGAAAGCGCTTGCCGGGTGAGAGCAGGGCATGGCGTTCCGCCTCATGCAGGCGCACGGGCCAAGTTTTATCCGACGGTATGAGGTCAGCCAAACGGGCTTCGATGAGGCCATGAATAGCCGTCAGTGCCTGTTGATCGCCAAGATGATGAATGTCTGCGGAGGCTGTGTTCACCTGAGTCCCTTTATTTATCGTCAGGCTTATCTTTTGCTGATTTTAAAGTCAAAGACCACACATCGTTTCTGCGTCATTTTGCATATCAAGCCGTTTGTCATTGATCATCTTGAGTAACTCGGCGGCGGCTTTTGCATCACAAAGTGCGCGGTGATGTGATTTGAGGTCGATCTGAAACTCTTGGCACAAATTCTTTAGACCATAAGATTTATAGCCCGGATAAAGTTTCCGCATGGAGGAACAGGTGCAAATTTTAGGATAGCTGAATTTTCGATCGATCATTTGATATTCCGTACTAATGAAACCATAATCAAAATTGACATTATGCGCGGCAAAAATAGCACCTTCCATGAAAGCAGAAAAACTATCTGCAATGTCAGCGAAGAGGGGAGCTTTTGCCACCATGGCTTCATCAATTCTGGTGATACGTGTAATATTTGGTGGAATAGAGCGTTGAGGATTTATGAGACTTGACCATTCATCAATGATCTCTCCGCCTTGCACTTTCACCGCACCGATTTCTGTTACCCGGTGTAAGCCGGCGCGTCCGCCTGTTGTTTCGACATCGACGACCACATAAATTTGGTCAGGGTCTAAATGCCACCCAACTCGTAAAATCTCAGCCTTATATCCCGCGGATTTCAGCTGTTTTAGACGTGTCAATTGGTTGCGGCGTAAAACGTCTCCTTCGGCTTTGATTTCGATAAATTTTGCCTTGCCATTTTCAATCAGCATGAGGTCAGGGAAGCCGTCCTTTGTTAGTGTGTAATTCTGCGCCATGAGCCGCAGCATCTGTGCCAAGGCGCCTTCCGGCGAATGCGTGATGAGCACCTTAATTCGATCAAGGGAACGATTTGCCCACATGAAGATACCATTTTGCTCGTTGTAATGGCGCGTCATTGTTTTGAGTAAGCCCAGCATTGTCGCAGATATATTCGCGAGACCGTGAAGTTTAGCTTCTATAGCAGGCTTATGGTCCTCATAAAATGTGCCTGTTTTCAAACTTTCAGGCAGGTTCCGACCAAGTGCAGTCTCGCCCCCATATAACTCATCCCAGAATAAAAGCCCGAATAGGGTCTGCCAAGGACGGTTCTCTGTTCGGTAAACTTCAACGCCTTTTTCTTTGAAATGCCGCATAGCTGCGCGTTCAGGTTGGTGTCGAAACGCTTCGTCGAGATAGAGCCGTTGACTGTCACGGAGCAGGTCAGTTACGGCACTCGTGCGTTTTTTCTTATATTTTCGTGCGTAAAAATCATGGGCGAAGGCGAGCTCATCATCACTTTCCGGGTTTTCAATCATAGCTTCCAGCCGATCGCGCACCCATTCGCGATCACCCTCAAAGTTACGCGCATAACGAATACGAACAACGCGTTCATTGCAGGCACTATTATCGCTACGTTCATAAAGGGCGAGGGCGGTATCTACATCCCCGCGCCTTTCAGAGAGACCTGCCAGCTTCTGAAGAAGTTTTCCCCGCTTTCCACAGCTTGTTTCGTCCACAGCATGCGGCCACTCATCAACACTTTGAATAAGGGTATCTAAATTGGCCTCATCATCCAAACGGAAATCATGCAGCGCCTTCGCATAAAAATAGCATGTCCTCGCATGATCAGCACTTTCAAAAGTCGAAGTCTTGGTTTCGCTGCGGGCAGGGTGCACCAAGCCCAATTGGCCAAGCGCCTTTGCTTGGAGGTTAGTCTCAATTCGGCCGAAATAAAGATATAGGAGATACTCAAAATCTGATAATCGGGACTGAACAATTATGTTCTCTGGAAAATTTAACGTAGTGCCATCAATTTGGTTTAATGCGACGTCAATGAGTTTGGTCTTTTTCCAAGACTGCTTAAACTGTGTTTCACAGACATGATCTGCTATAACTTCAACAAGCTGGAGCTTTGTAAGGGCTTGCAAATAGTCTTTAAAGTCTATGACGTCGACATTTCGGACAAAATTTCTCTCCTGTAATATTGCGAATTGCGAGGGCAGGTTTTCAATTTCAGAATAATGCAAGTGGTGAATATTAAACACCTTGCCCTTACGTCCGGCGATACGCGCATAGGCGCATTGCGCCGCAAAGGGCAGGGCCTCAAAATCCCGAATAAAAGCTGTCTGTGTAGCTCTCATTACGACTGTATAACGCGTGCTGACGTGTGTCAGCATATCACAAAAAGCTTTATGATAATAATATTGTGGCAAGTCTTTAACAGACCATGCGCGACCTTCGGAAGCACGGCGAAACCGTCTTTGCTCCGCTCTTATGTAACTCTGGGCTCTCAAAGCTTAAAAACTCTCACATTACTCAACAGGCTTATCCCTAGGCGAACTAAGAACAAATATGGAACACCTATGTGAATCAATTATGTGTTTGATGCAAGACTAAAAGTGTAGGTTATCAAAGCGACTTACCACAGTGACAATTAGGGCCGCGGTGAGCACGCCCATGAAATATAGAATTATTCCAAATTTAACTTTAGAGGCAGTTTAAAATACACGAAATCTTAATACAACATAATGCAGATTATGTTGTATTATATATATAGCATATGCAGTTTCTACGTGAGGGTTTACATGATTGCACCGCGCCACTCTTCTGATCCGTCGTCATACATACCGCCACAATTTGTTGTGCGCAATGGTAGCAAGATGACGGCGGCTTATGCAGAATTCTTTGCGCTTAACATCAACGCAAACACAAATGAGGCGTATTCGAACGGCTTGAGATTGTTTTTCGAGCACTGTGAAGGCCTGGGCATAACCGATGTCTTAGATATTGAGCCTACGCATGTCCAAGACTTCAACGTCACGACTTTGGCTAAAGGCTATGGCACAGCAAGCCTCAGGCAGTATTTATCCGCAGTCAGAATGTTCTTTGACAGCTGTGTCGTGCGTGGCGTCTTGTCCGTTAATCCTGCGAAGGCTGTGAAATTGCCGCGCTCCAGCAGCGGCACAGGTAAAACGCCTGTCATCGTATCAAACCAAGTGCGTCAAATTTTGGACAGCATTCCGCGTATGCGTGAGATTGATCTGCGAGATCGCGCCTTGATTGGCCTTATGGTTTATTCGTTTTTTCGTGTCTCAGCGGCATTAGCGCTCAAAGTGCGGGATTATGAGCTTCGGGGCGATCAGAGGTGGCTTATCGGTGAAGAAAAAGGCTCTAAACGCCATGAAATGCCGGTTCACCCTGACCTTGAAGCCATGATGGATGAATACTTACAAGAAACAGGTCTCATGAATCAGCCTAACGCTTTGATTTTTCAATCTTGTACAGGCCGCAATGGCAAACTGAACGGCAATGCCTTTGACCGTAATTCGTCTTGGCGGATGGTGCGAAAACGCGCCCTCGCCGCCGGCGTTCACCGTGACATCGGCAATCACAGTTTTCGCGCGACAGGTATTACGACGTATCTCAATAATGGCGGCAGTCTTGAGGATGCTCGTATCATGGCTAATCATTCCAACTCGACAACGACTAAGCTCTATGACCGCACAAAAGACGTGGCGAAAGTCACAGAAATCCAAAGGCTAAAGTTTTAGCTCGTTTTGAACGCACGCAGCCTTTATAGAGCCTCTATGAGCCGATCTGAAACCATAGCTGATTTTGCACGAGACGTTATTTTGAAAGAACGCGACGGCCTGACAGAGCTTGCAGCGTTTATTGATACGAAGAGTTTTGCAAAAGCTATTGAAATTATTCAAAACTCTTCCGGATACCTTATTATTGTCGGCGTGGGAAAATCCGGTCATATCGGACAAAAAATAGCCGCGAGTTTTGCCTCCACGGGAACACCTGCCTTCTTCCTCCACCCGACAGAAGCCAGTCATGGTGATCTGGGCATGATTACGAAAGGCTCTGCCCTCCTCGCGCTCTCAAACTCTGGCGAAAGTCGTGAGCTCACTGACGTATTGAATTATGCAGCGAAGGAAGATGTGCCGGTTATCGCCATAACGTCAAAGCCCAACTCTTCTTTAGCCAAAGCTGCGGCTGTCAGCTTAATATTACCCAATGTCGCTGAGGCCTGCCCGAATGGTTTGGCTCCAACGACCTCCACAACGAATAGTTTGGCTCTGGGTGATGCTTTGGTTGTCTCTGTCATGCAAGAGCGTGGCTTTACGTCCGAAGATTTCGGCCGCCGCCATCCCGGAGGTAAATTAGGGCTGCGGCTTCAAAGCGTTAAGGATTGGATGGAACGCAGCTCTATCGGCAATCCCCTTATTCATTCACAAGCTTCTATGCAGGAGACCGTGCTGGCTATTACAGAAGGCGGATATGGTTGTGTGGGCGTGCAAGATAACAATGGCTTACTGATCGGCATTGTAACGGATGGTGATTTACGTCGCGCCATGACATCGGACTTCTTTGAAAAAACAGCCTTTGACATTATGACTCCTAAACCTTTTGCCGTCTCGCTGAGTGAGACGATGGGCGATGTTATAGATGTCTTCACAGAACGTCGCATTGCGAATGCTTATGTCGTGAAAGACGGCATGCCCTTGGCGTTAATTGACTTAAAAACCTTGCTGGCAGCCGGATATGTCTAACGCGATTATCGTCCCTGCCAGATATGGCTCCACGCGATTTCCGGGCAAACCCCTCGCTATGCTAGGCAACATGAGCATGGTCGCGCGCACCGCTAAAAATGCACAAGACGCAGCTGATATAATCGGCAATACAGTGGCTTTTGTTGCAACAGATGACGCACGAATTTTGGAACATTGTCAGGCCCAAAATATTGACTGCGTGATGACGGATACGGATTTACCGACAGGCAGCGACCGTGCATTGGCTGCCAGTCAGGCCTATGAGCGTGAGACCAGCAGCGCAATTGACACCATCGTCAACCTGCAAGGTGACGCGCCTTTCACACCCGTTTCATATATTGTTGCCGTTATAAACGCGCTTAAATCAAATCCAAACTTTGATGTCGCGACACCTTATATAAAACTCAGTTGGCCGGAATTAGATACGCTTAGAGAACATAAAAAAACGACACCTTTCAGTGGCACAACTCTTGTGGCTAATAAAGATGGGAAAGCGCTTTGGTTCTCTAAAAACATTATACCTGCTATTCGTCATGAGGAGTCACTCAGGACCACACACCACCTCTCTCCTGTCTGTCGCCATATCGGTCTATATGGGTTTCGGAAGGTTGCGCTTGAGCGCTTCGTTGCCTTGCCGCAGGGCCAGTGGGAGGCGCTAGAGGGGTTAGAACAGTTACGATGTCTTGAAAACGGCATGACAATTGGATGTGTCGCTGTGGAACCTGCAGATATTGCTATTTCCGGTATTGATACGCCTGAGGATTTAGCACGGGCAGAAGCCTTACTCGCGCCATCATGAAAAAAACGCTCTACGTTGTTCGGCATGGAAATACCTTTGATAAGGGTGATGTTGTAAGGCGTGTCGGCGGCCGAACGGATATTCCTCTCTCGAACAGTGGGCAAATTCAGGCTGCAATATTGGCAGATGCGTTTGACTCCATAGCTTTGGAGGCATGTTTTAGTTCTCCACTTAAGCGAACAATGCAAACCGCAGAAGCGATTTGCGGTGGGCATAAAGTGGCCATTCAAAACGCCGAGTTTTTGAGAGAAATTGATTACGGCCCGGATGAAAACAGGCCTGAAATTGATGTTATTGAACGTATCGGTGCTCAAACGATAAAAGACTGGGACGAAAGAACAATCGTCCCTGATGGATGGAGTGTCGATCCAAATTTTTATCGTCAGGCATGGGCAGATTTCATTGATAACATACAATCCCATAATACACTCGTGGTGACCAGTAATGGCGTTGCGCGTTTCTTGTTGGACGCACTATCAGTGGTAGCTGAAGATCGAAAAATGAAGACAGGTTCCGTGAGCCGTTTTGCTTTCAATGAAGGAAAGTGGACCTTGGATTATTGGGGCATCAGACCTCCACTACCCTAAATGATAATTTCCATCCCATCATAAGCCGGAACGGCGATTGGTGGCAGCTCTGCTGATAAAGCCTCATAATCCATATCAATATGGAGATTTGTCAGAATGCCTCTTCTTGCGCGCGTTTGTGCCAACCAAGACAGTGTTTTGTCGGCATTGGCATGGGTTGGGTGGTCATTGTAACGCAGAGCATCAACAATAAATGTATCAACTCCTTCAATGTCCCGCATCGCCTCTTTGGGTATGTCCCAGACGTCGGGAGCATAGGCTAGTTGACCATTAAAAACAAAGCCTAATGAGGGTGTCGGGCCATGGCTCAACTGTAAAACTTTAATACCAAGTGTCCCGGAAGTCCCTTGAATGTCAATCTTATCTCCGCCCTTCATCAGGGGTTGCAGCTCCAAAATAGGTGGATGCACGCGACCTTCAGGCATTTCAAAACAATAATGAAACCGCGTATGAACATGAGATTTTGTGTTCTCATCCATATAGGTTGGGATTTGTTTGCGCATGCGATAAGCAATGGCACGAAGGTCGTCTATACCATGGCTTTGATCCGCATGTTCATGGGTAAACAATACAGCATCGAGACGTTCAATCTTTGCCTCTAAAAATTGTTCTCTCAAATCAGGACTAGTATCTATCAAGACAGAGGTTCGTTCTTTTTGGGACGGCATGACATCGCCTTCCCAATATTCAACATAAAGTGAAGATCGAGACCTTTTATTTTTAGAGTTATTTGGATTACACGCCCCCCAATCCCCCCCGACACGTGGCACGCCGCCCGAAGAGCCACACCCTAAAATGACAGCTCTTAGTCCCACAGCAAATCTCTATCCGCTTTTTGGAATAAGTTGAAAAAAGCATCTGTCGTTTTCTCGGCTGTCTCTGCATAAGACCAGCCTTTTGTTTCGGCGAGGCCTTGGCAAACTTCGTGAACATAAGCGGGTTCATTTCGGCGACCGCGGTAAGGCACGGGTGCAAGATAAGGACAATCCGTTTCAATCATGATCCGCTCACCAGGCATCGCTTCCACAATGGCCCTCACGTTATGGGCGTTCTTAAATGTGACGATACCGGAGACAGAAAAATAGAGGCCCATTTCAGCCGCGTCCTTCGCAAGCTCAGGCCCGGATGTGTAACAATGCATTAGGGCCGGAAACGCGCCTTTTGCCATTTCGCGGTCAAGTGTCTTTGCCATCAGAGCGTCTGCTTCCCGCGTATGAATAATAAGTGGTAATTGCAACTCGCGTGCAGCCTCAATATGGGCTTGAAAATTATATGTTTGTTCTGCCTCAGAACTGTACCCGTAATGGAAATCAAATCCCGTTTCACCTATGCCAATCATTTTGGGATGTTCTGCCATTGTGATCAGCTGCTCTGCTGTAATATCAGGGTTATCTTTCGCGTCATGTGGATGTGTGCCTATACTGCCCCAAATAGCGTCAGACAAATTAGCAATATCCAAAGTGGCCTGGTAATCTTTTATATTGCAGCAGATATTAAGCATACCCTTTATGCCCGCGTCTTTTGCGCGCTCAATCACCTCAGGCAGATCATCAGCGAATTTTTCGCCGTGAAGATTTACATGACTATCTATCAGCATTAGGCAGCTCTAACCGCACTCAACGTATTTAACATCGTTGCTGTTTTATCGGTATTAATTGCAGCTTCAACCGTCTTTTGGTCGCGGATCGTGTTCCAAGCGTCCACCCATTTTTCAGGTGATTTCACGAGGGTTGGTGCCGCAAAAGCTCCCTCCCAAACCCCTGTTTGGGAATATATGGCACAGGCTTGCACACTGTCTTCCAAAACATCCCAGAACAAAGCCCTAGCGACCGCTGATGTTTGCGGCGCCAGTGATTTTGCAATCGCCATATCAACGCTGTCGCGACCACCCGATAAGGAGTCCATAAACCGCTTTAGAGGCATCAAAACCTCTTTTGCATTTTGTGCAAGGGCGACAGCCTTACCCGGGCCGCCGCGACTGAGACGTGCGCAAGCCTCTACCATTTCAGGAGATCCACTGCCTTGCGCTTCCAACCAGTGCCGAATATCATTTTGCGGCACAGCTTTCAACGCAACGCTTAAACATCGTGACCGAATGGTAGGCAACAATCGTCCGGGTGATGACGATAGCAATATTATGATCGTCCGAGAGGGCGGCTCTTCTAGCATTTTCAGCAAAGCATTTTCGGCATTTGTATTCAGGTCGTCAGCGCTATCAATTATCACGATGCGACGCTCACCATCTTCGGCAGGCGTGCCTTGTAAGAATCCGCCGATGGAACGAATTGTATCAACCGGAATATCTTGTTTGAATTTCTTTGTTTTAGAGTCCCAAGGGCGGTTCACGACAAATAGGTTTCCATGACCTCGGCTTTCTATCCGCTGTGCAACAGGATCAGATTTTGGAATGTTGAGGCTATCCGCCATTAAAGACTTCCCCCCTAAGAGGGAGCGTGCCATGCGATAGGCTAATGTGGCTTTACCTATTCCGGGCGGGCCTGTGAGGAGCCAAGCATGATGTAAGCGACCGCTTTCCTTGGCTTGGATAAACCGCTTTTCAGCTTCCTTATGTCCTAAGAGATCATATGTTTCTCTGGGATGCGGACAACCGGGCGCACGGTCTGACTCAGGCACATCTTCGGTTTCAAACCCACGCGCCATATTAACCGTTGGCGCTGCTAAGCTTACCCGCCAATTGAGGATAACGCGTCGTCAGTGCATATATGATGCGCGATTGCACCGCATCCCGGCTCGCGCCGGCATCGAGTGTAAAGAACCGTTTTTCATTTTCATTGGCGATATCCAAAAATGCATCTCGCAATAAATTATGAAATTCAATGCTCTCCTTGTCGAACCGCGATAAATCCTCACCCCGCGTCTCTACCCGTTTTTGTGCAAGGATCGGGTCTATATCAAAAAGAATTGTGAGATTAGGCTCGAACCCACTCATTACAACATCATGCAAAGCCTTGACCTTTTGTGGGCCTAAACCCCTGGCATAGCCTTGATACGCCAAACTCGAATCTGCAAAACGATCGCTAATCACCCAAACGCCACGCGCGAGGGCAGGTTTTATCAATTTTTCGACATGGTCAAGACGCGCCGCATACATCAAGAGGAGTTCCGTCATGCCTGACCAACGCTCATGTGTGCCTGTCAAAACAAGTTTGCGAATGGCCTCAGCCCCAAATGTGCCACCGGGCTCACGAGTCAGCAGGGTTTCAATACCCGCACTTTCAAGGGCTTCGCTCAACAACTTCGCCTGCGTGGATTTGCCCGCGCCTTCGCCACCTTCAAATGTAATAAATTGGCCGGTTTCCATTATTCGCCTCTTATTGTGTTGAGTAAAGACGTCCAAACTTTACCAAAGGCAGACTTAGCAGCCACATCTTCGGCGGCAACAGCCTGAATGCGTTTAAGTTCATTTTCACCTTCAAAGATTACAATATCCCCGACAATATCTCCTTTGGCGATTGGAGCTATAGCCGTTTTCGCCTGTAATTCTGTTCGTAAATTTGAACGACTTACGCGGGCCAAGCCTACACTTACATCTTCTGAAGCTGACACTACCAATTCGGGAGACTTACCCATGTAAACATCAATGGACCCGATTTGCTCGCCAGCTTTAAAAACGTCATAGACTTCGAATTGCGTAAAAGCGGCCGTCATAAGTGTCAGGGCTGTATTTCGACGATCCGACTGACTATCTGTGCCATTAAAGACAATAATACGTCGTTCTCCATCTCGCTCTGCAGATGCCACGAGACCGTAACCTGAAACGTCTGTATGACCGGTCTTAAGACCGTCAGCGCCTGTGAAACGACCCAGAAGGGGATTGCGATTACTTTGGCTGATACCGTTCCACGTAAAACTCGTTTCGCTATAAAGATCATAATGTTGTGGGAATTCGCTAATCATAAGATTGGCAAGCTTTGCCAAATCAAGGGCACTGATTTCATGTCCTGGATCGGGCCAACCCGTCGAATTCAAAAAATTCGCACTCTCAAGGCCAAGTTCACGCGCACGTTGGGTCATTAATTGTGCAAAAGCTGTTTCAGAACCAGCTAAACCTTCTGCCAGAACAATGCAGGCATCATTACCGGATTGAACAATGACGCCTCTAAGGAGATCTTCCACGCGGACTTGTGAGTTCAAATCCAGAAACATGGTCGAAGAGCCGGATTTTGCACCGCCACGGCGCCACGCTTCCTCGCTCACGGTAAATTCTGTGTCCATTGTAATTTGACCTGCTTCAAGGGCTTCGAAAACCATGAAAGCCGTCATAATTTTTGTCATAGACGCAGGCGGCATAGGCCGCGTTGCATCTTTTTGAAACAGAACTTCTTGGGTATTAAAGTCTATAATTGCGGCATGAGGGGCATTTGTATTAAACCCCGGACTTTGTGAAAACGCCAAACCGGGCAAAGCAAAAACTGTTATCAATAAAGGAGAGAATAGTCTCATAGCGGGCAAAACATCCGAATTAGAATCAAAAAGGGCGCCCGAATGGACACCCTTTTTATTCACATAGCTTTATGGCAATCGCAAGGCTGCTAAGTAGCTCATTAGAGAAAGCTTATTTGGAAGTCTTATAATCTCTGCGGTTAACAGCCATTATAAATTCAGGCTTTTGCTTTTCCCCGTCATATTTCGCGATATGAATGGGGCCTTTAATCGTGAGCGTCACTTGTCCGCCGTCTTCGGGAAGCCCGGTATCAGGTGTCGCGACAGGGGCTGCCGGTGCGATAGGGCTATAATTTGGTGCAACTTCGCTTGGTCTTGGCACATCAAAATAATCACGAGAAGCACGCGGCAGAGCGGCTGATGGCGGAGTAAACGGAATAGGTTCTGCAGACGGGGCTTCAACTGTCAAAGCCGGAGCTTCTTCATAGACAGGCGGCGTTGCGATTGGGCCTTGTGCTGCATTCGGATCGGCCGGCCCGATATAGCGCACGCGGACGCGGGCCAAACCACCCTCTATCGTGCCGAGGGCTTTGGCTGCAGCCTTAGAGAGGTCAATAATGCGACCATCCGCAAAAGGGCCGCGATCATTCAGACGAACGATAAGCGTTCGGCCATTTTCCAAATTTTCAACATGGAGCATAGAATTTAAAGGCAGAGTTTTGTGCGCAGCTGTAATATCATTCATATTATAGGTTTCGCCTGTCGCTGTTGGACGGCCATGAAACTTTTCACCATACCAAGAGGCAATACCTGTTTCATCATAGGAAGGATCGTGCTTTGGCGTATAAGCTTTTCCTGCAATTTTATAGCGTTTGCCCACTCTCTGATGCGCATATAATTCACCATCAACATTACGCGAGCTAAATTTCGGCCCGGTGTTAGTTTCAGGCTGTGATTGATGCGGTAATGTCGGCAAAGCCGAGGGACGCTTTTTGCGTTGGTTGGCCTTAGGTAATGTCAAAGATGCATATTGAGCTGAGCCCTGCCCGATTTTATAGGTGATAGGCGCAGCTTCCGTCATTTTGACGACACTTGTTGAAGCACACGCACTCAATCCAACCATCATCAGGGCAGAAAGACCCAATTGTAAAAAACGCTTTGACTTTACCGTGTTCACTCTCATGTCACCAACTTTCACAAACGCCCACCTAGGCCTTTATTATGTCGAAAATGTTGCGGGCCTTTGCCTCTGTCTGCATCTTCATTAAGGGGTAACCTAAACGGACAGCTTTAAATCCGCGTTAGAAGACAGGGGTAATAAGCCGATAAAAATTGAGGTAAGCGAAGGGTTAACGTCCCTGCCCTGAATTCGGACTGAAATTTGCGGCTATTCTTAGACAAAATGGCTTGAACCGCTTTTCAAAACGCATTAAGCCGCGCCCACGCTCTCACGATATACCCGTTGGGCGGGTGGCAGAGTGGTTGAATGCACCGGTCTTGAAAACCGGCATAGGTGAAAGTCTATCGGGGGTTCGAATGCCGCCCCCCCCCCCCCCTTTTTAAAAAATTTTAAAATTTTGTGTGTGGTTTTACCAAATCCC
>CAYGTR010000012.1:0-37921 GCA_964352855.1 uncultured Algimonas sp. | reverse complement strand
CCGCCCCGCCCGCCACTCTCTACTCGATAATCAAGCAAACTTGCTTTTAGGCTTTACACCAAACCCGCATCTATAGAGCCAAATGAGAGATTAATTGCTTTCGCCTCTTATTAAAATGCGGATTGAAACGCCTTTAAAAAAACATCCAAATCTGCACTCGGCAAATGATTGATACCGGCTGCAGCAGACCGCCCCCCACCCGTGTCGAATTCCATAGCCAGTTTATCTGCGCCGGAGCGTTGTGATAAGGGTGCACGAATACTGACGAGATAACCGCCCTCTTGCTCTGTTAAGATGGCATGTGCACGGCTTTGATGTTGTTGTGCCAAATCGTTTCCGTAAATACCTGACATACGACGGGAGGCAGCCACACCGGGCAAGACTACAGCAAAATGCCGCTCTGTATCCATTATAGTCTTACCCTCGGACATAACGGATTTATCAGTTTCATAACCAGTTTCCAGGGCCGAATAAGTTGCGGTTTTGGCGTTCAGAAAATCCATCGGCGTTTCGTAATTGACTAATTCTCGAAAGAGGTCTGCCGGATGAAAATGCAAATCCTCAAGCCCTGCACCATAGCCATTGTAATTCACCAACACCCCAAGGCGCTGCAAGTCTTCTAGAGGTAAATTCAAGTGAGCCGCTTTACGTTTAGCAAGTGTAGGGAAGTTATCGCCAAAAGCCGCTGTAACAGCCCAAGCCCTATAGGCTTCGCCCAAGTAATCATCGACAAGCAGAGCCGTGCAAATCTCCGGCGATATGTCGATAAAAGCTTCAAGGTTTTTATGCTCAGGAATCGGGTCAGCATGGTGGTGATCAAAATAGTAAATCTCCGCACCTGCTTTTAAAAGACGGTCTAATGGCTCACGATTTTTCGACAACGAAATATCTAAAACTGTGACGCGGTCGCCCTCACCTGCATCTACACGAGTCAGAAGCTCAATATCACGCTTCCGCCCTGTAATAAGTTGCGCGTCGCGAGGCTCAGCTAAGCGCATTTGCACGAGCGAGATTATCCCGTCTGCATCCCCATTAAAAACGTCAAAATCCGCCATTCCGTTTCGTCCTTAACATGCAGAACTTAGGCTTCAAGATAGCCGCGTTCCGTCAGATAATTTACAATATATTCGGCTGCGTCTTCTGCACTCATTTTGACCGTGTCAATTTTGATCTCAGACTTTTTAGGAATTTGATACTCGCTATCGATACCTGTGAAGTTTTTGATTTCTCCGGCACGCGCACGTTTATAGAGCCCTTTAACATCCCGTTTCTCAGCGACCTCTAGCGGTGTATTGACAAAGACCTCAATAAATTCATTGTCTTCTAACATTTCACGTACAGCCTGGCGCTCAGCACGGTAAGGCGAAATAAACGAGGCTGATACGATCAACCCCGCATCCACCATGAGTTTTGAGACTTCGCCGATACGACGAATATTCTCAACACGATCTGCTTGCGTGAAGCCTAGGTCTCTATTGAGGCCATGCCGCACATTGTCACCATCCAATGCATAGGTATGTTTCCCCAAAGACTGAAGACGTTTGTCAACAAGGTTCGCGATCGTCGACTTCCCTGAGCCTGATAAACCCGTAAACCAAAGCAAAGCAGGCTTCTGCATCTTCTGCGCTGCACGGGCCGGCTTATCTGTTGCCATATCCTGCCAAACAACATTTTGGGCGCGGCGAAGAGAAAATTGCAACATCCCTGCCCCAACGGTTGCGTTAGTTTGACGATCAATCAGGATAAAAGCCCCTGTATTGCGATTGTCACGATAGCTATCGAAGGCAATTGGTTTTGCAAGGCTGATATTGGCGACACCAATTTCGTTAAGTTCCAAAGTTTTAGCGGCAACTTCGGAAAAGTCGTTAATATCAATACGGTGTTTTAAAGTGGTCACAGACGCCATTGTGCTGGAGTTCGTTGTTTTAAGAATATATTGGCGGCCCGGAAAGAGTTCATTTTCATCCATCCAAATGATCTGGGCTTGGAATTGGTCAGCTTGTTCAGCGGGTTTATCCGTTTTGCAAATCATGTCGCCGCGGGAGATGTCGATTTCATCTTCGAGCGTGATTGTAATCGCCATATCCTCACGTGCCGTCTTGCGGTTACCATCATATGTGACGATCTCTTTTACACGAGATCGCTTGCCGGAGCGTGTCACAATAATCTCATCACCCTGATGAATGACACCGGATGCAATGGTGCCACAAAATCCGCGGAAATCAAGATTTGGGCGATTCACCCATTGAACAGGTAGGCGGAAAGGGATTTCTAAGGATGACGTCTCAACATCGACTGTTTCAAGATACTGAAGAAGTGTCGGGCCTTTATACCATTTGGCCTTTTTAGACGGGTTAATAACATTATCACCATCAAGGGCAGACATGGGAATACAGGTGATTTCTTCGAAACCAAGGTCTTTGGAAAACTCACGAAATTCGACTTCTATGTTATTGTATATAGATTGATCAAAATTGTTCAGGTCCATTTTATTGATAGCTACAACGACGTGCTTAATTCCTACCAAAGACGCAATAAAGGCGTGACGACGTGTTTGTTCTTGCACACCATAACGTGCGTCAATCAATAAAATCGCAACATCAGCCGTCGATGCACCCGTGGCCATGTTGCGGGTATATTGTACGTGTCCCGGTGTATCAGCGACGATAAATTTGCGTTTATCTGTAGAGAAGAAACGGTAAGCGACATCAATGGTGATGCCCTGCTCTCGTTCCGCTGCCAAGCCATCAACCAAAAGAGCCAGATCTATCTTGTCACCTTGCGTACCAGACTTTTTTGAATCCTTCTCAATGCTGGCGAGTTGATCTTCATAGATAAGCTTTGAGTCATAAAGCAAACGACCAATCAAGGTCGATTTACCGTCATCAACGGAACCACAAGTAATGAAGCGTAAAAAGGATTTGTTTTCTTGGGCCTGTAAATAGGCTTGAATATCTGTTGCGATGAGTGCGTCAAGATGAGCCATCAGAAATATCCCTCTTCTTTCTTCTGCTCCATTGAGGCGCCTGCATCAGAGTCGATCACACGGCCTTGGCGCTCAGACGTCGTCGTTAAGAGCATTTCTTGGATCACTTCCGGTAAGGTCGTGGCCTCACTTTCAACAGCCCCGGTTAAGGGATAACATCCTAAAGTCCGGAAACGAACAGATCGCATTTCTGGCTCATGACCCTTGGTGATCGGCATACGGTCATCATCGACCATAATGAGAACTCCTTCATGTTCGACCACAGGCCTCGGTTTTGAGAGATAAAGATCGGGTATCGGAATATTTTCGCGGTGAATATATTGCCATATATCTAGTTCCGTCCAATTTGAGAGGGGGAAAACGCGCATGCTTTCGCCCTTGTGTACGCGTGTATTGTAAATGTTCCAAAGCTCCGGACGTTGGTTTTTAGCATCCCAACGGTGATTTTCATTCCGGAAAGAGAAAATACGCTCCTTCGCACGAGATTTTTCCTCGTCCCGACGGGCACCTCCAAAAGCCGCGTCAAATTTATACTTATCCAGTGCCATTTTCAGACTTTGGGTTTTCATAATATCTGTATGTACAGCAGATCCATGCGTGAAAGGCCCGACGCCCTGATCAACTCCGTCTTGATTGATGTGAACGATGAGATCCATGCCGACTTCTTTGGCCCGACGGTCTCGGAAGGCGATCATTTCTTTGAATTTCCATGTCGTATCAACATGCATTAATGGAAAAGGTGGGGGTGACGGATAAAAAGCCTTCTCCGCCAAATGTAACATAACTGAGCTATCTTTACCCACGGAATAAAGCATAACAGGATTTTCAGACTGCGACGCCACTTCCCGCATAATGTGAATGGCCTCTGCTTCCAGCCGGTCAAGATGCGACAACATCAAGCCTGACTCAGCCTGCACTTCTAATTCCAAACTTGTTAGTTTAGCCAAAGCGAACTCTAAAGTCTTTGTTGTGAGTGATCCACCATTTTCCAAACGTGATATCGTTTTACCATCATTGAAAATCTTTCGAGAGATCGTAGATACAGACTGCCCTGTTACATCTGCAAGAGCTAAAGCTCTTTCAATTACACTGTCACTCATTGCCTCTTCCTATCGTGGGATATTTCCCACGTTTTATGTAGTTTCAGCCATTTTGTAAAGTGAGAATATTGAAATCGCTTTTGATGATTATGAAACAAACAAGTCTGGCTCTATTACAACTGCCTTTATAACTGCGATTTTAAAATAATTGCTTGATTGAATAATGGATATCTGTATTAGCGCGCTAACACAGTGAGACAATATGCAAACACTTGAACAAGCTCTGGCTAACCTTGCAGACGAAAAGAGAATAACCTCTTTTCTGATAGACCTTTGCACACCTGCAGAAAGGCATGCTTTAGCAGAACGATGGATGGTCGCGCAGCTTCTCGATGAGGGAAAACTTTCCTACAGAGATATCAACGCGAAGACAGGTGTCAGCACAACAACAATTGGACGCGTTGCCCGCTTCCTCAAAGATGAACCACATGGTGGCTACCGCTATGTTTTGGATAAAATGAAAGAAAAGTCATGACAGACCGCCTAAGAATAGCCCTTCAAAAAAAAGGACGACTGGCAGATGATAGTTTTGAGCTTCTGAAAAAATGCGGACTACGGTTTGCTGTTCGAGGTGGCGGACTATTGGCGCGCGTCAAAAACATGCCCATAGATCTCTTACTCGTTCGCGATGATGACATTCCAAGTTTTGTTGGCAATAACGCCGCAGATATTGGTATTGTAGGCGAAAATGTTTTAGTTGAAGAGCAATTGGTAAGCAAAGAGAAGTTGGACGCAGAAATTACAATGCGTCTTGGGTTTTCGCGTTGTAAGCTTTCACTTGCCTCTCCTGATAACGGCCTCATCAAAAGTTCTAAAGACCTTACAAACACGCGGATCGCAACGACTTACCCCGGTGTTCTGGGGCGTTTTCTGAGAGACAATAATATTTCCGCTAAATCTGTTGAAATGAAAGGTGCTGTTGAACTCGCGCCGTCTATCGGCATTGCCGAAAGCATTTGTGATCTGGTCTCATCCGGTGCAACCCTTGAGGCAAATGGGCTGACAGCGTTTGAAACAATATTGGAAAGTGAAGCTGTGCTTATTCAATCCGGTCGGACGCTTTCAGCTGAGAAACAAGCTTTGTTGTCAAAACTTATGCGCCGAATTGATGGTGTCATTAAGTCTTCTGAGACAAAATATATCATGTTGAATGCGCCTAAGAATAAGGTCGCAGAAATTACAGCCCTCCTACCCGGCTCAGATGCTCCAACCATTATTCCACTTACAGGCGACAGCAATCTGGTCGCCCTTCAAGCCGTATGTACAGAAAATATTTTTTGGGAAACATTGGAAGACCTAAAGGCACTAGGTGCACGGGCGATTCTTGTCTTACCCATAGAAAAGATGATGAGCTAGCCATGCAACGCTTTAAGTGGTCAAATTTAACAGACGAGGCGAAATCAGAAGCGCTTGCGCGTCCTGCGGCTATATCTGATGGGGATATCGTCTCCGTTGTTCGGGACATTATGAACACAGTCAAGAGCGGTGGGGATAAGGCCGTGCTAGATTACACCGTTAAATTTGATGGCGTTGAAATTAAAAACTTGAAAATTCCTTTTGAGACGCTCGAAGCGGCTTGGGTCAATCTTCCCGAAGCTGACAAACATGCCATTGAAGTGGCGCGCAGCAACATCAAGAAATTTCATCAAGCACAAAGACCTCAAGATATCACGGTTCAGACAATGAAGGGTGTTACTTGTTCTCGGGAGGTCAGAGCGATTGATACGGCAGGGCTTTATGTACCGGGCGGCACAGCGCCTTTGGTGTCCACTCTACTCATGCTCGCCGTGCCTGCAAAAGTTGCGGGTGTGCGTCACCGAATAATTGTCACGCCGCCAGGCAAAGACGGCCAGATTAATCCCGCCATACTGGCGGCGGCCTATCGCTGCAAAGTCACAGCTGTCTATGCTTGCGGCGGAGCTCAAGCCATAGCCGCCCTCGCCTACGGCACAGAAACGATTCCAAAATGTGATAAAATCTTTGGCCCCGGAAATGCTTGGGTCGCTATGGCAAAATCGCTTGTCGCACAAGAACCGGGCGGTCCCGCCATTGACTTACCGGCAGGCCCCTCAGAGGCCATGGTATTAGCCGACGATAAGGCTAACCCCGTGTTTGTCGCTTCAGATCTCTTAAGCCAAGCTGAGCATGATACGCTAGCACAAGTTATTTGCGTGGCTTCATCCAACGCGATGGCAGAACGCATAGAAGATTGCGTTAAAGAACAAGTCGCCACTCTGCCGCGCAAAGATATTGCTGAAAAAGCGCTTGAGTTTGCACGTATGATCGTAGCTAAAGACCGTGCAGATGTGGTCGATATCGTAAACCGTTACGCACCCGAACACCTTATCGTGCAAATGAATAAACCCGAAACGCTTGTACCCGCCATTCGTCATGCGGGTTCAATCTTCCTCGGGCCTTGGACACCGGAATCTGTAGGTGACTATGCCAGTGGAACAAACCACACACTCCCAACCTATGGTGCCGCCCGAGCTTATTCCGGCGTGACATTGGAAAGTTTCATCAAATATATCAGCGTGCAACGCCTTACAAAAAAGGGCCTAAAAAACCTCGGCCCGACGGTCGAACGCTTAGCCACGCTGGAAGAACTCGAAGCCCATAAACGCGCCGTATCTTTACGCTTGGAGGCGTTATCATGACGACCAAAACCTTAGAGTGGCCATACTCAATCGCGCGTAAAGCGATTTTGGCCTTTGATAGTTATTCCGCGCGGGGTGGCAGCACAAATGCTCTACATCTTGATGCCAACGAAAACCCTTATGCGCCTCCTCCAATCACAGGCGCAAAAGACTTCAACCGTTACCCGGAACAGCAACCCGCTGCCTTACGTCAACGCTTAGCCGACATATACGGCACGAAACCCGAACGCCTCATGGTGGGGCGCGGAGCAGATGAAGGTATTGAAATCTTGTTGCGTACTTTTTGTGAAGACGGTCAAGACTCAATTCTGATATGCCCTCCAACCTTTGGGTATTACAAAACCTGCGCCGATATTCAGGGCACAAACACGGTCGAAGTGCCTTTGGACGAAAATTACCAATGGGATATTGAAGGTATCCATAAGGCAGCAAAGGCGACGGATAATCTCAAGGCTATATTCATTTGTTCACCCAACAACCCAACAGGTAATGAAATAAAGCGTCAGGCCGTTTTGGATTTGGCACAAGCTTTCCCGACGATATTCATTGTCGTAGATGAGGCTTATATTGAGTTTTCAGAGGTTGAGAGTTTTGTCGGTGATATTGATGACTATCCAAACCTAGTTATCCTCAGAACGCTTTCCAAAGCCTATGCGCTTGCGGGCGTCAGGGGTGGATCTGCCATTGCTGATGAGCGTGTTATTGCTCTGATGCTCAAAGTACTGCCGCCTTATCCCATTGCGCGCCCGGTTGAAAATGCAATTATGGTTGCACTGGCGCCAGCAGCTATGGGGGTTCATGCCGAACGTCTAGCGGAAACCTTGAGCGAACGCGACCGTATGTTAAATGAACTCGCGAAGTCACCCTTTGTCAAAACAGTTTATCCCTCAGCAGCCAACTTCCTTTTATTGGATGTCAAAGATGATGAAGATCTGATGCGGGAGTTAAACAAACGCGCAATCAAAATTCGTGATTATCGATCAACAACAGGACGCATGCGCATTTCTATTGGTTCACCCTACGAAAATACGCTCGCTCTTAAAGCCTTTGGTATCACGGCAGATGACAAAGCCGAACGCATTGGTGAAGTTTTCCGTAAAACGAAAGAAACCGACATTGCTGTGCGCGTTAATTTGGATGACACCTCCAAGGTCGAAATCGAAACCGGTATTGGCTTCTTCGATCACATGCTGGAACAAATCGCCAAACACGGTGGCATGGGTTTGAACCTAACCTGCAAAGGCGATCTCGAAATAGACGGTCACCATACGATAGAAGATACAGCCCTTGCCTTTGGGGAGGCTCTCCATCAAGCGCTTGGCGATAAAGCAGGCATTGGTCGATATGGATTTGTGATGCCTATGGACGAAACGCAAGCCCGTGTGGCGATTGACCTATCAGGGCGTCCCGCAGCTGTTTTCAACGGCAAGTTCCCAACAGATCACGTTGGTGAATTCCCCGTCGAAATGTGTCCGCACTTCTTTGAAAGCCTCGCGCAAACCCTCAAATGTGCTATTCATATAGATGTCAAAGGCGATAACTCGCATCATATTATTGAAGCTTGTTTCAAAGGGGTCGGTCGCGCGCTTCGGCCTGCTTTTGCGAAAACAGGTGGAACTGATGTGCCCTCTACCAAAGGTATGCTTTCATGAGTCTGGTTATCATTGATACAGGCTGCGCCAATCTTTCATCCGTGGCATTTGCATTTGAACGCCTCGGTGTTCAGTCAGACATCACAGCCGATGCGGAACAAATATCCGGCGCCGACAAAGTTGTCCTACCGGGTGTCGGTAGTGCGCCTTTTGCTATGACAAAAATAAATGCGCGTAATCTTGTTCCGGTCGTAAAAAACCTAAAGCAGCCCGTTCTCGGTATATGTCTCGGCATGCAGCTTATGTTCGACACATTAGATGAAGGTAATGAAACAGTTGAAGGCTTTGGTGTGATTCCGGGACATGTCGGGGCATTAGATACAAAGAACAACCCCAGCCCGCATATGGGATGGAATACATTGTCAGTTCTCAAAGAGGCGCCCCTTGTAAAAGGCTTAAACGGAACAGATTATGCCTACTTTGTTCACTCTTTTGCAGCCCCTGTAAACTCTCATACGCTTGTATCCTCGACTTATGGAAGCGAATTCTCAGCGATCGTTAAGCACAATAATTTTCAGGGGTGTCAATTCCATCCTGAACGCAGTAGTGCAACAGGCGCAAAAATATTGAAAAACTTCTTGGATCTACCCGCATGATTATTCCGGCAATTGACCTTATCGGCGGACGCTGTGTCCGGCTTTATAAGGGCGACTTTAATAGGCGCACAGATTACGCAGAATTGCCTATTGATGTCGCCAAGGGCTTTGCGGCGCAGGGCGCAACACGCATGCATGTTGTTGATCTTGATGGGGCCAAGCATGGCAATTCCGAACAAATCGACTTAATAATTGAGCTCGCCAGAGAAAGTGGTCTCAAGGTTCAAACAGGCGGAGGTATTCGGGAAATCTCCCAAATTCAACGCCTCTTAGACGGCGGTGTTGATCGTGTTGTTGTCGGCTCGCTGTCTGTCACAAACCCACAAATGGTAAAGTTTTGGATTAACGAAGTTGGTGCGGATAGACTTGTTATCGCCTTAGACGTCAATCTGGATGAAAACGGTGTGCCGGTTCCTGCGACGCGCGGATGGATGGAAACCGGGGAAAAATCACTCTGGCATGTGTTAGATGATTATTCCGGTTCCGGTCTTAAAACTGTTTTGATAACGGATATAGGGCGTGATGGTGTACTCGGTGGGTCAAATGTTGATCTTTATAAAGAGGTTCAAACGAAATACCCTACGCTCGATCTTATTACCTCCGGTGGCGTAGGCACGTTGGACGATGTAAAGTCGCTTAAAGCGCTCAATCCGTACGGGATTATTATCGGCAAAGCCCTTTATGAGAACCGTTTCACTGTCTCCGAGGCCGTTGCGTGCTAGCTAAGCGAATTATACCTTGTCTGGACGTCAGAGACGGACGTGTCGTCAAAGGCGTTCAGTTCCGCAACCATGAAGACGTTGGCGGCATACTCGACCTCGCTCTGCGTTACCGTGATGCGGGCGCGGATGAGTTGGTATTTTATGATATCACAGCCTCAGTGGATGATCGCTCCATCAGCCCTGACTGGGTGAAGTCTGTCTCGCAAGTCCTTGATATTCCTTTCTGTGTTGCAGGCGGCATAAAAACGGTCGAAGCCGCAGCAGCACGGCTCGCGGCAGGAGCCGATAAAATCAGCATTAATTCGCCTGCCCTCATGAACCCTCAACTCATAACCGATATGAGCCAAGCTTTTGGACGGCAATGTATTGTTGTGGGCGTAGATAGTTTTGAAGATAATGGCACGTATCGAGTCCGCTCTCACACGGGTGACCCGAACAAACAACGTGAAACCGGTCGGGAAACACTCGCTTGGATAAAAGAAGCCTGTGACCGCGGTGCCGGTGAAATCGTCTTAAACTGCATGAACCAAGACGGTGTGCGCAAAGGCTATGATATCGCGCAGTTAAAAGCCGTTCGTGATATCTGCCCGGTGCCTTTAATCGCGTCTGGTGGTGCAGGGGAAGTTACACATTTCAAAGATGTTTTCGAGCAAGCCAATGTCGACGGCGCTCTCGCTGCGAGTGTCTTTCATAAAGACATAATCCAAATACCTACCTTAAAATCTGACCTGACGAAGGCCGGAATTGTGATAAGACTATGACGGATATTTTAAACCGAATTGATTTTGAAAAAGGCAATGGCCTCGTGCCTGCAATTGTTCAAGACGCTGAGACGTTACAGGTTTTAATGCTCGGCTATATGTCAGCGGACAGCGTAGTAAAAACCTTAGAGACTCAACTAGTCACCTTTTACAGCCGTTCCCGCCAAACACTTTGGACCAAGGGTGAAACGAGCGGGAATGTTTTAAACTTGGTTTCCATAACACTAGATTGCGACCAAGACACCCTCCTCGTGATGGCGCAGCCCAAAGGCCCAACATGCCATGAAGGCACAATCTCTTGCTTTGGTGACGAAGGTGCAACTGGTGTCGGTTTTCTGGCCTATTTGGATAACATTGTGAAAAGCCGCGTCGGCGCGTCGCCCGATGATTCTTACACAGCCAAACTCTTGGCAGGCCCCCTCAGACGCGCCGCGCAAAAGGTCGGCGAAGAAGGCGTCGAAACCGCCCTCGCCGCTGTCGCCGAAGATGATGAGGCGCTGCTGGGAGAGTCAGCAGATTTGCTATATCACTTGATTGTGTTGCTTCGGGCAAAAGGATTGTCGCTGAATAATGCGATTACGGTACTGCAATCACGTCATAAATAGGCTTAAAAAACCTCGTATGTCTTCTGCGTTGGAACGGCTTCCCATTTGCCGTTAATATAATGAATACCGCATTCGGTTTTATCTGAGTGGCGCCAACGCCCTGCGCGCGGATCTTCACCTGCGGCAACACGTGTGGTGCAAGGCTGACACCCAATCGACAAATAGCCTAAAGTCAACATAGGATGCGGCGGTAGATCATGACGTTGGATATAAGCTGTCACATCTTTCGCCGACCAATAGGCCAGCGGATTTACTTTCACTTGCTCCCCACCCGTTTCCAATATCGGCATATTGGCGCGTTGCGGTGTTTGATAACGTTTTCGGCCCGTTATGCGCGCTTCATAGCCTCTGATGATCCGATCTAAAGGACGCACTTTTCGGAGATCGCAACAGGCGTCAGGCTCGGTTTTGTGCAAATCGCCCTTTGGGTCTTCGATTTTTAATTCAGCCGCATCAGGCATGATGTTCTGAAAATTTGTGAGACCTAAATCTTGAATTAATAAATCGCGATAAGCCAAGGTTTCACGAAAATGCTTTCCCGTATCGAGGAAAATAATCGGCAAGTCAGGGTTTATTTTCGAGACCATATGAAGGAGCACAACTGAGTCCACACCCAAAGAGGATGCTAAAACAATCTTACCATCATAGGCCTCACAGGCTTTTTTTAACGCCATCTCCGCTGATAAAGCGTGATAGGTGTCCAAGTTAAGAGGCTCTCGAAAAGCCGTCGCGCGCGCATCTAAAACGCTTGTCGCTGGCCCTGACGGTACTGCATACCCTCGTTGATAGGTTAAGCCGAATTCTGATAGCGCTTTAAACCAGTGGCTCTCACTATGGCGATTAAAAAGCGTGGGTTCAATTTTCACGCCATTGAAGCCACACTGAACGGCGAATGCATATTGGTCAGGAATAAGAGGCCCCTCGGCAATCAACTCGCCTTCAAAGCCCTCGCGCTGCCTTAAAATGCGGGCCAGTGAAAAGCCGCGGCCATCTGTAAAGGCAGGAAAAGCCACGATAATTGTTTTTGCGCGGTCAATATGGGGTCTTATCGCTTTAATATCCGCATGAACATTGACGCGCAGGACTTGAGCGCTGTTATGCCCTGCAAAATCTTCAAGTGAAACAATTGCCTCCGCCGCAAGCGCAGTCGTCGGTTTCCCTCCTTTTACCAAAACATCGGTTATATCGGGTATGTCGACTCCATCCGAATAGGCTTCATTAAGAGACATAAAGCACCTCCTTAAAGGGGTCGACGCCTACGCGTCGGACAACATCAATAAAGCGCTCATCCTCGGCCTCACGAATGTCGATATAATGGTCGACCATGCGTTCGATACCGTCAATAAGCTCTTCTTGAGAGAAGCCCGGCCCCGTGACTTGTCCAATGGCCGCATTTTCTGACGGGTCGCCGCCAATCTTAACTTGGTAAAATTCGACGCCCGCCTTTTCGAGCCCAAGAATACCAATATGGCCAACATGATGATGTCCGCAAGCATTGATGCAACCTGATATTTTAATTTGCATTTCGCCGATCATGGCTTGGCGTTCTGCATCCCAAAACCGTTCGGCAATCGCTTGTGAAATTGGAATGGAACGTGCTGTCGCCAAAGCACAAAAATCCATGCCCGGGCAGCAAATAATATCCGTAATCAGTCCAATATTAGCTTCACCCATTTTCGCAGCGGTTAGCGCATTGAACAGATTTTCCAGTTCTGTCACTTCCACATGCGGCAAAACGAGGTTCTGTTGGTGGGTCGTCCGAATTTCAGAAAAACTATATTTATCAGAGAGATCTGCAACAATACGCATCTGTTCAGACGTCACATCACCGGGAGCGCGTTCCAAGGGTTTCAACGAAATATTGACAATTGCATAGCCATCTACCTTATGCGGTAAGACATTGTGTTTGAGCCAACGTGCAAAGGCGGGGTTGTCTGACTTTAGCTCTGACGCTTTCAGCGTTTTGAATTGTGGCGGTGTAAAATATTCCGTTATCCGCGCAACTTCCTGCGGTGAAATGGCAATATCCAGTGGAACAAGGTCTTTATATTCAGCTTCCACCTGTTCACGGAAGGCCTCTATGCCTGTTTCCTGCACCAATATTTTGATGCGCGCCTTATATTTATTATCGCGGCGCCCATAGCGATTATACACGCGTAAAGTCGCTTCCAAATAAGGCAGTAATTCAATGCGCGGAAGAAAATCGCGCAGCACTTGTCCGATAATAGGCGTTCGCCCTAAACCACCTCCCACGAGGATTCGGTAACCCACCTCGCCTTCGGTATTTTTAATAATCTCAATGCCGATGTCATGAGCACGGATAAGTGCCCGATCTTTCTCAGACGCGGTGACGGCAATCTTAAACTTACGCGGTAAGAATGAAAATTCAGGGTGAAACGTCGACCATTGCCGAATGATTTCACAGGTCGGTCGCGGGTCTTCTATTTCATCCGCAATCGCCCCGGCATAGGGATCAGACGTCACATTTCGGATACAATTGCCCGAAGTCTGGATAGCGTGCATTTCAACACTCGCTAATTCCTCTAGCATATCAGGCACATCTGTCAGCTCCGGCCAGTTATACTGAACATTCTGACGTGTTGTGATATGGCCATAGCCACGATCATATTTATCTGCGAGATAGGCGAGCTTACGCATTTGCGTTGAATTAAGTGTGCCATAAGGCACAGCCACACGCAGCATATAGGCGTGCAGTTGAAGGTATAATCCATTCATGAGCCGCAGCGGCCTGAACTCAGCTTCTGTTAGCTCTCCGCTTAATCGGCGTTGCACTTGACCTCGGAATTGGTCAACGCGCGACGCCACCATTTTGGCGTCAAATTCATCATAACGATACATGATTAAACCTTTTGAATATCTAGAGGCACAAGGGTTGCTGTGTCATATGTGGGACCCGCGACACGAAATTTCTCTCGGTAACGCGCAGGCTTTCCGGTCTCCGGCTCAACGTCAATAAAATAGACTCCAACAACGAGATTTGCGAGCTCATCTCGATCACCCACCTCGCCCATTTTTTCGATTTTATCCGAGTCTTCCGTAATCAGTGCATCTGCATAATTCATCGACCATTCGAAATCAGGCGTAAGCCAGACATTAAGGCCGTCCCGCAATGTATTGGCTGTAATTGCCTGCGGCCCTTTGCCTTTGTGTTTTAGTGTACTCATGACACAGCTTTCAAAACAGTATTCACTTCAACAGCATTCGCTTTGTAACCCAGCATCAGAACGGCAGGGCCTTTAATGGACGCCGCCGCCATATCATCAGCCATACGAGATAATGATGTTGAAACAATAATTTGATTGGGACGGGTTGCATATTCAACAACGGTTACCGGAGTCTCCGCAGACGCCCCGTGCAAAAGCAAACGACCTTGGATAAACCGTGCGGCCCCTACACCCATATAAACAACGGCACGTGAGCCGGATTGCGCTAAGCTGCGCCAGTCCTGTTCGGCAAATCCTTTCGCGTCATGTCCAGTGAGAAGGCTGACGGATGAATTTTTACCGCGCGTCGTCAATGAGGCTCCAATTTCAGCCGCGGCGCCAGCTGCCGCAGTAATACCGGGCACAATACGAAACGGAATATTAGCCGCATTTAGAACGTCTATTTCCTCATCTGCACGACCGAAAATTAGTGGATCACCGCTTTTGAGGCGCACGACATGATGTCCTTCTCGGGCCTTTTCTACAAGCAAAGTATTGATGTCGTCTTGTGAGACAGACGGACCATTTGGTGTTTTACCGACATAGATATATTCAGCTTCACGACGCCCAAGCTCCAAAACAGCTTGGCTGACTAGTCTGTCGTAAATAATAACATCTGCGCTATGAAGCGCTTGTTGCGCGGCAAAGGTCAAAAGATCAGGATCACCGGGGCCCGCACCCACAAGTGCAACTTGACCGATTTTTTCAAGATCAGAATTTAAAAGCGCACTTTCAACAACTTGTGTAAAAGACTTCATGTCTTTCCGCAAATGCGCATCCAAGTCTTTGCCATTAAAAATACGCGCCCAAAAGGTCTGACGCTCAGAGAGTGACGGCATAACCTCTTTGACCTTGGCGCGTAGATCCCGGATAAGCTCGGCCAAGCTCCCTAAGGTGCTAGGCAAGCGCTTCTCCAAATCCGCTTTCAAGGCACGAGCTAACCCCGGGCTTGTTCCCTCAGTTCCAATTGAAATCAAGACAGGCGACCGATCAACCAAGGCAGGCGTGATGAAATCGCAAGCATCTTTTTGGTCTGCTGCATTGACCAAAAGTCCCCTTACCCGGCAAAGCGACGCGATATGAGCATTTAAATCATCATCTTCGGTCGCCGCATAAACGAGCCTTACATCGGACAAATCGCCTTCTTGAAAGCCACGCGCTTGCCAAGTTAATAGTCCTTGAGACTGCCATTTTTGAATTTCAGGGCTAATCGTTTCTGAAACAACTTCCAGATGCGCATCGGTTTTTACAAGGGTACGCAGCTTCGCTTCAGCGGCGCCTTCTCCTCCAAAAATGCGGATCAACACATCTTGTGTATCTACGTGTATAGGTAAGTAACGCATCGGGACATCCATTTGCCGAAAGACTTGCTAAATTTGTGCGTTCTATATATAGAACG
Organism: uncultured Algimonas sp.; assembly: GCA_964352855.1. Classification (GTDB taxonomy): domain Bacteria; phylum Pseudomonadota; class Alphaproteobacteria; order Caulobacterales; family Maricaulaceae; genus Litorimonas. The sequence continues at coordinate 22,219 of CAYGTR010000012.1, read as the reverse complement.
AATTGAGCAAAATCTAGTCCGCTTGAAAATTAAAAAGAAATTATTCAGTCACGAAGGCGAGAGCGCCTTATTTTGGAAATGTTATGGCCAGGCAAAAACGTCAATTCTGTGCTGAAACCGATGCCTTATCAGAGAAATTAGGGCAAACAATCTTAAGACTACGAACAGCAGACAAATTATCGCTCGGCGAATTATCGGACATGTCAGGTGTCGCAAAATCAATGATCAGCCAGATCGAAAAAAATGAAACCAATCCCTCACTGGCCACCCTCTCCCGTCTCAGTCTGGCATTAGGGACAAGTGTTGAAGCCATTGTCTCTCATGATGACACGCAGGATGCGCTTATTGAAAAGCTTTCCGTTAAAGACATTCCTTTGCTCCGTAGCGAAGACGGACACTGCGAATTACGTATTATTGGGTCAATCGAAACAGTTCAATGGGTGCAATGGTATGATTTCAAAGCTGAACCCGGCGGAGTATTAGAAAGCTCACCCCATCCTGATGGGTCTATAGAAAATCTGAGTGTTTTATCGGGCGAAATTATGGTTGAGATTGGCAATCAAAAATGGACGGTCAAAGCGGGTGAAACGCTACGCTACCGCGGCGATAGAGAACATAAGTTAACGAATACAGGCAACATGCCCGCCCATGCCACCATGGTGAATATTTTAGCCCATATGGTAAGAGCCTAAAAATCTGGAAAGCTCTGCCTTGCGCATTCAAATAACTGCTTTATTAAACCTTAAATGACTTATCACTCTCATCTTAATCTTGATGTGAAAGCGGATTTTGGCCGTGCGCTCCTCGCTTCGCTTGCGCCGGACGGCGGTTTATGGATGCCCGATACGCTTCCATTTTATGATAATAAACAAACAGCTGAAATGGGCGCTATGGATTTCTGGGAATGTGCGGCTGAATTGGCAGAGCATTTCACAGATGGCACGATAGACACAGACGCCCTGAGAGACCTGTGTTTTGATGCTTATAATTTTCCTGTTCCCATGAGAACATTGCAAAACCAAGTCATTGATGTGGCGATGGCGGAGGAGAATGATGAATATATCCTTGAGTTATTCCAAGGCCCAACATTAGCGTTCAAAGATTTTGCGGCACGCTTTATGGGACGCGCTGCCTCACACCTCATGCAATCATCCGGCGAGACACGCACAATCCTTGTGGCGACTTCGGGCGATACCGGTGGCGCTGTTGGTGACGCCTTTTTAAATCAAGACGGCATTCGCGTTATTATCCTTTTCCCAGAAGGCGGTGTCAGTAAAGTACAAGAACAACAACTGTGTACAATGGGTGATGACAATTCAAATGTGCAAGCCATAAAAATTCAAGGTACATTTGATGACTGCCAACAACTCGTAAAAGACGCTTTCGCGGATAATGCGCTCACGAAAAAACATCATCTCATGTCTGCGAACTCCATTAATGTGGGTCGCGTTATTCCTCAGAGTTTCTATTATTTTTGGACATCACTTCAGATCAAAGCAGCGCACCCAGGCATTCCGATCGTTTACAGTATTCCTTCGGGTAATCTCGGCAATCTGACAGGCGGCATTATCGCCAAACTTATGGGGGCACCCATAGACCGTTTTGTTATCGGAAATAATGTGAATGATCCCTTTGTGAATTATTTGGATGACGGAGACTATCGCCCTCGTCCGTCTGTGCCGACACTTTCCAATGCAATGGATATTGGCCGCCCCAATAACTTCCCGCGCATTCTAGATTTATTAGATAATGATTTTCAAAAAGTCAGAGATATGTGCTGGGGAGCTTCATTCTCGGATGAAGAAACGGAACGTCATTTAAGGCGTGTCTATAACAGTACGGGATACATTATGTGTCCGCATACCGCTGTGGGGCACTTGGCGATGGAAGCATTTGCAAATGATGTGACGCGTGATTTCATCAAAGTGACTGTTGCAACAGCCCATCCTGCGAAATTTGCTGATAGTGTCGAACGCATTATCGGAACTGACATTCCATTACCCCAAGCTTTGGCAAGCATTATGAAAAAAGAAAAACGCGCCAGAAAACTGGCTCCCACATTAGACGCATTAAAGACATATCTCGAGGGGATGTGAAGCTCTCAAGACAAGAGTTTGAGACCCGTTACAAGAACGGATCGCTATCTATAGCCTTTGTCGGCATGTCCAATATTGGCAAAAGCTACACAGCCATGCGCCTTGCCACACATTTCGATTTCGAGCTTATCGAAGTAGATAAACTTATTTGGGAGAAACTCGGTCATCATGATATGGACGCTTTTGCCAATTGGCAGGGACAGCCCTATTCAGAAGGTTACAAAGAACGCGAAGCCAAGTCTATTTCTCTTGAAACCGGAGCGACGCAGAAGGCCTTATTAATGAAACGTGGCAATCACATTTTGGATACGACCGGTAGTGTTATCTATACAGGCGATGATGTTTTAGAAATACTACGAAGAACGCATTACATTGTTTATATTGAAGCCTCAGACAAAACCTTAGAACGCCTAAAGATACAGTATTTCAGACAACCTAAGCCCTTAATTTGGAATGGCCATTTCATAAAAAAGACAGGTCAGAAAAATGAAGAGGCCATTTTGGACTCTTATCCTAAACTCCTATCAAGTCGTTCACTTGCCTATAAAGCGCTTGCGGATCAAACGCTTTCCAGTGAATTTATACTCAATGGCGATATAAGTGTAGAGGCCGTATTTGAAGCTCTAAAGCCAGCCCTCTAGCAATCGTTCTTTCGAAAGCTCTGCCAAAAGCTTGATATGATCAGGTCTGGCATTCAAACAAGGAACGGCTGTAAACTTCTCACCGCCATGTTCTTCAAATGTTTCATGAGCTTCAATCTTAATCTCTTCTAATGTCTCCAAGCAATCAGCCGAAAACCCCGGCATCATCACTGCGACTTTTTTTATGCCCTGCTCCGGTAATTTTTCTAGGGTCTTATCCGTATAGGGTTGCAACCAGGCTTTTGGACCAAAACGCGATTGGAACGTAGAAAAAAGATAATCTTCACTATGCCCCATATGTGCTCGAAGTAATTCTGTCGTTCGCAAGCATTCTCCTTGATAGGGGTCACCTTTATCGACGTAACTTTGTGGAAGGCCGTGATAAGAGGTCATAACCGCGTCCGGCTTCCAATCCAATGTCGCGAGATGATCCGTCAAGCTGTCAGCCAAAGCTGTAATATAGCGCGGATCATCATAGTAATGACGCAGGAAACGTATCTCGGGAATATCCATGCGTTTTTTAAGGGCTTTGGCGACACCGTCAAAGACTGAGGCTGTCGTTGCTCCGGCAAATTGTGGATAAAGCGGCAATACAGCTATACGCGTACATCCCTTCGCCATGAGGGCGTCAATGCCTGCCCCAATCGATGGATTGCCGTATCGCATCGCGATTTCCACTTCGACGTCATGGCCGAGAATAGCTTTTACACCGTCGGCTTGTGCTTGCGTGATACGAATGAGCGGTGCGGTCGCAACAGGCTCACTTTGTTCAGAAAATTCAGGTTCGTTCCAAATGCTGGCATAAGCTTTCGCTGAACGTGCCGGACGTGTTCTCAAAATAATGCCATGCAATATTGGGCACCATAGCCAACGGCTGGTATCGATAACTCTGTAGTCATGCAAAAACTCAAATAAATATTTGCGAGTTGCCTTCGCTGTTGGTGCATCAGGCGAGCCAAGGTTGACCATTAACAAACCGGGTTTCGAAACCATCAAATTCTTCCGTCTCTATTGCTGATTATCGCAATATTTTTATATTTCATAAGGTGAGAGTCATCACACCCATTGACCTTATGGTCGTTCTGCTTACGAATAGAGCAAAGGAATAGCTTGCCAAGAGTTGAATAAATAAATCATTGAGGTCTTGGTACGATTTTGTGAGGACATATGAGACTTTTATTATCATCCGCCGTTAGCGTTTTGGCTCTCTCTTTGGTTGCGTGTCAGCAAACTGCTGAAGATACATCTGAAAATGTGACCAAAATGGTTGAGGCCGCCATGCCTGTCCCGGCTCCAGAAAAAGATGTAGCCACATTACAAGGCGCGAAAGAGTTTTTAGAAGCCGCCGAAAAAGAAATCGAGGCGCTAGGTGAATATTCGGCGAGGGTCTCTTGGGTAAAAGCCAATTTTATTACTGAGGACACAAATTGGTTGGAATCAAAAGTCGGTGAACAAATTGCCTTGCTTTCAACACGCCTCGCCAATGAAGCTAAACGCTTTAATGATCTCACACTCCCCACAGATATGCGGCGGAAAATGGATGGCCTGAAACGTGGTTCTAATTTTCCTGCACCAGAGCGCCCCGGAGCTGCCAAAGAGCTGTCAGAGATTATGACGTCACTCGACTCGGCTTATGGGACAGGTAAGTTTGAATATAAGGGCAAAATGATCACGCTCGGCGAAGCTAGTGATATTATCGCCACGTCTGATGATCCCGAAGAGTTACAAGCCGTTTGGGAAGGCTGGCGAACCATTTCCCCGAAAATGAAAAATGATTACGCCAAAATGGTCAAAATCATTAATGAAGGCGCGCAAGAGCTTGGCTATGCGGATGCAGGCGCTTTATGGCGTGGGGGTTATGATATGGATGCTGATGCTTTCGTGAAAGAAACCGACCGCATTTGGGGCCAGGTTAAACCACTTTATGACCAACTCCACTGTGCCGTTCGCGCGGGTCTCAATGAAAAATATGGTGACGAGGTCGTACCTCTTGACGAGCCTATGCGCGCAGACATTCTGGGAAATATGTGGGGCCAGAGCTGGGGCAATGTTTATGATGTGGTGGCGCCCAAAGATGCGGCAAAGGGCGTGGACACAACAAAATTACTTAAAGAAAAAGAGTATGACGCTCTGAAAATGGTCAAAACAGCCGAAACATTTTTCACTTCAATGGGTTTCGAAGCCTTACCGGACACGTTTTATGAGCGTTCGCTTATAACGAAGCCCGAAGATCGTGAAGTCGTATGTCATGCCTCTGCGTGGAACATTGATTGGAAAGACGATATTCGAATCAAAATGTGCACCAAGGTCAATGCTGAAGATTTCTCAACCGTGCATCATGAGTTAGGCCATAGTTTTTATCAACGCGCTTATAAAGACCAGCCTGTCTTTTATCGTGACGGGGCCAATGACGGTTTCCACGAGGCCATTGGGGATATGATTGCGCTCTCTATCACGCCTGAATATCTCGTCAAAATTGGATTACTGGATGAAACCGACGTGCCGGGCGCAGATGCAGACCTTGCACTTTTGATGCGTCAAGCCATGGATAAGGTCGCCTTCTTGCCATTCGGCTTGATGGTAGATCAATGGCGTTGGAAAGTCTTCAACGGGGAATACACACCTGCAGAGTATAATGAGGGATGGTGGGAGCTTCGTAATAAGTATCAAGGGCTTAAAGCGCCAAGCTCACGTTCGTCTGATGCCTTTGATCCGGGGGCAAAATATCACATACCGGGCAATACGCCCTATATGCGCTATTTCCTCGCACATATTTTGCAATTCCAGTTCCATAAAGCCGCATGTGATGCCTCGGGATTTGACGGCCCTCTTCACCGTTGTTCTGTTTATGGCAATAAAGAGGTCGGCGATAAATTCCAAGCCATGCTTGAAATGGGCTCATCGAAACCTTGGCCGGATGCTTTGGAGGCCTTTACAGGCACGCGTGAGATGGATGGTTCAGCAATCTTAGAATATTTCGCCCCTCTGCAAGCCTATCTTGAGGAGCAAAACAAAGATCGGACCTGTGGGTGGTAAAATAACGCACTCTTAGCCTTATGGTTAAGAGTGCGGAAAGATTTAAAGCATAACTTTCCGATATGTCAGGAATCACTCGTTCAAATTCAGATTTGCACAAATCACCAAAGCGCTCGCGGATTCAGCGTATCCTCATGGCGACAGACGACCCACATAGCATTAAAGATATAGCTGTTCAGCTGCGAAAACTGAAATATGATGTGCAATTGTCATTTTACGACGGGTCTAAACTTTCGGCCATGCCTGTTGCCGCACCCACGGCTATAATTTGTGCTTTTACAAAAAATGCAGAGAAGTCCTCTGATATTGCGCGCATATTGAAACAACATTATGCCCCTCATACCTTGCCCGTCATCGGCATTATGAAGCAGCCCCTCATTAGTGAAGGTTCCGCTTTAGATAGCATCATTATTCAGCCAGCACATGCCTCGCAAATTGCTAATCGCGTTAATTCTCTCATTCGACTGGGCGCGATGGAACAAGAAATCACCCTCCGTATTGAAACACTCGAAAATGATTTTGGGCAATCGGTCATTATCGAAGATGATGGTGATCATCCACCTTTCCGTATTCTCTTCATCGGTAAAGCGTCCCCAGGATTTATGATTGTTATCAACGCCTTACAGGATAAAAATGTCGAGGTTGTAGCTGCATTCACGTCGTTTAGTGCCTTTGATTATTTACACGAAGCGACATTTGATGCTGTTGTCATGAATGCCTTGGAACAACCTGAACCAGCTCTGTCTATATCAAAAACGATGCGCCGTAATGCCCGGCTTTATAATGTTCCAACCCTTTTCATCGTTGATGGCGACACCTTTGAATATGCTGATAAAGCCTATGAAAACGGTGCGAATGATATCATCAATATAAAATCCGACATTGAAGAAATAAGCGGGCGTGTGCTCGAATTAGCGAATTACCATAGGCTCCACGGCGAGCTAAAACATGAATTTGAAAATCTGGGTCAAGACGGATGTATTCGTGAAGATAGTGGCTGTTATAATAAAGATTTCATTGACCGCCATAGTGAGCGCGTTTTCACGGTCGCACATAAACAAAACAACCCCATATCCCTTCTGGCCATTCAGGTCAGTCCGGAATGCGCAGAGCCCGTCGAACAAAGTTATATAGATGATGCCGTATCGCGCGTGGGGCAAATGTTGAAAAACCTTGTCCGCATGCAGGATACCGTCTCACATTATACTTCTTACAAGTACCTTTTGATGCTCCCGAATACCAATGGCTTTGAAACCGAAAGCATCGTCGAACGAATTAATGCCCTTGCGGATTGCACTGCCTTTGAAAGCGGTTATCCAAATGCAGCCTTAACAATGAATTTGGAAACATCAATTATTGAGGCCAATAAAGACGAACCAAGCGAGTTCGCTATTGAACGTGTTTTAGCCAAGCTCTCCGGTGAGAACTATTCCGGAGGCTCAGCAATCATTGACACGGCCTTATCTGCCTAAATGAGAGCCTCTACGGCTCTCTTCGTGCCTCTGACACGAGGCTTTGGACTTTCAAAATTCCCTTGCACCAAGATTGTTTGATCCGGCCGCAATCTCCAACCGCTATTCTGTGTTATGGCATTCATAATCACAGATGGATCTTTAATATCCACATGGCGCATGGATAAAACGATGCCGCGTGGCCCAGCATCAACTTTTTCTACATGCGCTTTACGGCATAAACGCTTGATTTGCATGACTTCAAAGAGAGAACGTACCTCGTCTGGTAAAGGTCCAAAACGGTCAATTAACTCCGCCATTAGCGCATTGCCGCCCTCATCATCTTCAATCTCAGATATACGGCGATAGGTCGAGAGGCGTAGATTTAGGTCAGGAATATAGGCTTCGGGAATAAGGATCGCGACACCAACATTGACTTGTGGCGTCCAGCTTTGATCTTCGACAGTATCATCATCACGTAATTCAGCCACGGCTTCCTCTAGCATATGCTGATAGAGCTCCACACCGAGCTCTTTCATGTGCCCGGATTGCTCTTCGCCCAGAGGATTGCCGCCACCTCGCATATCAAGGTCATGACTCGCAAGAGTGAAACCTGCCCCCAAAGTATCCAGTGATTGCAGAATTTTTAAGCGTTGAACGGCCTCTTTTGTCGCAACATGTTCATCCGGCATCGTCATATAGGCATAAGCCCGAATTTTAGAACGCCCCACACGCCCACGCATTTGATAAAGTTGCGCGAGTCCAAATTTGTCTGCACGATAGATTACCATTGTATTCGCGGATGGGATATCGATCCCACTCTCGATAATAGATGTCGAAATCAAGACGTCATATTCGCCGTCATAAAAAGCATTCATGATATCTTCGAGCGCACCGGCCGCCATCTGTCCATGCGCAATCACATATTTCACCTCCGGCACTGAGGCTTTCATGAACTCTTCAATGCGTGGAATATCCTTGATACGGGGGGCAACGAAATAAGACTGCCCGCCCCGATAACGCTCACGCAGCAGAGCTTTACGAATTGAAATTTCATCAAATGGCATCACAAATGTTCGAACAGCTAGGCGGTCGACCGGAGGCGTTGCAATAAGTGATAAATCACGAATGCCTGACAAAGCCATTTGCAAGGTACGCGGGATAGGTGTTGCAGTTAAGGTCAACATATGAACATCCGCACGCAAAGCTTTTAAGCGCTCCTTATGTTGTACCCCGAAACGTTGTTCTTCATCCACAATCACAAGACCAAGGTCTGAAAATTTAATTGTTTTCGCGAGCAAAGCATGTGTGCCGATCACAATATCGCATTGGCCTTGCTCTAGCGCGTCCTTCGTCTTTTTCGCTTCACTTACAGACACCATACGCGAAAGTTGACGCACCCGGACCGGCCAGCCTTTAAACCGCGCCGCAAAGGTCTGATAATGCTGTCGCGATAAAATAGTTGTCGGCGCAATGATGGCTACTTGCCGACCGCTCATGGCAACCGCAAAAGCAGCGCGTAAGGCCACCTCGGTTTTACCAAAGCCAACATCCCCGCAGATCAAACGGTCCATAGGCCGGCCACTTTCAAGATCATTGAAAACATCCTGAATCGCGTTCAATTGATCGTCCGTTTCGGCATAAGGAAAACGCGCGGCAAATTCGTTATATGTGCCAACATCAATATCAAGCGGCTCCGTCGTACGCATCGCGCGTTTGGCGGCTATCTTAATAAGTCCCGCGGCCATATCTTTGAGACGTTTTTTGGCTTTGGCTTTTCTGGATTGCCAAGCCACGCCGCCCAGCTTGTCAAGAACAGCGCCTTCGGACGCAGAGCCATAACGTGATAAAAGCTCGATATTCTCAACAGGCAAATAAAGTTTGGCCCCGCCGTGATATTCAAGTTCCAAACAATCATGTGGCGCTGAAGACACTTGCAGAGTTTTAAGTCCAAGATAACGACCCAAACCATGATCGATATGCACGATCAAATCCCCGGGTTGCATGGCCCCTGCATCGGAAATAAAATTCTTTGCTTTACGTTTTCGTCCACGATTGACCAGACGATCACCGAGAATATCTTGTTCAGAAATAACGGTCAGGCCATCAATTTCAAAACCTTGTTCAACAGGCAGGACTGTTCGCCAAGCCTCCCCCTTAGGTTTGTCAAATATATCAGGTCCACGGTCCAATTTAGGGATGTAGAAAGCGTGATCTTCAAACACATTACCTAATCGATCTAATGAGCCTTCAGACCAAGCCGCGATTAAAACACGCTGTTTGTTAGTCTTCAGACTTTGAATATGCTCTTTGACCGCTTCAAAGACATTTGCGCCCTCTGTCTGTCTTTCCGGTGAAAACGTCCGTCCCACACGACCGCCAAAATCAATGAGCTCTTCTGCGTCAGCAGGTCGAAACACAGAATGATATCGCCGCAAAAGGGGCGATGTTATCTCGGCCCATTCTTCATCGTCTAAATATAGGCGGCTTGGCTTTAGAGGACGGTATAATCCTGCGGCCTTTGACGGATTGCCGGACCCTGTATCACGGGCTTCTGCATGTTCCTGTCTCGCTGAGTAAAAGTCTTCTATGACGTCCCATCGCTCACGTCGTGCTTCACTTATTAAGCCGTCCATAGCGTAGAGCGCCCCTGCCCCAATGTAATCAAAGACTGTTTCCGTATGTGAGTGGAAAAGGGGTAGATAATGCTCCAAGCCTTGCGTGCGAATACCTTCGCTCACTGCAGCATAGGTCGGATCGTGGCTTATACCTCCTCCGAAAGCTGCGACATAATTTTTACGAAATAAGCTAATCGAATCTTCCGAAAGAAAGACTTCGCTGACCGGTGCGAGTTGAACAAAATCAAACTTATCCGTCGTTCTTTGTGTGCTGACATCAAAGACGCGGATCGTCTCCAATTCATCTCCAAAAAAATCAAGACGGATGGGGTCTTTTAGCGCCGGAGGGAAGACATCCACGATACCCCCCCGAATGGCATAATCGCCTGCCTCCATAACTGTTGAGGCGCGGCTATAACCATTATGATCCAAATAGGCTTGTAGCTTTTCTCTTGGCACAGCCTTTCCGGACACGGCCATGAAACCTGCATCAGCTAATACGGCTCGTGGAGGCACTTTCTGCATCGTCGCACTCGCCGTGGTGACAATTATCATCGGCGTATCGGGAGATATGGAGGCTAAAGTAAAAAGCGCTGCTGCGCGTTTCGCGGCTAAAGCTCGGCTGGGTGAAATTCTGTCGTAAGGCAGACAATCCCAAGACGGAATATTCAGAACCGCCAAGTCAGGCGCAAAATATCGACATGCGGCAACAAATGAAGCCGCGCGTGTGTCGTCTCTGGCAATGAAGACCCCTCGCCCACCCCGTTGTTTAATCGCTTTGCAAAACACAAGGGCATCAGCGCCCTCGGGCAAACCCGCGGCGGTCAGGGACTTCTCAGGCCCTGTATAACGATTTAACTGAATTTGCATGGATTAAGAAAGAGGGTTGAAAGCGCGTAGGCGGTCTAGCAAAGGCGTATCATAATTTGCTGGAACAGGAAGACTTCCCGTTATCCACGCATATATATCATGATCTTTGGCATCTAAGAGGTCTTCAAACATCGTAATATCTTCATCTGTCATGGTGTCTATATTCGCTTTGGCATAACCGCCGAGTATCAAATCAGCTTCTTTGAAGCCGCGATAATTGGCACGATAGACGAGACGTTTTCTACGATGATCAAGCATGGCGCGTCCCTAGCGGATTTGAATTGTTCTGTCACGGTTACAATGCGCTCTTGCGCAGGGTTGTTTGTCGCGCCTAAAAGGTTTCATGTCTGCCGGTCGACCGCAACTTCTGTTCCCGCTTTTTGCTGATATCCTCACACTCAATGGTGTAGGGCCGAAGACAGCTCCGCTTGTCGAGCGCGCAATGGGCAGTCGTATTCGTGATTTATTATTTACACCACCAACAGGGGTCATAGATCGCTCTGATCGTCCTGGCATTGCCAATGCCATTGCGGGTGAAATTGCAACATTCATTGTGACTATTGGCTCTCACAAACAACCGAGTAATCGGAATAGACCATATCGTATTCATGCTTATGACAAGACGGGTGATATGGAGATTACCTATTTCAAAGCGCGAGCACCCCAGATGGAAGCGCTTTATCCCGAAGGCTCGCAAAGACTGGTCTCAGGTAGGGTAGAGAGTTTTAACGCACAACTTCAGATGACGCACCCGGATTATGTACTGCCGCTGGATAAAATTGACAGCATGCCTGTGATTGAACCGCTCTATCCCCTTACAGCGGGCCTGTCTCAAAAACTCGCAGGGAAAGCCGTTCGTGCCGCTCTTGATGTTTTCGACACGATGCCTGTTTTAGAAGAATGGTTAGATACGGCTTTTTTAGCTCAACAAGATTGGGATAGATTTGGTCATTGCCTCAAAACCTTACATCGCCCGGAACATGCCGTGGATATTCGCCCGGAGAGCCCAATTAGCCGTCGTCTCGCCTATGATGAGCTTTTTGCCAAGCAACTCGCCATAGCCCTTGTGCGGGAAAGCACAAGGCGGGCACATGGTCGTAAACTTGAACATGCCGGAACATATGTCGAAGACGTCTTAAAGGCAGCGCCGTTTAAACCAACAGGCGCACAATCTCGTGCGTTTGAAGAAATTAAAAAAGACATGCAGTCGCCCTTCCGAATGGCCCGACTACTCCAAGGCGATGTCGGTGCAGGGAAGACATTCGTCGCGGCACTCGCTGCCGCTTACGCAGCTGAAGCAGGTGTTCAAACAGCGATTATGGCGCCAACAGAAATCTTAGCCCGTCAGCATGCGGAAACACTCACAGCCATGTTGGAGCCTGCGGGACTGACCGTTCAAGCAATTACGGGACGCGACAAAGGTAAATCACGGGACGCCTTAAATGCAGGCTTGGCCGCAGGTTATATTGACGTCGTTGTCGGCACACACGCCCTGTTTCAAGACTCTATGGAATTTAAAGATTTGGGGCTTGTAATTATCGACGAGCAACATCGTTTTGGCGTGCGAGATCGTTTGCGATTAGCCGATAAAGGGCGGGCACCTGACCTATTGGTTATGACGGCCACCCCTATTCCACGCACTCTTGCCTTAACAAGTTACGGTGACTTGGATGTTGTTAAGCTTGATGAGAAACCTGCTGGGCGCAAACCCATTGAAACGCGCATAGTACCGTTACAGCGTCTAGATGACGTTATTGACGGCATCGGGCGACAACTCAGTTCCGGCAATCAAATCTATTGGGTCTGTCCTTTAGTGGAAGACAGCGAAGTCATAGACCTAACGTCAGTTGAAGACAGACATCGCCAACTCACCGCCATTTATGGGGATAAAGTCGGGCTTCTGCATGGGCGCATGGGCGGGCAAGAAAAAGAGCAAATCGCGCAAGACTTTAAGGCAGGTCGCTATAATATTCTTGTTGCCACCACCGTTATAGAAGTCGGCGTTGATGCGCCTAATGCGACGATTATCATTATTGAGCATGCAGAACGTTTTGGTCTTGCACAACTCCATCAACTAAGAGGGCGCGTGGGACGGTCTGACAAACAATCCACCTGCCTCTTGCTTTATAAAGGTCCGCTTTCTGTCAACGGTAAAGCCCGGCTTGAGATCATGCGAGAAAGTGAGGACGGCTTTCTCATCGCTGAAAAAGATTGGGAACTTCGCGGCTCAGGTGATCTTTTGGGGGCCAAACAAAGCGGCATGCCTGATTTTAATTTTGCAAATCTCGACAAACATAAGGCACTGTTGGAAACAGCAGTTCAGGATGCGAGACTTTTGGTTCAGAATGACCCCGGATTACAAAGTCCTCGCGGCAAAGCCGCTAGAGTTCTGCTTTATCTGTTTGAGCAAGATTATGGTATTGCGCTTATGCGGGCGGGTTAGTTTCCGTAGTATTTGGCCCCAGCAGCATTTGGTCGCTAGGTATTTTCTTTAGTTTACGATCTCGCCTCTCTCTTTTAGGCGGCTCAGGTTCCTCATTTGAGGACACCATGCCTCCGCTTATGATCATCTTCGCGCCGACTTCAGGGGTCATATCTAATATCTTCAACTCGGAGCGCTTCGCAAATAGCAGAAAGCCAGATGTTGGATTAGGGGTCGTCGGAACAAAAACACAGACTTGTCCGTCTCCGAGCGCCTCTCGAGGTGCACCTTGGAGGTCTGTTGTTATGAACCCGATCGCCCAAAGCCCTTTACGCGGATACTCTATCAAGCAAACTTCTTTAAACGCCTGATCTCGTTGTTTAGCCACAATGACAACAATCTGTTTGACAAAGGAGTAAACACTACGGGCAATCGGAACTCTCGCCAGAAGTCTTTCACTCACCTTCAGCACAGATGTGCCCACAATATTTGAAGCCAACGTTCCGAGCGTAAACAAACCTAAGACAGTTATGATAAGACCAAGTCCCCAAATCTCATATCCCAAATATGTTTTAGGATTCACAACATCAGGCAGAACGGTCCAAACGGTTCCGTCAATGAATTGGATGAAGGTGGTCACCGCCCAGAATGTTGCAATAATAGGCAAAGCGACAATGACACCAGTTAGGAAACGATTTCGTACAAACTTCAAAAACTTGAATTTTACACGCTGACCGTGCCCGCGTAATTTGTTCTCGTTATTTTCGACTGAGTTTTCAGTCATAGTCTTAATCCTCGCCTTATAAGGCGTTAATGTTGAGCATTATGCTTCCACTTTACGCAGCAAATAAGCTATAGTTCATTACTAAGAAAGGAAAATCACATGCGGTTGAAACCGATTTTAATAACCATGTCAGTTATTTTCCTAATCGGTATAGCTTTAATCTACCTGTATCGCGACGATATTTTCCAACATATACAAGACCCCGGGCAACCGTTTCAAACTTATGAACGCCCTGTTGCGCCTAATTATGAAATGACAGACGCTTGGCTGACACTACCTGATCTGTCTAAAGACACATATGACAACATTGCAAAAGGCGATGTTTTTGTGGTTGTGCCAAGCGTTTATCGCGGAGGGAAACATTGGAATCTCCCAACGAATGATCTTAGGCGTAGGGGGAATTTAGAACGCATTGTACGTCCTAATTATGTAACACCTTACACGGATGCAGGACGGCTTTACGCACCTTTTTACAGGCAGGCCTCACTTTACGCCTATATGACACAGCGTGAAGATGCCCGAATGGCACAAGATCTTGCCTATCAAGACGTCAAACGCGCCTTTCAGTTTTTTTTGAAAAACTCTCCTCCCGAACGTCCTATTGTTCTGGTTGGTCACAATCAAGGTGCAAGCCATGTGCAGCGTTTACTCGCTGACTTCTTTTCAGGCGCCCGTAATCAACAAAACTTTGACCGTCTGGCTGTCGCTTATGTTATTGATTATCCCGTCACACAGGAAATATTAGACGGCCCGCTTTCGGGAATTCCTGTATGTGTATCGCCCACGCAGACAAGATGTATTGTTGCCTATGGTGCCTTCGCACCAAATGAAAGCGCGATTGCAGAACGATTTGGAACACGCCTACTTGCTCACGACGGAGAAGATTACAGTTCAGTTCAAGGAGAGGCGCTTATTTGCGTAAACCCTCTCCTTTGGACACAAAGTGAAGATTATGCGCCTGCACGACTTCACAAAGGCGGAGTCGCAGCCGAAGGGTTAGATCCAGAAACGCGACCTGCCCCTATGCCAAAACAAGCCGGTGCACAATGTCAGGACGGATTACTTTTGATTGACAAGCCCAAAGCCCGCTCATTAAGGCGACCTCTTAAAGTTGGGGGCAAATTCAGAACACTCCCATCAAATCTTTTTTATGAAGACCTACGCATAAATGCAAAAGCGCGGGTTGATGCCGTGATGGAGAGTGGCCGCCTACCAAAACGCGCCAAACTTCTGGATGGGTTCGAGGTTTTAGAAGTCGAAGAAAGCCCAATCGGAGAGGTTATAGACGTCAAACCCTGACAGAAGAGCCCTTTACCCACCCTCTCATAATTTTGAATAATAAGCGTCCATAGTATTCTGAAAAAGATATGGATTTTAGCCTGACCTTCGGGCATCTGTTGACCAGATATTCTTTAGGAGTTCCCAATGATTGCTAAGTCTGTTTTAGACCTGATCGGAAACACACCGCTTATTCGACTAAACGACGCCTCTGAAATGACAGGGTGTGAAATTTTAGGAAAAGCTGAATTTCTGAATCCTGGGCAATCCGTAAAAGACCGTGCCGCCCTTTCTATTATTCGACATGCTGAAGCCAATGGAACTCTACGCCCCGGTGGTGTGGTCGTCGAAGGCACGGCGGGCAATACAGGGATTGGCCTTGCCATGGTTTGTTCTGCACTTGGCTATCGCTGTAAAATCGTGATGCCGCGCACGCAAAGCCAAGAAAAGAAAGATTCTGTAAAATTATTGGGTGCTGAACTCATTGAGGTTGACGCCGTGCCTTACGCGAATCCAGGCAATTATATTCATACCTCACAAAGACTGGCTGAAGAGCTTTCCAAGACGGAACCAAATGGAGCCTTATGGGCCAACCAATTCGATAACGTAGCAAACCGTCAAGCCCATGTTGACACAACGGGCCCCGAAATATTTAAGCAAACAGATGGAAAAGTTGACGGGTTCATCTGTGCGATAGGGTCAGGCGGTACAATTGCAGGTGTTTCAATGGCACTCAAAAAACTCAAACCCTCTGTACAGATTGGCGTCGCAGATCCGCTTGGATCAAAAATGTATTCCTATTTCAAAAATGGGGAATTAGAGAGTCATGGCAACTCAATCACAGAAGGTATTGGTCAGGGTCGCATTACGGAAAATTTGAAAGATATCATTGTTGACCGGGCTTATCAAATTGACGATGTAGAAGCCCTGCAAATTATCTTTGAGTTGAACCAGCTTGAAGGCATTTGTCTCGGGGGCTCCTCAGGTATCAATGTCGCAGGTGCGATCCATATGGCGCGAGACCTTGGCCCGGGCCATACGATCGTAACAATACTTTGCGATTACGGTCAGCGTTATCAGTCAAAAGTTTATAATCCGGAGTTCTTACGAGAGCGCGGCTTACCCGTTCCGAGTTGGTTGTGTTAATCAAGGCCGATTTCCTCAATATCAAACCAAGTGCCGAAAGCTTTGTCACTGTGGATTGGCTTGAAGCCTCATTGCAGAGTGAGTCAGTCAAAGTTTTAGACGCAACATGGATCGTGCCGGGGAGCAAGCCGGACTTACAAACAGGTGTTATTCCACAGGCGCAATTCTTCGATTTGGGATATTTAAAAACCACCACACCACTAGGCGAAAGATACCCTCCACCCAATATAATGGCAAAGATGCTGTCCACGTTAGGTATTAGCAAACAGGATCATGTTATTGTATATGACCGACAAGGTTTCTTTTCGGCACCCAGAGTGGCTTGGTCTCTTTGTAGCATCGGACATCAGAAAACATCTGTTCTGCGTGGGGGCTTGCCTGTGTGGAAAGAGAGGCAATATAGCTGCGCTGACTCATACACACCTCAGGCTATCCAATCGGTTTACATGCCAAAGAAAACCCTGGTCAGAGGCGTAAACATCAATGACGTTGTTGCCTCAATAAATACGGACATTCAGATTGTCGATGCACGACCTGCGTCTCGGTTTTATGGCGAAGTCGCTGAACCCCGCCCTGGTCTAAGGTCGGGTCATATTCCCGGCTCTTTCAATTTACCCCTTAGCGAGGTTAAACAAAGCAATGGGAAGCTCTTAAAAAGAGACGGTTTTCTAAACCTCTTGAACGCGCGAAATATTGACCTCATGCGCCCCATTATCACAACATGTGGATCAGGCGTAACGGCAGCTGCGCTTGCTTGGCTTTTCTACGACATTGGCAAAAACGATATAGCTGTCTATAGCGGGTCATGGGCTGAGTACGGAGCCTCTAATCATCCGATTGAGACGACATGAAACGAGAGACAGAATTTACGCATTTAGGGCGGCCAAAACCAGGTTTGGGAACAGCCGTTAACCCATCAATCACACGAGCATCTACGCTTTTATTCGATGATGCTGCTGATCTTTATCGCACGGATGTACGTGGATACGGACGTCATGGCGCAGATATTCATGACGTTCTTGCGGATATGTTTACCCATTTAGAAGACGGCGCAAGAACGACACTCTTCCCGTCCGGCCTAATGGCTTGCACTGTGCCGATTTTATCACAAGTGAAAGCGGGCGACCATGTTTTACTGACAGATTCTGTTTATGGTCCTACACGAAGTTTTTGTCTCAACGCCCTGAAGCGTATGGGGGTTTCCGTGGATACTTATAACCCAAGACTTGGCGCTGATATTGTTTCTGTCATCAAGGGCAATACAACACTTATTGTTTTAGAAAGTCCGGGGTCTCTAACTTTCGAAATACAAGATATTCCGGCGATCGTAACTGTTGCTCAAGCCAACAATATCAAAACACTTATCGACAATACTTGGGCGGCGGGAATTGTATTTTCCCCGCTAAAATTGGGCGTCGATATTTCTTGTCATGCCGCAACGAAATATTTCGGCGGACATAGTGATGTTATGTTTGGAGCTGCTATTTCAAAAGACGAAAAGACCGGTGCTCAAATCTCGCAAATGGCAAAACATCTTGGCAATGCGAGTTCTCCTGATGATGCTTATCAAATCTTACGTGGTTTTAGAACAGTTATTCCCCGCTTCCGCCAACAAGAAGCAACGGCGCTCAAATTGGCAAGGTGGCTGCAAACACGACCTGAAATTCAGGACGTGTTACACCCTGCCCTGGAAACGCATCCAGACCACGCCATATGGAAACGGGATTTCACGGGCACAGGATGCCTCTTTAGTGTTATAACAAAACCAACAGATTCACAGGCAATTGAGAGGTTTATCAATACAATGAAGCTCTTTGGTATTGGTTATTCTTACGGCGGCTTCGAAAGCCTCGCTATTCAATGTGACCCACAATTAAGACGCGATATGCCTGATCGACCCAAAGGCCCACTGGTGCGTTTTGCCTGCGGCTTGGAACATGTCGATGACTTAAAAGCAGATATAGAACATGCCCTTGCGACGTTTACTTAAAATGAAACGATTTTGGTTAGGCCTCTTGGCTCTATTATTCTTGGGCACTTTATCTTCTTGCAGTGGCACACGCCTGCTCATACAGCAAGCGCCAAAGGAACCGGGTGCAATGGTGGCACTTCCATCACTACAAACCCCTGAGGTTATGCAGCAACAGTTGGAAACCTATATTTACGGCCCTTTACCACCCCTCACGAATATTGAAGTTTTATCAAAAAGAACAGTTGCCCAAAATGTCTTTGCAGATGGCGATCTTATTCGGGAGTGGAAAATCTCCGCTAGCTTTGGCGGAGAGTCCCGCCCCTTCCATGTCGTTTTTGTGACTCAAACCGCATTGCCGGATGCGCCCTATATCATAATGCAAAATTTTTGCCCCAATATGGCTGTTGTTCCCCTTGAAGGCATTACAAAGCCAACAGGCGAATATTTCGATTGTTCGGGTGGCGGGGTCATGGGTTCTGTTTTTGGTTATTTCTTTGGCCGCTACATAACTGTGCCGCCCTATGAAATGATACTGAACGCAGGATATAATATTGCGGTTCTCTATCCCCCCGAATTCGTACCTGACTCGTCGTCAAAAGCGCCCGATATTATAAAATCATTATTTCCGAGAAATGGTGATGCTGAAATTGGTACTCTAGCTATTTGGGCAAGCCAGTCAGCTTGGTTAGCGCGGGAACTGAAATTAACAACAAATACGCAAGCCGTCATAACCTATGGACATTCGCGTTACGGTAAAACAGCGCTTCTTGCGGCAGCGATGACGGACAGTATTGATGGGGTGATTGCACATCAATCCGGCACGGGTGGTGCCTCTATTCTTCGTGACAATAAAGGGGAGAGCGTCAAACAAATTATGGAAAGCTATCCACACTGGTTCTCTCCTCGATTTGCAGATTATGCAGAGAATGAGAAAGCTTTGCCGGTTGACGCGCACATGTTACTCGCTTTAATGGCGCCACGTCCTATTCTGTTGGGTAATGCACGACGCGATGTATGGTCAGATCCTGCCGGGGCATTTGACGCAGCAAGAGCGGCCGCACACGCTTGGGAAGAAAACGGAGTAGACGGCCTAACCGCCACACGCCTTGACCAATTCAAGCCGGAAGACAATATCGCTTTTTGGTTAAGACCCGGCACACATGGCGTCGTAAAAGAAGACTGGCCGGCTTTCCTCGAATTTTTAGATGCACATTTTAAAGACTAATTGGGAGTGGCAGGCCCAGTAGGACTCGAACCTACAACCTGCCGCTTAGAAGGCGGCTGCTCTATCCAGTTGAGCTATGGACCCCCAAAATCAGTCTCATCCATTACCGCCCTAATGTGTCCAAGGCAATTTTCGATCATAACTGAAATTATCAGAATATGACCTCGGAATACGTTTTACATTCCGCTTATCAATGACACGGTGCGGAATATTATGGGACTTAGCATAAGTGACAGCTTCATCCTTCGTCTCAAAACGCAACTCAATCTGAGACCGTGGATCGACTGAACGCGTATTGCCGGTTAGCGGATCAATAATTGTTGGGCCTGTCGTGACAAATTCCAACAACCAATGATGCGTCTTCGCACGACCGGAGGTCATGGCTGATGGATTTGGCTGATAGATTTTTGCAAACATAATAAACCTGCTCAATACAATATGAGCGTCTTACCAGATCAAGAGAGCCTGTAAATCATATATCCCGATTAAAGGCAGAGTTGAGCATGTTTTTTACTTCACCAAGGCTTTGCGTCTTTACTGAGGCTTTCTCAAGAATCTGCTGTCGCATTTGAGGTGAAATAGCGCCCGAACTATTCGCCCTATGCGGCATATTTACGTGTTCTGGCTGTGGGGGGCGCGTTAATGGCGGCGCACCATTGCGTTGCAATTCCGATTTTCGGGCGAGAGAAGACCGCATGGATTGTAACGTAGAGACTGGGGCTGTGGCCTGCGGTTGAGTCTGCGTGCCTTGCTTATCCGGTGAAAGACTACGAGAACGCCACCGCCTGAAGACTTCATTCATGAAGGCCGGTGATGTCGTATCTCTCTGCCAAAGATCCGTAAAGACCGCACTTGAACTATGCGGCCTATATTCAGCCGCCAAAGTATTCAAAATCACACGCATGGGCAAGTTGACAGACTCACCAAATACCATCGTTTCAGCCGTACCTAAAGACGGAAGGAATGAGAGCAAATCAGCGGCACCGTCCGGCACCGCAGCCCTGACAAAGTTTTGGTCGACCTCATTTGACAAACGCATTGAAAAAATTGTTGAGCATTGTGATAGGGTCGATGGCTCAAGCTCGGATGGGCGTTGAGAAATGATGGCTAGCGAAACACCGTATTTACGACCTTCTTTCGCGATGCGACCAATAATCCGGCGCGTAGAATGGAAACCTAAGGACTTATCACGCGGAATATATCTATGAGCCTCTTCACATACCAATAATATAGGAATTTTGCGTTCAGACCATGTGGCAAGCTCAAAAGCTAGGCGACTCACAACACTCACAACAATATTCAACGCCTCAGAAGGAATACCCGAAAAGTCGAGAATAGAAATAGGCTTGCGCGCAACCGGAATTCGAAAAATACGCCCAACTATTTCTTCAATAGGTCTCGGAGAGGCTTGATTTTTAAAGATAAATTTATAGCGAGGATCATTAATCAAAGACGCAATACGACGCTTTAGACGCTTGTAAGGCGCGAGGTTGGAGTTGTTCTCCAACTTTCCCATATAGTGGTCGAGTAGCTTTAGCACGTCCCGAATACGATACGGTACAGGTGAGTCGAGTGAGATATGTGTCGCGCGTTGTAGCTCAGACTCGATATCATCAAGTTTTACTTGAGATGATATGTCATTATTCTGAAGAGCGCGGTCATAAAGACGTTTCGCCTTCAATAATACATCATGAAGAATTTCCTGCTCTTCACGTGCTTGGTCTTCGATGTCGCTTGTCAAAAGCTCAACCGTCTCAACAAAATCAAACATCCAAAGCGGCAGATCTAAAGATTCATTATCAATCACCTCAGCTCTATCGCCGAAGCTCTTGGAATACTCATTATGAGGGTCAAAAAGAACAACATGGCCTTGCGGACTTTTATCCAAAATCGCCTGCAAGACGAGCGCCACCGTACAAGACTTACCGGAGCCCGTCGAACCAATGATCGCAAAATGCTTAGACAGCAAATCGTCTGTCCGCACCTTAGCAACGATTGAACTATCCTGCTGCAAACGCCCGATTTCAATACAGGGCGTGTTCTCGCGATTGAAAATCAACTCCAAATCTTGGGGTGACATGTCATAAACGGCTTCGTTCAAAACCGGAAAAGACCGAACCCCGCGAAAAAACTTTGTCTCACGTGTTGTAGCATTTGTGGTGATTTCACCCAAAATATTCAAAGTGGCGAGGCAACCATCATTCATGCCTTCGTCATCTACGGTCCCGATCTTAAGCGAAGACACCATCGCAACAACAATAGAGTTGGTTGTCAGAATTTTCAGGATTGTACCGATTTGCGCTTTATAAAGCAGATTGTTTCGAATCACTGACTTGTTGATTGAAATAACGGCAGAGGCAGACCCAACTGTGAGAATCCGTCCCACTTCCAAAGGCTTATGAGCACCCTCTTTTTTTACAGGCTTTATGGCGTTTAAACTCGGTGACATCCAAATCCCTCCCTTGCTGTCCCATAATTAGTCGAATAGCGTTATCAAAGGCTTACGATTTGAAGCCATCCGAACGCGGCTCCCCACGTTTCTCCAAAACGCTTTGGAGAGTGAGGCAAGCGCCTTCGTCCACCTGCTTTGCCAAACAGATGCGGCGGCATTCATCGCTCGCCTTCACAAGGCGGCGCTCTGGCTGTTTTGGTCTTAATGAGTGGCTTTGGTGGAATCTCC
>CAYGTR010000011.1:0-78838 GCA_964352855.1 uncultured Algimonas sp. | reverse complement strand
CGCGGATCATGGCGACACTGATTGCTGAAATGGAAAAGCGTGATGCGAAAACAGGCGTCGCCTCGCTTTGTATCGGTGGCGGCGAAGCGACCGCCATTTGTCTGAAGCGCGCCTAAATGGCGTTTCGCTCCCAACTCTTTGTTCCGGGTAATCGTCCTGATAGGTTCGAAAAAGCCTGTCAGACGGAGGCCGATCTGGTCTGTATCGATCTCGAAGATGCCGTGGGTCTGTCAGAAAAAGAAACGGCGCGCACAACAACATTGGAATGGCTTTCGCAGACATCGCATAAACATGTCGGGATACGCATAAATCCTGTCGATACACAATTCGGCCAAGATGACATCTCTGCCCTGATGGCGACAGATTTCACTCTGCCTTTCGTCATGATACCCAAATTGGATTCAGCCGATCAGGTGAAACGTCTCAATGATGTTTTGCCGGATCGCCTGGGCGATTTTTTTGCGATTATCGAAACCGCCAGAGGGCTTGTGAATTGCCACAAAATTTACAAGCAACCGCGTGTCAAACTCTCCATCTATGGTGCGATTGATTATGCGGGTGATGTGGGATGTGACTTGTCTTGGGAAACACATCTTTTTGCCCGCTCAAAATTGGTGGCACAGGCAGCTGCGCATAACGTTACACTCTTTGATACCCCGCACACGGATATCCGTAATCTGGAAGATTGCGAGGTGACAACCCTCAAGGCCAGGAATATTGGTATCTTTGCGCGGAGTGCCATTCATCCGGCCCAAATCGAGGTTATTCATAAAACGCTGTGCCCGTCGAAAGCAGAGCGTGATCATGCAAAACGTCTTATGGCGGCCTTTGAGGAGGCTAAAGGCAATGTGGCTGTGCTCGATGGCAAAATGATTGAAGAACCGATGGTGAAAGCGGCCCGCCGTATTTTAGCGTTTTCCGAATAAGGCGCTTCCCAATAAAGTGATGGGCTTCCGGTAGGTGGCTCTGCTAGGGCCTGATCATGTCCCGCCCGCTGACAATTTTCAGTCTCACCGTTTTAACGCTGATGGCTTTTGCCGCAAATTCAGTCCTGACACGTTTAGCCCTTATCGAGAATGAAATCTGCGCTTGGAGTTTTGTGTCCATTCGTTTGCTATCTGGCGCCCTAATGCTCATTCTTATTGTTGGGGCCAGACATAGCTTTAAGCAAAATTTAGTTGAGGGGAGTTGGCGCGGGGCTTCAGCGCTTCTGGCCTATGCTGTCTTTTTCAGCTTTGCTTACCTATTATTGGCAACAGGCACGGGGGCTCTGATCCTTTTTGCGATTGTTCAACTCACCATGCTTAGCTGGGGCTTTTTCAAGGGAGAGCGGTTGAATATGATACAATGGCTCGGCTTTATCATGGCGGTGGCCGGATTGATCTATTTATTGAGTCCAGGGCTAGAAGCCCCCTCTCTTTTGGGGGCGGTTCTCATGACGATTGCCGGGTTAGGGTGGGGTGCGTATTCTATTTTAGGGAAAACCATCGGAAATCCAACACGTCAAACAGCCGGGAATTTTCTGCGGGCGAGTGCAATCATCATCGTATTGAGCTTGCCTGTTTTATTCTTCATGCCTGAGGCTGCTCCCTCCTATAAGGGGTGGGGATTGGCGATTACGTCGGGTGCAATCACATCGGGCTTGGGCTACGCTTTATGGTATGCTGTCTTGAAGCATATATCCGTTACGAAAGCCGGTATCGCTCAACTCTCTGTTCCGGCCATTGCGGCCATTGGGGGTGTCTTATTCGTGGGTGAACCGCTGACACTGCGGTTCTCAGCCGCAACGCTCATCATACTAACAGGTGTCGCGTTAGCGACGGTGATTAAAGCGCCTAAAGCGCAGCCATAAATTGGTTGAGCTTCATGACCGCTGGCATGGCATTATCGCTGAGTCGTTTCATGACCGCTTTTTTCTCTTTGTCTTCGGGTTTGATATTCGCGACCATTTTTGAAAAACCATCCAATCGACTATTTAATAACCATGTTCGGATTTGTGGTGTTTGCCCCCAAAGATATTGGTTCAACATGAATGCTGCCGTCAGTTTCATATAATCATCTTCGCTATTTGGCAAAGGCACAACTTGGCAGAATTTATTTTTTTCCGCTTCAGTGTCATAGCGGGCTTCTATCATGGCGATAAAGGCTGCGCTGAAAACCGGCTGATATGAGCGCACAGTTTGCGGGGTGATAAGCCGCCCTTTGAATATAGGCTTTAACGCCAAATTTGAAATGGCTGAGGCCGAACAATCAATATGGATGTTCCCTGGTCGGGTGGGCGCCGCGCCATTATCGAGCGTGATTGTATCGGCGCTAATATGGCGAATACGTCCCATGCGGACAACATTTTTAACTTTGCGGAGTTCGTCTAATTCCATCGGGCTGATTGTCGCGCCGTGAAACATCGTTGGGCGCACGTCCTTGTCAAAGCGAAGGAAATAACCTCCATCGTGGAGGCGATCAAACATATTGTCTTTGTCTTTCGCACCTGCAATTGCCTCAAATTGTGACGCTTGTGCGCCCATTGTATTGAAAAAGAAATCATCAGAGGGTTGCGTGTTTTCGCGGTTTAACAGCCAGCCATCTCGAGATTTAACCCATGTAATTTTATCGGGATCAACATGATTTTCGAGCAGGAAGAGCACGCAATCGATACCGGTTTTACCGCCGCCAATCACGACAAAACCTTCCGGCGGTTCTGTGATCTTTGGGATATCATTAAGCGGTATAAATTTCACATCATCATCATATGTGAAATTCGGTTTGTGCGTGGAAGGGACAGTTGTTTTCAAATAGGTGCAATCAACAATTGTTTTGGCCTCAACTTGATATGTCTCTCCATTGAGATGGTGATGGAATGTGACGAGACCCTCTTGGGTCTTTTCCGTATCAATCTCACCTTCAACAGAACAGAGCGGAAAGTGACGCACTCGCCCGCTCGGCAAGAACGTGTGCCGCATCACATCATCAAAATAAGCTAAAATAGCAGCCCCCGAGGCGAGGTCGCCGAGCCCTTTATTGAGGCCGACCTGATCCCGTAGGCCTTGGCTTAATTCTTTGGAACTTACGCCATAAAATGTAGAGGGCTGATGGAGTGTCACAAAAGGATAGGCCGAATTCCAATGTCCGCCCGGCTTGGCGAAACGGTCGACCATAATGATATCGATATCATCGGATTGCAAAAGTAACTCATCGGCAAAGGCCATACCCACAGCGCCACTGCCGATAACCAAATAATCCGTTTTGAGTGTTTGTGTCATCGCATCCTCCGATAAAAACTATAAACGGCCTTTTGTTAAATGAAAGCGTGAAATAGAGAGCCGTTGCCATACATGAGTTGTTAAACAAGTGTTTCTATCTTTTGTCCGTGTGGATGATGTGGACATACGGTCTTAATATTGGCCAATACTTCAGAATTATCGGGACTTTACTCGTTTTTGTCTGTCTGATTTTCTATACGTCTATTGCAAGGGCGGAATGGCCGGAGCAGAGCTGTAGCTTTCCACATCGTATCAGCGTAACAGTTACAGCCGGTGCGTCTGGACATAATGCTGAGACGCGGGTCGATCTGTCGAATGTCGATTTCCCTTCATCTTATAGCTTTTCACCTGATGGTCACGATGTCAGAGTTTTTCGAAGTGATGATTTGACCCCCGTTGATTTTGTAGTGGCAGGTTGGAACGAGATCGCGCGTACGGCAACGATTTATGTGCGTCTGCCAATAATTTCAGGTGGTGGGTCTGAGCTAATATATATTTATTTAGGTGATAATAGCTTGCCGTCGGGGGAAAATGCGATGGTCGTTTTTCCTGATGTTGGTGTGCGCTTGCATAGCCGCGTGTCGACGGCGGACCCGGTAAGTACGGCCGACGCGCTGTCCGCCTTTACTGCGGCCGCAACGGATGTTGATAATAGTGTGAGAACATCCGTGTCCGGTCTCAATAATCGCGCCATAGGCGGGACCAATGGCGATTATGGGTGGTGCATCAGCGCCGTTTTAAATGTCACGCCTGCCACTGTCGGGAATTGGGGGTTTCGCTATGGGGCAGATTTTGGGCGTGGGGGGCATCTTTACGTCCGCGGCCAAGCTTTGGAAGAAGATTGGAATAGTGATCTGTGGTGGGCGAATAATTATGCAAATACGGCACAAACACTTGAGGGCAATATCACGCTTCCGGAAGGATGGCATCGTTATGAAGCTCTCGGGTTTGAAGGTTGCTGCGACGGGAATGTTGGGTTTCAGGCCCGCCCACCCGGAGGCGCGTGGCAAGATCTTTCCTCAACGAATTTCGATCTTCGCGCTTCACAATGTATTGCGACAACTGTTTCCGTAACAGTCACAGCGACAGAGAGTTGCACCTCAGAACTCACGGCATTCAAAGATGCCGAAATTGATGTGTCCAGCCCGTTTGATTATACCGTGCCGGGTGCAATCGTGAGATATGATCTCAGCATTGATAATCCCGGGCAATCCGTAGACTCCGATACGCTCATGTTGATGGACGTATTTCCACAAGAAATATCGCTCCTGACAACAGCGATAGGTGCTTTCGCCTTCATCGACGGGGCAGTAAGTTCAGGTTTGGGCTTTAGTTATGGTGGCCCATCTGACATGATGGATAGTGTCGAATTTTCAACGGATGGTATAGACTTTACCTATGTGCCGAACGCACCAAAAGATGATAACGTGAGCCATATTCGCTTTAGACCGTCAGGCGTATTTAATCCAAATAATGGCGGCGATATTCCCGGCTTCTCAATCAGCATTTTGGGGGAAGTTAAATAAGCATCTCTAACTCAAACGCTTTTTGAGCGCTTTTGCCAGTTTTTGCGCGCCCTCATTGTCTCCCCCTTCGCCTTTTGCAAAGGGAAGATAGAGATAGGGTTCCAACATTTCTAATTCGATGAGTTTAAGAGTGCCGTCCTGTCCTCGTAAGAGGTCAACCCTCGCATAAAGGGGGGTGAAGTCCAGCGAGTCCAAAACCCCGCGTGCGGCTTCTCGCTCTTGCGACGTTGGCGTATAAGTGTTTTCGACCCCACCATAAATTGACTGAATGCGATAATCCCCTGCTTTAGGCCTTTTGTTCACAGCATGCGAAAATTGTCCACCGAAATAGAGGAAACTATATTCACCTTCAATTTGTACACTGGGTAGGAACGCCTGTATCATCGCGGCCGCAGGTGGCAATTGGTCGCGATCCGGAAAAGGATCGCCTTTTTTATACAAAACCTGCCGCCAAGCTCCGCCGCCGACCTGTGGTTTTATGACAAGCGTGTCGGTTTTTAATGTGTCAAATGCCGCCGCAACATTACGTTCTGTCACGCGCTCAACAGTCAAGGTTCTGATAACGGGTGCGCCGCGTTTCTCTAAATCTTCAAGATAAGTTTTTGTCGCGTTCCATTGAAGCACATCAAATTGATTGAAAAGTTTCGTTTTGGCCTCGACTTTTGCCATCTGAGACAGAAATGCATCTTCATTGCCTTCGAAATAATCCCACACAAAAAGAGGCAGCATGGCATCATAATTTTCTGCCTGCGCCGCAGCGTCTTGCCACCGTACTAATTCTGCTGTTATGCCTTGTGCGCTAAAAGCCGGCAAAAGTTTTGTCATCTGCTCGTCTAATTCAAATATATCAGCACGCGTATCATTGAGGCCCGGCAGCATATTGTCAGAAACAAGAATAGCGATTTTCAGCATGTAAAAGTCCGATTAAGAATTGAGTTTCAGTCTTTTATCCGATAGCGGCAGGGCGACAAGACTAATACTGGCTGACTTTAAGGATTTATTGTGAAAACTGATTTTGACGTTCTAGGTATCGGTAATGCGTTAATGGATATTATCGTGCCCGTGGATGAGAGTTTTTTAAAAGAAAACCTAATTGAAAAAGGGAGTATGACGCTGATTGAAGAGGAGCGTCGGCTATCCTTGCGGCAAGCCTTTTCCAAATTGGACGAAGCACCGCGTGAAATCGCAGGTGGCTCCGGGGCCAACACAATGGTCGGCATTGCAAAAATGGGTGTTTGTGCGGCTTATCTTGGTAAAATCGGTACAGATAAGCTGGGGCAACGTCTGTTAAAGGGTTATCAGGATGCGGGCGTTTATTTTCGATCGGCTGTCTCTAAAACAGGCGTCTCCAGTGGGCAATGCCTCATTGCCGTCACGCCTGACAGCGAACGCTCGATGAGCACATTTTTGGGCACATCTGTTGAGTTTTCTAAATCGGATATTTTGAAAGAAGATATTCAACGTGCCGCGACTATTTATATGGAGGGCTACCTCTTCGATAAGGATGAAGCCAAAGCTGCTTTCGTCAAGGCCGCAGAAATTGCGACCGCCGCGGGCCGCAAAGTGTCGCTGACATTATCTGATAGCTTTTGTGTGGGGCGGCATCATGACAGTTTTGTGCATTTGGTTCGCAATCATGTCGATATTTTATTCGCCAATGAGGCGGAACTATTGGCTTTGGCAAAAACGGATTCCCTTGAGGCGGCCATAGAAGACTTTGCGCGTGAAGACCTGGTTTTATGTGTGACGCGCAGTGAAAAAGGGTCTCTGATTGTTGAAAATGGTAATCGACATGTGATTCCGGCGGCAAAAGTCGATAATATCGTCGATACAACAGGGGCCGGTGATCAATATGCGGCGGGTGTTTTGGCAGGGCGCGCGATGGGCCTGTCTTGGGAAGATGCCGGCTATTTAGGCTCGAAAGCCGCGGCTGAAGTCATCTCTCACTATGGCGCGCGCCCTGAAACACCGATTTTGTAACATTCTGATCAAATAAAATTTTAGAAAACTTTGGAAAAATGACTTGCAGAAAGTCATTTTCACCACCAAATATAGCATATGCGGCCTAAATAGTTGAGAACAACTGCGAAGTGGCCGTTTAAAGACGTTTTGATGGAGATAATTATGTCCAAACGTCACCGAAAAACACGTGAGATGTCGTCAGACAGTTTCGAAGAAATAGACTATGCTCCGTCTTATGTCACGGACACGGCTCTTAAGGGCAAACGTCCGAAAAATAAACGCCAACGTGGCACAAAACCCGCTTATTGGGACTAACCGATTTGTAATTATAAATCCTCTTGTCGTTCAGACTGGATTTATGGATGCCACGCTATAGAGGTGTAAATAAAGACACACCTCTATGGAGTCGTGACATGAAAAAAATACTTTTAAGTACTGCCGTCCTTTTTATTGCGGCACCCATTATCGCGCAAAGCTATCAGGCCCAGCCGCAGATATCTGCGCCTGTGCAAATGGCGGCGTTCACAGATCCGGCAAATGTAACAGGCGACCTCGCCCGTATTGACTATGCTATGAATGCGACCAAGAGTTTTTCCGGACAGTTTGTTCAATATTCGCCCGATGGAAGCGTTGCCCAAGGGCAGGTTTATTTGGCCCGTCCAAATAATCTGAGGTTCGAATATGATGCGCCCAACCCACTTTTGATCGTAGCGGATAATGGGACACTTGTGCAGCATGATAAAGATTTGCAGACCTATGACCGTGTGCCGCTGTCGGCTACACCGTTGCAATATTTCCTACAGGAAAATTTGAACCTTGCCGAAGATACGGAAGTAGTCGCTTTGCAAAAAACGGCAGCCGATTGGCGTGTCACTGCGCGTGACGGCTCCGGCGAAATGGAAGGCGCGATTACGATGGTGTTTGATGCACAAAACCTCGCGCTGAAAGAATGGATCATCATGGATGATTTTGGCGGACAGACCCGCGTTGTGTTATCAAATCTACGCTATAATGACCGCCTTGATCCACGGCTGTTTATCTTGCGTGATGACAGCAATCGCCGCGACCGAAGATAAATAAATAAAATTTTTGGAACATCTTTACAGGGTTTATGCGTAGATAGCCTTGAAAGAGGTATTTATGTCAAAAAACCCCGCTATTGTCTGGTTTCGTCGCGATTTGCGTCTGGCAGATAACCCTGCCCTGATGGCAGGGATAGAGAGCGACCGTCCCCTAATACTATTATTTATACATGAAACAGACTCTAATCGTCCAATGGGGGGGGCCAAGAAAGTTTGGTTGCATCATAGTCTGGCGTCACTTTCAAAGTCTATTCAAGACAGCGGCGGCAAGCTGATTATCAGAGAAGGCCCGTCTTCGGCTGTCTTAGACGATATTATTGATCAAACAGGCGCGGATCATATTTTCTGGAACCGCAGATATGAGGCCGACTCGATTGAACGGGATTCTGATATCAAGGCATCCCTGAAAGAGCGGAGCTTAGAGGTCAAAACCTTTAATGGCTCACTTTTGACAGAGCCTTGGGAAATTGCCCCGAAATCAGGTGGAGATTATTATAAAGTCTTCACGCCCTATTGGCGGGCTGCCGCGCAAGTTATTGGCCCGCGCATTGCCTCCAACCCGCCCTTAGACGCACCTTCTAAACTAAATGGCTATGACGGTAATCTTGGCTCTGATGATATTGATTGGCTTCCCAAAAATCTGGACTGGGATGAAAAAATTATTGCCGATTGGGAGCCAGGAGAAGAGGGCGCAAAAAAACGGCTCACATCTTTTCTCGACGGGCCTGTGTCGGATTATGCAGATGAGCGAAATATCCCTTCCAATAAATCAGGGACGTCCCGTTTGTCACCGCATCTCTCTGCGGGGGAAATTTCTCCACGCCAAATTTGGCAGGCATCGCGCGACAGCGGTAAGAATGTCGATAAATTTCTGTCAGAAATCGGATGGCGCGAATTTTCTTATGTCCTGCTCTATCATAATCCCGAACTCGCTACGGAAAATTATAAATCAGATTTTGATAATTTTGACTGGAATGATGACGAGCAAGCCTATCTAGCTTGGACGAAAGGGCAAACAGGCTATCCCTTTGTCGATGCCGGTATGCGCGAGCTTTATCAAACGGGGTGGATGCATAACCGCGTGCGCATGGTGGTCGCGAGCTTTCTCATCAAACATTTGCTGATGGATTGGCGCAAAGGCGAAGATTGGTTTTGGGATACGTTGCTGGAGGCTGACCCTGCCGCCAACGCGGCGAGTTGGCAATGGGTCGCGGGCAGCGGTGCAGATGCCGCGCCTTATTTCCGTATTTTCAATCCGTTCGGCCAAGGCGAAAAATTCGATAAATCCGGCGACTATGTACGTGAATTCGTGCCGGAGTTGAAAGGCCTACCTGATAAATATATCCAAACACCTTGGGATGCCCCGAAAGAGGTTTTGGCCAAGGCCGGAATTGCGCTCGGTAAAACCTATCCCTACCCTATTGTTGAGCACAAAAAAGCCCGCGAACGGGCTTTAGCGGCTTATAAAGACAGTCGTGGAGAGGCGTAAAAAGAAAGAGGACTAATCTTCGTTCTTATAAACCACGCCGCCCTTCATCACGAAATCAACGTCCATCAGTTCTTCGATGTTGTTGAGGGGATTACCATCTACACCAATGAGATCGGCAAATTTGCCTTCCTCCAAAGTACCGATAACATCAGCCAAGCCGATATGTTTCGCCGCGACGGTGGTGGCGGATTGAATGGCTTCCATCTCACTCATGCCTGCGGCCATCATATATTCAAACTCTTTAGCATTATCGCCGTGTTTAGACACGCCCGTATCTGTGCCAAAGGCTATAGTCACACCGTTTTCATAAGCAATACGCGCCATATCTTGCATTTGCGGCCCAACTTCGAGCGCTTTTTTCACGCTATTAGGTGGCAGGAAAGTGTCAGGGTCTTTGGCCCAAGCTTCAACGGTTTTCCCGGCCAAAACTGTCGGTATCAAGACGGCACCTTTTTGGCGAAATAAACGTGCGGTCTCTGCATCCAAGAAAGAGCCGTGTTCAATCGAGTGAACACCTGCGCGTAATGCCGCTTCGATTCCGCCTTTGTCATGGGCATGTGCCGTGACTTTCCGGCCCATGGTCGCGGCAGTCTCCACAATCGCTTCTAATTCATCATCCATCAGCTGTTGGCCTGTGCCGGCATTTGTATTTGAGAGAACCCCGCCTGTAGCCGTAATTTTAATAACATCTGCCCCGTTTTTCACGGCTTGACGCACAGCACGGCGGCAATCAGCGACCCCGTCGCAAATCGTCTCTGATTGATACATTTCCAAAATATCGTCTTTGAAGCCGTGAAAATCCCCATGTCCGCCAGTCGCTGAAATGGCAGAGCCTGCAGCGCGAATATGAGGCCCCGGCACTTTTCCGGCATCAATCGCACGACGCAGCGCAAAGATTTCCTTCGGCCCACCGACATCTTGCACGGCCGTAAACCCGGCCCTCAGCGTCGTCCGTGCATGTGCTGCTGCGGTCAAAGCCACATCGCCGGACTCTAATCGCACCACATCATCGGGTTTGCCGCTATCGCGATCACTGCGCAAATGCACATGGCTGTCAATCAGACCAGGCAGGAAGAACATATCCCGCTTGTCGATAATGGTCGCCTCATCGTCCTCAAGGAAGCCTTCTTCAACGCCGACAATTTTGCCGTCATGAATGATAATGGTCGCGTCTTTAAGGGGGCTTTCACCCGGCACAGCCAGAACATGCCCCGCATAAATCAAGGTGAAGTCCTTATGGTTGTCATGCGTTTCATCATGCGCAAAAGCGTCAAAAGACATGCCAATCCCTCCAATCAGAAAGGAAAGAACAGCGGCGGAAGTTACAAGTGTGCGATAGGTCATAGACCCTGTTAACATATTCTTAACCTTTGGGAACAGGGTTCGCGTGAAAAGTGAATTTTAGAATTCGTTGGCAATATTTGAACTGATTGGTTCTGAGCCAGCTTTTATTACCAATTCTCGCTTTTCTGTGTTTACGCAATAGACACCCTCTGAAATCACATGAATCCCCATGATGGAGTCTATGAGTGAGTCATCAATTAAGTCTTCAAATGTTTCTTCATCAAAACTAATTACATCAGTGAAGGTAATGAGCCTTTTAGGTTGCCAGTTAGAAGTGTCTTCAGCACAAACTAAGGTGATTTCCCTTTTCTCCAAGTTATAATCAAATTGTAGGATATAGGGGGAGCAACCTTCTAGATATTTTTGACATAAGTCCATATTTTAATGAGTGCTTTCTACTTATGTCACAACGCATGGTGCGCGATGTCTCTGCGGCAGAACCCGTCTTCCCAATCGATGACATTATCAATCACGTTATAGGCTTTATCGACCGCGTCTTTAACAGTTTTCGCTTGAGCTGTGACTGACAGGACGCGGCCACCATTAGCTTTTAAGACGCCGTCTTCGCGTTTCGTCCCTGCGTGAAAGACGACGATGCTGTCTTGTTCATTGGCTTTTTCAATCCCTTTAATTATCGTGCCTTTGTCATATTTTCCGGGATATCCCTTGGCCGCGATTACGACATTGACAGTTGGCGCGTCGAACCAAGCGGGAGCTGTGAGTTTATCCAATGTACCGTTTTCAGCCGCGATGAGGATATCCATGAGATCACTCTGCAGGCGGCGCATAATGACCTGACATTCCGGATCGCCGAAACGCGCATTATATTCGATCAGCTTCGGGCCATCCTCGGTCATCATCAATCCCGCGAACAGTACACCGACAAAGGGATTGCCGTCTTTCGCCATGCCGTAAACGGTGGGCTGGATAATTTTTTCCATCACGGTTTCGAGCGCTGACTCATCAAAAACAGGCGCAGGCGAATAGGCGCCCATGCCGCCCGTATTTGGGCCTTGGTCGCCATCAAAGGCCCGTTTGTGATCTTGCGCGGCAATCAGGGGCAGAGCGGTTGTACCGTCAGAAATGGCAAAGAAGCTCGCTTCTTGTCCGCGCATGAATTCTTCAATCACGACTTTGGCCGAGGCATCACCAAATTTACCGGAGAAAAACTCTCCCAACTCGGCTTCGGCCTCTGCAAGCGTTTCGGGGATCACGACGCCTTTACCCGCCGCCAAACCATCGGCTTTCAATACATAAGGCGGGGTCATCGTTTTAAGATAGTCTTTCGCGGATTGGAGGTCTGTGAAAACACCATATCTCGCCGTGGGAATATTGTATCGTGTACAGAAGTCCTTGGTGAAAGATTTAGAAGACTCCAATTGTGCAGCGGCTTCAGTCGGGCCAAAAACCTTCACGCCATTAGCGATGAGTTCGTCTACAAGGCCGAGCGCCAGAGGCTGCTCCGGGCCAACCACGACGAAATCGTAACCCTCGCGTTGAACAAGCCCGAGCAAGCCAGGAATATCATCCGCCGCAACCTCAACAATATTTGCAACTTCGGCAATGCCCGCATTTCCGGGCGCACAGGTCAGCTCTGTCACAAGCGGGCTTTGTGCCAATTTCCACGCCAGAGCATGTTCGCGTCCGCCGGATCCAATAAGAAGTACATTCATGTTAAACCTCAAACTTTGGGGAGCCTCTACCCTATACACCGCGCCGAATCCATTCTATTTCATCCCCAATTATGAGCTCAAATACACCCGAATTCACAGTCTCTGAACTGGCCTTTTCCCTCAAACAGGCAATTGAGGAACAATTTGGGCATGTCCGCGTGCGTGGCGAGCTGGGGCGTGTGACGATTGCGCGTTCGGGGCATTGCTATTTGGATGTCAAAGACGACAAAGCCGTGATCAACTCCATTATCTGGAAGGGCGTCATGGGACGTCTCTCCATGCAACCCGAAGAAGGTATGGAGGTCGTATGCGAAGGCAAACTGACGACCTATCCCGGACGGTCTAACTATCAACTCATTATCGAAAAGATGGAGCTTGCCGGGGCAGGGGCGCTGATGGCGCTTTATGAAAAGCGCAAGAAAGCCCTCGCCGCCGAAGGCTTGTTCGATGAGAACCGTAAAGTCGCATTGCCCTTTATGCCCACAACCATAGGCGTGGTGACGTCACAAACAGGCGCGGTTATTCGCGATATTTTGCACCGTATCTCGGATCGTTTCCCAAGCCATGTGCTTGTCTGGCCCGTGCTGGTGCAAGGCGATAAAGCGGCTGAGCAAATAGCAGCGGCGATTACGGGCTTTAATCACGGGGAGGGCTTTCCAAGGCCTGATGTCCTGATCATCGCAAGGGGCGGTGGGTCGATGGAAGACCTCTGGTGCTTTAACGAAGAGAGCGTGGCGCGCGCCGCGGCGGCCTCGACCATTCCGCTGATTTCAGCGGTTGGCCACGAAACGGATTGGACGTTGATTGATTATGTCGCCGATTACCGCGCCCCGACCCCGACAGGCGCCGCCGAAGTCGCCGTGCCGGTGCGTGCGGATTGGCTTGAAACGCTCGCCGATTATGGGCTGCGCTTAGGCCGCGGATTACGCCGTTCTGTATTGGAACGTGAGACGCGACTCCGCGCAGCTAAACTGCCGCGATTGGAAACGGTTCTGGCCCCTGCCCAACAACGGCTCGATCTGGCAGCCGCGCGTTTGCCGTCCCCGCAACGGCTTTATGAGCCGCAGCGCAATGCGCTCGCCCTACAACGTCTGCCGAGTATGGACCAGATTTTAAGCCGTGCATCGGAACGTCTGGCACAACGCGACAAAGCGTTGAAAGCGGCGATGCGATTTACGAAAACGCGGTATGAAAATAAACTAGTGCAACAAGGTGAGACCGCGATGCGTTTGGCAACGGCTTCTGAGCAAGCGGTAAGACGTCAGATTAAAAGCCGTTCGGACCGTTTGGAACGCGCCGGAAAACTCCTTGATGCTTACAGCTATCAAGGTGTGCTCGACCGCGGATATGCCCTTGTGCAGGATGATAAGGGCCAAGTTGTGCGCAGCAAAGATGCGGTTAGCGCGGGGCAAGGTGTGACGCTCACTTTTACGGATGGTGAACGCAGCGCCGTGATTGCAGGCGGTGGCTCGAAACCTAAGCCAAAGAAAACATCAAAGCCTGAAACACCGCAAGGGGATTTGTTTTAATTATAGCTGTCACACCGCGGGCGAGCTTTGCTCGCGTCGGTATGACATCGGTTAAAAACAACTACTATTCGCGCTTCGCTTTCACGCGCCAACACGTTATAGAACACTCATGAATAGTTTTTTTCAAAGCCAAGGCGAAGCGCAGATCCATTATGGAGATTCTGATTTCACAATTATGAAAACCGGGGCTTATGTGTCCTGTGCTGTAACGGGTGAAAAAATCCCGCTTGAACGTCTCCGCTATTGGAGTGCCGGTAAGCAAGAAGCCTATAAAGATGCGACGGCGAGCTTGGCGGCTCATCAAAGAGATAATGCCTAATATGCGGGCTTTGGCTCTGACAGTTTTGGTGATGGCCTTGCCTTTGAGCGCGTGTGCGCAGGAGCCGAGGGCAATTGAAAAGCAGTCTGAGCCAACGAAAGAATTTAGTAATATTGAAAGGTTTGAAATTCTCGACTCTAGCAAAGCCAAGTCTGCTCACAAAAGCATTCACTGTAATGGTATTGTGCAGCAAGGCGGAGCTGTGTTGTGCGATACGCTTCCAAATGCCAAAGTTAAAATTGCTCGTGGGGAAGATGATTTTTATTTTGAAAAGGCTGATGAAAATGGCCGCTTGATTGTCGGTTTTGACCGCGATGAAACGACGAATTTTGTAGAATATGCAGGCGACAGAGTATTCTTTGATGTCACCCCCCGAGACTATGACACCTCCCGCATTGATGGGCTCCCCCCATCTCAAGTCTCTACCTTCACCGAAGAGCAGCTCAAACGTATCCGTAGTGCAACAGCTCGCAAGCAAAAGGGTTTTGCCTCGCGTGCCGAAGAGATAGGATTTAAAGACGGATTTATTTATCCTATTCAATCGGATTTCATTAAGACAACCAACTTCGGGGCGCAGCGTATTTTGAACGGTGAGCCGAAAAAGCCGCATTACGGGGTTGATCTGGCCGCGCCAAAAGGCACACCCATTGTTGCGCCTGCCGATGGTATCGTCAGCCTTGCGGATGATGATATGTATTTTGAGGGCTCGCTGATTATGATTGATCATGGTCAGGGCCTCATCAGTTATTATTTACATAATGACGAAATTTTGGTCACAAACGGCCAAGCCGTAAAACAAGGCGAACAAATCGCGACGGTCGGGTCAAAAGGCCGCTCGACAGGGCCGCATTTATGCTGGCGTTTAAAGTGGCGTAATCGTAACCTCGACCCCGAATTACTGACGGAGTGGCCCCAAAATGAATAAACAAGAGGGCTAAATGCGCATGGCAAAATTACCGGAACATTGTGAAACCATGCGGGACGTGCGCGAAGGGGTCGACATGATTGATCGCGAGCTTGTGCGCCTGCTAGTAACCCGTCAGGGCTATATGCATGCCGCTGCGCGCATCAAACAAAGCCGCGACGCCGTTTATGATGCCGACCGCATCGAAGATGTGGTGAGTAAGGTCTTGTTGGAAGCCAAGCAACAGGGTCTCTCCGCCGACATCGCCGAACCGGTCTGGCGCAAACTCATTGAGCGCTGCATCGCCCATGAATTTGATCAATGGGATCGCGTAAAAGGGAAGAAGTCGGCTTAATTATTTTTTATAAAGCGCTTTTGGCCAGCGCCGATGCACCCAGAACCATTGTTCGGGATTTTCTCTCACACGGTCTTCAACAAATTGCGTAATTTTCGTAACGCCTTCTAACACGTCAGCCTCACGGTCACCTGTTTTACTTAACGGAACCGGAGGATAGAATGTGACGGTGAATTTAGCACCGTCGCGTGTGACAGCCATAGGCAGTAAGGGACGTTCCGTTTTGAGGGCTAAGCGCGTGGCCCCTTGAGCGGTCATAGCTTCGGTGCCGAAAAATGGAATGGGTAATCCCGTATTGAACTTCTGATCATTCAAAATCGCGATACTCTCGCCTTTTCTCAGCGCGCCATAAAGCTGTCGCCCACCTTTATGTGTTGATTTCTGCACGAGATATTCTGTCCCATACGCTTCGCGTTTTTGGCGAACGCGCTTATCGATATAGGGATTATTTATTTTGCGATAGGTAATGCGCACGGGCAGAGCGGATTGCGACAGAACGGTCGCCATCACTTCCCAATTGGCAAAATGCCCCGTTACAATAACGGCGGGAGTATTGGCTTGGAAGTGTTCCAAGCCTCTGATGTCGACACGCTCTCCGTCATAAGCTTTGACCCGGTGCATCAATGGGAATTCGGCGAAGGTGCGGCCCGTATTATGCCATTGGGCTTTCAGAATGTTTTTTAATTCAAGTTCTGATTTTTCCGGGAAAGCAATTTTCAAGCCCGTGTGGGCAATGTGATGTTTCGATGTCAGAGGCCCAATGAAACCGACAATCTTACCGCCGAGCCAAGAAATAAAGGCGAAAGGAAATAGGTTCAGAATAAAGCTGACAATGTCATAGGCCAGAGCTTCCAATCGCCAAGCGATTTTTGTTCCCAGATTTGCCATGGCTTACTTAACCGCTTGAATAATCGGGTGGAGCAGGCGGCGTATGGTAAGTTCATCTTCAAAGACAACTTTGACAGGCCAAGCATGGATGCCTTTCTTATAACCTTGCGGCAGGCGGACATGATCTTTCTCTGTTGTGATCAGTGACGCCTCATATTCGCTCGCCAAAAGGAACAGGCTCTCAATATCAGCATCATCATAGGGGTGATGGTCAGAGAAAGGCACTTCCTCAACAATCTCGCCGCCGTGACGCCGGAGCGAATCAAAGAATTTATTCGGACGACCAATGCCCGCAAAGGCATAGAGCTTGCCGCTCGGTGGTTTGGATTGCGGGGCCAGATAGGCAGGAATCACGACTTGGCCTTTGAGCTGTTTAGCCAAATGCGGTTCGATTTCATAATCGGGCGTAGGCTTCATCAGAATTATGGCATCCGCGCGTTCCAAGGCGTCGTTCAAAGGTTCTCGCAACGGCCCTGCTGGGAAGACGCAGCCATTCCCAAAGCCAACTTCTGCGTCAACGACGAGGAGTGAGAGTGTTTTGATGATTTGCGGGTTCTGATGGCCATCATCCATAACGATAATTTGTGCACCATGTGAGCGTGCGGCGCGGGCACCGTCATCGCGCCCTTCGGCGACCCAGACAGGGCCGTGGCGCGCAAGGAGCAGCGGTTCATCCCCGACATCCTTGGCCGTGTGGCGTTGATGTACGGGAATAGGGCCTTTTTCCTGCCCACCATAGCCGCGCGTCAGTCCAACGGCGTTCAGTTCCATGCGGCGTAAGCTTTGTAACAAATAAATGACTATCGGTGTCTTACCCGTCCCGCCCATTGTGGCGTTACCGACACAGATAACAGGGATGCCTGCGTCAAAGCTCTCGGTTATTTTAAAACGACGTCTGACGGCTTTGGCGTAGAGCCACGCAACAGGAGAGAGCAGTGTCCGCATCATAGGGGCGGCGTCACGTCCGTGACGATGATTCCAAAACTCTGGGGGTCTCATTGGGGCGGTCTCATAGCAGGGCTTCCAATGTCCGAACGGTGATGTCCAAACTTCCGGACATTTCGCGGGCAATCATGCTCGCGCGGTCAGTCATCTCTTTGCGGGTTTCGGGCGAGGCCAACATATCCTCTATTATTTGGGCGAGGCAGTTGATATCTTCAATGGCTGTAACAGCATTATTTTCAATATAGGGTGCATAGACTTCGGCAAAGCTTGCAAAATATGGCCCTGTGACTGTCGGGATATTCAAACGGATGGGCTCTAAAGGATTATGACCCATGAGTTCCGGGGATAATGACCCGCCCACCAAGGCGATATCGCCTAATACATAAGCCAAGCCCATTTCACCCAACGTATCAAATAAATAAATATCTGTTTCGGGGGTGGGTGTTTGATCCTTAGACCGCCGCGCAATCTTGAGATGCGGATGATCCGCGATTATCATGCGCGACGCAGCCTCGCTAGGGTGACGCGGGACAAGGATAAGCAGCGTCTTTTTCAGTTGTTTTTGGTTCAATTGCTTCTGGGCATCGAAAACAATGTTCATTTCCTCAGCATGAAGACTGGCGGCAACCCATACAGATTTTTGT
The DNA here is from genome assembly GCA_964352855.1 of uncultured Algimonas sp. Taxonomy (GTDB): domain Bacteria; phylum Pseudomonadota; class Alphaproteobacteria; order Caulobacterales; family Maricaulaceae; genus Litorimonas. Next base: position 60,918 of record CAYGTR010000011.1, on the reverse strand, counting down.
CCGATTGCAGACTTTAACATCGTGCGTTCGTCCTTATTAAATGACAAAGGTCCCGCGTCATATTTGAGATTTCCGACAGCGTGAAGATCTAGGTCTAAAATATGTGAGAGGCCGTCAGCCGTGCGGCTATCTGCCGGAAGGATTGTGTTGAAACAGCTGAAAATATCTGTCGCGAATTTGGGACGCTTGCGCCAACCCGATAGCGATTTTTCACTCATCCGCGCGTTAATCAGCACCATAGGGATATCAGCCGCTTTGGTTTTTAAAATAAGATTTGGCCAAATCTCTGACTCTGCCCAAATGGCGAGGTCAGGTTTCCAGTGTTCTAAAAACCGTTTCACAAATTGCGGTGCGTCCAATGGCACGAATTGATGAAACGCTCTGTCGGGGAGTTTCTTTTCCATCAATGCCGCAGACGTCAGCGTGCCGCTTGTCACCAGAATATGACGCTCTGGATCAGCGGCAAGCAAACGCTCTATCAGCGGCAACATCATATTGGTTTCGCCAACCGACGCCCCATGCATCCAGATTAGCTGTCCTGTGGGTCGGGGTAAGGCGCCTTTACCGTAACGCTCCCCTAAACGACTCGCATCTTCTTTACCGGCCTTCGCGCGTCGCCTCATCCAAAGGGGCGCGATGATCGATAACCCGCGCATCAGTGCTGCATAACGTCGCCTCATGCCGCCGACACCGGTTCATGGCCGAGGGAGATATCCGCCTCCGCTAAAAGCAAATTCATCTCTATCTCAATACTAAGGCGCAGAGACTCTAAGAGGGCCTCATCTGCATTTGCAGGTACAGTGACAGGCGTGCCCCAGACAATTTTCCCGCGCCCAAAGGGCTTTGGCAGGATGAATTTGTCCCAACTGTCAAATTGCTTCCGCCGTACCACTGAAAATGTGCAAGGTAAGACGGGTGCCCCCGTGAGTTTCGCTAATCTTAAGGGGCCCATGCCGAGTCGTTGCCGCGGGCCGCGCGGACCGTCCGGTGTGATAACAATACAGCCGCCGCGCTCAATAGCTTCTATAATATCCCGTCCCGCCTGTGCGCCGCCTTTGGTTTTTTCGCTGCCCACTTTTTTGGTCGAACCGCGAATGGACTTCAGCCCTAAAAATTGGGTTGTAAAGGCGACAATCGCGCCGTCTCTCGAACGGGAAATTAAAACATGGGGCATCGCATAGCCCTTTTTCCACGCGGAATTCAGCATTAAAAACCGTGAATGCCAAGTGAGTGCAATCAGCCCTTGCCCGCCTTCAATTATGGAGGCAGCGCGTTCAACGTGCTCAACCTCCCACCGTGTTGTATATTTGATCATCACCATATAGGCCGCTACGAGCCAACCAATAATGGCCGCCATGAAAAATGAGCGCATCAAGCGTTTGAACACACGCATCCTCCCTGTTAAGTGCGGTTATCTTATTTTGGAACTCGCATAGGTCATATGACGCTTAATCTCAACAATCCTGCGGACAGAAAACGTGCGAATCGTGAAGCGCTTTGGTCTGATCACGGCTTTTTGCGTCTTTGGGTGCACAATCACCATCATATCGGCGGTGAGATGTACCGTTCTGTGCAACCGAATGCCAAGCGTATCGCTTGGTTGGCGGATCAAGGCATTAAAACCATCATTAATCTACGCGGTGAAAGTCCGATGGGCTTTTATGCACTGGAGCGAGAAACCTGCGCGAAACATGGCGTTCGCCTGATCAATTATCGTATGTATAGCCGTGATGTGCACAGCGTCGCACGATTGAAAGGTGCCAGAGACCTGTTCCAACGTATCGAATACCCCGCTCTGATTCACTGCAAATCAGGAGCAGATCGCACTGGTATTATGGGTGTGCTTTATCGGCATTTTGTCATTGGCGACAGCATTGAAGAGGCTATGGAACAACTCGCCTTCAAATACGGCCATATCCGCCATGGCAAGACGGGCATACTCGATTTCTTTTTCCAGGATTATCTGGCTTACAAGGCGCATACGCCGATAGCGTTTATGAATTGGGTCGAAACGGTTTACGATCCCGCCGACGTAAAGGCACGATTTAAAGCGGGCAAGGTGGGGGGTATATTGACGGAAAAGGTTTTGCGGCGAGAATAAGAGGGCAGGTGTGCTCGTGGAGCATTGCAGAGGTAGGTAGGGCTTCATCACACAATGACAAATGATAAGAGAAACGGATAATAGAGGGCCGCTCGACTCAGTCTTCCTCTATTCATAGATTTTGGGAGCGCATGACTTTTAAGCCACGTTGTGCTCTCTCGTGATAGACAGGGCTTATGTCTATGGCCTTTTGATATAAAAATGCAGCTAGGGTTACTTCGTTTTGATGTCTCGCGATAAGGGCTGCATCGAGTATAAAGGCAACAGAATCTTCGGATGTCAGCTCTTCCAATGCGGAAATATAGTTTCCTGATAAAAGGAGTGCTAATCGACGATTATTATCAATTTTTTGACTTGTCGGCGATAAAGCCACGGCTCGGGAAAGATGTGTAACGGCGGTGGCGTAATTCCCTTGCCGCAATGCGGATAAGCCCAAATTATTTTCTAATACTCCCGAACGTTGTCCCAGATTTTCTGCTGCTCTATAAGCCTCTCTTGCCTTTTCGATGTCTCCGTTCTTATCGCGGAGCTGACCGAGTAAGTTCCAAAGACGGGCATCATTATAGAGATCTAAACGACCTTCCAAATAGGTCTCAACGTTTTCTTTGGGCAAAACCATCGCCATGGCTTCAGAGAGAAGGATTTCTGCCTCCGGCGAGGACATGGACGAACCTGATAAAATCTCTATGGCGCGGTTTGGGTTTTTTAAAGCCAATTGGCTCTTGGCATGTCCGATTGTCGCTTGGCTCAAAGACGGATCAAATTGCGAAACAAGATCATAAAGTCGCGCGGCCTCTGCATATTGTCCGGCCGCGTAAAATCTGTCTGCTTTGATAAGACTACCCAGCATCCCTAATGCGTCCGTTGAATTTTCCTCGAATGGGCGAATCTCCAATTTCGAGTCTGTTGGTTCGCTGGCCAAAGATAAAACCGGCAAACAAAGGCTCGTCATAAATGCGGCACATATAAGAAGACATTTTTCCATCTTAACCCAAGGACTCCATAAGGCGGATAGCGGCCGGCACCAATAAAAGCACCATGATGGTCGGGAAGATGAAAAGGATGAGCGGGACTGTCAGCTTGGCGGAGAGGGCCATCGCTTTTTCTTCTGCTTTTAACATTCTTTTTGTTCGCATTTCTTCAGAAAACGTCCGTAAAGTCGCGCCGATTGAACTACCCATATCTTCGGCTTGTTTCAGCATAATCGCGAGGGCCTTAGCCTCTTCCAAATTAATACGATTGGCAAAATTTGTTATGGCTTCATGACGCAAGCGCCCTGCGCGTAATTCTAAATTCATAATATCTAAATTAATTTTCAACGCCGGATAGCGCCCCCCCAATTCATGGCTGACTCTTATCAAAGCCGCGTCAAGTCCAAGGCCCGCTTCTATGCAGGCGACCAATAGATCCATCATATCCGGAAAACCATTCCGGCATTGATCGGTGCGCTTATTTTTTTTCCACCGGATAAAATAATTAGGCCCGAGTAGTCCAAGAATAGCCAATCCGGTCGTGATGCCTACGGCCCCTTGAATGTCAAATTTACTGTAGAGAAACCCCCATGACGCCATAGCCATAAATTGCGGGCCAAATAGGCAAATTGCCCGGATAGCGACGAAGTTTTTCACAGCATTCGGGTTATAATATCCAGCTTGGGATAATTGGAAACGCAGGCGGGTAATTTCTTCAGCATTAGGGAGTGTGAAATGACTACCAAGTTGCGTCAGCAGACTTTTTTTGGCTCTCTGCTGTTCCAAGTCAAGCGCATCCAATCCGCCTCCACCGGCCAAGCGACGCGTGATTTTTTGATTGTGCAACAAGGCATCCCTGATAGCGAGCCCCATTAATGAAAGCGATATCACCAAGAAGCCGGACGCAATCAGAATTGTAACAATATTGGAAACTGTTGAAGGGGCCATAGCTCTACCCTCCTAAATCTTGAAATTAATCATTTTATGCATGACTAAATTTCCAATGCCCATCCAAATAAGGACACCCCAAAGAGAGTAAGTCAAAATGGGACTCCCTTCTACTTCTCCATAAAATTCCGGGGCGAGTTGGCTGACGCCCAGAAACATTAAAAGCGGGGCAGCATTCAAGATAAGGGCTGACATTCGGCCCTCTGCTGAGGCCGCTTTTATCTTTAGGCGCATGCGTTGTCTGTCCCTTATCGTCTTAGAATTAGAGGCCAACAGTTCCGCCAGATTACCACCCGTACGTTCCTGCAGGCGGATCATGGCCGAAAACAATTCAAAATCTTCATGCCCAACGCGATCTGACAAGCGCTGAACTGCGGCTGAAATGGTTGACCCAAAGGCGATTTCATCACTTGCAATGCCAAATTCTGACCCAATCGGGTCAGGCATTTCACGGGCGACCAAAGACATAGCCACAGGAACGGGATGTCCAGCCCTGAGTGATCTGACAATAACATCCAGTGCTTCTGACAGTTGTTCTACCGCCTTTTTACGTCGACGTTTCACAAAGAAAATCAGGCCCCCAATCGGTGCAGCGCCGCCAAGAACGAAGCCTGCACCTGCCCATAAAAGTGTCCCTTTGAGTAAGCCGAACGAAACGGCACCTATTATCGTGCCGATGGATATAAAGGCATAAATACCATATGTACCCAAGGGCAATCCAGATTGCAGCACCAGCCTGCCGAGCCAAGCCATAAACACTTGAATTTGGTCTTCATCATTTAGACCCCGTGCGCGTTTTATTTTTGAAAGAACAACAGATGGGGTATCATCTGACTTCATGCGCCGCATTCTGTCATTAGCCGATTTAACCTGTGTCGCGGCCTGCCGCCCCGCACCAATCAATGTTTGCAATGCCAAAAAGCCAGCACAAAAAATGAGAAAGTAAATAAGATATTGCGGGGAGAGTGACATTTTATCCCACACGCTCTTTAATCGTTTTGTCAGAAATAGGCCCGACGGGTAAAACGCGCGGTTCGAAAAGTCCGTCCGGCAGTGGAATGTTTTGACAGATAATTCCATCTAAACATTTTGGACGAATACCTGTTGCACGAAATTCGCCAATGACTTCATGCTTTGTCCCTGTGCCTGTCCGCGTATAGTTGAAGATTTCTTGCATTTGAATAATGGCACCTTCCATACCCGTTATTTCGGCAATAGACGTTATTTTGCGTTGCCCGTCCGATAGGCGTTGCGCTTGAACAATAAGGCCAACAGCCGATGCAATTTGTCCGGCAACGGCTTCGGGTGTGATTTTCATATCCCCCATGGCGACCATTTGCTCCAAACGGGTAATAGCGTCACGCGGCGTATTGGCATGTAAAGTCGCCATAGACCCTTCATGACCTGTATTCATGGCCTGCAACATATCAAAAGCTTCCTCGCCGCGCACCTCGCCCAAAATAACTCTGTCTGGTCGCATACGTAGGGCATTTTTAACGAGGCCGCGCTGTCGGATCTCACCTTTGCCCTCAATATTTGGAGGACGCGTTTCCATGCGGGCAACATGAGGTTGTTGTAATTGCAGTTCCGCGGCATCTTCAATTGTTATGAGGCGCTCTTTATGGGAAATTGACTGGCTCAGAGCATTCAACAATGTCGTCTTACCTGAACCTGTACCACCCGATATCAATATTGTGACACGCGCCTTGCAAGCCGCCCAGAGAAATTGTGCAACCACGTCAGGAATGGCACCAAATTGTACCAACTTATCCAAGGTCAAGGGGGTTTTTGAGAATTTTCGAATGGAGACGAGCGGGCCGTCAACGGCAATAGGTGCGATGGCCACATTTACGCGACTTCCGTCCAAGAGACGCGCATCACAGAGCGGCTGGCTCTCATCCACGCGGCGTCCGACTTGGGCAACAATGCGGTTAATGATACGAATGAGGTGGTCTTCAGAGGCAAAATGGGCTTCAGATAATTCTAATTCTCCGCCCATCTCGACATAAACTTGCTCATGACCATTGATGAGAATGTCAGAGATACGTTCATCCGCCAGAAGTGGTTCAAGCGGCCCGAGGCCTGTCATTTCATCATATATGCCTTCTGATAGCGTATGAAGGTCTTCATGATTTAATTTCAGTTTTTCTTCTTTGGCGAAGGCTCTAATGATCTCGAATATATTTTCTTTAACAAGCGCGCTGTCCATACCCTCAAGACTGGCCAAATCAACCTCGTCAATGAGTCGGCTATGCAGCTTCAGTTTTAAATCGATTAATGGATCGCGTTTTGTTTTTGGCTGATCAGACACCATTTTTGGCGAGGGTTCAGATAACGGTTTGACAGGCGCGATTAAGGCTTCCGGGCACGGCCGATTTTCTACTGCAGTCGCTTGGGGTTTGTCGTCTTCCAGATATATCGAAAATCGTCCCATTATGTCCTTGGTCTTTAAATCATGAATCCTAATGATTCTGACTTAAAACAAAGGCTTAAAATCGACGTTAGCTTATAGGGTTAAGGTGGGCTTAATCAGGCAACGGCTTTGACAATATGGCTGTCCAATGACGATGTCTGTTGGCGTTCGATAATAAGGCTTAAGAGCTTGCGACTCTCTTTTGCATAGCGGCTTTCGGGGCGAATAAGTCCAACCGGTTCCCCACAATTCAGAGCTTCACGCGTTGTATCCGGATCTGCACATAATGTTGCAAACGCTTTTGATTGGAGCGCGATTTCTGCATCTGCCAATCGCAACGCGTTTTTAAATGAACGTCGCTCATATTTATTTAAAATGACTTCACATGTTTTTTTATGATCAAACATTTCGGCTATCTGCATACGTTTGGCTCGGGCCATGTGAAGGGACGGTATCGTCAGATCGGCAACAATGCCAACGAAATCAGAGCCGCCGAGTGCCGCCAAAGTCCACCCCTGTGACTGGCGAGGGAGATCAAGTATGACATAAGGGAAAAGGCTGCAAGCGGCCTCTAAAAGCGCAACGACCTTGTGTGGATTAATTTTACTATTCGCGCCCATAACATTTTGCGCAGCCAAAACACTAATGCCGCTGGCATGTGTACTCATGAGGGCTTGAGCAAATGTTGCATCCACACCTTTTGCGTCGCCTGTTAAATCGTCTAAGGTGAGGCTCGGCTCGACGTCTAAATGATGCAGACAGCTGCCATTTTCAAAATCCAGATCAATTAAACAGACTTTAGGATCGGTTTGCGGAATTATTTTACGATTGTCGCGTGCATAGTCCTGCGCCAATTGGTAAGCTGCTTGAATAGCAAGAGTTGTCGTCCCGGCGCCACCTACGGTTCCCATAAAAGCCCAGCATTGAGACTCCCCATGGGGCGGAACCTGTTTGTCGTTCAGGAATGCTTTTTCAAGCGTCTCTTTAGGGCTGTCTGTGAAAACTGAATTCTCACGGGTGTCCGGGGTGTTGTGCCAAAGCCCACATGGCGGAATGACCAATGTCTCTTCTTCATCGGCACGCATGTCTTCGCTCCAGACGTCACGAGGATCATCATTACGTTTATTGAAAAAACCCATCATCGACCCCATTAAATTTTGCTACGAAGATATTTGCTGTATTCAGATGCTGATATATAACATGCTCGCTCGAATTAATTCGATTGCAACCCTATCTCTTTTGGTTCTTTTACCTCTCCATTACGATACGACTCGCGTGCCGCCCTAACCCGCTCACGATCCGCAGGGATATAGGTGTCTGCTTTGAGAGCAGGATCGGGCGTAATGGCATGGGCCTGAATATTAGCGTGATTGGAAGCCCCAAAACTATTATCTTGCCCTGACAAGGCCGGGCGCGATGTAGCACATGCGCAAAGGGCACTGCTGAGCATCAGAATTGCGATACATTTAATTGAACGTTTCATATCTACAAATTCCTATTCCAACACTGTGCCGTAATCGCCCGAGAGCTGTGATAAGCTTAAGGGGGCAACACCGCCTTCTATTTTACTACCGACAAAGGCCCCGAACTCGCTTGGAATTTGCATGTCATCCAGAGGTGTCGTCAGTTGACTGATGTCACTAACGGGTTGTGCAAGATGGGGTGTAACGATGATAACCAATTCGGTTTCATCTTGTTGAAAACGTGTCGAGCTGAACAAGCTTCCCAAGATTGGGATGTCACCAAGCCAAGGCACTTGCGAGCGATTGTTTGAGCTCTCGGATTGCAGCAAGCCTGCAATTGCAAAACTTTGTCCATTGCGAAGCTCGATTGTTGTGTTGGCGCGCCTTACCTTAATCCCCGGAACGGTGATTTCGGCAATCCGCACGGCGGTCGTGGGGTCAAGTTGACTGACTTCCGGTGCGACTTTCAGGTTGATTATTTCATCGTCCAAAACAGTGGGCGAGAACGCTAGGCCTACACCAAATTTTCGATACTCAATCGCAATTTGACCGAGTTGTCCGGGAACAGGGATGGGTATTTCCCCGCCTGCTAAAAAGCTGGCCGTTTCGCCTGACATGGCCACAAGGTTGGGCTCCGCCAATGTCCGAATAATGCCTTTATCTTCCAATGCCTCAATACGGGCATCCAAAAGTGCGCCTCCGATACCCCCTCTTAAGACACCCGATAGAACGGGGTTATTTGTCGAGATACCGGTGCGCGCCAAGAAGTCACCGGGATCAGGCTGTAAGCCGGATTGCTGGCTGGTCAAAAGACCAATGCCAAGCTCTTTGATAGCCTTGCGGCTGGCTTCAACAAAACGGACTTCCAACATGACCTGATGCGAGTCTTTAATCGCCAAACCGTTGGTCACATTGTCAGGAGCGTAGGCCTGAGCAATTTTTTCTGCACGTTTGGATATCGCTTCAGTTGAAACGTCTCCGCTCAGATAAATACCATTTGCCAGCGGGCGTACTTCTATTCTCTCGCGCGGGAATGCCTCAAAGAAGGTTTTCTTTAGAGAGACAAGATCATGACCGACTGTGACATCCACAACATCGATTAATTGTCTGTCACCATCATATAACATGACATTTGTTTTTCCGCCGGCTTTACCTAAAACCTGAAAAGACTTGTTTGTTAAAACGACAACATCCGCAATTTCAGTATTGGAAACGCGCAGTTCCTTGAATGGATTTTGTGTCCGCATAACGATCATATCGTCTTTCACGACAGAGGTAGAGACACGCTTTTTCGTAATACTGTCATCGACCCAAGAATTGGCCTGAGCGATTGTTGGGCTTGCCATCATCAAGCAGGCTGCAGACAAAAGGAGAATGTGTTTCATGGTGTTACCCTCCTGCCAATTCAGACAATAAGGTCGTTGCCTCATTGGCTGTGCGTTCTTGAACTGTTATTTCTCGTTTGACGTTCAAACGTTCGACAGTTTCTTTTTTATCAGAATCGCTGCGAATAATGACGACTTCTGCGACATTTGAGGGTTTTGGTTCTGCTTGTTTTGAAACAGTTTTTCTTTTGGTGTGCTGGGCTCTTGGACGTGTATACTTTGGACCTAAATCGCTTAATTTAAGTTGCCGTGCCGCACTCGGAAGTATTTCACCGACGCCCCGCAAAGAGAGTGATAGCGAACCATATTCCATGGCGAGGCTAAGTGCTTGCCCTTCTTCATTCGTCACTTCCAGAGTGACGGTTCTGGCGACATCTGGGGCAGCTGTCGTCTCGGATTGATTTTGATCTACTCCTAAAACGGTTACATTCTGCAAAATAACATCAGACACATATGCCGTGGCTGCAGCCCCGGGTCCGTTTTTTCGACCATTTACTGCGGTCTCCGGTTCGCGTGTATAGATGATGTCAACAATATCTCCGGGAACCACAAAACCTGCGACGCCAGAGACATCATCCACACGAACGGCCACGGCTCGGTACCCGGGACGGATGCGCGCAGACAGGCTGGCACGGCCATTTGGGCCGGTAATTTTGTGTTCTAAAATGGGTTCATTATAAGCGATTTGAGACAAGACAACCCGTTCACCTTGATTGTCGAATAAATCTTCTATGGCGGTAAAAGCGCCGGTTGGGACGGCATCTTCCGGATAATTGACAAGCCTGACAGCATTAAGTGCCAGATTATCGCCAAAGGCGAGATCCATGTCCGCAATCAAAACGGGCACAGTATTTAGTTGTATTGGGACAGGCGTTGCGGTCGAGAGGGGCGTTGATTGTCGAAACTCATTTTCGACGGCTTTATTGATCCATCCACGCGCCAGAAGTACCGCCATAATGCCAAAAGCTGCAGATGCGCCCAATGTTATCAATGTATTCATTCGCATGTAACGTACCCAGCCCAATCATTATTCCAAACACATGTTGAAAGAGGTCCACCATAGCAGATGGAGTGAAAAAGGTTCGTCAAGAGTTAGGGTGAGTCATTCGTGAATAATTTATATGAATGAAATGTAAAAATGGAAACGAGGCTTCCGTCGGTTTTACCGCGGTCAGATATGCTAAGGGTAAGACAATAGTTGGCATTTTCCTAGGCGAAATTAATGAGAGATATGGTTTATATGAATACCATATGATATTGTTTGTCGAGGAAGAGGATGAAAGGCATGCATCTTGGCAAAAAATCGCAATTATGTTTAGCCGGGTTTTTATTGGCCCTCAGTGCCTTTGCGCTCGAATGGCTTGAATTTAAATATTTTGTGCGCTCTCTCACGACTGAGATATATATTTTGGCTCTGGTGAGCGGGTTTACCGTGCTGGGCATATGGGTTGGGCACCGCCTTAGCCAAAAGCGAGACACGAAAAGCGTTTTTGAAGTGAACGAAAAAGCGCTGAAACATCTCGGCGTGACACGCCGAGAACATATGGTTCTTATGGCGCTTGCCAAGGGACACTCGAATAAACAAATCGCAAGAGATCTGGGGATATCGCCGAATACCGTGAAAACACATATCGCTAATTTATATACCAAATTAAAAGTGAGCGGACGGATGAACGCTGTGAGTGCCGCGCGAGATTTACGCATTTTACCGTCATAAAAACGGGTTAAGTATCGTTTCTCACCCTTTTGGGCGATAGCCCTAGTAAAGATTTTAGGTCAAATTTTCACCCTAATGTGTGTGAGGAAACATTATGGTCAGACTACTTCTAATTTACGGCGTTATTTCAGGTTTAATTACGATTTGTACCATTTTGGTCGGTATCGTCTTGTCGGACAGTGGAAGTTTGGGAGCCTCCCAAGCAACCGGTTTTCTTATCATGTTTTTGGCTTTTTCCCTGATATATTTCGGGGTGCGTAAATATCGCGATCAAGAACAAGGCGGCGTTATTACCTTTGGGAAAGCCTTGCTGATCGGTCTTGGTATCACCGCAGTCGCAGGCATAGTCTATATCATTGTTTGGGAGATTTACCTCACTATTTCGGACTATACATTCATCAATGACTATGCTGAGGCATATATAGCTGAAAAGGAAGCTTCGGGTATCACTGCTGAAGAACTCGCTAAAATTAAAGATGGTATGGCGAAAACGATAGAGCAGTATGGGAATCCGTTTTATCGAATTCCGATCACCTTTACGGAGATTTTTCCTATCGGTTTAATTGTCTCTTTAGTCTCTGCTTTTTTCCTTCGATTCCCCAAAAGAAAAAGAGGATAAACATTATGGAAAAAGTTGAAGGTATTGGCGGGTTCTTTTTTCGATCTCATGACCCGGCAACCATGAAAGTTTGGTATGCAACCCATCTTGGGATCACCGAAGGGCCAACGAGCTATAATGCGCCTGTATGGCGACAAAGCGGCGGGACAACCATATTCAATCCATTCCCTCAAGATACATCTTACTTTGAAGACAATGAAAAACAATGGATGATGAATTTCCGGGTCAAGGATTTGATGCGAATGGTAGGACAACTTGAAGCCGCCAGGATAAAGGTTGACGTGGATCCGCAGACTTACCCAAACGGTCTCTTTGCGCGCCTTAAGGACCCGGAAGGCAATCCTATTCAGCTTTGGCAACCCATGTAAATGGATGCTTAAAACCAAGACCAGATATCGTGCAAAGATGAAGCCTTAGCTTTGAAACGCGAGTACGGAGGACCGATAAATGTCAGCCCCTATCGTCTTTTTTGATATCGCCGGTCCGGACGAGACGGCGCTCAGAAAGTTCTATGAAGAGATTTTCGATTGGCCTTGCGGAAAACCAGAAACCTTCGCACCCGGCAACGCACCTGTCTTGCAAGGGAGCATAAGACAAGACCCCGCGGAAAAGGTTTTCTACATGGGTGTGAACGACATCTCTGCAACGATGGACGACATTATGAAAGCGGGCGGGATAATTGATGTTCCGAGATTTGAGGTGCCAGGCGTTGTGGTGCTCGGCCTGTTTTTTGATCCTGCTGGGAACAGGATGGGATTAGTCGAGATGGCGGGTGATATACCGCGCGTGCCATAAGAGTGTTATTTAGGAGGCAAATGATGAACATCCGCATTGGACCCCTAGCAATAGGTCTAATGATGATGGGGGGTTGTGCCAGTCATTCGCCATCTCATTCAGATTTACCCCAGAACAGAGATGAAATGTCATGGTTGAGTGGGTGCTGGATGAATGATGATGGATCAACGCGCGAGGTTTGGAGCAAAGGTTTTGATGGCCTCTTATTCGGATATTCGGTTACGCAGAAAGACAGGAAAGTCACATTCTTCGAGGAGCTGAGGATAGAGAGACGAGAGGCTGAATATGTCTATATTGCGTCGCCCGGAGGCACAGGAACGACAGAGTTTGTTTTGACCGACCGTGGCGAGAAATCCGCGCTCTTCGAAAACCCATCCCATGATTTTCCGCAGCGCCTTCTTTATAAACGACATGGCAATCAATTGACCGTGAATGTTTCAACTCTGGATTTAAGTCGAGGCTTCCAAGTCAATTTGCGTAAATGTGATTGAAGGCATAGGCTATATAAAATTTGATTTATTAAGGGCAGAATTTGGCGAAAGAGGAGACACCCAATGAAAATGTATATTAAAAGCGTCTGTGTAGATGACCAAGCCAAAGCCTTGGCGTTCTATACCGATAAGCTTGGATTTACCGTCAAGCACGACATTCCCATGGGAGAGCACCGTTGGATCACACTTATCTCGCCGGAAGAACCGGAGGGCGTAGAATTGGGTTTGGAGCCTAATCAGCATCCGGCGGTCATGGATTTTCAAGCTGCAATGATGGCCGATGGTATTCCTTTTACAGCCTTTAGCGTCGAGAGCCTTGAAGCAGAACATAAACGTCTGACAGAATTAGGAGTGGAATTTACCCAAGCCCCAATAACGGCAGGAGAGGTAAAAATCGCGATCTTAAATGATACTTGCGGAAACCTGATTCAGCTCATCGAACTCGCCTAAAATAAATTTTGAATGCCAATATGGGCATTTAGTACAAACCGTTTACGCCTACAGAAGCAATATCTCTTATCCTTAACAATCGATAAACGCATGAGATGTGTGTGGGTGCTTTTTCTTTTGAAATAACCCAGTCTTTCCGCAATTTTGCAAAAACTTGCCTCGTTTACGGCGCTTTTACTCTGGAAACGTCCCCCTCTGAGGACTAAACAGTGGGCCATAAAAGGAGACAATTATGACAATCAATACACATCGGGGATTACTCACCAGTGCCGCTATCGCGCTAGCGTTTGGCTTTACTGCCACGGCCCACGCCAAAGAGGGCATGTTCACACCGGATCAATTACCGGAAATCGCCAAAGACCTGCGTAAGACAGGGTTGAAGCTTCGCGCTGATCAATTATCTGACCTGACGGGCTTTCCAATGGGGGCGATTATTTCCTTGGGCGGATGCTCCGCCTCTTTCGTGTCGCCTCAAGGTTTGGCAGTCACGAACCATCACTGTGCCCGTGGGTCTGTGCAGTTTAACTCGACGGAAGAAAACAATTATCTCGAAAATGGGTTTCTAGCCGAAAATCTTGCGGCTGAATTACCAGCCGCACCCGGTTCCCGAATTTATGTAACCGTCGATGTGGATGATGTGACCGAGGCTGTTTCCGGCGGGCTCTCGGCTGACCTGACCGGCGAAGCAAGGTTCGCTGAAATTGACAATAACCGCAAAGCTCTTATCGCATCTTGCGAAGAAGATCCGGGCCATCGTTGCCAAGTTTCTTCCTTCTTTGGCGGCTTGCAATATAAGCTGATCAAGCGCCTCGAGATTAAAGACGTGCGCCTTGTCTATGCACCTGCCGATGCCATTGGTAAATATGGCGGCGATATTGATAACTGGCAGTGGCCGCGTCACACGGGTGACTTTGCCTTTTATCGCGCTTATGTCTCGCCGGACGGAAAGTCCGCCGATTTTGCGGAAGAGAACGTCCCCTTTGTGCCGGAGCATACATTGAAAGTGTCTGCCTCCGGTTTGGATGATGGGGATTTCGTGATGGCCGCAGGCTATCCCGGGTCAACCTCTCGTTATACGCGTTTGGCACAAGTCAAAAATACCTTTGATTGGCAATATCCAACTTGGGTGACCCTTCTTGAAGGTTGGATCGCCGAGATTGAAGCGGCGGCCCCCGAAGGCACAGATGCGCGCATTAAATATGAATCGCGTTTGGCCGGATTAAATAACTTCCTCAAAAATCTTTATGGTCAAATTGATGGCGCGCGCCGTGTCGGTTTGGTTGACCGTCGTGCGCAGCGTGAGGCCGCGTTGAATGATTGGATCGCCAAAAACGCTCCGGATGCCGGTTACACCGAAGCCATCACAGCATTAGATGCGTTATCCGAAGAGAGTGCATTCGCAGCGCGTCAAGATTATTGGTATAATAATGCCACACGTCCGCAACTTTTTGGCGTCGCACGTCGTCTCTACCGCCTGTCCCTTGAAAATCAAAAGCCCAATGAAGAGCGTGAGTCCGGTTATCAGGAACGGGACATGACCTTCTTCAAGCAAAGTATGGAAGCGATGGAACGTCGTTATGATGCGAAGGTCGATAAAGCGGAATGGATGTTGTTCCTCGAAGGCTATATGGCCCAACCCGAAGAGCAACGCGTTAAAGCTTTAGATGATTTCTTGGGACTAGGCGACAGTTTCAACGCAGCCGTTATCTCTCAGAAATTGGATAGTCTATATACGGCGAGCCAATTAAATAATGTGGAGACACGTTTATCTCTCATGACGGCGACACCTGCCGAATTGGAAGCAAGCCAAGACCCGTTCATGAAAATGGCAATTGCGCTTTATGAAACGGGTTTGGCGTCTGAAAAAGCGTCTAAAGACCGCTCCGGTCGTTTAGCGGCCTTACAGCCCAAATATATGGAAGCCATTATTGCTTGGCAAAAAGACCAAGGCTTTACGGCCTATCCAGATGCGAACTCAACCTTGCGCGTGACTTACGGCACTGTCTTAGGCGGCTCGCCCAAAGACGGTATGCGTTATGATCCGTTCACCACGTTGGAAGGGATCGTCGAGAAAGATACAGGAGAGGAGCCGTTCAATTCACCGCAAAAGCAACTCGATCTGATTAAAGCGAAAGACTATGCGGGATATGAATTGCGTTCGCTCGGGTCAGTGCCTGTGAATTTCTTGTCTGATTTGGATTCAACGGGCGGGAACTCCGGCTCCGCGACGATGAATGCGAAGGGAGAACTTGTCGGTTTGTTATTTGACGGCACGTTTGAGAGTGTCAATTCCGACTGGGATTTTGATCCGCGCACTACCCGGACCATCCATGTCGATTCACGATATATGTTGTGGGTCATGGAAAAGGTCGATGGGGCGACCCACTTGATCGAAGAAATGGATGTTGTCGGGCGGTAACGAACTTCAAAGAACAATCAAGGCCACCTTGTTGTCGCAAGGTGGCTTTTTATTCAGCTATTATTGATTGTTGTAAAATGTCTGAACGATTGAAGAGGCCGCATAATAACAAGGATGAACAGCCCCCAAGTCAGGCCGAGTTGATAGGCCCTGAAGTCTCGCGGACCATCATAAGGTCCGGGATTCACAAAGAGATAGATTATGGGAGTCGAGGCAATAATGGTGAGTAATAGGAAATGCACTTTCTTGAAATACTGTGTCTTATGAAACAGCTTGCTCCAGGCTGAGAAAAGACAGAGGCCGAATAATAAGGCACCGCCATAGAGAGTAACATAGATGGCTTTACAGGTTTCAGCGGGCGTTAGCGGAGAATACGGTAAAATCTGCTGCGCTAACGGCCAAGAGGCTTGTCGCGCTATACTGATTTCCCAGCTCCAGAGTAATGATAGAGCGAGAAGTATGAAAATCGCTTCGTGTAGATAATTTTCACGAGAAAGCTCACGAGATTGCATGAGTATTAGTTGCGGTATGGCGCGTAAGGTCTGCCCCCAATACCAAAGCGGCCCGTGTCTACCGGCTCCAAAACGCTCCTGCATATCCCCGCAAATTTCATTTTCAAAATGCGGTCCGGCAAAGAAAGCGAGTATGTTTTCGGCAATTCTTGGGGGATGGTAATGTGTTTTCATATTGTCAGACCTTTTGGCCAGATATCTAAGCCGTTAAACATATTGTTAAGTGCGGTAAGGGATTTATCTAATTGCTTCTGGCCATCAGGTGTAATTTCGAAGTAGCGCTTTGCACGTCCGCCTCGCTCTGAGGTTGCCTCGCCCATACGCCCTTTTACATAATGTTTTTTTTCCAAACGAGTGAGAGTCGAGTAAAGCGCCCCGATAGATACAGACCTTCCTGCGCGGTTCTCAATTTCATTCAGAATACTAACGCCATAAGCATCTTCACCGAGCCTTATCAAAGCCGCTAAGACGATAATTTCAAATTCACCTAAAAATTTTGGCTTGCTCATTTCGATCTCTTCTATATATTCTGCTTTGTAGAGTAAATAAGATACCTCTGTCAATTAAACATGTTTAAGCATGATGTCTAAAGTATAGTGAGATGTAACTATGAGAAAACTTCACCAATTTTGCCTGAATATTGGAGTGTGTTTTATCACAACACTGGGGCCTACATCATTTGTATATGCGGCCGGTAAAATTGAAAGGGGACAGATTGAGTCACAACATTTCAAAGAAAGTAAAATCAACGTCAGCGCCATAAGGGATTATCAAGTATATCTCCCGGAAGGCTATGAGACGTCTGATAAAAGTTATCCCGTTCTTTACTTCTTACATACATTTTTTGAGGATGAAGAGACATTCTTTGACCATCAGAAAGGCAAACAGCTTTTTGACGAGGCTATAGAGAGCAGCCGTTTCGGCGAGGTTATTGTCGTGACAGCCGATTTCAATACTTCAGTAGGCGGTTCGCTTTACACGAATTCGCCTGTCACCGGGCAATGGCGTAATTTTATGATAGATGAATTAGTGCCGCATATTGACCGCCAATACCGGACTTTGGCGCGCCGTGAGTCGCGTGGTATATTTGGTTATCAAGCGGGGGCTTATGGCGCTATTCGTTTTGCATCGCGGCATCCTGAGGTTTTTGGATCTGTCTATGGTCTTCATCCTGTCGCGACCGGGTTTGGGCACACGCTCATGCAATCAAGGCCTGATTGGGAGAAACTCGCAGCAGCAAAATCCTTGGATGATATAAAAGGGGATGGTTTGTCGGAAGTATTCACAGCAATTTATCAAGCGAATCTGCCCAATCCGGATAATCCGCCTCTTTTTATTGAGCCGCCCGCCAAACGTGAAAATGGAGAACTCATTTTAGATGCGGCTTTGACTGATAAGTTACAAGACGGTTTTTTTCTGGAACGTCAGGTCGGTGAATATGCGGAAAACATGAAAACGCTTATCGGATTTAAGTTTGATTGGGGACGGCATGATGGCAATCAGGACCATGTCTATTCGAATCAGTTTTACTCGCGAAAACTCAACGAATACGGCGTTCCGCATGAAGCCGAAGAGTATAATGGCGGATGGGGTGATAAGACTTTCGATAAAGGGGGGAGGATAGACACAGACGTCTTCCCGTTTTTCCAGACCCATTTGAGTTTTGAGAATTAAGAGGATGAGAATTGGCCTTAAATTATTTTTCATGTCTATTCTATCGGTCTCAAGTCTTAGCTCGCTAATTGGTTGCCAAGCGACCGTCACAAGCAATCAGATACGTGATAAAATAGCTGTCCTGTCTGTAATGGCAGATTTAGATAATTCTTCGCTAACGACAGATCAGCAATTAGAGAACTATGTATCTGACGCCGTTATTCTCGCGCCTGATCAAAAGGAAATAAGGGGTGTAGATGCTTTACGTGCGCATTTAGACGGATTTGGTGAAGACGTTGATATCAAATTAAACCATCAGATCGTCGAAATTGAATCATTCCAAGATATTGTTGTGACTCAGGGCCGCGTTATTGGCACGGCAAAACCTGTAAATGATCCTAATATTTATCCATTCGAGACGAAAAACATTATCCTATTCAAGCGAGATAAAGATAAAGCCCTAAAAATTTGGAAAGTGATTTATAACAGCGCCCCCGTAAGTGCGGATAAGCCTTAATCTGCCATACGTTTAATTAAGTCTCGTGCGTCTGTGCCGATCTCTTTATGGATTTTGGCGAAGGCTAACACGGCTTCGAGATAGCCCAATTTACTACCGCAGTCATAATCTTGCCCGTCATAGACGAAGGCATGGAATGTCTGATGACCCATTAAACGCGCCATCGCATCGGTGAGTTGGATTTCCCCGCCTGCGCCGGCTTCTTGATCTTTTAAGAGGCTCATCAATTCGGGTTGGAGAATATAGCGTCCCGTGATTTTCAAGTTGGACGGAGCATCCGCTATGGCAGGTTTCTCTACCATTCCGTCCATACTAATCAGTTTTTTAGTTTTATAATTTTCGCCTGCCTTTGGCTTAATAACTCCATAGTTGGAAACACGATCTTCAGGGATAGCGTCCACAGCAATAATATTGCCACCTACTTTGTTGTAAGCGTCCATCATTTGCGCGAGACAGCTTTTCTCTGACTGCACCAATACGTCAGGCAGGAGCACGGCAAAGGGCTCATTTCCGACAATATCTCGTGCACACCAAACAGCGTGCCCCAAACCTTTGGCGGCCTGTTGACGGATAAAACTTACCGAACCTTCTTTAGGTTGTTTAGATTTTAGGTGGTTATAAATGTCCTTTTTGCCACGTTTTTGAAGCGTATCTTCTAGCTCATAAGCGCTATCGAAATAATCTTCGATGGCACTTTTTTGGCGACCCGTAATGAAGACAAAATGTTCAATTCCGGCTTCAACGGCTTCATCGACGACATATTGCAAGGCTGGGCGGTCAACGACAGGTAACATCTCTTTTGGGATAGTTTTTGTGGCCGGTAAAACCCGTGTTCCAAAACCTGCCACAGGAAGAACGGCTATTCTTACGGGTTTTATCGAAGAGGTGGATGTCATGGTCTGCCTATCTCTTTGTCCAAATACATGTGAGGTGCGATGAAATGTCTTTAAAGAAACACAGACCTGCGGCATAGCGCCAATTTGACTTTTTAGTTAAGCGCGTCACAAAGCCTTATCATGAAAATATATGTAAAATGACTGAGAACGCCTTGAATTTCCCGCTCGTTTTGGCTTGGGCTGCGCCCCTTTTTGTGGTGTCAGTTGCGCTCGAATGGTTTTTCGTCACCCGCCGTAAGATCGCGGGACGTTATGAGGCTAAAGATGCTTTTGCCTCCATGACGATGGGGCTTGGTAACTTGCTGTCTGATATTGCCTTCGGGTTTATTAGCTTGGCAATTTTGCTTTTTGCTTGGCAATTTCGTTTGTTCGATTTGGGACATAGTTGGCCCATTATTTTATTGGCGCTATTTGCGCAGGATTTTGTCTATTATTGGAAACACCGTATCGCACATCAAGTGCGTTGGTTCTGGGGTGCGCATATCGTCCATCATAGTTCCGAGCATTACAATCTGACGACTGCCTTGCGACAGCCTTGGAATAATCATTTTACGGGTCATGTGTTTTTATCAATTCCTCTCGTCATTCTTGGTTTTCATCCGCTTCTGATTGCTTTCGTTGCATCCCTCAATCTGCTCTATCAATTTTGGATTCATACAGAGTCGATTGATAAAATGCCGGTTTGGTTCGAGGCCGTTATGAATACGCCGAGCCATCATCGTGTGCATCACGGAACGAACCCGCAATATCTGGACATGAATTACGCGGGCATATTTATTGTTTGGGATAAATTATTCGGCACTTTTGTCCAAGAACAAGATGATGTCGATATTCACTACGGTGTTGTCACGCCAATCAAAACCTATAACCCGATTAAAATTGCTTTCGTGGAATGGATTGCGATTTTTAAAGACGTGTTGAAGCCTGGTCTCTCATTACAACAGAGGTTTAGCTATATATTTGGCCCGCCTGGCTATTCGCATGACGGATCGCGCCAAACCTCTGCCGATATTAAAGACGCCTTTTATGCTCGCCGCAGTGAGCGTGACGGCTTATCCGAGGCCAGAGAATAAAAGCCGCTGTTTAAAATTTAATCCCTTTGGGGCGCTTGCTTTTATGGTGTCGCCACTTTTTCTGATTGTAAAACGCGCCGCATCAAAGGCTTCATAATCCTGACTTCGTACCGTACTGATTCCGACCATTTTCACGTGGGCTTTCTTTGGTGTGACAGTTAGGTCGATATAGCCGTTTATTAGGGCATTATAATAACGCACATCCTCATTGGATTGGGTCAGCAAGAGATTATGATCCGCAGTGCCGTCGCCCAAATAGGCCGTCAGCGTTTCCGAAGAGACGGAAGACGTTACAACTTCCATACCTAATTTTTTACCTGCTTCTGTTGTTAACTCATTCAGCCAGAACTCATGCGCGTCACCCGTCAAGACGAGCATGTCGTGAATGCCTGCGGTAGAGAGGGCTTTATAAAACGCTTCACGGGCTACGGGGTAACCGTCCCAACTATCCGGATAAACCGGCAGATTATATTTCGATAGCGTCAGGAAATCGCGCACTCCTGCCCAGTCTTTCTCAATCGCCTGCACAGCGGCCTCATCAATATAAGGCGTGAAATCTGGCGTTAACAGACGTCCCATGATCACTTGGTTGGCCAAAAGCCGCCAAGGCTTGTCTGCTGCTTTTGAGGCCTTGAAGGTCTCAATGATGAAGTCTTGTTGTTCCTTGCCGAGCATGTCGCGGTTCGGCGCGTAGAGCTTTTCTTTTTTGAATTTTTCCGCACCGCCGGGAACGTCGATTTCGTCAATGTAATCTTCAATAATTAATTGTTCCGCACGCGCAGTGAGGCGCGTCTCGACACAGACGAGAGAGGCGAGGTCGCCCCATTCAAAGGCGCGGTAAATATCCTCGCGGCTCTTGCCGAATTGGGGTTCACGCAGGGGCATCCATTCATAATAGGCCCGTAGAGCCGCCTCTTTGCGAGTGTCCCAATCGCCTTCGCCTGTATCATGATTTTCGGCACCGTCTTTCCAACTATCATTCGTTGTTTCGTGATCATCCCAAACGGCGATTATCGGCATTTTGGACGTAACATCTTGGAGCGCAGCATCAGAGCGATATTGCGCATGGCGGATGCGGTAATCCTCTAGCGAGATAATTTCGTGGCGGGGTTCGTGAAGGCGGTCTGCAAGCCAAGGTGTTTTCGGCACGCCGTATTCATAGTAATAATCGCCGAGATGGATCAGCGCGTCAAACTTATCATCTGCGGCTTGCTTGGCAATATGGTCATAGGTGTTAAAATATCCGTGCTGCCAATTGGCACAGGAGACAATGGCAAAACGCGCTTGCGGCGTTGGCCCGGCCGGCAAGGTTCGAGTGCGTCCGATTTGGGAGAGAGTATCTCCGACACGGAACCGATAATAATACCAGCTATCTGCTGCGAGGCCTGTCGCTTCTACCTTCACCGTGTAGTCTTTAACGGCATTTGTTTTGACGGCGCCTGCCGCCGATAGAGATTGAAAATCACTGTCTTGAGCCATCTCCCAAATGACGGATATGTCCCCGTCATCTGCAGGCGTGACGCGCGTCCATAGCATAACTGATCTGGCAAAGGGGTCACCCGAAGCCACACCATAGGCAAAACGCCCGGTTCTAACCACTGACTCAGCGGAAAAAGGGGCGGTTTTGGTATCGGCACAAGCCACAACAGAGCCCGCACTCAAAGCGCCTAAAAAGCCACGACGCGTCGGCAGATTATGGAATGGATTTTTCATATGAGGCTTATAACGTGCTTATGCCGAGACGGTAGCTATATTTATGTTATATTCGCCTTCACTTACTTCTGAGGTAATTGCTTTACGGTTTTCATGACCCTAGAGGCAAGTTATGGAAAACATAACTAAATTTTGTTGGCTTGTCTTAGCGTTAATCCATGTCATGCCTGCGTTTGTTTTATTCGTCCCTGACATGACAATGAAACTCTACGGAGTGTCTTCGGAAGGCGAGGCAGGTATTTTATTGGTACACAGAGGTGGTTTGTTTTTAGCGATCTGTGTTGCTGCATCATTTGCAATCTTCATGCTTGATATGCGACGTCTTGCGAGTGTGATTGTGGCGATAAGCGTGATGAGTTTCTTGATCGTTTATCTACGCGCCGGATTGCCGGATAATAGCCTTCGTAAAGTCGCAATTATTGATTGTTTTGCCTTGGCCCCGCTGGCATTGGTGGCGTGGCAGAGTTGGTTTAGCGAAACCACCTAAGCCTATTTATGCTGCCCCGTGCCATCGCCGGATTTTACCCATTCTCGCTTACGGTTAATTTCCATTTTGGTATTGACCGCCTGAGCCAGCTCGGTGCCAAGTGTACCTGCCAGACGGTGGAGAAGTATGGTCACATCGGCGGCTTCTATAACGATATCATCATCGCTATCTTTGGCTTCAATGGCTTGAATTAATTCGTCCAGTTCTTCACGTGCACGCAGGGCCAGAGTGCGAGGTTTGGCGTCGCCAAATGTCTCGCGACCCCAGTCAGCAATTGTCCGGCTCGTTTCCATCAAATTTTCTGATCAAATTCGCCGATCTCGGGATGTTGGGAGAGGCGTCGTTCAATTTCTCGGAACATACCGATCATATTCGCCTCAGAGGCGGGGCTTTCTACAACAACAACGAGATTTGGCGTATTGGAACTCGCCCGCATCAGTCCCCATGTCCCGTCTTCTAATGTTAGGCGCACGCCATTGACGGTGTTCACATCGACGATTTTTTGTCCTAAGATCGTTTTGCCTGCTTTGGCATCGGATTGGGCTTCAGCAATGATTTTGTCGACGACGTCATATTTTTCTTCATCGGCACAGTAAGGCGACATTGTCGGGCTGCCCCACGTCTTGGGCAAAGCCCGACGCAGATCCGCCATGGTTTTGTCAGGATTACGATCCAACATTTGCAAAATAGCAATAGCTGAGGTTAAACCGCAATCATAGCCACGCCCGATAGGCGCATTAAAGAAATAATGACCGGATTTTTCGAAACCGACAAGCGCGTTCAATTCGTTGACGCGGCGTTTGATATAGCTGTGACCTGTTTTGTAATAATCGGTCTTCGCTCCATTTTTGATAAGAACGGGATCCGTATTAAATAATCCTGTTGATTTCACATCAGCTACAAATTGCGCATTGGGATAGAGCTCTGAGAGGTCGCGGGCGAGCATGACGCCGACTTTATCGGCGAAGATCTCTTCGCCTTCATTATCGACGACGCCGCAACGGTCTCCATCACCGTCAAAGCCAAGCGCGACATCAGCGTTATGTTCTTTACAGGCATCCGCCATCGCGTGGAGCATTTTCATGTCTTCGGGGTTGGGGTTGTAATTCGGGAAGGTGTAATCCAATTCGCACTCAACAGGCACAACATCTGCGCCTATTTTAAGTAGGGCTTCTTCAACAAAGGCGCCTGCGGTACCATTTCCGCACGCGGCAACGACTTTGATTTTGTTCTTGAGTTTGATGCCTTTGGTTAGGTCATCAATATAAGCCTGTTTAACGCCGTCGACATATTCATACGACCCGCCAGCGCGCACAACGGATTGTCCTTCGAGGACGATGTCTTTCAGGCGCGCCATTTCATCTGGCCCGAATGTCAGCGGAGCTTCGATCCCCATTTTCACGCCTGTCCACCCATTTTTGTTATGTGAGGCGGTGACCATGGCAACGCCTGCACAATCTAAATGGAACTGCGCAAAGTAAGCCATAGGTGAAAGCGCAAGGCCAATGTCCAAGACTTCAATGCCCGCATTCATCAGGCCCAGTATCAAGGCTTGCTTGATACCCAACGAATAGTGACGGAAATCATGACCCACCGCAATTTTCGGATCAACACCGCGTTCATACATGAGCGTGCCAAGGCCTTCGCCGAGTGCTTGGACGCCGTAAAGATTGAGCTCAGAGGGTTTTTCTTCGCTCGGCAGACCAAACCACCACCGCGCATCATATTCGCGAAAGCCTGTGGGTTTTACAAGCGCTTGCGTTTCAAATTCAATCGTATTGGCCGCAATAGCGGGAAGAGGTTTGCGAGTCATAGGGGGCCGTTTCCAGATTTAATCTACATTATTATTCCGGGAAGCTTTTGGCCTTAACCGGCGCGCGCTTCAAGACCTTAAGCGGGTTCCAATCAAAGCTTTTTCAGCACTGTCATAAGGCCCACTTTGCGGAATGTGTTAGTTTGATCGACTACGGATTGGACAGAGCTCGCTAGTTAGTCACCTGCATTATAATTCGTGACTATAACTGAGATTTTGGGAGAGTGTGTCTAATATAATACACACTTAACGCATAAGCCCGTGCAAACTCGCTCGCAAGGTCTATCCGGAAATATAGTCCGGATTTATCCTCTTGAAAGTTAAGTCAAATACTCACAGAGAATGGTTGTAAATATCAGGAAATGTTATGGATAATTTTGATTTAAAACTGCAGGAAAAAGACGTTTTGGGAGGCATAGACCGCCTTCTTATTAATGTTGGTATGGCAATTATTGCTTTCATTCCAACATATTTTATCTTGATCTTCCGGCCAAGCCGAATGGCTTATATGTTATCCGGCGAAGAACCTGATGGTCGGAAAGGTCTGATATTGGGACCGGGTATAATGTTTGTTTTTTCTGTTTTATTTACTATTGGGCTTGCTTACATTTTAAAAGATGTAGCAAAAGTAGACGTTGCCCCAACAGAGACTGTTAATAATGGCCCCAAGGGTGGAGGGATTAGAACTGCCTTGAGTGAAGGTAATTTCTGGCGTTCTATTATTTTGACGCTCCCATTCTATTTCGTCGCACTACTTATTGGGGTTATTTTCCAGATTGTGCATTTAATATGTGGTCAAAAAACAAATCTTACTAAGGCCGTGGGCGTAGGCCTATATGCGCTTTCTACTTTCTTGCCGATTATATTTTTAACGGTGCCTACAAACAATTTGGTGAAAAAGGAATATGCTGCGGCTTACGTTGGTTCAATGATTGTTGGCCTCTTTGTAATCATCTTCCCTTGGCAGTTTTATAGCTTTTCACGTGTAGCTTTTAAGAATGAAAAAGGTGGAGCTATCGCAGTTTCTGCCCTGACATGCCTTTTAGTTTTAGTTACATTGGTTTTGTTTGGTATCGTTGGGTCTACGCTAAACAGCGATTAGTCAGTTTAATAATTTACATTGAGTTGTTGAAATCTAAAAATCTTATATAAAGAAAACGTTATATGAGGTTGACCAATCTTTTATAACGGCCTATTGGGCGCTCAAATTATACCCTTTTAGAAGGCATCCGTTTGGATGACATTGATATGAGTTTTACTGATTACGTCGTTAAAGACATAAATTTGGCTGAATATGGCCGAAAAGAGCTAGACATCGCCGAAACAGAAATGCCGGGCCTTATGGCGCTACGCGAAGAATTTGGCGAGAACAAACCACTTGCAGGCGCCCGCGTTGTCGGGTCTCTTCACATGACAATCCAAACGGCCGTTTTGATCGAGACCTTGACCGCTTTGGGGGCGGATGTGCGCTGGGCATCTTGTAATATTTATTCAACGCAAGACCACGCCGCTGCGGCCATAGCCGCCGCCGGTGTGCCTGTTTTTGCGATTAAAGGTCAAACGCTCGAAGAACATTGGGATTACCTAGACAAATCATTCTTGTTCCCGGAAGGTCCGAATATTATTTTGGATGATGGCGGTGATGCAACGCTTTATATTCTTATGGGCGCGCGTGTTGAAAATGGTGAGCCGGAGCTTATCGAAGGCGAGCCGGGGTCCGAAGAAGAAGAAGCCATTTTTGCGCAGATTAAAAAGCGCATGGAAGCCAGCCCGGGTTGGTTCACAAAAATGCGCGATCAAATCGTTGGCGTATCTGAAGAAACGACAACAGGTGTTCACCGCCTTTATGAATTGGTTGAAAAAGGCCAATTACCTTTCCCTGCCATCAATGTGAACGATTCTGTCACAAAGTCTAAATTCGACAATAAATATGGTTGTAAAGAATCATTAGTCGACGGTATCCGTCGCGCGACTGACACAATGATGGCCGGTAAAACAGCCGTTGTTTTAGGCTATGGCGATGTCGGTAAAGGCTCTGCGGCCTCGCTTCGCGGTGCCGGTGCACGCGTAAAAGTGACGGAAATTGATCCGATTTGTGCGCTTCAAGCCGCGATGGACGGTTTCGAAGTCACCACACTCGAAGATACGCTTTCAACAGCAGATATTTTTGTTACGACAACAGGCAATAAGGATGTCATCCGTCTTGAGCATATGCGTGAAATGAAAGACATGGCGATTGTTGGTAATATCGGTCACTTTGATAATGAAATCCAAGTAGCAGCTTTGAAAAATATGCAGTGGTCCAACATCAAAGACCAAGTGGATATGATCACCTTCCCCAAAGGCAACCGTATGATTCTCTTGTCGCAAGGGCGTCTCTTGAACCTTGGCAATGCGACAGGCCACCCGTCTTTCGTGATGTCGGCGTCTTTCACAAACCAAGTCTTGGCGCAAATCGAACTTTGGGAAGATTCAAAAGCATCAAATCGGAAATATGAAAACAAAGTCTATATGCTGCCGAAGCATTTGGATGAAAAAGTTGCTCGTTTGCACCTTGAAAAAATTGGCGTGAAATTGACTGAAATGAGCCAAGAACAAGCTGATTATATCGGCGTGTCTCAGCAAGGCCCATTCAAGCCAGAACATTACCGTTACTAAAAATAATAAAACGGGGTGTTTATCGCCCCCGTTTTATACTTAAGCTTTAATAACCAAGCCTCTTAATAATAATAAAAAGCGAAGAGCCTTAAAATCTGAAAGGTGTCCAAAATGGGCCGTCAAACTTATTACTTTACGTCTGAATCTGTTTCTGAAGGGCATCCTGATAAAGTCTCTGATCGTATCTCAGATGAAATCGTTGACCTTTATTTCCGTAAATCTGTAGCCGCCGGTATGTCCCCTTGGGATGTCCGAGTTGCAGCTGAAACGCTGACAACAACCAATAAAGTTGTTATCGCAGGCGAAACGCGCGGAAAAGATGTGTCAAAAGATGAAATTGAAGCGGTTGCGCGCGCAGCTATTAAAGATATTGGCTATGAGCAAGATGGTTTTCACCATGCAAATGCCGATATTGATGTTCTACTTCACGCGCAATCCGTTGATATTGCGGCAGGTGTGGATGAAGGCACAGGCCTACACAAAGAAGAAGGCGCAGGCGACCAAGGGATCATGTTTGGCTATGCGTCGAATGAGGTGCCGGAGGCTTTAATGCCGGCTCCGATTTATTACAGTCATAAAATTCTGGAACGTTTGGCCGAAGTCCGCCACTCCGGCAAAGAAGCGGGTCTTGAACCTGATGCGAAATCACAAGTGTCTATCCGTTATGAAAACGGCAAACCTGTCGGGGCATCAGCAATTGTTTTGTCAACGCAACATGCTGAAGGCCTAAGTTCTGCTGATATTGCAGATATTGTCATGCCTTATATCCGTGAAACTCTGCCGGAAGGTTGGATTACGAAAGAGACGATTTTCCACATCAATCCCACAGGTAAATTCGTTATTGGCGGCCCTGATGGAGATGCGGGCCTCACAGGTCGTAAGATCATCGTGGATACCTATGGCGGTATGGCTCCTCATGGCGGCGGTGCCTTCTCAGGGAAAGACCCGACGAAAGTTGACCGTTCTGCGGCTTATGCCTCACGTTATTTGGCGAAAAATATCGTGGCGTCTGGCCTTGTTGACTGGGCGAATATTCAATTGTCTTATGCGATTGGTGTGGCTGAACCGACATCAATTTATGTTGAATTAGACGATGCAAATGCAGCTTTGGCTGAGAGATTAGAGACCGTTCTGCCGAAGCTCATGAGCTTAACGCCGCGCGGTATTCGCTCTCATCTTAACCTCAATCAACCGATTTATGCCCGCACGGCGGCCTATGGTCACTTTGGCCGTACACCCGATGCAGATGGCGGCTTCTCTTGGGAGAAAACGGATCTGGCTGATGCGATTAAAGCGGCTCTTTAATAAATGACGGCGGCTGCATCCCACCTTGTGTGCGTTGCGGCTATTTCCGGCGCTTTTGGCGTCAAGGGTGAGGTGAAGGTTAAGTCTTTTACCGAAACACCTGAAAATTGTGTCGCTTACGGCCCGCTTCTGAATGAGGTGGGTCTTATTGTTTTGACGCCGCAAGCTCACCGCGTGATGAAAGATTTTATTGCGGTTACGGCCCCCGAAGTCACGTCTCGAGAGGCGGCGGAATCGCTTAAATCGACAAAGCTTTATGTGCCGCGTGAGGCCCTTCCACCTGCGGATGAAGATGATTTTTATTATTCTGATCTTGTCGGACTGGATGTAAAATCAACGGACGGGAAACGTGTCGGTACGGTCACGGCTATTTATGAATTTGGCGCTGGGGACATGCTGGAAATCACACCGCATCCCGATAAAAAAACGAAGAAACAAGCGCAAAGCTTTTTTCACCCCTTTACACGCCTATCTACGCCGAAAGTCGATATAAAGGCAGGACGCATCGTGATTGTGCCCCAAGACGGGGAATAAAGCGCGATTTCGTGCTGAATTACCTAATTACGGGGATTTCATAATTTACTCTAGGGAAATGCTTCTTCTTTTTGCTATAGAGCCATTGTGAGCATCGAGCCCAACATAACAACAACGCCGCCAAAGCTTATGAGAGCTATTCGTTTGGCGATGGCTGGTACCGAATCCGTTCAAGGCCGATTAGACGAATTTGTTAAAGCCATATCCAAAGCCATGCGGGTTAAGGTGGCGTCGATATATCTCCAACGCCAAGGTCAAGATCTTGAATTATCAGCGACACAGGGCCTTAAGAAAACGGCCGTTCATAAAACGCGATTAAAGCCGGGGGAAGGTCTTGTTGGGCATGTGGCTTTGACAGCGCGGCCCCTAAACCTCGCTGATGCCCCCAGCCACCCTTTATTCTCTTATCGTCCTGAAACGGGCGAAGACCCGTTCCGTTCATTCTTGGCGGTACCTATTTTGCGGGGAGGGCGTGTCTTAGGCGTTTTGGTCGTTCAGTCTAAAATAGCCCGTAGCTTTAACGAAGAAGAGGTCGAAGATCTGCTGACGGTCGCCATGGTGATCGGTGAAATCATCGTTGATGATGAAAGGGCAGGGGGAAAACAGGGTGCCTTGAAAGGTATTCCACTGGCGCCAGTAAAACCCGAATCAATTAAAGGGAACGCCTTTGCAGATGGGTTGGCGCGCGGTCACGCCTATCTCCATCTACCGCCTGTTCCACCTGCCAATCTTTTGGCCAATAATATTGCGGCCGAAGAAATCCGCCTTGAAGAAGGTATTAAAAAACTCCGTGCATCCGTAGATGCCATGATGTCCGGCGAGGCGGCAGGCTTGTCCCGCGCGTCAAAAGAGATTTATGAAACCTATCGCATGTTTGCCTATGACCGAAAATGGGTCGGACGTTTACGCGAAGCCGTTCATTCCGGTTTAACGGCCGAAGCCGCCGTCGAACGCGTTCGAAATGAACATCGCGCGCGTTTGATGAAATCGCGCGATGCTTATCTGCGTGCGCGTCTGCATGATCTGGAAGATTTGGCGAATCGCCTTTTGCGCGCGCTTTCCGGTGAGATTTTAACACCCGGCAATAAGAATATTTCTGATGATGCCATTATATTTGCCCGTGAAATCGGGCCTGCAGAGTTATTAGATTATGACCGGGAAAAACTGAAAGCGATCGTCCTCGAAGATGGTTCCGCCAGTTCCCATACGTCCATTATTTGCCGCGCCTTGGGCATTCCTCTGGTGGGACGTGTTGAAGGGGTTTTGGATCAAATCGAAACGGGTGATGAAGTTCTTGTTGATGGAGAGACGGGCATTGTACATATTCGTCCGCTTGAAACACAAATTTCCGGTTTCAAAATGCGCGAGAATATTCGCGGCGAAATGACGAAAGCTTATCAAGCCTTACGTTTGAAACCTGCGAAAACAAAAGATGGTCGACATATCTCGTTACAATTAAATGCAGGTCTCTTAGTTGATTTGCCACAACTTGATATGGCGGGGGCAGACGGCATTGGTTTATTCCGGACGGAATTTCAATTTATGGTCAGCGATTTCATGCCCAAATTGAAAGAGCAAACGACCCTGTATCGCCAAGCGATTGATGCCGCAGGGGAGCGGCCCGTTACATTCCGTACGCTTGATTTGGGGTCTGATAAAATCTTGCCCTATATGGATCGCGTGCCGGAAGAAAATCCGGCAATGGGCTGGCGGTCTATCCGGATCGCGCTCGATAGACCGGGACTGATGCGATATCAATTACGGGCGCTAGTTGCGGCTGGTGCGGGTAAACATTTACGCGTGATGTTTCCTATGGTCACAACTGTTGACGAAATGGTGTCGGCGCGCGAGCTCTTTAATCGGGAAGTCGCCAGAGCGAAAAATCTTGGGCAAGAGCTACCGCAGAAAATTGAAATTGGTGTTATGTTGGAAACACCGTCTTTGGCGTGGCAGGTTATGGCCGTGTGTGACCATGCAGATTTTGTCTCTGTAGGGGCGAATGACCTGATGCAGTTTTTCTTTGCGGCTGACCGTGACAATGCGCGTGTTTCAGATCGGTATGACCCGTTACACCCTGCGGCCTTGTCTATTTTGAAATTCATTGCTCAAGGGTGTCGCATGAATAATACACCTATTAGTATTTGCGGTGAAATAGCCGGACGTCCCCTTGAGGCCTGCTGCTTAGTGGCTCTGGGCTATGATACGCTTTCAATGCCTGTCACTGGTATTGGACCTGTAAAAACGGCACTGATGGCCTTGGATGCAGGAAAGTTACAGGCCCTGATTGAACCGAATATAAATGTTAATACGCGTCTGTCCTCATTGCGTCCGATGGTGCGGGAGTTCTGTGCGGCAGAGGGTATTCCTGTTTAATAAAGGTGATGGATATATGATGAGACTACTGATTTCTATTCTTATTCTAATAGGTTTTATTGTTTCCGGTTGCGCAGAAAAACCCGAAGCTGAATTAACGGTACCCGCCTTGGAAGGTATTAATATTCTGGATAAGAAAGCGGCAGATGGCAGGCTAGTTATTTCATCTAAACCGAAAATCAGTGAACCCAATGCTTGTATTTTACCGATTACAATTACGAACGGTACGGATTTGGAAACGACGATTTCCATGATGCAATTTACGATCACCGGGACAGGTGAAGATGATAGTGGGAATATGTTCGCACAAACAGTCGCTCCCGGGGACACGAATACAGCGCAGCTTCTTTTTCCGACACGTCAATGTGATGAGTTACTCGAAATTACAGCGCCGAATATAACCTGCGTAGTCAACGAAGCAGATTGTTCCGATGAGGTCGAATTTGAAGCGGGTGAAAATTTAAATTTTAAACGCGGCTAAATTCAAAAAAAATAACTCGTCAACTAAAATTGGCGAGTTATTTATTTTAACATGCTTTTTTACTGACCAAATTTAAACCTGACACCTGCGCTAAATGTTGTCTGTTTATTTTCAATATCTAATGTCCCCGGGAATAAAGCATTTTCGGTTTCAACGTCACTTGTTGCACGATAAGCAACTTCGCCAAAGACTTCGAGGGGACTGTCAAACGCCAATGTGACACCGGCTTTCCCCTGATAAGCAAATTTTGTTTGGCCATCATCAATCACTGAAATCGCTGACGGACTATAATCTACGGACACATCAGAAAAACCTATGCCTGCACCGAGATAGGGTTGAACGGTGCCTGCGGTGTTGAAATCATAGTAAGCGTTCAAAAATAAAGCTGTTTGCTTTAGGTCACCTTGGCCATCAGCAACAACTTCTGCGACGGTCACGCCTAAAGGTGTTGGACTACCCGCAATCGATGCGGCATCAAGCGATCCGATAGCCCCACCGCCGAGTGTGACGTCTGTATGGGTATCAACGTCAGAATTTGTATTGACGCCCTCTAGGGCCAGACGAAGGCCGTTATCATATCTTTTGCCGATTTCGAGGCTAAAAGCGACACCATTGTCAAATTCAGTGTTCCAACCATAATCTGTTCCGGCAGCCACATCTAATGTTGTGTCATCACCTAAATTACCCGTCGTGAATGCGCCAGTAAGCCCTGTATTATCAGAACTACTTTGATTGACGAGGCCTATGGAACCGCCAATATAAAGGCCCTCTTTGTCGCCCGCGAAAGCCTGTGAGGCCGGTAAAAGGGCTGCAATCGCAACTCCTGCAAAAAACTTTTTAATCATAAAACTCTCCTAAGTTTATCGGCTTTGAAAGGGGGATGCCGATTGATTGAACGCGATTGTTACGCCTTGCCGTTCAGGATAGTTTTGAATTTTTTACCAGATTTATTTTATTTAATGATACCGTAGTGTTTCAGAATTTGAGGTATATTTACTACGAGGTGCGACAATTATCTTACTTATTTTCAAGCCAATATTTCAATAATTGATGGGCGATAGTTATACGGGGTGGACGTTTGAAAGCCTCGCCCGTTCTATTAAATACGGCTGTGACGTCTTCTCGCGTAAACCAACGCGCCTCTTCCAATTCTTCTTTATTGATTATGATGTCGGTATTTAAGGCGTCACTGATAACACCGATCATGAGCTGACTTGGAAAAGGCCAAGGTTGACTTGCTAAATAACGGTGATTGGTTGTTTTTATGCCGGATTCTTCCAAGACTTCACGCGCAACGGCTTCTTCTATAGTTTCTCCGGGCGAGACAAAGCCCGCTAAAGCTGACATAAACCCTTCAGGCCATCCGGGGCCGCGTCCCAATAAGACTTTATCTTCATGCACGACCAACATGATAACAACAGGATTAACGCGGGGGAAATGCTCAGCGGCGCAACTCTCGCGAGAACAGACACGCTTGTGTCCGCCCTCACTTTGATTGGTCGGGGCGGTGCATTTGGCACAATAAATGTGATCCCGATGCCAGTCGAAAATCGCTTTCGCCCGTCCTGTGAGGGCGAGATCTTCCACGCTCAACCTCCCGCCGACGTCTCGTAAGTTTTGTTCAAAATCGGCTTCCAGTGTCACGGCATTATTTTCAGCAAGGTTTGCCGCAAATATGGGCCGCTTTCCGTCAATGCCTAGAAAAATAACATGCGGGTCAATCAGGTTCTGCCCAATGAGTTCGGAGGGGTGAACACGAATAAGCTCTCCGTCTTGACCGACGGCAGGGCGCCCTTTGTGAAAGAGTATAGAGCGGGCTGCGGGCTTCGCCATATAATCACGCAATTCTTGCGGAGAACGCTTTGTTTCACAGAAATCTAAAGGGCTGCCAGAAAAGGGCATAATATCGGTATAGGTCATGGCGGTTCTATAGCGGGGGCGTTCACAAAAGACGACCATCTTCTTAACGTAAAATTTACGCTTTGAAACAGACTGAAATCGAGTGTTATAATTTTGCGCAGTTTAATTACAATTCAGAAAGAAACCGTTGTATTTCAGTCACATAAAGAAAATTCATCCGCAAGTCTCTGTATCTATCTGTTGTTTTTAAAGGTTCAATTTCCCACATCACTCTCGTCTTAATCAGAAAAGGAAAAGACCATGAAATTTTTAAAAACAACGGTTGCGGCGCTCGCCATCACAGGTTTCGCCGGTCAAGCTATGGCACAAGATACCGGCGCTTATGTCAATGTCGGTATCGATGCTGTTGAATTTGATTCCTATAACCTCAGCGGTAAGCTGGGTTATAACTTCACTGAATATTTTGGTGTCGAAGGTCAGGCTGCTTTTGGTATCATCGATGATGAAGTTGAGGGTGTTGATATCGGCATTGACAACTCTTTTGCAGCCTTTGGTACATTACGTTTCCCAGCAAGCGAAACAGTCGAGTTATTCGCCCGCGGTGGTTATCACTTCACCCAGGTTGGTGGTAGCATAGACGGAATAGGCGCCAGTGTAGATACAGACGGTTTTGCAGCCGGTGTTGGTGGTCAATATTTCTTTACACCTACAGATGGCGTAAGATTGGAATATACTTACTACGATTTGAATGTTGATGATGATTTGACTGATGACTCAGGCAGTGCTGATGTATTCTCAGTTTCTTACGTCCGCAAATTCTAAGCTAATCTCACACTATAATTGATGGCCCTGCTTTCAAAAGAAAGCAGGGCTTTTTTATGCCCTTATATCTTGCGCCGAAGGGACACATTGTCCATATAACGCCTCGGAAGGTTGGCTTTGGACGGGAATCCGCGTCAACCCGGTCAGGTCGGGAACGAAGCAGCCGTAACGAGGTTTTTTCGGGTCAGGGTTCAGCCTTCCACTCGCGACCGTCCGAAATCAATCCGGGGGATTGATTTAAGCGAAGCGCCAAAATCGTAAAGTTTCGAGATAGACGAACCTTCCTGTGTCGTTATCGCCTTTCTACTCACATCATCAAGGGCTTTTCCGGCTTTGTTTTTATGCGCATATTGAGTTGCAGATTTTAATAAGCTGTGGACGCGTCCAGACTCTCCCTTTCCACGTCCTGCCTTTGTCCCTATATTCATCAGGATGAACACGACTCCGAAACAATCCTATCAGGTTCTGGCGCGCAAATACCGCCCATCAACCTTTGAAGATATGATTGGTCAAGACGCAATGGTGACCACACTCAACAATGCGTTTGAAGCAGGGCGTGTTGCCCATGCCTTTATGATGACGGGGGTGCGCGGTATCGGTAAGACCACGACGGCACGACTTCTGGCGCGGGCGCTGAATTACGAGTCAGACACAGTTGATGGCCCTTCGACCGATTTGTCAGTGCCCGGAAAACATTGCGAGCTGATTATGGCCAGTTCGCATATGGATGTCTTGGAAATGGACGCCGCATCGAGGACAGGCGTTGAGAATATGCGCGAAATGCTAGATGGTGTCCGTTACGCCCCAGCGACGGCGCGTTATAAAGTTTACATTATTGACGAAGTACATATGCTCTCGGCAGGCGCGTTTAATGCCCTGCTCAAAACGCTTGAAGAGCCACCGGATCATGCGAAATTTATCTTCGCGACGACAGAAATTCGGAAAGTTCCGATTACTGTGCTCTCGCGCTGCCAAAGGTTTGATCTTCGCCGCATCGAGGCCGGAGCTTTGGCAAGCCACCTCAAGGGCATTTGCGAAAAAGAAAATGTCAATGTGTCTGACGAGGGTCTTGCGCTTATTTCCCGCGCGGCAGAAGGCTCCGTTCGTGACAGCCTCTCTTTACTTGACCAAGCGATTGTACAAGCGGGACTCGACGGTGGTGAAGTTTCATTTGAGCAAGTTCGCGCTATGCTCGGTTTGGCCGATCGTGTGCGTGTTCTCGACTTATTCGGCATGGCGGCGCTAGGCGACGGTAAAGGCGCGATCACAGAGATGCGCGCGCAATATGATGACGGGGCTGACCCGGCGGTGGTTCTGCGGGATCTCATGGATATTTGCCATGAGGTCAGTCGTGCCAAAACACTAGGCGACAATGCGGAGTTCGATGCGGCCCCTGATCAAATTGCACGCATCACAGAACTCGCAGAGCAACTGTCTATGGGACAGCTTACACGTTTGTGGCAAATATTGACGCAATCTCATACCGAAGTGCGCCAAGCGCCTGCACCACTCGCGGCCGCAGAAATGGCAATGCTGAAATTAGCGGTTGCCGGACAAATGCCGCCGCCTGAACTGGCCGCGCAAATTATCGAACAAGCCCAAAAAGTGGCAAAAGAGGGGGGAGACGGATTACCTGTTCTGCCACATGCGCCCTCCGGCGGCGCATCTGTGGGATCTTCCGAAATGAATCATTCATCCGTTTCAACTATATCCTCAGCGCCGCAACAAAAGACAGTATCTTCCCATCAAGCGACAGCGCAGTTAAGTGCGCCCAAGCCCGTGAGTGTGGCGACACCGCAGATTGAGATTAATAGTCTGATTGAATTTGTTGAGGCGCTGCCGAAAACGAATATCAAACTCAAATCCGATATTGAGCGCTATGTGCGGCCTATTCAATTCAAGCGGCAGAATATCCGGGCTGAGATTATGGACGGCTCCCCATCTGACCTGATCGGGAAAATGGTCGGCGCTCTGCAAGATTTGACCGGTGTGCCGTGGCTTATCAGCCCTGAAAAATCTGGCGGGGATATGACGCTCGCGGAAGCGAGGCGCAAAGCGAAAACGGATCAAAAAACCAAAGACAGATCCCATCCTGCTTTTGCTCATCCGCTTTTGAAAAATGCCGAGTTATTGGGTATTAAAGATAAGCAAAACGTCAATGTCATTCATGGTGATTTTGGCCAAAATGATTTCAGAGAGCGTGATTTGGTTCGACACGATTATAAAGACGATATGCCGTCAGACTACACGCCACCCGATTATGAAAATGAGGATTAAATCATGAAAGACCTAATGGGCTTAATGAAACAAGCCAAGGAAATGCAGGCGAAAATGGAAAGCGCCCAAGCGGCGGTCGCGGATCTCGTCGTTGAGGGCCGTTCAGGCGCCGGTCTCGTGACTGTCATGCTTGCAGGCGGCGGGAATATGAAGGGGCTCAAGATAGACCCGAGCCTGCTGTCCGGTGAGGAAGTTGAGATTGTCGAAGATTTAATTATTGCGGCCTATCAAGACGCCAAGGTCAAACTCGACACGGCGCAAGGTGAAACCATGAAAAACGCCATGGGTGACATCCAATTGCCGCCCGGTATGAAGATGCCGTTTTAAGTGAATCGGCGAGAAGCCATTGCAAGCGGTGCCGCCCTGACTTTATCCGCTTGCTCAGAGAGCGTTTCAAACGCACCAATCTCTATGACTGATAAACGCGCCGCCTTATCAGGTTTTGCCGTCAATATAGAGAGTTGGTGGCGTGACCTGCCTTTTGAACAGCGTTTTACCAAAGCCGCGGAAGCCGGTTTTGAACATGTCGAATTTTGGTTTATTGGTAGTTGGGAACGTGACGCTACACTCTTGGCGAAAGTGGCGCAATCTGTGGGCGTTAACGTTGTGCAGATTGTGGGCGATGCGCCAGAGCTTGCGCGTCCTGAAAACCGCGTCATCTTTCTCGAAAATATGAAACGCGCGATTGAGGACGCCAAAATTCTCGGCACAGGTATTGTCACGATTACGGGCCATCAGAATGTAGATGGAATTTCAAGCGCGGATGCGCTGAAGTCTTATGCAGATCATGTGGCCGCGTCGGCGCCCCTCTGGGAAGAAGCTGAAATCTACTGCGCGATTGAGCCGTTTAATCCTTATAACCATCCCGGCCATTTCATAAATGGTTCAGCGGATGCAGTGGAAATCTGCCGCCAAATTAACTCGCCTTTTGTCAAACTGAACTGGGACCTTTTCCATATGCAACGCGCCGAGGGAAATGTGATTGATAACCTCAAAAAAGGGGCGGATCAGATTTGCTATATGCAAATGGCGGACAGTCCCGACAGGCACCAACCCGGAACGGGCGAAATGGATTATGCCAATATTATCCGCACAGCGCGGGAAGTTGGGTATGACCGCCCTATGGGTCTTGAACTTTGGGCTAAGGACGATGATTACGACGCAGGTCTGAACGCCGTTTTAGCTCTAAGCGCTAAACTTTAGGCTTATTGGTAGAGACGTGTTTTAAGTCACGCCTTGGAATGAAGAGGATAATAAATTTATGCGAAATCTGCTCATAGGTTTGATTGCCATATCCATTCCAGTATTGATGGCCCCAATAAGTGTCGCGCAAGAGGCCGCAGGTGCCCATGCGCTTGTTACATATGATTATGCGCATCATCCTGTAATCTCACGGGGCGGCATCGTTTCCGCAGAAGACAGTATTGCTGCCGCCGTCGGGCGCGACATACTCTCAAAAGGGGGTAATGCTGTTGATGCAGCTGTTGCGACAGGTTTTGCACTGGCTGTCACACATCCTGACGCAGGCAATCTGGGTGGAGGCGGCTTCATGCTCGTCTATATCGCCGAAACACAAGAAACGGTCGCTATTGATTTTCGTGAAATGGCTCCGGCAGAAGCCAGTCGGGATATGTATTTGAATGCAGCGGGTGAGGTTGATAATCAACGTGCTCAATATTCACATCTGTCTGCAGGCGTGCCCGGAACTGTTATGGGGCTGCTAGAGGCTCTTGAGTCATATGGCACAATGAATCGTAAGTCCGTACTGGCCCCCGCAATAAAATTAGCTAACTCTGGATTCGAAGTTTCTTTTGGATTGGA
This sequence comes from uncultured Algimonas sp., assembly GCA_964352855.1. Classification (GTDB taxonomy): domain Bacteria; phylum Pseudomonadota; class Alphaproteobacteria; order Caulobacterales; family Maricaulaceae; genus Litorimonas. The sequence continues at coordinate 22,351 of CAYGTR010000011.1, read as the reverse complement.
AGATTCATTGAACAGTCACACGGAAGAGCTCTCAGCTGATCCATCTTCCAAAGCCTATTTTTTGGGTTTGGAGCAAGGAGATATTTGGAAGCAAAGAGACCTTGCCCAAACGCTTAAACGTATCTATCAAAACGGTTCAGATGGTTTTTATAAGGGCAAAACGGCTGATCTGATTGTCGCAGAAATGGAAGCCGGAGGTGGCCTCATCACGCATAAGGATTTGGAAGGCTATCAGATCGTTAAGCGTTCGCCCGTCTCAGGCAAATATAAGGATTATAATATTTATGCGATGTCACCACCGTCATCCGGTGGCGTACACATAGTGCAAATGCTCAATGTTCTCTCTGGTTATGATTTACAGGCGGATGGTCACAATAGCGCGGCCTATCTACACAAATTGATAGAGAGTATGCGCCGTGCCTATGCTGACCGTTCCAAATATCTTGGCGATCCTGATTTTTTTGATGTGCCTGTGAACGATTTAACGGACACAGCTTATGCTGATCGGCTAAGGGCACATATTGATCTCTCAAAGGCGAGTCTGTCCTCTGATATATTACCAGGCACCTTACTAAATCCAGAACCTCAAAACACAACCCATTACTCCGTGATAGATAAGGACGGTAATGCGGTCAGTGTGACCTACACGCTTAATTTCTCTTTTGGTAGCGGCTATTCTGTCGACGGGGCAGGTTTCCTTTTAAATAATGAAATGGATGATTTTTCGGCCAAGCCCGGCGCGCCCAATGGGTATGGCCTGATTGGCGGGGAAGCTAATAAGATTGAGCCGCGCAAACGCCCTCTATCGTCTATGACGCCGTTGATTGTAACAAAAGATGGGAAGGCTGTCTTGGTCACGGGAAGCCCTGGAGGCTCAACAATAATAACCTCTGTTATGCAGGTTGTTTTGAACGTATTGGAGTGGGACATGAATCTTGCAGAAGCCACACATCGCCCGCGTATCCATCATCAATGGCTTCCGGATATCGTTTCAATCGAACCGGGTCTGAGTCAGGACACGCTGGAGAAACTCATTGATATGGGCCACAATTTCCCCACTGATGAGACGGGCATGATAGCGACGACAACACTTGGCCGCGTTAATTCTGTTGGCGCAGGGGATGATATTTTCTTTGGCGCATCAGATCCTCGGGGCCCAAAATCAGGGGCATTCGGAGAATAGGCTCTCTATTTGAAAGATAGAGCCGTCGTAACATTCACTCTATTGTCCGGGTGCGAATCAAAAGGATTTTTATGTCAGGCTTAAATGTCAGCCCGGAAATTGAACGCCTGATTGCGTTATTGGCGAAATTGCCGGGCTTGGGCCCACGTTCAGCCCGCCGCGCAGCCCTTGATCTTTTGAAGAAACCTGATGCGCTGATGCGGCCTTTATCTTTGGCCTTGGGCGAAGCGGCAGAGAAGATTTCTGTTTGCCGCATTTGTGCCAATGTCGACGCGCAAAACCCTTGTCATATATGCACGGCCCCGGGTCGCGACCCTTCTGCGATTTGCGTCGTGCAGGACGTTGCAGATTTATGGGCGATGGAACGGGCCAATGCCTTTCGCGGGCGTTATCATATTTTAGGTGGAACCTTATCAGCTTTGGACGGGGTGCGTCCGGATGATTTGAATATTGCATCCCTCATAGAGCGCGCTTCTGAAACCGAAATTACTGAAGTGATTTTGGCGATGAATGCCACGGTCGACGGGCAGACGACGGCCCACTACATCACGGATCATCTTTCGAAAGCGGGCGTGCAGGTCTCGCGGCTCGCTCACGGCGTCCCTGTTGGCGGCGAGCTTGACTATCTGGATGACGGGACGATCTCTGCGGCCATGAAAAGCCGCCGTCCGTTTTAGGTGTAAAATGGTGGAGGCGAGGGGGATAAGGACACACGCAATGCAAAGCCGCCTGACACCCTCCTTGGCACTTTTGATTTTCATGAATATCATTCCTGTCGCGGGGGTGTTTCTCTTTTCTTGGGATGTCGGCACACTACTTTTGCTCTACTGGGTGGAGAGCGTTTTTATTGGCATTTTGAATGTTCCCAAAATGCTGACGGCTCGTGGAACAGAGAAGCGTGGACAAAGTCGTAATGGAAGCCGCGTATTTTTAACCGTATTCTTTATCGTTCATTTCGGTATGTTTTGCTCCGGACACTATGTTTTTTTAGATAGTTTTTTTGAAACGATACCGCCTCTCCCGGATTTGATATTACAACTTCTAACTACGCAAGGTCTTCTGATGTCTGCCGCGGGACTTTTCATCAGTCACTTAATTTCAATGCTGGTCAATTTTTACGGGAAGGGCGAATATTTGACGCGCACCGTAAACACTCAAATGTTTATCCCTTACGGTCGTATCTTCATCATGCATTTTGTCATTATTTTTGGAGGTATTTTAGTGGAGACCTTTGGTGCGCCGGTCTTGGCGCTCTTGCTGTTGATCTTATTGAAAACCTTCATTGATATAATGGCACATATTGCTGAGCATAAGAAAACCCGTCTTAAGCCTGTAGAGACTTAAGCACGCCGTCTCTTACCGCCGTTAAGGTCGCTTCATTATACCCGGCTTTGACCAAAGTGCGCGCACCGAAATAGCTAGCCAAAACGGACTCCGTTGCGTCTTCTTTGCCGATAGCGCTCAGTGCAAAGTGAATCCCGTTGCGAATACGGTCCATGCTCGCTTTTACCGTTTGCTCGACGGTTTTATCTGTGGGCGCGACTTCGCTGGCGGCATTACAAAGCAAGCAGCCCCAACGTCCGTTTTGGGATAACGTACCCTGTACCGTGGCGTCCATTAACATAGCGATACGTTCTTCACCGCCGAGAGCTTCATTGCGGAGCATGGCGACCCCAGCGCTGACATCTTCTTGATCATAACGCGCCAGTGCAATTTGATAGAGCGCGCGCTTATCGCCAAAGGCAGCATAAAGGCTGCCTTTCTGCAGCCCAGTGGCTTTCATAATATCTGTATAAGATGTGCCGTCATAGCCGCCTTCCCAAAAGACATTGCGAAGGGCGTCTTTGACTATGTCTTCATCAAACTCACGTGTACGGGCCATAATTTATCTTTCTGTTATGTTCACAAACATGTGATTACAATAATATTGACCATTCAGTCAAGTATGTTAATTGTAACTTATCGACCCGGGCAAAGCGTTTCATGTGGAAACTCTCCCGGGTTTTAAAAACACTAAATAATGACCATTTGGTCAAAAACAAGATGAAAAGAAAGAGGAGGCTCCCATGCCAACACAATCAACGATTAAAATTGCAACTTTTGCAGCAGCCGCGATAATATTTGGAATAGGATCAAGCGCGGTCTCTCACGCACTCAGCGCCTCAACCATTGCGGCGCCGACAACTATTGAAGCTCAAGCCGTGTCACCCAATGTCATCGCACAAGGTAGTTTCGAAGGCCGCTCCAAGCACGTCACCTCGGGCGAGACTTATATTATGAAAACGGATAGTGGCTACGCTTTGGTGCTTGCCGATAATTTTTTCCTTGATGGTGCACCGTCACCCGTTCTGGGTTTTGGTAATAACGGCAAATACATGAAAACGTCACAATTTGCAGAGCTTGATAAAAAATCAGGTCGTCAAACCTACACACTACCCGCCGATTTCACGCCCGGTCAATTCAACGAAGTTTATGTCTGGTGTGAAGATTTTTCGGTTCCGCTCGGCGTCGCCACATTGAACACACTTTAATCTCATTCACATTATTTATTTAAAAGGAATAAACCCATGAAAAACTTTATTAAACACACACTCATTGCTGTTGGCGTCATCACGACTTTAAGCGCCTCAATTGCAATTCCCGCTTATGGCGCAGACGTCAGCCCAACAGCCTATAGTCAAACACAGCTGCAAGGCGGAGACTTTGTAAAAAAGCAATATAGCATCAAAGGCGATTGGCAGATTCTTCAAAAAGACGGGCAAACCATTCTGCGTTTGTCAGATGATTTCAAAACTAAAAAAGGCCCTGATCTTAAAATCTTTCTCTCCCCGCAAACCGTCGCCAATGTAACGGGCACAACAGCCACACAAGGCGCCGTCTTGTTGAGCGAATTGCAATCCAACAAAGGCGGGCAAGATTACGTTGTCCCGAGCACTATCAATCTCGCAAACTTCAGCAGTGTTTTGATCCATTGTGAAGCGTTCTCCGTTCTCTGGGGCGGAGGTGATTTATAATGGTCGCCCTCATCGAAAACACAGAGTATCTCCCGGCAGGTTACCTGCCGGACTACAGCCAAACATCCAATAAAGAGAATGCCATGACTAAAGTTACACCCGCCTTGAGCTTTATTCTCGCTATAGGCTTTGTTTTCTTCGGTGTTCAAAAATTTGGTGCTGAAAATATCGTTTTTGAAACATTGGTACAGCGCTCAGGCATCACCTTGTTTGAACCTTATATCCGGTATGTCACCGGATTAGGAGAGCTCGCCGTCGCCGTCTTACTTCTCCTCCCTCGGACGCGATTGGTGGGCTCTCTTCTGGGGCTTGGCTTATTAGTCGGTGCGATTGGCTTTCATCTCTCGCCTTGGCTCGGTATTAATGTGCCGACGATTGGACATGGATTATTCTTTACGGCTCTCGCCATGGCGGCATTGATGATAACAAATATGGCTTTGCTGAGAACATCCGGTGCAAAGCTGTTGTTTTGGAAAGGCTAAAATCTTTCTTAAAGCTCTTCCAATATTGATGTGCCGTGGCTCTGATCACGGCACGTCCATTGCCAACGCTCATGTAGGCGGAGCTTTCCGTTTGGCAAAACCTCCGGCACGGAATGACAGATCCCCGTCATGAACAGTCCGTCCTTATTGCGATGATGATAGCGCATATCCAGCGAACCGTCCGCCTGCACAAGCGCCATTAACTGCCCGAAATCAATATGTCCGCCTGAATAGGTCGCCGTGACGAGATCAAAATTTTGTTCATATATAAATATCGTCTCAGAACTTGTCTCCGACGTGCGCTCTGTTTGTGCAGGCCGAAACAAACGCCCCCCATACCAGATAGGTTTTGTAGGCTTTGCGCGGTGTTTATATTTATAAGTCACCCTTAACTCTTAGGCTGAAGGCTTACGGAATTCTGTAATATTGGTGGCAGGGATCTCTCTCTCCTGAACATCCAGGCTCTCAATCTTATCCGCGCGCTTTGTGATTTTCTCAGTCGATATTCTTATTTTCCGCATATCTTCCGTGCTTTGATTAAAATGACTTTGCAGCTTCGCCACACGGTCATCTAGCAGCGTCACATCCTTGGCCATCATACCGACTTCGCGCTGAATAATATGGGCTTGTTCACGCATAGCAGCATCCCGCATAATCGCCTGCATGGTATGGAGCGTCGCCATAAAAGTCGTGGGCGAGACGATCATGACCTTGCTGGAAAAGCCTAGCTCAATCACTTGCGGGAAATGGGTGTGAAGCTCTGCGTAAACGGCCTCGCTTGGCAGGAACAACATGGCGATATCATGCGTTTCCCCAAAAATCAGATATTTGCTCGCAATATCTTTGATGTGGCGAGAAACATCGGCAGCAAAAGCGCGTTTCGCTGCGATTTCTTGATCCGTATTATCAGCCTCAGTTAATCGCCGCCAGGCCTCCATCGGAAATTTGGAATCAATCGCCACATCGCCTTGTTCGCTTGGCAGGTGGATCAGCGCATCTACGCGCCGTCCATTGGACAATGTATGCTGAAAGGAGAAGGCATTAGGCGGTAGATAGGTTCGTATCAAATCCTGCATTTGTTTTTCACCAAAGGCCCCACGCGCTTGCTTGTTGGATAAAAGGGATTGGAGGCCGGAGACTTCGCCCGACAAAGTTTCAATATTTTTCTGCGCCCGATCAATAAGTGCCAGACGCTCATGTAATTGTTTCAGATTCGCTGAATTACGCTCTTGTGTTTCGACAATGGAATTACCGACGCGCTCACTCACTTTGGAAAGGCGTTCATCCAAGCTTTGTTTAAAGAGGTTATCCCTTTGCGCACTGTCCTCGGCAAATTGGGCGATACGGCCTTGTAATTCGCCTTGCTGAGCTTGCATCTCTGTCAGTTTCTCGCGCATCTGCGCCGCCAATAATTCTGCCTGCGGGTCTTTGCGTTTCCCGGCAAAGATCAACGTCACAATCGCGCCGATCAAGACGAGTGCAAAGCCGAGAATAATCTCAACAAGGGTTAAGTCTAATCCCGAATAAGACATAAGAGGTTCCATGTCTGTTCTTCTGTCACGGAATGGCGAGTCGCGAAAGAGGGAAACCCGCATTTTGATACTTAACCTATTCTCATTTAAATCCTGTCTTTTCTTGTTGTCTGTGGGTGAGTTTGGAGAATTTTGGCTGTCCGTATGGCCTTAAGATTGCCGGTTAGGAAACCTTTCGGGTAGACATAGCGCGCATTAGGCTGCGCTCTTTATTGGACGTTACATCGTGTATTTTGTGTCCCTTCATATACACAAATGCAATATGCACTGTGCCTCTACACAACAACATTATGCCTTCACCAGTCAGTCAATGTGCACTAAGTGAAATTCCGCAAAGCGTAAATTCAAGACCTGCCCCTGTGAAAAAGAACTCATTTAATCTACAACATAAATTGGGGGTGCGGATTAATTTGATGGTTTTTCTTCTCCTTAAACGTGAATTAATTTGCTCACCGGGTATTGCGGACATCACATAAATGGCTATCCAAAACATTTTTTGAGACATTTACCGCGAATTATTGGTCATTTTTTCGGCTTTGAAACCCTAATTTATTATACGTTTTTCAAATGCAGTCTTCGCTTTGCCAAAGGCTGCCTTGAGTAATGGACGACACTCGTCGAAAACATGAGTCGAAGGGTTCAACACACTCACCCACCCCATCCAGCCATAAACGGGATGAGGCGTCAGCTGATCCAAAGCTGTAAAGTCCCAATCACCTTCAACGACGCCGCCTTTACTCGGACGACTGGGGCGTTCGCCAAACAGCGCTTCATATGTCTTATAGGGCAATCCCATGTTGAGGCGAAAAATACCGTCTCTCTCTAATTGAGAGGCTTTGTCGTTATCGCCATCTTTAAATTTGAGCGTCGCAAAGTAAGTCCCGCGCTTGAGCGCGCGGGTCGGGTTAAAAAAGAAAGATGTTTCTCCCCATGCGTCAAGCGGGAAAACTCCTGAGAAGTGGGTTGTTATGTATGACGCAATATGGTCCGGCGTCATGGCTGCTAGTTCAACGCGACAACGACTTTTGGGTTTGGCGTTAGATGAAGAGGAACGCGAAGGGTAGGAGTCCGAACAATCCATAAAGCCCTGCGAGGGCACCCTTTGAAAATGATCTTTTGCGGGTAAAGATAAAGACACAAAGGATGCCAAGAGCGGCTTCAAACATAAGCGCTGCAGGCAGGTTGAGATGATACCAATCTGTTCCAATAGGATAACTGTCGGGGCCAAAAACAAAATGTCCGTAGCCAGCAATCAGGTCTCCCAACCAGTGGCCCAATGACAATGCCATGGCGATAAAGGCGAACGCACGCCGCCGAGTTACCGCAAATGCAATTGCGCCAGCAAGCAATGTCCAACCAATCTGAGGGATCAGGTCGTGACTAAATGTCATGTCAACGATTGCGTTTGACAGGGTTGGTCCGGCAGAGCCTGTTGGCTCCATTCTCTCAATACCAAGTCCGACAAAAGTGAACATGGCTATGTCGATAAGAAAGGCACTGACAAAAAGGAGCCACCAAGGCATTTTTGGCGCAGCTCGTTTAGCGACCAAGGTCGTTGCAGCATGACCAAGGATCACAAGGCTTCCTCACCAACCACTTTTTGCACGACCTCTTCCGTGGTGAGAATGGCGTGTGCATAGGTCGGGCCATTGATCTCGTGCGCGGCATGTAGCGCTTCTGGAGACATGGCCGCAGTCGCGTCGCGCACGAGGGTCACATGATAGCCAAGTTCAACCGCATGTCGGGCCGTTGCTTCGGTACAGGTGTTGGCGATCGCCCCGACTAAGATGACATGTGTGATGCCGTGTTGGCGCAGCTGTGCATCAAGGTCGGTATTGGCAAAGCTGGATGCTCCCCAATGTTCCTTCACGACAATATCACCAGCTTCAGGGCCAAAGCCCTCGTACCAGTCTCCGCCCCTGCTGCCCTCGGCGAACATCTTGCGTTCATGGGCCGCGGCCTGAAACGGCGTCAGATTGGCCCAACCCTCGAAGTCACCGGCGCGGTGGCGGTGATGGGGTAGGATGAAGATCGGATGTTCGGCGTCACGCACGGCCGCACGGATTTTGACCAGATTGGCATGAAGATCGACCGCTATGGAGACCTCTCTAAGGGCGGGCCACATCTTGCCGTCCTCGGCCAAGAAATCGTTGTAAGGATCGATGGAAAGAAGCGCGGTCGCGCCCTTTGGGTATGGAATAGTCGCGTTCGCCGTTGATGTTTCCATCGTATCGGTTGCGTGTGGGGTATTTGCCTTCGCCGTTGATGTTTCCATCGTGTTGGTGAGAAAGACACCGATAATTACAAAGGCTTTTACGAGGGTATTCGTCATTGCTGTTTCCTTAAAAATAATCTGCGATGTGCCGCCGATTTCAAGCGCCGCTCCCTTCGTGGCTGATCTGCTGCAGCAGATCTGTCGTGGTGAGAATGGCCTGCGCATAGGTTGGGCCGTTGATTTCGTGGGCTGCGTGCATTGCTTCTGCTGACATCGCTGCTGTCGCATCGCGGACCAGCGTCACATGATAACCTAGCTCGGCTGCAACGCGTGCCGACGTTTCGATGCAGGTGTTTGCGATGAGCCCGATGAAGATGACATGGGTGATACCTTGCTGGCGTAGATGAACATCCAGGTCAGTATTAGCAAAGCTGGAGGCGCCCCAATGTTCTTTGACGACAATATCGCCAGCTTCGGGACCAAAACCCTCATACCATTCACCGCCCCAACTATCGACCGCAAACAATTGGTATTCGTGAGCGGCGCTCTGAGACGGTGTTAGATGCGACCATCCTTCGAAATCCGTGGGCTTGTGCCGGTGATGGGGCAGAATGAAGATCGGCATATTAGCCTCGCGCGCTGCCGTACGAACCCGAGTGAGGTTGGCATGAAGATTGACTGATTTGGCAACCTCGCTGAGGGCGGGCCACATCTTGCCTTCCTCCGCAAGGAAGTCGTTATAGGGGTCGATGAAGAGAAGCGCCGTCTTGCCGCTGGGATACTTGGTTTCGCTCATATCTCGCTCCATTTCGATTTTTGGCGATGATTGCCGCCGTCATATGTGGAAACTACGCCAGGTTGTTCTGCAGGGCGACATGCAAATAGGGTCAAATATAGTCAAATTGGGTCAGGTGATTATAATCATCTGGCGTTGGACTTCAGCCTATGACAGTCAAAGGTAATTTATGAGGGCCTTGTATATGGAAAGTTCTGAAACTTATTCTCTCTTCATGGCGACCGACGTGGCTTGCCGGATCTTAGGGATTGATCCGCAGGTCATGCTTGAAACAGCAGGCCTCGGCGATCTTGCATATGGCCGAAGCGAATTACGGGTGACGGCGAAGCAATTTTTCGATGCTTGGGAGGCAACAGTGGCTCTCTCGTCGCGCGCCGATTTGGTGCCTTATTTAGGTATCGCGATTTCCCGCGGACCGGTAATCCCTGTCTTTTTCACCTTATCTTGTGCCCCGGATTTAGAAACTGGACTAATGCGTCTGGCGCAATTTAAGTCATTACTGGGAGCGCCTCGGATGCAGGTCTTTTGGGATGGGCCGCTTCTGCGCGTGGAGTATTACAGCCCAGACAGCCAAGTTCCTATGCCGCCTAGCCTTGGAGCTCTACAGATCGTTTGCATGGTAGAAAATATACGGAGTGCGACTGCACATCACCTTCACCCAGTTGCGGTAGGTTTTGATTGCTCTGAAGCAGAAAGGCGCCAGATCGCAGGTTATTTGGGGATCATGCCGGAGCGTTCAGATGTCGCCTTTGTTGCCTTCTCACCGGAGGATGCGAAACGGCGGTTCATTTCCGAGAACCCGAGCTTTTGGGCTGATATCGAGGCAGACTTGGAGTTCCAACTGGCCACACAGAATAATAATCTGCCAATAACCGCTCGGGTGCGTGGCGCATTGATCGATTTGATGCTATCAGGTCGCTCAGGGGCAGAAGATGTTGCAGATGTTGTTGGACTTAGTCGAAGTACACTGCAGAGACGGTTGCGCGAAGAAAATACGACTTATCGCGCCGTCCTAGACACGACGCGGCGGGATATTGCAATCCGATATCTCACCAAGACCACAATGAACGCTGAGGAAATTGCAAATGTATTGGCCTACCGCGATGCTAACAGTTTTTCACGAAGCTTTCGTAGGTGGACAGGCTCTACGCCACTGGAGTTCCGGTTAAGGGCGGCGAACAAAGGGAAAGCGTCTGGATCAACTAAGTAAGACTGCCTTCGCGCGTGCCTTTGGAGGCCCTGAAAGACAATAGGGTCGGACAACATTCCGTAAGTATAAATCGACAATGACGGATATGTTTTCGCTCAATGTCAAACGGCCCCGAAGATGTCGAAATCGTCGACTCTCATTAGAGGAGATGGATATGAGCTTGTTACAAAACCCAATGCACCCCGGCGAAGTCCTGAAAGAACTCTATCTTGCATCGTTTGAGAAGAGCGCCATCGCGCTTGTTAAGCGCTCAGGCGTTCGGCACGACACCAGCTTACTGGATGAATATGCAGGTCAATCATGGTCTGGTCGCAGTGCGCAAGACGACCGACGTTTCTGGGATCGAGCCATTGATTGCTGCATGATATTTGTATGAGTATAGGTAATTTGGCTCTTATTGGATTTGACGTTTAAATTAAAGCAGAACGCTCGATTAACGAAAAAGGATTGCCTCCGTTTAGATACTTGGACTTTCATCTATAATTTTGAACTGCTCGATTAATGTCTACTGTGGGAATAAATCTACCTTCACTCCCGCGTCGGCGCTACCGCTGACCCTGCTAATAGTCCACCGTCTATCGTCATTTCCGTGCCGGTGATATAACTGGCTTCATCCGACGCGAGGAGCACGGCGACGGCGGCGACTTCTTCGGGCATTCCGAAACGGCGGGCAGGGGTGTCCGCGATAAAGCCGGCCATGCGGGTTTCACGATCAGGCCCGTCGCCCAGCATAGGTTCCCACATGGGCGTCAGGATCGCGGCAGGATGAATGGAATTACACCGAATATTCAGCCCTTGCTCTGCACAATAAAGCGCGACGGATTTTGTGTGATTGCGTATCGCGGCTTTCGACGAGGCATAGGCCGTCGCTTGCGGAATACCGACCATGCCAGAGCGAGAAGAGATATTGATAATAGATCCTGTCCCTTTGGCGCGCATTGCTTTAATCGCATAGCGACAACCTAGAAATGTGCCGTCGAGATTCACGCGGTGCACACGCTGCCAATCTTCTAACGTGGACTCTTCTGGGTTTTGCGAGGCCGTGGAATCTTCAAATCCCGTAATACCTGCATTATTGACGAGCACATCGATGTCTGGCCAATGGGATGCAAGACTGTCCCAATGGGACTCCTGCGCGACGTCGAGTTCTAAGGCTTGAGCTTTTAATTCATCAGCCGTTTTTTTAACAGCGTCATAATCAATATCGGTTAAGATAACGGTTGCGCCTTCATCACTAAAGGCTTTGGCAATCGCCGCACCAATACCACGGGCCGCCCCTGTGATGACACAGGTTTTTGTGTTTAATCTTTGCATGAGATTTCCAGTCTGTAAGAGCGCCGCAGCTGAATTTATTGCTGCGAAAATAATCTAATTAAGTGAATTGGATTATTTATTCATCGTCTCTTACTCCTAGGTTAGTTTCTAAGTTATAATAAACCCTTCTATTTGGCAATGTGAAAGTCACGTTTAAATGGGTTTAATAAATTTATCAGTCAATCTCTAAAAAGAGTCTAGCCGCGTTTGCCAATCAAAACTTCAGGCGCGTGTTCGAGCTGTGGGCCAGGCCTCTGATTGGTAGGTTTTATCCCGCGATAGGTCCCGTCGACATAATCTTTGATGGATTTATTTTGGGCGTCTATCGGGCCTGTGGCGTCGATGATTTGGTCGAGCACGATGGACTTTGTCGTCGCATGGAGGCCGATGATAAAGAGTGGTGTTTTCGTGGCATGTGCGAGGCGGAGGTAACCCGTCTTGAAGCTTTCCTTTGGACTGCGGCTGCCGCTGGGCGTCATAGCCAGATGAATATTATCGGTTGTATTTAAAATATGTTCAATGTCCGAAATGGCATCTTTGCCTTTTTGACGTTCAATCGGCACGCCGCCCATCCAACGAAAAAAACCGCCCATCGGCCAGAAGAAGGCTTCTTTTTTCATAATATAAGACATGCGGTAGCCGACAGATTGCGCTGCCATCATGATGAGCACAAAGTCCCAATTCGACGTATGCGGTTCGCCCAATAATATGACCTTTGGCACATCGGGCAGTGTGCCTTCGACTTTCCACCCCATTAATTTAAGGAGACCGCTGCCTATGGCGCGTGTCACCGCATTGCCCATGCGGGGGACATTCGCGTTGACGATGTGATTGTCGTATTTCAATTCTCAGGCCTCTCATACACCTGTATCAGAGGTGAGTTCGTCTCTCTTTAACCGCTCTTGATGACAATATCTTGTCACGCTTCTGTGAGGGGATGATTAACTCCGCAAACGTCCGCCAACCTTCATGACACCCGCGATAATTTTATTACTCACTGCGTCAATGTCTTTATCGGTGAGTGTCGCCTCTTTCGGGGATAGGGTCACTTCTATGGCGAACGATTTATGACCCTCATCCACGCCTTTGCCCTGATAGACATCAAATAATGTCACATCGGTGATAAGTTGCTTATCCGCGCCTTTGGCCGCCCGCAGCACATCATTGGCGGCTGTGGCATCAGGCACAATAAAGGCGAAGTCGCGCGTAACAGGCATGAAGTCAGATAGCGTGAGGGCGGCTTTAGCCTTTGAGACGGATTTCTTGCGGGGTGCAGGAATCGCTTCGGGCCAGATTTCAAACGCGACGATACGAGAATCTATGCCCATCGCTTTGAGAACGCGCGGATGAAGTTCGCCAAAACTGGCGAGGACATTTTTCGGCCCCATGCGGAGCGATCCGGAACGGCCGGGATGCCAATACTCACCTACGGCCCCAAAAAGTTGAAGGTTATCAGTGGAGGCGCCCATCGCCTCTAAGGCGTCGAGCGTATCCGTTTTGGCCGTCAGTGCCGTGATCTCTGCAACGCCTGCCCAATCGCGACTTGTTTCCGTGCGGCGCATCCCGGCCAATGTCAGCCGCTGATCGCTCGGGTCTTGCCCCGCAAAGACAGGGCCAAGCTCAAACAAAGCCGCCCCTGGATAGCCTTTATCGGCATTGCGCTGCCCCGCGAGGAGCAAGTGAATAAGCGCGCTTGGACGCATCGTATTTAAATCACTGGAAATCGGATTATCGACCCGCAGGCTCGCATCCGTCCCGCCGAAGAGGACTGCGTGATCATCTAACGCAAATGACCATGTTACCGCTTCGGATAGACCTCGCAGGGCCAGAGCACGCCGCGCAAGACGTGTGCGGTTCTGCGTAACTGTCGCTGTCGGTTCACGCCGTCCGGGCAGGGTCGGCAAGCTGACAGCCTCCAGATTATGAAAGCCATGCACGCGCGCAATTTCTTCGACGAGGTCTGCGCCCTCAGAACAATCGCGGCGGAAGCTCGGCACGGAGACCGTCCAGGTCGGGCCGCGTTTGACGGTGAAACCGAGATCAACCAATATTTTTTCCATGGCATCATCAGACAGTATCAAACTTGTCAGGCGGTTGACCTGCATTGGGTCAAATTCAATTGACGAGGGGACAGCAGGTATCTCGCCCGCAACCGTAATCTCGCTAGGCTCACCACCGCAAATATCTAAAACCATTTGCGTGGCAAGTTCGCAGCCCTCAATTAATCCGCCCGTATCCACGCCGCGCTCGAACCGATATTTCGCATCCGAGTTAACGCCGAGGCGTTTCGCCGAACGGCGAATGGTCAGCGGATCGAAATAAGCACTCTCGATTAAAATATCTGTCGTGTTTTCATCACAGCCTGATGTCGTGCCGCCGACAATGCCGCCAAGACCCAAAATCCCGCCCTCATCGGCGATGACGATATCTTCGGGTGTCGCTGAATAAGTCTTATCATCAAGTGCTTCAAATTCTTCATTTGTGCCTTCGCGGACAATGATGGAGCCGCTTATTTTCGCCACATCATAAAAATGCAAAGGTCGTGCACGGTCATAGGTAATGTAATTTGTTATATCGACGAGTGCAGAAATCGGGCGCAACCCAATCGCTTTCAATTGGTTTTGTAACCATTTTGGCGAAGGCCCGTTTTTCACGCCGCGAATGACACGACCAACGAAAGCGGGGCAGGCTTGTGTGTCTTCTATCTTAATATCAACTGGACAAGGATAATTTCCGTCAACAGGTTTAATTTCAGGACTTACTAATTTGCCGAGGCCTACCGCGGCGAGGTCGCGTGCGATGGAATTCACACCGAGCCAATCCGGGCGGTTGGGTGTCACTTCAAAATCAATGACGGGGTCATTCAGGCTCAGTGCATCTGCAAGGGGCATACCCATTTCAAAGGTCTGGGGCAGGTCAAGAATACCGTCCGCGTCTTCATCAATTTCCAGTTCTTTGCCCGAACACATCATGCCGGAGCTCTCAATGCCGCGAATTTTACGCGGCTTTTTATCAAGCGAGAAATCAAGCCCCGGAATATAGGCGCCAAGCGGGGCATAGGCGACGGTCATATCGGCCCGCGCATTGGGTGCGCCACAGACGATTTGCTTGATTCCGTCACGTGTTTCAACCGTGCAGACCTTGAGCTTATCCGCATCAGGATGCTTCTCGGCGGTCAGGACTTTGGCAATTGAAAATTCTGCGAGCTTTTCAGCCGGGTTGTGCACCTCTTCGACTTCGAGGCCGGCAAGCGTCATGGCCTCGACAACCGCGTCAATGCTCGCCTCGGTCTCAAGGTGCTTTTTCAGCCAACTTAGCGTGAATTTCATGTTTTTGACCTACTGTCTTACGTATAATCTGCAGGGCAGACCGGGGTTAATTTTACCCGTGATTGTGACTTAAAATCGCTTATCCAACACCGTTCAAAGACGCTGCAATAACACACCGAGATTTCCGTCTTTTCAATTTTGGAATAAAGTTCTTGCAGATGTCCAAGGCTTAAGGGCTGAGCGTCTTCGACTTTGGGTGTCCAATTTATCGAGATCGGATGTTTGGAGTCATTCGGGCCTAAATACCCCCGATAAGGCCGTGTTTCTGATTTTTTTACGCCCTCCGCATTTTGTCCAGGCCAATATTGCGGCAGTGTTTTAAATTCAATAATCTCGTCTTCATATGTGGCTTTGATGCCTTGAACATAGGCTGTGCCTTGTCCCATATTTTTAAGATAAATATCTATAATAACAGGGGTCGCAAGGGGCGCTGTTTCGAGTTGAATTTCAACAATGGGCTGTGTGCTGGCTTGCTGCCAACTGCGCATGATACGTGTTTCATAGATAGAGACAGCGAGCGCGACGATACTCGTCACAATCGCCGCGGTCGCGGTAACTTGCGCAGCAGAGACTTTCCAGCTCTTTTTTGTGGAGGCTTTACTCATTATTCGCGGCTTGGCGTTTGGCGATGCGTTGATCAATATAGCTTTGGAACATATCGACAGGCACGTCATCAATACCGCAAGACTTAACAGGCTTCGGTGTTTTGCGGTCAACGTAATTAATTGTCCAGCAATCTTCGAAGACAGAACAGTAACAGACTGTCAGGTCGAGGTCTTCCATCGGCATGCCCCATTCCCCGCGTAAATAGGCGGAGAGGTCGCTCTCTGCTGCGCCCATACGATAAGAGACAGGCGTCACGCTTTCGCCTGCCCGCACATAACCTGCGGCTGGTGTCTCAGTAAGGGTCGCCCAGCTCCGCATACGGCCTGTCATGATAGATGCTTCGAATTCTTCGAAACTCTCTATTGGTTGCGTTTCAACATTTGATGGTTTGTCTTCTTGAATATGAGAAATGCGTGTTGGCGTGACAGATTGTATATGCGCGATACCTGCGCCGACATTATTCAGCGTCACTTCGAAATATTGTTTCATCACGCCTTGCGCATCAGGCTTGCCGATATACCCCATATCAATATCAATAATCGGGAGAACACGCGCCTTCTGTGTCTCTTGGTTCATATTGAACGTCGCCCGTGAGGTAATCACGCCGACAAAAGAAATCAGTAGTGCACAGAGACCTGTCATCAAGCCAATATCAATTCGCTTAAGAATAGATTTATGCGGCTGCTTATCCAGTTCAATACCGCGTGTTGGATCTGTGTCAGTCATGATAACCCCGTTGCCAAATTGGCCTGCAAGAGCGGATCAAAGCCGTAATGGCCTAACCAACGTGTGTCGGCGGCGAACATGTCGCGCAGGTCCGGCATGCCGTATTTGAGCATAGCGAGGCGGTCGACGCCCATGCCAAAGGCGAAGCCTTGATATTCATTGGGGTCAAGGCCACAGGCGCGCAGAACATTGGGGTGCACCATGCCGCAGCCCAAAATTTCCATCCATTTCTCGCCTTGGCCGATTTTAATCGACGCGCCGTCCCGTTCATAGCGCACATCCATTTCGGCGGACGGCTCTGTGAAAGGAAAGTGATGCGGGCGGAATTGCACATCGACATCTGTTTCAAAAAATGCGCTGACGAAATCCATGAGTACCCCTTTGAGGTGGCCCATGTGAATGTCTTTATCAATCACGAGTCCTTCGACCTGATGAAACATCGGCGTGTGGGTTTGGTCGCTGTCACAGCGATATGTCCGACCGGGTGCGATGATGCGGATAGGTGGCTTTTGATTGATCATGGTTCTGATCTGCACAGGCGAAGTATGTGTTCTTAAGACTTTCTTTTCGTCCTCACCTTTGATGGCACTCATAAAAAACGTGTCGTGCATATCACGTGCTGGATGCCCGGGCGGGAAGTTCAGTGCCGTGAAATTATGGAAATCATCTTCGATGTCTGGGCCTTCGGCGACGGAAAAGCCCATATCGGAAAAGATAACAGCCATTTCTTCCATGACTTGCGGCACGGGATGGAGCGTGCCTTTCGCCCGTTTTATCGGCAGTGACATATCCATCGTCTCAGAAGCCAAGGCCGCATCAAGCGCGGCATTTTCGAGGGCTGTTTTCTTTGTTTCGATAAGGGCGTTCAAATCATTCTTTAACCCGTTTAGCGCCGGGCCCATGACTTTTTTCTCCTCGACGCTCATTTTGCCGAGCTCCCGCATCATCAGGCTGACTTCGCCTTTTTTGCCGAGTGCCGCCACGCGAATATCATCAAGCGCCTGTAGATCAGCCGCCGCGTCAATCTGCGCCGTGATTTTGGATTTTAAACTGTCAATATCAGCCATGAGGGGCAGGTCTTTCGCACAAAATAAGCACGGGCCGTGACCCGCAGGAATAGAGGCGCGTTTTGACGTTTTACGGGCAATCCGTCAACCGTCATGGCAGGGGAGGGGCTGTGGTAAGTCACAAGGGGCGTTAAGCGTGTTTTTTGGCCCGCGCTTTGTCAAAGGTGTCATACCCATTTGGTTTTTTGACAGTTGGGTCTTCGAGGGGTTCGATGTCTTCAATAACCTCTTCACGCTTTTGATAGAGCCCCTTTGTTTCCCCGACGAGGTCAAACCCAAAATTGATATGGTTGAGGCTCTCTTTGCTGCCCAGCAAAAGGAACCCAAAAGGCAGCACTAAGGATGAGAGGCCGCGCAGAACCCGCACTTGCGCAGGGGCCGAATAATGCGGCAGAGCCCCGCGGAATAAGACGCCATGAAACTTCGGGAGGGTCCCGAGGCTTGAGAGCAAATGCACATCTTCAAAACGCACATAGTCTTTCAATTTATCTTTGACGATCCAATCCGAGCTGCCGATTTCAGGCGCGGGCGTGAAGAATTTTATTAGGTCTCGTGCCGGTAAACCGCGTTGGACATCGAAATGTGTGTAACGGCCTTCACGGGCACGGTCTAAGGCAGCGGAGGGATAATCCACACCCACAATCTCGAGCCGCATGCCGGGGTAATCGCCCTTTACACGCTCATAAGCCATGGCCATGCCATAGGCTTCTTGTCCCGCCGCACAGCCAAAAGACAGTAGACGAATATGGCCGCCTCCCCGCACGGCATAAAGCTGCGGCAGAATTTCATTGGTCAAGCGGTTAAAGCTCTTAGGATCTTTGTTAAAATGTGTATCGCGTTCCAATAAGGCAGACACAACTTGAACGGCGAGTTTGGTCTCTCCATTACTAAAGAGCTGGGTCACTAAAGCCTCTAAGGAGGTAAAGCCTTCGCGGCGCGCGAGAGCTGATAAGCGCGTTTCTACCAGAAAAGCATGATCAGAGCCGAGATTTACGCCTGCAAGCTCAAGGGTCAGCCGTTTTAAGGCTTCATAATAAGACGCGTTAAGTGACAGCACGCGTGACATGGTTAGAGCAGCCCTGCCAATTGAAATTTCGATTCAATAATATCAGAATCAAAGGGCTTCATAATATATTCGTCTGCCCCGTTTTGCAGGGCTTCGGTAATGCGTTCGACACTGCGTTCTGCTGTACAGAATATGACTGTGGGTTTATCCCCGCCCGGCTCTTGCCGCAGGGCTTTCAAAAATCCGAACCCATCCATGATCGGCATATTCCAATCCAATAAAATGGCATCCGGCATGAAGAGGCGGCAGGCATCCAAAGCTTCCTGACCATTGGGGGCTTCTGACGCGTCAAACCCCATATCTTTCAGAATACGAGACGCCACGCGTCTTATCATGCGGGAATCGTCGACAATCAGGCAGGTTTTTTTAACGCTCATCATGAGACTCGTTTCTGCGAGGCGCTCGGCTCAAAGGCTAACAGGTTACTCTCTGCCAGATCGAAACCCTCAAAGGCTTGGTCCTCTGACAGCAGCGCGTCCAAACGGGCACCAATACCTTCTTCGACGGGTGTTTTTACGGTCTTCAATAGCGGTGCACCCTCTGTCAAAGACAAATGCAGGCTCAACATATTGGTCTCAGCATTATGGCTCTGTTTGATAAAGTTTTTATCAGACGCGGAGTGTAAGACATCATCTGCCAAAGCAGGCGCGGTCGCTGATAGGGTCACAGCTGCCGGCGTCGCGCTCAAATCAATATGGGCGAGGGCCCCTTTTTCAGATTGTGATGCAATGTGGCGAACGAGGCAGCCTAACCAACGCTCCATACGGTGTTTTATTTTTTTGGCTTTCGCTTCGGATAGGGCAATTGTGCCCATGTCATAGGAGAGACTGAGTGTCACTTCGTTTTGACGGGCAAATGTCAGACCCTGCTGCACGACATCGCTGATAAAGCTCTCTAATGTGATCTTTGATACTTTCTTTGCAGACGGCTGTAGAGACACGATTGTTTCAACGATTGCATCCTCTTTTACGTCTATGTCTTTGCCTTGTGACATCGCCAGCAGCGTTTTCAACGCGGGTGCCTCATTGTCTTTGGCCAAAGGCAGTGTGTCCGAGAGAGCCTCGACGGCACGCAGGCGGCGGGCTTCGTCCGAAAAATCAACTTTTATGACTTCATGCTCATGATTTGGTGCGGGTTCGACTAGCGCGGGATCGACGGGGGCTTCTTCCTCTGGCATATTTTCAGAGGACAGATCATCTGAGACTTCATGGGCTTCCATCTCTGCAACTCCCGCTTCATATTGGCGGATCAGGTGAAAGAGTGTGGTAACGCGGTCATCGAGTCTTCCTGCAGAGGAAACAGTTTCAATCGCGTCTTGTGCGGCACGATAAATGGCCCGCGCATGGTTGAGCTTTGCCCCTGATTGAATAGATGTCAGGGCCGTGATCGCTTGCGTCGGCGAAGCCTCTGCCAAGTCTGACAGGGCGTCTTCGCAGCAACGCATGAACGCGCGAGCTTGTTTAATGCTATCGCCCATAAAGAGGTCATCCGAATTCGTTTACATCCTAGACGTCACGGATAAGACCGATGCGTCGTGGGTAGTCATGACCCAAAAGAGTTAAGACGGACTAAAGCCAAGTCAGATTTTTAGAGATTTATGAGGGGC
Source organism: uncultured Algimonas sp. (assembly GCA_964352855.1). Lineage (GTDB taxonomy): Bacteria > Pseudomonadota > Alphaproteobacteria > Caulobacterales > Maricaulaceae > Litorimonas. Next base: position 2,205 of record CAYGTR010000011.1, on the reverse strand, counting down.
TTATGCAGGCGCAGACAGGGTCGTCGTCGCCGTAAATGTGACAGATTCCTCGATAACGCGGGTTGTAATATTACCTTGTAATTCTCTCGCGATCATACCTGTGTAAAAAGGCTGTATCGTGCGACCGTCAAATCCGTCTTCCGGCGCTTTGCCCAAAAGCGCTTTCTCAATATTCGGATCAAGCCGCGCCCGTCGGCCGGTTGCTTTTAAGATAAGACTCCCGCCGTCATCTTCGTCGGAAATTGTGATCTCACCGCCACGTGGGATGGCCCCGACAGCCAACATGATAAGATTTAAGAGCAAACGCGCGCGGGCTTTGTCCAAACCGTTTGATTTCAGTTGCCAATTAAAACTCGCTTTCCCATCGGCATACATGTTTTCTGTTTTGGCTTTAATATCGGACGCGGGAATAATGCCGGGGGCCGACCCTGCCGCCCCAAAGGCGTCGCGCAGATAGTTCAGTTTTGCATTGGCTTGCCGCGAAGAATTTTTAACCAGATCAATCGCGTCATCATGCATGTCCGAATTGCCTTCATCATTCAGGATTTCGATCGCTGTGCCCAAAGCACCAATCGGGCTGATGAGATCATGACAAATCCGCGAACACATCAAAGCCGCAAGGCTGGAAGGGGTCAATTTGATAACAACTGCACTCATGATTTCAGGCTCCGACGAAAGCTTTTTTATCTTGTGAATTGATTTGTCGTAATTGCCAAATAAAAAACCCCTTCAAAACGAAGAGGTTTTTTGGATTTAAGTAAGAGGACTGACCCTATATGCGATTTAAGATATTTCTATAAAGTCCTCCTCTACGTCATACGCTTAGATCGACAGTGATTGTAGTTTGCTACTAACAGTAAAGCGCCATTAGCATGAAACGCGCCAAGATTTAGCCAGGTCCAAAGCCATTTTATCAATCTCTTGCCTATACTGAAATTCTTGCTCATTTAATCTAATTTGAATAAGGACATCGTTCTGATCTAAGCTTGCTGTGCAACTAAACTGACTTTTATTTATGTCAAAGGGCGGCTGTCCACGAAAAGAGCATGAAGCAATATAATTCAAGTCTTTCAAATTATCTGAGTGAGGCATTTCGCCAGAATACGTCGTCATTGCTAGAAAAAACTTTTCTGTTGGATAGTGAGGCATTATCCAAAGGCCGAAAGCGTCAGAAAAAGGAATGTCGCCCGTATTCTCCTCATGTGCTTTGATAGCTGGAGTGTGAATAGTTCTTATAATTACCTCTCTGTTTTTAGCTGTCAGCTTCGGGTCTTGAATAGATACAGTAAAATTAAGAAACTGGGTAAAACTGTCGATTACATCTCTTTGCCCACTATAGCGTGCATAAAGGTCTTCCTTGGGAACGATAACTGCTACGCCTTCATTTGTTGAATCGGATATACCTTTGAGTAATGTCTTAAAAAAACTGTTGCCTCCCGAATATTTGTTAGGAACGGAAAGACAGACGGATGAAGTATTTGTTGTCTTAGAGTCATTCGAACATGAAGCTAAAAAAATACTGATCAAGATAAATATAAGTCGAGAAACAATTTTCACTTTATCCTCTATCGCAATCTTCGCACCAATTCACCGCTCGGTCCGAAATCTCAGCTTCGATAGCTGTTCCTGTAACTGGCGCTCCACCAAAGGTAGTTGCAGGTAGATCATGATCAGAAAATACATCAACGTGCAGATTCCGCTGGTCAGTTGCACTTAATTTATTTGGTGTCCCTGTCTGGTCTGCATCAAGGGCATTGACATATCCTTCAGCCAATTCTTGTCTAACTTCACCTATCTCTGTTTGAAGAGACTGTTGTGCTGCTTCCTGTGATAATCCTTCTACCTCGCCATTGGCAATTTGTTTATTTGCTACAGCTAATGCTAACCGACCTGACCCAAGTTTCGTTAATCCATTTTGATCGGAAAAATCTTTTCCGAATTCCAAACCAACTTTTCCAAAACCATCTCCCCGTTTTAAACGCGATTGGTAAAAGCCATTTAAATTTCCCTTAGCAACCATTGCTCGCTCTTCATTCGTAACAACTTGTCGCCCATCAGGGTCTATTGCGTTTACGGGGTCGTTAAATGTGTAAGCGTATCTGTTGAAGTAGCCCGGCTCTCCCGTATCCAAGAATGTGACGGGGTCTATGCTCAAGCTTTGCCCCTTACATTTCGTCCTGATCAATCAAGCCGTCTTCGGCGATT
>CAYGTR010000010.1:0-80144 GCA_964352855.1 uncultured Algimonas sp. | reverse complement strand
GAGGATTTACTCACCTTTCCCTCCGTTACAAAAGTCCAATCCAAACCTTGCATCTCCAGCCCTCCCTTGCCACATGAGGATAAACCCCATTGCAAGGATTTCCCATGCGCACTGACTCCGCCCCTGCCCCCACGCGTCTTTCCGATTACACGCCGCCTAATTTTAAGGTCGAAAGCGTTTATCTGGATTTTGATCTCAAGCCGGAGGCGACGCGGGTGCAGTCCAAGCTGACTTTGACACGTCTTGCGCCGGGGGATTTGGTACTGGATGGGGAAGAGATTGACCTGAAATCCGTTACACTTGATGGTAAGCCTCTCAATCGGAGTGATTACTCACTTACTCAAACGCAACTTATCCTGAAAAATCTCCCAGAGAGCTGTGTCGTTGAGATAGAAACCGTTTGTAACCCTGCCAAAAACGCGACCCTGATGGGTCTTTATGTGTCGGGTGGACGTTTCTGCACCCAATGCGAAGCTGAGGGCTTTCGTCGTATCACTTTTTACCCCGACCGCCCTGACGTGTTGTCCGTCTATACCGTCCGTATGCAGGCTAATTTAAAAGACTATCCTTACCTTCTCGCCAACGGGAATATGGTGGAGAGCGGCGCGCTTGAAGACGGCAGACGTCATTTCGCCATATGGGAGGACCCCTTCCCGAAGCCCGCTTACCTTTTCGCCCTTGTGGCAGGGGAATTCGATATTCTCGAAGATAGTTTCACTACCATGAGCGGGCGCGACATTCCGCTGACTATTTATGTCGATCCCGGCGATGCGCCGCGCGCAGAATATGCAATGGATAGCCTAAAGCGCTCGATGAAATGGGATGAAGAGGTTTTTGGCCGTGAATATGATCTCGACCGCTTTATGATCGTCGCAGTTCGCGATTTCAATTTCGGTGCGATGGAGAATAAGGGGTTGAATATTTTCAACTCGTCCCTGCTGCTTGCGGATGCTGCGACAGCGACGGATATGAATTTCGAACGGATTGAGTCCGTCGTCGCCCATGAATATTTTCATAATTGGACGGGCAACCGCATTACGTGCCGCGATTGGTTCCAACTTTGCCTGAAAGAAGGCTTTACCGTTTTCCGCGATCAAGAATTTTCGGCCGATCAACGCGACCGCGCTGTGCAGCGCATTAAAGACGTGAAAGCCCTCCGCGCGCGTCAATTCAGCGAAGATGCCGGCCCGCTCGCCCACCCGGTACGACCCAATGAATATCTCAAGATCGATAATTTCTACACGGCCACCATTTATGAAAAAGGCGCCGAGCTTATTCGTATGCTCAAAACCTGGCTGGGCGATGAGGATTTCCGCAAAGGCTGCGATGTTTATTTCGATACACTTGACGGCACGGCGGCGACGATTGAGCAATTCATTGAAAGCTTTGAAACCGCCACCGATAAAGACCTGTCGCAATTTATGCGGTGGTATGAGCAAGCGGGGACGCCTGAATTAAACGTGTCCATTCAAACGCTCGATACACCGAACCAAGGTGTCCTTATCCGCTTTGAACAATCAACGCGCCCTACGCCCGGACAGCCAAAAAAAGAGCCTGTCATCATCCCCGTAAAGTGGCAAATCATTGGGGATAATGGCCCTTTGATCGAGCCGCATTTAACCGTTGTCAGCACCGAAAAAAATACAGTGTCTTTGCCGCGTTTTGATGAACCGTTTTCACTATCCGTCCTACAGGATTTCAGTGCGCCTGTGATCATTAAATCCGCCTCGACTGCAAAAGATCATCTCCGCTTAATGGCGCAAGATCCCAATGCGTTTAACCGTTGGGAAGCCGGACAAACTTTGGCGCGTGGATTAATTGGCACGCAAGCAGAGGCGATTGAAAGCGGCACGGCTCCTGCGGTTAATCCTGCGCTTAGAGGGTATTGCCAGGCGCTTAAAAATACATTTAACGAACCAAAATTTGAAAATGCTTTCAAGGCCTTGGCGCTCACACCTCCCGCAAGCACAGAGATTGTTCAATCACTGGATCAGTCCGATCCGATTGCCGTTTCGCTTGCGGGTAAATGGTTATCTCGTGCGATGGGTGATTATCTGCGGGATGACCTCCTGGAACGCTATCATGCCCTCACAGATAATAGCGGGTTTAGTCCTGATGCAACATCGGCAGGACGTCGCGCATTGCGCAATCGCTGCCTCTCTCTTTTGGCATCAGCTCATAATCAGGTTGCTGCAGGTTTAGCGATTGAACAGCTCGGCACCGCCACAAATATGACCGATGAGTTGGCCGCCCTTATGACGCTAACACGGCTCGGCGGAAAACGCGTCGAACAATCCATAACGGAGTTTTATGAGAAGTGGGAAAACAACCCTCTAGTGATAGATAAATGGTTCTCCGTCCAAGGCATGCGCCAGCATGATGAGGGTATTTCGGCTCTCGAGAAACTTGTTGAGCACAGCGCATATGACCGCCACAATCCTAACCGAGTACGATCCTTGATCGGCAGTTTCGCTGTGAACAATCCGGACATGTTCCATGCGATGGACGGAAGTGGCTATAATTTTTATACCACACAAATCATGGATATGGACAGCCGCAACCCACAAGTCGCCGCGCGCCTTTTAGGGGCTTATGAGGTTTGGCGGAAATTAGATGATAAACGACAGGCCCTTATCAAAGATCAATTACGCACCGTCATTCAGACGAAACCTTCCAAAAATGTATTGGAAATCGCGACGAAAACTTTGGGATAGTTTTTCTGTTTCGGTAAGTCTCTCTTAGGGGCTTTTGGCTATGATGAGGTATGACCCATGTGCCAAATAAATCTGAATTACGCACCGTTCACGGCTTTCGCGAGCACGTATCGGAGCAACGCTATAAGGTTTTGCGCCAACCTATCGTCGATTTGAAAAGCGGACACATTCACCATCATGAGTGGCTGGTGCGTTTTGACCATGATACACATTTAGAGGGTGTGATCCGTTCATCCGAGTTAAGCGGCGTTATTCGCGATCTTGATCTCTCAATGCTCGCTCAAGCGATCTTGGTTTTAAATGAAAACCCCGACGGCACAGGTATTGCGATCAACCTTTCAGGGGCCTCAGTCGATAAGGAAAGCTTCCGGGGCTCCGTTATGGCGTGTCTGACAGCTTTAAAGGCTTCTCCGACAAAGTTGATTATTGAGCTGACGGAAAGTTGGGATATGGACAATTTGGTTTTTGCCGAAGCGCTCCTGACGCAATTAAAAACGCGGGGGCACCCTGTCTGTCTGGATGATGTTGGTGCTGGTGCCGCCTCTATTCGTTACCTTCGCGCCCTCCCCGCTAATTGGCTAAAAATTGATGGCGGATTCGTGGCAGCAAGTCTAAATTCCATGCGCGACCGCGCTATCTTAAAAGCGCTCTTATCGCTGAGAGAGGCACTTGATGTGCGATTTATCGCAGAAGGTGTTGAAACCTCTGAAATCAAAGATTTTGTGACACAGATGGGTTTTGATGCGGCTCAAGGTTACGCAATCGGGCGACCAGAAGTAGAAACACGCATAAAAGACTAAAAAAACACCGAAATCACTGCGTTTCTTAACGATGGTAAATGAAATATTAACCACGTTTTGTTCGACTTAGCCGACAGGAAATTCTAGCGTCATTTAGGATGATTCGGGGGAACTTAAGTGCAACCATATCAGGGCGGACATATTCAGCAGGCACCACAGCCTCCTGCCCAAATAGGTGGGCGAGTTTCCCAAGCCGCCATGACACCGCCACCTCATCCGCATCCACAAAAGAATATTCGGCATCCAAATGCACCTCGCCCAGTCAACGAACAACCCGTTCGGCCTTTGAATTTCTCTGAAACATCGTCTAGAGTGAATACACGTATTGAAAAACTTTCGACGCGTGTGGGCGGAAAAGATTCACTTCTTGGGATAATTATCGCAGCCTTTTGTTTCCTGCTTTTGTTTGCAATCCTATCCATCGTAAAATTTGCGAATGATAACAAACAATATAAGGCGCAGGAAACGCGCGCATTTTCTGAATCTTTAGTCAATCAGGCCATCGACGTCTCACGCCGTATTGATACCGAAATCGCCGCTATAGACAGTGCCTTATTCACCCAAGCCACATCCAAGCAAATTGTGGATTATCTTGGGCAGTTTGAAAACATCGAAGGTGTCGCCCTTTTGGATGCAACAGGCACGTTGATATCACGGAGCGGCGAGAAGGGTGAATTTGTGTCTCAGCTTGACCCGCGTAATTTCCCGAATGAAGGCGTACAGATTACATCTCTGGTCACCCCAGAGGGCATCTCTCAGCCCGTCATTGTTCGTCGTCGCGGCGATGTCTTTTTGCTAGCGATTCTTGCCCCTCAGAGCTTGGTCGGCTCTATGGCCCCGGATGCTGCGTTAATATGGGATGGTGGGCGCGTTATTGATGGCGGTACAAATATTAATACAGCAGATGCCCTCACCTTTTATAATATTGGCCCTCAGCGTCTCGCAGGTTTGATAAAATCATCGACGGATAATTCTCTCATCGATTTCGAAATCAGAGATCAAAAAGTCTGGTTAGGCACCTCACGTGTGCCGAAATCGAAGTCTACGCTGTCTGTGATCAACATCCAAAAGCGCGCTATGTCTCCGATGATCTTTCAGAACATCTTACTTTTCACACTTTTGATGTTGGGGACAGCTTGGTTGGTTTGGATGTTAATCACACAGCTCGTCAAGCAATTAGATATGGTGCGCGAACAGCAAACGAGTGATGAAGTCTCCAAACAACGTTATCAAGCCGCTGTTGACGGATCAAAGGGCGGTGTGTGGGAAATTGATCTCGCCAAAAATACAGCCTATCTTAGTCCCTCTCTCGCAAAAGTCTTCAACATGCCTGAAGATCACATCCATCTACCCATGTCTCAGTTCTTGGGGTTATTCGCGGCAAGTGATCGTGAACGATTATTCGGTGCTATTCGTCGCAGTCATGTTAATGGTGATTTCGATGTAGAATTAGGTCTGGCACATTTACCAATCTATATGGCGTGTCGCGGTCGGCCGTCTGTTAGGGGCTCAGATCAGGCCCGAATTATTATTGGCATGGCGTTAGACATTACAGAAATACGCGGCGCACAAGCCCGTCTGCAAGCCGCAGAAGCCAGATTGGTGGATGCGATGTCATCTATGTCTGACAGTTTTGTTATTTGGGATCAAATGGACAGGCTTATCCTTTGGAATCATAGATTTGAAAGTTTTTTTGGTTTCCAACCCGGGCAATTACAAGTCGGCATTGATCACGCAACTGTCGATTATTACGCCCGTCAAGTGGTCGCCAGTATGACAGAGAGACCCGAAGGAAATGAGGTCGAGCTCAAAGATGGTCGTTGGATTCGTTATTCCGAAACCCATACAGTGGATGGCGGACGCGTAAGTATCGGTACGGAAATCACGGCCATTCGGTCACGGGAACATGAATTACAAGTCAATCAAGACGCACTCGAAAAAACGATCAATATTCTACGGGAATCACAAGTGCGTATTGTCGAACTTGCCGAGAGCTATGAGCAAGAAAAAATTCGCGCAGAAGAAGCGAGCCAGTCCAAAACAGAATTTCTTGCAAATATGAGTCATGAACTCCGCACCCCTCTCAATGCGATCAATGGTTTCTCTGATATTATGAAGAAGGAGCTGTTTGGCCCGCTCGGAGATCCTCGCTATAAGGAATATGTAAATGACATTCTCTTCTCCGGGCAACATCTTCTAAGCCTCATTAACGACATTTTGGATATGTCGAAGATTGAAGCGGGTAAAATGACGCTCAATACTGAAAATCTCAATATAAATGAGATGATCAGTCAGGTCATTCGTATCGTGCGCGGTCGCGCCGATGAAAACAGATTAAAGCTTGTTTTCCAAGAGATCGAAGCGCGCTCGATTGAAGCCGACCCTCGCGCTGTCAAACAAGTGCTCCTAAATCTTATGACGAATGCAATTAAGTTTACTCCCGAAGGTGGGGCTGTTTCAGTGATTGTCGAACCCAAATCTGCGGGTCTTATCATCCATGTTTCAGATACCGGCATTGGCATTTCAAAAGAAGACCTTTCCCGTCTGGCACAACCCTTTGAGCAAATTGATAGTCAGCACTCTCGCAAACATGAGGGTACAGGTCTTGGTCTTGCGCTCTCTAAATCGCTTGTTGAGCTTCATGGGGGTAACTTCAAAATAAATAGTGTCGTGGGAGAAGGGACAACCGTGACGTTCACATTGCCGCTCAAACCGCCAACAATTGTTGAAAAACCAAGTAATAACGAAGTCGGTAGCGAAATTACACGTCTTGCAAATGATATCGCGGATGTTCTGTCTGTTGGCGAGGCCAGTATAGGACAAAGAAGAGTCGCGACTGTGCCTGTACAAGAGACAGCACCGCGCCCGGTTCCACAGGCGCCTCAACCCTCACCGCCACCACCTACGCCTCCACAATATGTGCCAGAGAAACATGCACAAGGGCAAAACAATGGTCCCGTGGAATACCAACCACAAACACATCAGACGGAACAAGAGCAGCCGCAACCTTATAGAAAGCCAGCTGCTTAATCATCTGAGTTGAGCTAAAACTTAAACTGTCATTTGTTTTTGATTTTGTGCATCGGTTTTTACACCTGGCCGACGCCTTGGGAGAATAAGGCTCGCTTTTAGCCCCAGTGTGCCATGATCATCAAACCCATCATCCATGATAAACTCTGCACGGTGAAGGTCTGCAACTGCATCAACAAGCGCAAGACCAAGACCACTCCCCGGAAGTGTGCGGCTTTTGTCCAATCTGACAAAACGTTCCTTCACACGATCGCGGTCGGCTACCGGAATACCCGGGCCGTTATCTGTGACTGAAACTGCCACACGCCCATTTTTCGTCTTTCGGAGTTCAAGATGGATACGTCCGCCTTTTGGCGTATATTTAATGGCATTTTCCAATAAATTAGAGATTGCCTGAGACAACAAACCCCGATCCGCTAAAACATCTGTGCCTTTCGCGATGTCGGCACTAAAATCGAGCCCAGCATCTTCGCAAGCGGGTTCATAAAGCTCTACCAAATCATCCAATAAAGGTTTTGGGTCCGTCGGCTGCAACAATTCACGGCGTTCGCCCGCTTCTAATCTCGCAATGCGCAAGACGCCGTCAAATGTCGTCAGTAATTCACTCGCATCTTCCGCTGCGGAGAAAAGAATATCGGCTTCTTTTGTATCGCCAAGCTCAACAGCCGCACTTTCCAAACGTGTGCGTAGCCGTGTGAGAGGCGAGCGTAAGTCATGAGCAATGGAATCACCCGCATAACGCATTGCTTGCATAAGGCGGTCAATATGGTCGAGCATAGAATTCAAATGCTCCGCCAAAAGATCCATTTCGTCTTCGGAATAGTTACGGGGGGCACGGCGGTTCAAATTGCCAGCCCGAACATCGGTGGCCAGACGGTTAAAAGCTTCAACGCGGTTGGCAAAACTACGCGAGACGAACCAAGATGAGATAAGTCCTAAAATAGCCGCGAGCAGCAAAGCCGGGGGTAGCGTAGCGCGAATACGGTCGCCGGTACGGGATATGGCTTCAACATCACGGCCCACCAAGATAACGGCGACATTGTCATCGAGGTGCATAATTGGCCCCGCTACGCCCCTTGCCCGTCGGTCTGTAAACTCTTCATTGTCAAGCGTTGGGTTGGAGTACAGAAAATTTATTTTTGTCAGCCCGGTGCCTTCTTGCCCCGGGAGAATAGACTGCTCGCTCTCTGTTGTTTCGACAGCTTGGTTGGCGAGATTTCCGGTCGCCATACGCCCTGTTTGCACAATATAAAGGCCTTCATAGCTTGCACCCCGCGTAAAAACGGCGCGACTGACGGCGTCAAGACCGCTCTGTCGGTAGAGGCGGATATAATCAGGTGACGTTTCGGGAAGTGTCGCAGGGATCAGGTTCTGCTCAACTGCGGCCGCAATTCTATTGGCTCCCGCTTGGTCAAAAATCGTCTGAAGCTCAGCAATTTCGGTTTCTATATTATCATTTACACGACTGAGTTCTGACTCAATCATGGAGTAATACACAAGGGCAAGAGCAGCCGCGACGCTCACCATTGTTAACATCGCGCCCAAAAGGGAGAGGCGGAACAGCGTGTTCCGCATCAGTTTTTTAATCGCCTCAATCATGAGGGTGACTTACGAAGCAGGGTCTATACCTGCAAGCGATATCCTGCGCCACGAACAGTATGAAGCAGCGGCTCATCAAATTCCTTATCGATTTTCCCACGCAAGCGAGAAATATGAACATCAATAACATTTGTTTGGGGGTCAAAGTGATAGTCCCAAACTTTTTCGAGCAACATCGTCCGCGTTACAACCCGACCTGCATTTCGCATCAAACATTCAAGCAAACGAAATTCACGGGGTTGGAGCAGGATTTTCTGTCCGGCGCGGCGCACCGTACGCGCCAGAAGATCCATTTCAAGGTCACCGACTTTAAGCTTTGTTACCGCAGCATTCGGATCAGACCGACGACCAATCGCTTCGACACGCGCCAATAGCTCTGTAAAAGAGTATGGCTTTGCTAAATAGTCATCGCCCCCTGCGCGCAAGCCTTCGACTTTATGATCAACTTCGCCAAGCGCAGACAGGATCAAGACAGGCGTTGCGTCGCCATCTTCACGCAAATCGCCTAGCAAATCCAAACCGTCGCGCTTAGGCAACATACGATCTAAAATGAGCGCGTCGTAATCCGCCGCGCGGGCCATTTCAAGACCCAAATCGCCATCAGGCGCAAGGTCGACAACGTGACCTGCCTCCATCAGACCTTTACGGACATATTCAGCCGCGACTTCATCGTCTTCTACAACGAGTATTCTCATTTGTTTCTCCAACTGGCCCACCAGACTTTCCTCACTTAGTTAATTCGAATTGTGTCATTATAACGGCAAAACCATATAGGTTTCCCGACCATCTTTAAGTCGCACGCTCAAGAGCAAGCTTTCTTTGTCCTCAAGGCGGGCATTGAGCACAACTGTGCGAAGAACATCCGTCTCGGCCAAGGGGGTTCCATCGGCTTCGAGAAGAACCATGCCCATTTTAAAACCGCCTTGGTCTGCACCGCTGCCCGGCGTCACAGACTCCACATAAATGCCGACTTGGTCAGACCGCATTTTAATGGCCGAACGAAACTCGGATGAAATATCCAAGACTTGCAAACCTGTATCAATATTGACTTGGCCGCGCGCCGGCTCTTTTGGCGGGGGCGGGGGCAAGCCTTGGCTGACCGCTCTGGCTGTATCGACGCCGTGTTTATCAGGGCGCTCGCCAATAGAGACGTTTACAGCATAAGTTTTTTCGTCGCGTTCATAGATAAATTGGCTGAGATCACCCGGCTTCATCTTTCCGATCACACGCGTGGCTTCGACGGAATTGCGAACTGCGACATCATTAATGCGCAACAGAATATCATCAATTTTCAGGCCATATATATCTGCAGGACTGCCCGGAACAATATTATTGATCATCGCACCTGATTTGAAAATACCCGGGCGACCTTCTATTTCAAATTCAGCGTCACGCAGACCTGCACCGAGATAACCACGACGCACACGTCCATCTGTGCGTAAAGCGCCGATTACCTCCTCCGCGGTATAATGGGGAATCACAAACGCAATACCGACACTGGCACCCGTAGGCGAATAAATCGCTGAGTTTACGCCAACGACTTCGCCCTCAAGATTAAATAGCGGGCCACCGGAATTACCTCGGTTAATCGTGGCGTCTGTCTGAATATAATCAACATATGACCCGCTTTCGACACGTTCGCGTCCAATGGCGGATATCACACCTAGGCTTGTGGATTGGCCAATACCAAACGGATTGCCAATCGCGACAACCCAATCGCCGATACGCACGTTTCTATCATCTTTAAAGGACACAAAAGGAATACGTTCTTGAGTTTTAATTTGAAGTAAGGCCAAATCCGTCTCTTCATCTGTTCCCAAAATACGCGCCGGGTAACGACGTCCATCATTGAATTCGATGTCAATATTCGTTCCGCCGTCAATCACATGATAGTTCGTCACAACCTCATTTATATCTGAGATAATAAACCCTGACCCTTGGCCCTCAGACGTCGTCTCACCGGCCTCTGTTGTCACAATGATATTTACCACGGAGGGGCTAACCTCTGCCACCAAATCAGCAATGGACGGTAAAGCAGATATGGGTGTCTGGATTAAATTTTGACCCGATTTGATTGTAGGCTGAGCAAAACTCATATCCTCAGCTCTGGGCGGGACGTCTTTTTGAGGCGCCGTTTCAACCGTGCCTTGGTCGCGTAGCGGTTTGAATGTCGGCTGTTCAACCTGAGGCTTGATCCCAATATCATTGATCACAGGAATCGTTTCGGTCTCTTGCGCATAAGCAGATGTCAGAGATAACGCTATGGCGCTCCCGACAGCTAAAACGGCTTTTTTAGAGATAATAATATTGTGCAATGGCACGCGGCGGCTCCTCAGCTTGGCCATCAACATGACAGCGCTTGACTATCAGGAACATGTCCAAAACATGACAAGATTGTCATTTAAGACATTTATTTCCTCTAGTCCGCTCTAACCGCGTGAAAACACGAAAACATGGTTGTTTTTTGGCATTGCCGTCAGAGTGGTTTGATTAAACCCTGCCTTAGCAAATATATGCTTAACAAGAGCTTGATCGCGCACACCCCAAGATTGATTTCGCATCTTTAAATTCTCATTAAACTCGAGATTCGAAGGGGCAGAATTTTTACCATCCAAAAACGGCCCATAAAGAATGACGTGTCCTTCCTCACCCAGTATGTGTGCTGCCCCCAACGCCAGTCCTTCACAGGCTTCAATCGGTGCGATATGGATCATATTGGCGCAGTAAAGCGTGGTATAATTCTGTAGGCCGCCCCACCATTCCGGCGCTGTCATATCCAGAGGCAAGGCCGGCCGAAGCTGCATTGGATAGTCCTTGCGCCAATCGTCTTGGCTTAATCGAGACAACGCATCAGGATCAGAATATTGCCACGAAATGTCATCGCGTATGGCACAGGTTGCATGGCCGTGCTCACCCGTTCCGGACGCTATTTCCAAAACATGTGCATCCCGAGGTAAAAGATCGCGTAAACGTTCAGCGATATGAGCCTTGTTCCGACCTGAAGACGGTGAAAACCGGCGATGCCCGTCAGCTTTTCTGTCTTCCAAAGCAATCGCGGAGTTATTCATAACGTTCCTTTTTTAGGCAGAAGAAGCTCCGCCTTCAACCCGCCCAAATCTGAACGCGATAAGATAAATTGACCCTTATAGGCCCGCGCCAAATCATCCACGATAGCCAGGCCTAGACCGGTTCCCGGCGTGGCTTCATCCAAACGCGCACCGCGCTTGACCGCTTCTTCATACTCATCGGGTTTAAGGCCGCGGCCATTATCCTCAATCGTCACCCGCATCATTTCAGGTCGATCTAAATCTGACATAGCGATCAAGCGTATATCGCTCTTTGTCCATTTCGCCGCATTATCCATGAGATTTCCAACCATATCTTCGAGGTCGCGTTTGTGGCCACGAAAAACGAGCGTTTCGTCCAAGTTCACATCCAACAATAAGTCTTTGTGTCTGTGGATACGCGGCAAGGTTCTGACGATCGGCTCAACAACTTCGGATAATGAGGACGAAACACCAATGGCCTGCCCTCGAGCGGCCGCTCTTGCGCGACGTAGATGATGGTCGACTTGCTGTGCCATGATATCCGTTTGTTTAGACACCAAATCAGAAGATGTCTTATCCCCAAGCTGCGCTTCATTTTGCAAAACGGCAAGAGGGGTCTTGAGGGCGTGAGCCAAATTTCCGACATGCGTATTGGCACGCTCAACAATGTCTTTATTATGCGTGATGAGGCTATTCAGCTCTGCCGCTAACGGCGCAATTTCGGGCGGGTAACGCCCCTCCACCGTGGCTGCATTCCCTTCGCGCACATCCGCAACCTTATCCCGCAATGAAAAGAGCGGGCTTAGACCCAACCTGACCTGTGTATAGACCGCAAAGACCAAACCCAAACACAGTAAAGTCATAAGACCGAAAGAAATGACCGCAAAGCGTTGGATATCTCGGGTCGATGCGCGTTTATCCGCCCCGGCCAAGACGATCACACTGCGATCCGTATTCGGCAGAATAACTTGTTGGGCAATGACCCGGATAACTTCAAATTCGTCGGGACCTCGCGTGGTCGTTCTTACGATTTGGCCTCTGTTATTTTCTAATTCTGCCAATGCATTTTGGCTAAGGGTTAGGCTTTCTCCGTAAAGAGAGCGCGACGCCGCCAAGACTTTCAACGGATATGTCCCGTCTTCCATTTTTTGGCCAATGAGCCAGTATCGCCCCGAGAGGGCACGCTGATAACGCGGATCAAGTGGTTCTCTGGACAGGACAATTTGTCCGTTTTCGTCGACATTCACCGAGGCAATCAAAGACGTTACCGCGCTATCCAATGGATCATCAAAAATGCGGTAGGTTGTTGACCGGTAGAGCCATGTCAGAACAATCGCCGAGACTAAAAGGACAGGTATCGCCCATAAAATCGCCCCGCGTACAAGCGAGGCGACAAGTGATCGCGGCGTTTCCACAGATTGCGTGTCAATGGAGGTGGTGTCAGCCATCATCAACGTTATTTAAGCCATGTCTTCGCCCGGCTGATGCGCGTCCGGATCGATTAAGCGATAGCCAAGCCCGCGAACGGTCTCAATTCTGTCTGTCCCGATTTTACGACGTAGACGACCGACAAAGACTTCGATGGTATTTGAATCGCGATCATAGTCTTGCTCGTAAATATGTTCGACCAATTCAGTGCGAGAAATCACTCGTCCTTGATGGGCCGCCATATAGGATAAGAGACGAAACTCATGACTGGTCAACTTAACAGCCATACCGTTCACAAAGGCGCGCGCAGACCGGTTATCGACAGATAATTCACCGAGATCTATTGTATCTGTTGTATGACCTGATGCCCGGCGCAAAAGGGCGCGTAATCTAGCCAAAAGCTCTTCTGTGTGAAACGGCTTTGTCAGGTAATCATCTGCGCCGGCATCGAATCCGGCCACCTTTTCACTCCACTGATCGCGGGCCGTTAGAATCATAACCGGGAATTTTTTGCCGTCGGCGCGCCATTTTTGCAAAACGGAAACTCCGTCAATGAGCGGCAGACCTAAATCCAGAATGACTGCGTCATAAGGCTCCGTATCGCCTAAGAAATGACCCTCTTCGCCGTCATGTGCGACATCCACGGCATAGCCGATGTCTTTCATGGCTGAACGTAATTGACGGGACAGATCGGGGTCGTCTTCGACTATGAGGATACGCATGTGAAACCTAACGGCAAAAAATTATTAAAATCTATTATTTGACCCGTCCTGTCGTGGCGTCAATCTTAATATCGACGACACGGCCATTTCTGTCACGAATACGCACAATATAGGTATTTCCGGACTTGCGAAGGTCGATATATTCGCCGCCCCGGACTTGTGACATGGCAATGGATTTCGCCTGAGAGGCTGAAATTTGGCGTTGGGCCTGCTTTTCATATGACAAATCAGACTCAAAAATCTGGGTTGTTATAAGTTCATATCCCTGATTTTGTGTCACAAAAGACACTTTCGGAGCAGCCATAGCGGAACCGGCACTCAGAATGAGGGCTGTTGTGCCGAAGATAAACCCGGAAATTATAGACTTTTTCGTCATCATGCCCCTCACCTATCAGTCAAACCCTGAATAGTGTCTGAATATTAAGTTCAGATTAGATTTCTTTACAACAATCCATTTCGAATATCGGATCCGCCCATATCAGGCCAATCCTTGGCCATTGAAGGCAAAGCAGACAGCTCTGCATCTGATAACTTTATCCGCGTTGTGATGTAAAGATCCCCTGCTCCGAGGGGGGTATGAGCCCCCTTCCCGGTCAGTCGGAAGCGCTTACCGGAATTTGTGCCCGCCGGAATATTAAGTTTGACTGTTCCATTAGGCATAGGAATATCGATCTTCGCGCCTTTTGCAGCCTCTGACAATGTGATCGGTAAATCCAAATAAAGATCATCGTCTTCGCGGCGCAGGTTTTTATGCGGCTTGATCGTGATCTCAATTTTGGCATCCCCGGCAGGGCCGCCATTTACGCCAGGGCGGCCTTTACCGCGCAAACGCAACGTTTGACCGTCTTTCACACCTTCAGGCAATTTGACTTTCAGCCCACCTTGCAGTGTTTTTGTGCCGCCTTTAAGAGCTGTCATTAACGGTAATTGCATTTTATAGCGTACATCCGCGCCTTTTTGCGCAGTCATCTGAGGGCGAGGGCCACCGCCGCGCATACCGCCCATATTCATACCAAATAAAGACGCAAACAAATCCGCCATGTCGTCTTGGCCACCTGCCGAAGTGCGGTTAAATCCGCCAAAACCGGATTGCGGACCACCACCGCCAAAAGGATTACCACCGGCAAAGGGGTTTTGCTGTTGGCCCGACGCATCGACCTGCCCTGTATCATATTGCTTTCGTAGTTTTTCATCAGACAACAGACTATAGGCCGCCGTCACTTCCTTGAAGCGATCTGCGACTTTGGGGTCATTTTTATTGACATCGGGGTGTAGTTTTTTCGCAAGCTTACGATAGGCCGATTTAATCTCGTCCTTCGTTGCACTCTTGCTCACACCCAGCAATGTATAAGGGTTTTTAGCCATGCTTTAGATGTAAGTGGAATTACAGCGGTTTCAATGGGTTAAACCAGAGAAAATTGATAGGCTGCAACTTCGCCCCAACCCACAAAATCAGAGCCTTGTGCGACGTCGAAATGCGTTATGTTTGTGCGTGGGGTGACATATTCGGGATTTGAGACGATGACCTCTTCCAGCAAAACCTCATCATCCCAGAGGCGGAGACGATAGCGTTCTTCCGCTTCGCCTAAAGGCACCTCGCCGACCCAGCTATCCGCGTCGATACGACTGCGCCTTATCCATGCGAGGTGGGTATCGGTGCCTATTTGTTTTGCGGCTAAATGGACGGGGCTTAGAGGTTTTAAATCCGCACCTTCATAGATGAAGGAGATTGGTAGACTTTCACGCCCCGCAGCAATTGCGGTTAGCGGCCAAGTTTCGCCGATCAACTCAGCGGAAAGCGGCAGTGATTTCACGCCTGCGTCCAACCAGATAACACGCGCACCCGCCGCAACACCGGCTTTGCTGTAACCTTCGCTGCCAACGCCTCGCAAAATCGTCTCAAAACGATAGTGGTTAGGGCCAATCAAGGTAATATCAGCGGCTTGTAGAATATCCCAACCTTGCGGTGTTTCTACGGCAAACCGGTTTGCCCCTGCCAAAACAGCGGCTTCGTCTTTACGGTTTAATCCTGGACCGCCCATCAAAACTTCAAAAGTGGCATTTCTATCGAAATAGGTTGTCGGCCCCGGCGGTAGGGATGTGAGTAAAGCACCCATGCGTAAGGGCTGTTGCACCACTACACCTGTGTCCAACACACCAAGGGTTGTCTCAACAAATGGGTCCAGCAATGCGCCGACAGCCAAACCCACAAAAGGTGCCGGTAAATTCAACTCAATCGGTACGGGCCGCCCGGGCCATAAAATGTCAGAGGCCGTGTCAGGTGTTGCCCCGCGCATCGCATCTATCGGAGCAGCACGATCCCGCTTCGCTTGAACGCGTAGGATATTGCCACTATCAACCATCTCAATGCGCCAGATCCCATCTGTGTTTGGCAATTGCACACGGTCGCCAACTTCAAGAGTCAACGCTTGAAGCGAGAGCGAAAATTGGACGATTTCAGTCTGACTTTGTGACCGCTCCAATAGGCTCTCACAGAGATAATCTGCAAAGCTATTATCCATCACAATCGGGGCGCTTACATCAATAATACGCTCTGTTTCTGCGAGTCGGTCGCGCGCGGATGCAAGGCCCAATTGATAGTCATTTCCGGCATTGATAAAATGCAGACGAACATCCCGAAATTTGAGAGCCGGATCCGGGTGATGACGGGTTATCGTAGCAGGGCTGTCTTCCACTATTTGTCTGTCCTCCAAGGCGCTGACACCGCCTTGACCCAAAGAGAAAAACGCGACCGTCCCATTGCGCTCTGCCAAGCTGAAACCAAAGAGTTCGCTGAGTGTTGCGATCGCAGCACGCGCACTCATGGGCCGTTCAATATGATAGCCTTGGACAAGCCCGTTTAATTGCGTTGTGTCTATATTGGTCAAACCGGATTGCGCGGCGATATCACGGACTATATCAGCGAGTGGCACAAGACCGAGACGCCCGGAAATCCAGTGCCCTCTTTGCCAGTTCTCTCCATCCGACCAGACGCTGTCACGCGCCGGAAAATCGGGGAAAGGGCGTGCGTCCCACGCCCAAACACTGACATGATCTGTATCTATCATACGTCCTGAGTAAAGCGTCGATGCAGGATTATTGGCGTCATTGTCCCAATAAGATATCAAGGCTTCAAGATAACATCTTTGCATGAAATCATCGCGGTACCCATCTGAATAATATGGTAATTTACTTTCCGAACTTTTGGCGTCAAAAAAAACATTGGGCTGGTTCGCGCCAAATTTTACAGCAGGGCATCCTATCTCTAAAAGCTGTATAGGTTTGGATTCAGGCATCCACTCTGTCGGTGTTTCTACCTCTACACCCCCCACACGATTATAATGACGCTCAGACCAAAAATGCCGTAAATCCTTATAGCGAAACACCCAAGGTTTTTGTGCCTCTCCGTCTGTGATGGCTGTCCGAATCTGTGCGTCGCGATCGGCCTCCGAGCTATAGAAATAATCATAGCCTTCCCCGCCTTCGATTTGGGATCGGAGATAATTAAGATCATAAATATCATCAAAATCATTGGCGTCTAAATGGTCGCCTTCCCGCCAATCTGACAGCGGAAAATAAGCATCAATACCAATCGCAGATATATGCTCTGACGCCCAAAGCGGATCTAAATGAAAGCTCACATCGCCACTGCCGTCCTGCGGGTGATGGCCAAAATATTCACTCCAATCCGCCGCGTAGGTGAGGCTTGTATCCGGGCCTAAAACGCTCCGAATATCAGCGGCTAAATCGACCAAGTAAGAGACAGTTGGATATGTCGATTGCCCGTTTACCCGCGGGCCGCGCAACGTTGTCAAACCCCGCATTTCAGATCCCATGACAAAGCCTTCAACGCCGCCTGCAGCCTTTGCTAATTGTGCATAATGAAGGATGTAATTTCGAAAGCCTTTGGGTCGATTAAAGAAGGTCGCGATCTGTGAAGGTGCCACGCCACCCTCTTCACCAGCAATGCGTCCGCGCCACGGAAAGGCCGCTTGCGTGTTCCCGCCATAAGGATCGGGTAAAGCATTCCCATTGGGTATGTCCATCAAAATAAACGGGTAAAGCGTCACCTTAAACCCGCGACGCTTAAGCTCTTTAATCGCTTGAATGATTGAGGCATCAGACGGTGTGCCGCCATAATTTGGACGACCTTCACTATCGGCTGAAATCAGATAAGCCTGCCCACGTGTATCACTACCGACCTGCCATTGCGTCTCTGGTAAAGTCCGTTCGCGCCGCTCAACGCCCGGCACAATCTCGCAATGATCGCAACGAAGGTCCGTGCCAAACCACGCCGTGATGATAGACACGTGCCGACAATTGGGGAGTTGGTCTTCGAGCTGATCCAATGATTTCAGAATATCGGCTTGTCCCGATATATTATTCATATTGATAGGCCGCGACATACCCGGCTCAGGCGTTTCCTCAACGACCTCTGTGGCATAAGCAAATTCACCGGAAGCGGGCAGCAGATTGACGGATTTTATAAGTGTTTCAAGCTTTGGCCCATCGTCACCATTAGAAGGCGGGATCCGTATAACTTCTGCATTTATTTGCGGCAGACGTCCCCCAAACCCATCTAGAGGGAAGTCCTCAAACACAATATAAGCCGTATCGCGAAAGGCCGGCACATCTGCGCCCTCAATAGCACTGATAATCGGGTCAGCGTGCTGATCTGCTGTTCCCTTATAAACCCGCATATTGAGCCCAGCCGTTGGCAAAGCCTGCCCATTGGCCCAGAGCCTATCCACGCCAAGGATTTCACCTTCGCACAGGCCAATAGCGAAACTCATGGAATAGCTATAATTTACGCGCGTTGGCCCGCCGCCTTTACCGCTCTGCACATCTTCTTCAGATCGCGTTTCGCGTAGGCGAGAGGCCCAAATCACCTGTCCCGCCAGACGCATACGCCCATAGATACGCGACATGGGGGCACCGTCGCGAGAGGTCTGAAGTTGAAATCCCTCTAATCGTGGCCCTTCAAAGACACGGTTATCAAACGCATTGGATATCAACGTATTGGCTGTGCTGAGCGCAGCGGCTGTGGCGACATCTGTGGCGACCTGTCCCGCGATATTAATCGCTGTAACGGCAAGTGTGCTCATATTAAGACCTTGATTTTGTTATAGATTTGGAAAAGAAAAACTACTGACCCAACGGCGGCGCCAATAAGGAACAAGATAGCTCTCCACGACGGCGCGGCCCCAATAAGCGTGAGTGATAATGTCAGGGGCTGTCAAAATAGCGATATGCTTACACGGCGCTGTCGGTGTCATTCGAAACAGCACGAGATCGCCTATCTCCGTTTTTGATTTTGGAATCTCGCAAAGCCACGTCTTGGCCGCCTCATAAAGCGTCTCTTCACCTCTTATCTCGGCCCAATCAGGAGTGTAAGGCGGTAAATCTGTCGGTTCATAGCCATATAGGTGCCGATAAATGCCCCGAATAAGCCCTAAACAATCACACCCTGCGCCACGTTCACTGGCTTGGTGCTGATAAGGCGTGTCTAGCCAAAGCTTGGTCTCTGCGAGAATCCTGGCGCTTATATCGGTCATTTATAACGCGAGCCGCCATCTTTGCGCTCACCGTCAATCGGGCCGGCATAAAGACTGTCATCGCCGATAAGATAAGGAACCCCCCGAAAGTTAGCGGTATTATTAAATTGGTCGCGACAAGCCGAAAAAGTTTTCGGACAAAAGCTCTCTTCCGCAAAAGCATCAAGCGACACACCGCAACGTGGATCACCGAGGCTGGCATCGCATTTCTTGGAAAAGACGCGACCTGTTGAGCGATCCAATTTCGTAGACAACCCCAACCATTCGACATCAAAGTAATCACCTTTTGTGGTAACCTGTCCCAACTCACCTACAGACAACAAAGCACATTGAGACGGTTCTACCCAATTCACGCGATAACGGGACAGACAGGCGCCTGTCAAAACGCCGTCAGCAATTTCCGCATCGCTAATATTGACAGCGTTTAAGACGCCCTGCACCGATCCATTATCGGCGGCAAAGCCCAAACGGTTTTCGCTCTCACTCTCAGTCAGACTGGACTGCGCAGAATAAACAACATCCTCAATAATCAAATCGCGGTCATGTTCAGAAAACCCAAGCACCCGACCATCAAGCAATTCCAATTTCCAAACCATGCAAAGTGTTGTGACCTCACCCGATAAATGAGATTGAAATTCCGTCGACAGATTACGCATAAGGCAGCTCCACCAACGGAAGGCTTCGCAATTGTCCCGCACCAAAATCTTCCAAAGTCATATCGAGAAAATCAGTGTCAAAACGGACGACTGTATCAAACATAAATCCGGCTGTGATAATGTCTCCGCTTGCTGGTGGCGCCGCAAGCGTAACCTGTCCTGTAAGACTATCCACTGTGAAGTTTGTCGCGTTTAATACGATACTATTAATGGCAATGAGAACAGAATTATCATGTGGTTTTGTGATAGGCCGAGAGACATCTGTGTCGTCTGCGGAATATGATTTGGATAATTGAAACGTCGTTTGCTGCCCGTCACCTATAGCAATATATTGATCCGTGGCGTGTGGTGTTTGCAGAACCCCGCATGACCGATTATCAAAGGGGTCTAGGAAACGAAAACTATACAACCGACCCTTTCTTTCAATGAAAAATTGTTTTAATTCAGAGAGTTGTTCGATTGATTTAATCCCCGCGATTGCATCATAGCGACGATGCGGTAAAGCGTGTGGCGTGTTGCGATGCTCCCTTCCATTAGAGAGATGCGTGATTTGCGTCGTGAATTCCGGTCCGCCACTTGCGCCAAAAGCAAGCGAAAGCGGAAAGCGAACATTGTGAAAGTCCGTCATAATCATCCTGTTAAATAAATGAAATTAAGTGAGCTTTCGCCCTTGCGAAATCGCCCGTGATAAACCCGCAGCAAGCTGCGTTTCTGACTTTTTAAAATCAGCCACAGAGGCTATGCCCGACACATTCATCGTGACATTAACAGGCGTAGATTTGGGACTTATGCCTTGCGAAATCAACGAAGACGAAGCGGAATTAAATAGCCCCTGAATCGGTTCCGCAATCAATTCCTGAACCGCAATTCTTGCGAGGTCACGGGCAATAGATTCCGCCATTTGTGAAAAAGAAAACTCGCCTGTTCGCGCCGCACTTTGCAAAGCATTCGCGATACGGTTACTGGCCACTTCAAACGCAGCCGCCATCTCGTCTGCGGATTGCGTTGCCTCGCTTATATCAAAGCTAGATAAAGCCTGCGCAGCATTATTATCAGAAGACATCCGTCACCTCCTCATCCGGAAACTGTGAAAATAAATCATCAAAATCCTGTTGTGAGAATTGCGTCTTCTGACTCCTTCGACACAACCAAAGCCAATCACGCACGGACATGTCCCAAAAGTCGTGAGGTGAAATATGCAGATGCAAAACGGCCAAACGGAACCAAGCCTCTAATGGCCAATCCTCTTGCGGAGCACTCATTGAAAGGCCTCCTCAATCATATCCGCGATCAGGAACATCGCCGTCGTCAGTTCAGGCTTTGCAATATCCAACACATCGCCTTCTTCTAAGAAGCACGACACTATCCGGTGGGCATTCGCGTCTCTGACATCAGGCGCATCTTCACTTAGCAATGATGCCAAAGCCAAAGGTCCGGCTGCGTTCAACCGACGCGCCATTAAGGCTAAAGTTTTCATAGAAAAGCGAAGACTATAGCTATAATTACCCACCACCCAGAAGCGGTCACAGGGATGAACGCTCATAGCGCGTTAAACGCAGGTTCACCTGCACTCATAAAGCTGATGTCTAATCCCGCCTCGCCTTCATAACGCCCTGAATAGGTCAGCGCGTTAATGAGGAACGACCCCTCCACAACTCCGAAGCCCGGCAGGATGAATTGCAAATCCATCAGAGATTGATCAAAAAATCCCTGCCTTGCGATTGCGGCGCTGTCATCATCCTTGAAAATACCGGTACCTGATATCTCGGCGAATTTCACACCGGCTTGAGGCAAGAGTTCTTTCCAGCCATTGGCAGATTCACTATCCGTCACATCGACAGTCCGCGCATTAAAGCGAAGCGCCTTGCTACGAAGTCCTGCCAATGTGCGGTAGCTTCCATCAGCTTGCTTATATTTGACGAGCATATCCCGCCCTTTTTGTGCACTCATAAAAGGCTCCTATTGGTCTGTGAGAAATGACAGGCGCAAAAGCCCGTGGTGTGTGCGCCCATCGGGAGCGCGTAGAACATCTGCATAAAGAATTGTTGCACTCACTAAATTTTGGCTGGTCAGATTAAGGGCGATCGTGTCAGTATCGGACAGCACGGCTTTCACTTGCTCTAAGAGCGTCAAAACCTCGGATCGTCCTGAATAGCGCGACCAAAGATGTAATGTGATTTGATGGGACATCAGCGGCGCATCATCGCCGCCAATATCTGTACTCCGCATGGCACCATATGACAGATAAGGAAACACAGGGTCTTCCGGTGCATGATCATAAAGGCGCGGGGGCGTGCCCAGCGCATCTTTGATCACATTGCTCTCTGCTAATGTCTTGTGGAGCGACTTGGTAAGGCTTTCTAGTCCGCTCATTGCTGCTCCTCCTCGCAAATAAGGTGAAGTCGTTCCCGTCGGTTGTCAGGATCAGAAGATGCGATAACGCGTAAAATACGCTGCCCCCACATCAACCGCGCCCGTTCAGGAAAATCATCTCTAAAATGGATGACGACATGATAGCTTTGGGTCACGGCCAAACGTCCGTTTTCGCGGTGTTCGGTCACTGTCTTGGGCGTTATTGCCGCCCATAGGGCCCGCTCAAACAACCAATTCCTTACACTGCCGCCGAGTTCGTCCGGTGTCTCTTGCGCGCGGTAAAGACCAAGCCGCGTCTTTAATTGCCCGATCATAGCTTGAGGCTCCGATAGGGCATGACCAAAGCATCGACCATCATTGGAATAGCTGGCAGCTCGGCACCCGAACGATTTTCATAAGACTGCCCAATCAAGAGCAACATCGCCTGACGCAAAGGCATAGGCACATCCTCGATGGCCTCGCCATAACCCGCCGTGATATCAACGGTGATGGCCTGCACATCTGCACGCGTGTGATAGCCGAATAATCCAAGTGTTTTCGGCTTTATAGACACGGGCGTTGCTCGGAGATTTATATCCAAAGTGGAGAGGTCGAGGCTCTCTGTAACACCCGACTCCAAGTGTAACATCACGGCTGTCACCGCCTTAATCGGCGCTATATTCAGATAGAGACAGAGTTTGAGAGGCGTTGGAAACGTTAGTCTTTGCGACCGGGAGATAAGCGTCTGTCGACACAAGGTCTCAATTTGCTCTCGGGCTTTACGAATGAAGTCGGTTATCAAACTATCCTCATTACCATGGTCGATACGCAGGAATAATTTTGCCGTCGCCAAACTTATCGGCTCTGTGGCAGGCAGGGTCATATCTGTAATCACAGCAGCCTCCTTTCATCGGGTCATAAAAAAAGCCGCGGAAACCGCGGCTTTGTGAAAATAAATTGTGAGAAGATTACGCGGTGGCTTTAAGCAGTTTGATCGCGTCAAAGTCCTGCACGCCGCCGCCGACACGTTTCGTTGTATAGAACAGCACATAAGGCTTAGCGGAATAAGGGTCGCGCAGCACGCGAACCCCTTGGCGGTCCACAATAAGATAGCCGCGGCGAAAGTCACCAAAGGCCATACAAACATTTCCGGAGCTTACATCCGGCATATCTTCGGCCTCGATCAGCGGATAGCCGAGCAAGGTGCTGGGTTGCCCTGCCTCGGTTGCCGGTTGCCAAATATAATTGCCGTCCGCGTCTTTAAACTTACGAATATCGCTGACTGTACGGCGGTTCATAACAAAGCTGGAGCCCGCCCGATATCGGCTTTTTCCAGCATAAATCAGGTCTAAAATTGCGTCGACGGGGGCCGTGCCGTCAAACGACCCCGCAACGCCAGTCGAGACCGTACCAATCTCGCCAAAGCTCTGTGTGCCATTATCGGCTTGTATATAGTTCAAGAGACCGCGTGGCTTGTTAATACCATCTCCATTAACGAAAGCGGCTGTTTCTTGCGCAGCAAAGACATCTCTGACCTCATCGGCAAGCCATTGATCCACATCCGCCACGCTGTCATCTAATAAGGCCTGTGTCGCAGCGGGCATGGCATATAATTCACCTGCGGGAAAATCGAGCAGCTCCAATTGCGGCGCTTGGGTTTCAAGACGGCTATCGGTTTCTCCTGCCCAACCTGACGCCGCGCCGGAGGCACTGACGGGCTTTTTAAACAGGCCTGCCCCAATACGACGCACAGTCGCGATAGACCGAAAGGGCGAGCTTTCAGACAGCGCTTTATCAATCCGGCTTTCGGTTTCAGCGGGCGCAATATAGCCACCCTCTCCATCGACGGAGGAGAGGGATTTCCCTTCTAACTTCCCCAAAGCTTCGGCATCACCTGTGCGGATGAAATCTGACCACGCTGATTTGGCTTCACTCTTATTGCCTTCTCGCGATAAAGGCGCAGACAGGCCCATAGAGAGATTTTTAATCTGTTTGGACTGCGCGTCCAAGGCTGCATTCAGACGGGATAATTTTTCATCCATCAAAATATCAGATGATTTCGCTTCAAGCGCAGCCAAACGCTCATCATTCGCAGATTTAAAGGCATGAAAGGTTTTGGCAAAATCCGCTTGTGCGTCTTTCATCGAAAGGTGTTTCGTTTCTAAGTCAGGCATATAATTTAGCTCCGTTGGGGGTTTCAAGGTTTTTGGAAGAAAGGTCGTCAATTTGCGTGATGCGCGCCGTGCGCAACATTGGGAAGGCGACGACGGAAACCTCCCAAAGATCAATATCCAAGAGCCTGCGCCCCTTTGTGGTTTTCATGCTACGACGGGCGCGATACCCAATGGACAGACCGGACACCGCGCCTTCAGCGATAAGACGCGCTGTGCGTTCCGCTTCGGGCGTTCCCGACAAAACTCGTCCGGACACAAATAATCCGACGCGGTCTTCAACAATGCGGTCCCAAACTCCAATTGGCGTTTTTGTGTCATGACCGAACAGCATAGGTAATCGGCCCTGTGGCAAGCTCAATATCGAGGCGGCAAACGCCCCGGGGCTGACATCATCACCCGATAAATCGGTCTGGTCGAACAGGCTCGCATAGCCTGAAATACGCAAGAGATTATCGCTCATGTCCGCGCTCCGCTTCAATGGCATTGGCTGTGACCTGTCTTTCGATGCGGTTCAGGCTGTCGCGGATCATGGACATTTGTCCCTCCAGCAAGGCCAAGCGCTCAAGCGCAGGCGCACGGTCAGCGAGTTGTGCTTCGACTGTACGCAAACGGGCATCTGTCGCGCCTATCCATATCAACCCGCTACCGGTTTGAATGGAGAGCGTCAGGAGAACCCCAAATGTGAGGGTCTTATTGAAGCTAAAGGATTTCGATAATGCGCTCATCGGGTGCCTCCTTCCACAGGAAGCCCCGCCAACAACCGCTTCTCTTGATCCGATAGAAAATCAGCAGACGATAATCTTTGCCACAGCGCATTACGGTCTTCGGCCAAAGCCGGAACTTTTTCGAGGTCGGGCGATATGACCAACCCCTCATCAAACCAAGGACGCAACCAATTCTGCAAGCCTGTTGCCGTTTTACGCACCAAGGGAATAATGGTCTGGCGCCAAAAGGCTTGATTGGCTTCGCGGTAATTGGAGTAAGTATTATCGCCCGGCAGACCGAGCAGCATAGGCGGCACCCCGAACGCCAAAGCAATTTCGCGGGCGGCTTCGCGTCGGGCTTGAATGAAATCCATATCCGTAGGCGACAAGCTCATGGATTTCCAATCTAATCCGCCTTCGAGGACAAGAGGTCGCCCCGCATGCCGCGCGCCTGCGTGACCATTTTCCAATTCTGATTTCAGACGGTCAAATTGATCATCCGTCAGATGATCCGCCCCATTGACGCCCTTATAAATCAGAGCGCCGCTAGGACGGGCTGAGTTTTCCAACAACGCCTTGGCCCAACGCCCTCCCTCGTTGTGCAGATCAACCGCTTGAGCGGCAGCTTGCAAAGGCGATACCGTCTCTTTGGGGGAGAAGAGCGACATAAACAGCAGTGGAGACTGCCCCGCAGCCAGATCAATGCGCAAGCGCCGCTTTGCGGAAGTATCTGTGTCGACGTCCCATCCTGCAATGTGACCTGTTTTCGAATAAAGCGGGGTCACTTGGTCAGGGCAGAGCGCCGCCATATAGCTCGGCGCATCCGTGAACATCCCCGCCTCTAAATAAGCTTCACCCGATAGTTGGAGGTAGCCGTAAAATGCCTCAAAGGTTTCTGTCGCGCCCGACTGTGAGGGGGCGCGAGAGAGAAATGTTGTTACACGCGCATCGCCTTCGACCTGCAAAGGTACACTCGCGGCGGCCTCGGCAATCAATCTGACACAGCGATAGACGATAGGGTTGCGGGCAAAGCCTTCCCGACATAGCGCCGAGAAATTACGTGGCGTCCAATGCGCGCCTGCTGCTAATTGAAGCGCAATGAGCGGGGGTGCAGATTTTGTATTTGGCAAAGATGTTTCAACCTGCGCAGCGGCAGTTTTTAGAAAATCAAACATAGAGGCTTATCCTGTTGGGGATGTGAGCGTTTAAAAAACATCTCAATTCCGGCGATAAGCTGTTTATAGGCCGAGACCCGCTTGGTGAGGATCAAATAGGCCGATTTTCTTCTAAAGGATTGAAAAAATTAGAGTTTAAGCGACCTTAAACAGGGACGGAGTTGGGCGGTGCTGCCCCAAGAAGTTCGTTGCCAATTTATAATTGATTTTAAGGTCCTGACGACGATCTTCATCCCCGATCAAAGACGCTAGCGTAATTGCTGATCGATAGGCTTCCAGCGCGCTCTCTAAGGCATCACGATCTTCATTCTTCCGGCCCAAGGCCAAAAGCGTATCTGCGATGGCTTGTTGAATTTCAACGGATTCTTGTGGTGCGGTCTCAACTTTATAATAGGTTTTGGCTTTGCGGAGGGCTTGAACCGCGTCAATTAGCGGTGCGGTATCGCCTGTTTGCCCGGCCAATTGAATCATATGCGCAGCAAGCTCGCGATTAAGCTCGCCCAGATTTGAGTTGGTTTGATCTAATTGAGACTGCAAAGCGTCCCTTAGGTTTTTCTTTGACTTTCGTCCCACAACACGTCTCCCAAAAATCCTAATGCTAGGCGGCTATATGGGAGCATAACTTGGGCTCTCTTCGTTAAGGAGCTGTTAAAACAACCTTAAAAACTCAAATTTTTCAAACTATAAGCGTCGAATATGCGGGCCTGAGTTTTGATTTAATAACAGATGCGTCACGGCCCAAATCAATGCATCTGCGCGGTCGGGACTATGTTTCAAATTTTTTGTGCCGAGTTGCGAAAGTTCAGTCTCTAAATCTTTAAATTGGCGCGTGTGCAATACGCGGCCTTGCTCATAAAGCATTGCCACGGGCTCCGCACGTGTCACCTTGCTCTTTTTAGCAAAGGCCGTGCGGATCGGGACTGACGGGTCAAGCGTGTGGATAAGGGTTGTCACTAAGTCGCCGCCTTGATTGGTTTCCACTAACAGGCAATCTGCATCCCATTGATGATACAGATTGATCGCCTTTCTGGCCCAAGCTTCAGGTGATAATCCCTGTTCCGTCGCGTCTTGAAGGATATAAGCGCGAGATGTTCCAGCTTCTCCCGCGCGACCGGCAACAATTAATCCGCATTGATCCGAGCGCAGCCCGGATGTGACAGGCGGATCGACGGAGACAACGATCTTGTCCAATTTTGGTATGGGCGCCAAATGTAAGGCTGCCTCTAAAACAGCGTAGCTCCACAACGCGCCCTCTTGTTCCGTTAAAAGCTCGCCGTCCAATTCCTGTCGTCCTAAGCGGGTCTGCCCATAGGTTTCTTTCATTGCAGACAGAAAAATCGGTGGGAGATGAAGACTGTTATCCTGCGTTGTGGCGTGGTGAACGACGATACCTTTGGTTGCTGCTAACTTAATCATAGCGGGTGTGGCACGCGGCGTTGTTGTCAATGTTAATCGCGGTGTGTCGCCAAGGCGCAAGCCCAAACGCAGATTAGAGAGCGTTTCATCAGGATATTGCCACGCACAAAACTCATCGGCCCACGCCGCACCAAATTGCGGGCCGCGTAAACTATCAGGGTCTTCGGATGAGAATAAATAGCCGACTGCGCCGCTTGGCCACTCCAATAAACGGCGCGACGCCGTGTAATGCGGACGTTCAGCCGGCAAGCCGATATTGAGAAGTCCGCTCTCCCCTTCCAACATGACTTCGCGCGCATCATTAAGCGTCGGCGCAATCAACGCAATGCGTCCCGTTCGCCGCGCTTGATAGCGCACCCATTCAGCCCCTGTGCGGGTCTTACCACATCCTCGCCCGCCCATAAGCAACCAGAGAAGCCAGTCGTCAGACTTTGGAAACCTTTGATCCCTACGCGCATGGAAGTCCCAAAAATGCCAAATATATGCCTTCTTATTTGTCGATAGGGCGTGCCAAAACTGGTCCATTTCCGTTTGCGAGTGACACACGGTTTGCGAGAGAATAGAATTCTTGTTTAAGCCAAGCTTCGTCTTCAGGGTTGAGAGGGGGCAGGTCTTCAAGTCGCGTATATTGGGAGTCATTGTGTCTTTTCTCTGTCTTATCATTTAAGTCCAAAAGATCCGCACAGGCCTTAATGGCTACGGTCACGCTTCTGGCTCTTTTCTCCAAAAGCTCGTGAAAGGCCTTGCCCTCTTCACTCCCATGGCTAAGGGCCGGATCCACCTCCCCCTTAGCGCTCAAGTGTGCGATGTCTTCGAGAAGTCGTTTTATGGCCACACCTAACACCTCATCATTAAAAGCGTTCATCGTCTGGCCTTTTTATAATCCGGCTGCATGCCTGCCACTGTTCCGTAATGTTCAGCTAAGCGCGAAAGACCCATTTTCAAAATTGTCAGACCTGTTCCGCTCGCCCATTGCTCGGCCTGCTCAACAGCGTCTAAGGACTGATCCAGACAGCAAACAGCAATAACGGCTGTGTCTAAACCTGTTCCCATTGCGTCTCTCGCAGCCCGTAAACGGGCTTTAGCGTCTGTTGCACGAATGAATTGATCTTCGACCCGGTTACCGCCGCGTCCATCGTCAACGCCCGCACTCTCATAGCGTTGTGTGGGGGCAATACCATGACCGGAGCCATGATAATCCCGCGCAAGACGCAGACCCGCCTCAATCAAACTCGCATCCAAAAGCGGATGACCGTTCATATCCGTGCGATGCGCAAGGCGGTCTAAAGCGGATAGGCGTCGGTTGACGCGTGCAGCACGTTTCACGCCGCCCGCGACATAAAACTCTTGCTCTTGAAGATCATAATGCTGTTGGGACACGGTCTCATTTTTACCCTTGAGCAAACGACGTTTGACCGACGGCACGACTTCATAGCCTGACACCCCTAATTCAATTGACCCGTATGATTTCAACGCTAGTAAATCCGCCGCGGACACCCAAAAGGCCGGACGTTTTCGACGGTCGCCATTCGGATGCGCCGGAAAGGCATCGCAGCCATCGGCGACATTAATGGACGCTTTATGATGCAATAATTGGCGTAAGATTTGGGTTTGCTTATAAGTGATCATCTAGGCCGCCACCTCATGAGAGATAACAGGGCGCGGGGCTTGTCGCAGAAAATTTTCAAGGCGAATAAGCTTCAGATCAAAGAGTTGGTCCTCTCGGCTCTCTTCGACAACTTTACAGGCATGACTGACGGTGGATCTGTCTTTGGCGAAAAGTCGTGCCACATGCGTATGGTTTAATTCATAGACAACATGGGCAAGATACATGGCAACTTGTCGGGCAAACCGCAGATGTGGGCTGTGTTTTTTGGGATGAGTGAGATTTAGCTCGGTCAGGCCAAATTCAAGCGAGACAGCCGCCACAACAATATTGGTTTGATAGACTTGGTTCGCCAAAATAGCGGGGTTTGGGCTTTGTCTATGGCGTCTCATACATCCTCCAATTCGTGTATTTGAGCCATAATAGGCCAACATCACTAAGTGAGGATTATATTCCTATATTTTAGAACAAAGAGTCAACATCTAAGCGCCGTATGTGAACGAAGCATTTAGCTAAAGCTTTGATATTAAGCGTAAATTTTATTAGCCTTTAAGCTCATCTGGGTACTGGCATCCATTTTGACAAAATGGTCATAACCGAGGATCATTGTTACATTATGGCCGTTGTCCGCTAGCGGCAGGCGAATCCAGAATTGCGCCAAATGCCCACCGTTCGGCGTACCCGGGCGAGTCACGCCGACATAAGGACGTTTGTTTAGAACAATCTTATCCAATATGGATTTCCAATAGGCGCTGCGACATCCGATGGGTAACTCATCAATATGACGACCTTGAATTTCATCATTGAATAAATTCCAAAAGCCTGTACCCGCAAGACGAATATGGTAACGGCCTGTGTCTTGACTCACCTCTGTGATTGTAGTCGTCGGCAGCAATTTCCCAATATCTTCAGGAAGAATATCGTTGCGAGAAGGGAATGCCCCCGCCCGACATTTTGAGCGCCAATAGTCGTAAATTTTTTGCTGCTGCGGAAGCACCATCTGATGCCTCAACGCGTTACCCTCAATCATAAAACCTCCCCGGAGACTGCCCTATCAGCCTTTGAGTATGTATTGAGTATGCAGAGTCCTGCTTCAATGATTTGTTAACTATAAATTAGGGTTTAAGCGGAGAAAGACCCTGTTTTTTGAATCGGTTCCGATTCAATCAACGACTGGCAGTGAAAGAGATCGTCAGGCTCACACCCTTAGATAAGTATATTAAAATTTTAAGAGCGAGAGACGAATCAAGTCGGTCTGTTTTTCCCCAGCCCCGTCCGCTTGGCAAGTTCAGATCGCCGCCTTGCATAGGCGGGAGCAACCATTGGATAATCAGACGGCAAGCCCCACTTCTTACGATACACCTCGGGCGTCATGTCATATTTTACACGTAAATGCCGCTTGAGAGATTGGAAAGGCAAGCCATCTTCGAGACAGATAATCGTATCGTCACTTAACGACTCTTCTATCGGCACGGCAGGTTCCTGCAGCTCCGCGTCGGCAACCTCGTCTTCATTCACGACAACAGCAACTAAGCCCTCATAAATAGTCTCCAGAACCTGCGGAATATCTTTTGGAGCAACAGTATGATTGGTAAAATAGGCGGCGGCAATATTAGACATATGCGCAAGGAGCACATCCTTTGAGACTTTTTCGTCCTCTTCACTCACCCGCCTAACACCCTAAGCCCCGAGGACATAGATAACAATTAAGGTGAGCAGGAGCATGCCTGCGGTCAGCACGGCTGAAAGACCTGAAGGGGTCGCTTCACTCATCGCGCCTGCAGGACTAAAGACTTGATAGAATTTACGTCCGAGCTCACTCAAGGTCTTATCGCTGAAACGTTTCACATGGACGTTCATACGGTCCCACATAGCAGAAGTCCATTTCACCGTATCTAAGCCGACCCGACGATACACCCAGTCAAAGTCCAAAATCTCTGCGCGGCGCTCAGCGGGGTAAACACCGTAGCGCTTGAGCAAGGTGAACGCGAAAATGGCCGCAAAAAGTAGCTGCAGCTGGAAGACAACATGATCCCAAGTGTAAGGTTTGTAGGCCTCTTCCATCGGGAAGGGCATTAGCGCATAAAGCATTTGATAGCCACCGAACGGCCACGCCAAAACAATACATAAGATACCTGCGAGGCTCATAGCCAGCAGCATGTTCCAAGGCGCTTCTTTCACGCGCCGTCCGCTGTCATGGGCGAAGAAGGTGAAATGCGGGACTTTAATCCCGGAATGTTCCATCACACCGGCAGAGGCAAAGAGCATCATTGCAAACGGTATCCAGAGATGTTCTTCAATCGCTGCGGCCAAAATCATCGCTTTGGTGACAAAGGCGGCCAGCAGTGGGAAGGCTGCAATCGACCCTGCACCGATCATACACAGAACGGCTGTGTAAGGCATGGAGCGGAACAGCCCACCAAGTTCTGAGGCCTTGGCCGTGCCCGTGCGGTACATCACCGCGCCGATGGACATGAAGAGCAAGCCCTTAAAGATGACATGGACGAAGACCTGCCCCACAACACCGTTCATCGCCAGCGCGCCGCCAATGCCGATGCCGCAGACCATAAAGCCGAGTTGGTTATTCAGTGAATAAGCCAAAACGCGGCGCAGATCGTTTTCGACTACGGCAAAGAAGACCGGGAAACAGGTCATAATCGCCCCGATCCAAATCAGGATATCGACGCCTTCAAAACCACGTGCCAAGGCGTAAATCGCGAACTTTGTGGTGAATGATGCCAAAATTACCGTCCCTGTAATCGAGGCTTTTGGATAAGCATCCTGCATCCAGTTATGCAGCAGCGGGAAGCCACATTTTATACCCATAGCAATCAGCATCAACCACCCGCCCGGCGTGTCCAATCCAATAAAGGTGAACATGAAGTCACCGCCGCGATCTTGCGCCACCATAACGGCCCCGCCCAAAAGCAAGACACCAGACAGAACTTGCACCGCTAAATAGCGCATACCCGCCGCATAGGCCCGTTCGCCGCCTTTCCAGACAAGGAAAACTGATGAAATCGCCGTAAGCTCCCAGAAAATAAACAGGGTAATCATGTCGCCCGACAACACACCCGCAATCGCCGCCCCTGTGTAAATCAGGGCCGAGCTATCCGTGATACGGCATTTCTCATGCAGACCGTAAATGCCGTTAATGATGCCCGCTAAACAGAACAACAAGCCCCAGACCAGCGACAGGCCATCGATGCGTAAGGTCGTGAGCTCTATATTGCCGAAGGTCAGTATGCCCCGAATATAATTCGGTTCAATCGCATGCATCTGATAGATAAGCCAACCGGCAAATATGGGCGTGGCAATCAGTAAAAGCTTTCGCGTATAATGCGTGGCCGGGCTTTTGGGAATAAGCGTGCAAACCAAACCGGCCAAAATAACCCAAAGACCCGGGTTAATATTCATAAGGTCAAACATTAATGTTCTCCCTCATGTTCAGTCGAGTAATCGGGATCAGGCAAGCCACCCTCGCCGTAGTAGCTCTCATCCCGCGCAAGCAGTTTAAATAAAACAGGCGCAGTAAAGACGATAATCGAATAAGCGATAAAGCCAAAGACAGCCCAAGACCCAGGGAAGACTTCCCACGGCGCAGGATGTTTTAGAGGATGCATAATCCCAAGAATAACAGTCACTATAATTCCCGCCAAAGGGAGCCACATGAAGTTCCGCTTGACGGAGTCTTTACCTAAGAACAAAAAATATTTTGCAACGGGGTGAATACCCTCTGCAGCATGTTCTGATGTCTCTCGTTGTTGATCCGTCATTACGAGAGCCCCCCTGGTAAGATGGGTTTGAGGAAATCCACAATTCCGCCCGCATAAAAGAAGAGCACAAGACTCCCTAAAGCGGTGAAGACCGGCGGGATAATGACCCAAATATGTTTTTTACGCTCAAAGCCAATAAGTTTATCGGCCTCCGCATCTACAGGCGGTTTCATAAAGCCCCGTACGGCAATCGGAATAAGATAGATAATATTCAAGATAGAGGAAGCTATCAGGGCTGCAATCAATATGCCCTTCCCGCTATCAAGCGCCCCTGCCATGAGGAAGAATTTCGGCCAAGAGCCGCCCATAGGGGGAATGCCAATAATTGAGACAGCTCCGACCAAAAATGCGCCGAACACCCATGGCATCGTGCGACCTAAGCCGTCCAGCTGTGAAACATTTGTGCGGTGAGAAATTGTATAAATCGCGCCTGCGCACATAAAGAGCGTGATCTTACCCCAAGCATGCATGACAATCTGCAAGCCACCGCCAATAATCGCCATGGGCGCGGCGAGCATGGCGCCCAGCGTAATATAGGAGAGCTGCGAGACTGTCGAATAAGCCAATCGCGCTTTCAGATTATCCTGACGTAAGGCGATCACTGAAGCGAGAACAATCGAAATCGCCGCGACCCAAGACAGTATTGTGCTGGCAGGTGTTTCCGCCGCCAAGGATGGCCCGAATGTAAAGACCACGACTTTCAGCATTGTAAATACACCCGCTTTCACAACGGCGACCGCGTGGAGTAAAGCCGATACCGGCGTCGGTGCAACCATCGCATTGGGCAGCCACGGATGCACAGGCATCAGCGCCGCTTTGGCAATCCCAAAGGCAAACAGGAACAAGAGGATAGAGGTGGCAAGCAGAGATGTCCCTTCGGGGAATACACCTCCGACCATAAATTCTGTTGTGCCCGCAATAACATGTGTACCGATAATAGCGGGGAGCAAGAAGGCCAAAGATGTGCCCATCAAAATCAATGCATAAATCTTAAGGCCTTTACGGGCCTTGGCATCACCCTTGTGAGAGACCAACGGGAACGTCGAAATCGTCAGGGCTTCATAGAATATGAAAAGCGTAATGAGATTGGCCGAAGCCGCAACACCCATCGCAGCAGCAATTGCAAGAGCGACAAAGGCATAGAAACGCGTCTGGTTTTTTTCTTTATTCCCACGCATGTAGCCGAGCGTGAAGACGGAGTTCACGATCCATAAAGAGCTGGCAATAGCAGCAAAGGTTGCTCCGAGGGGTTCAAGTTTGAATTTAACTTCAAAATTACCTGCAAATGTTCCCAAGAGAAGTTCAGGACGCCCCCCCACGGCAACCTCGCGACAGAGATAAATAACGGTCGCGAGAAGAGCGATTCCGGCGACAAAGGTGATAGCTTCACGAATATTGGGTAACACCTTTCCTGCGAGAGGAATTAATATAGCCGCTGTCAAAGGTATGAGCAGCAGAAGCAACAAAGCAAGTTCAGCCGTGAAGACCATTATTTTGGCCCTCCTGCCATCAACAGGGCTTCCGCAGCCCGTTCAGACGCGCCGACAATAATATCAGAAGCGCCAAAAAGATTCATGCCGATCACGATAGAGGCAATCGCCAAGAACCACATGGGTGCAAGCATAATGAGCGGGGCTTCGTTTCTGGCGACTCTGACCCCATTTATCTCTGGCGGGTCTTGGAAATAAGCCGTCATCAATATACGCCCGATATAAATCATGGCGAGGATAGACGTCAGCACAATCACGCCCACGGACCACCAATAACCTTGCGATGCCGCGGCGTCGGCCAAGGCGACTTTGGATACAAAGCCAGCCGTGAACGGCACACCTATCAATGAGAAACCACAAATGGTGAAAGCTCCCATCGTCCAAGGCATCGTCTTTGATAAACCCCGAAAATCAGACGTCCGCGTAATCCCAAATCGATACCACATGGCGCCTACGGCTAAGAACAAACCGCCTTTGATGATCGCATGATTGATAAGATGCAGATAAGCGGCCCCAACACTGGCCGTCGTGGCGATACCAATACCCAGCAACATATACCCAACTTGGGCGACCGATGAGAACGCTAAAGTGCGGCGAGCATCTGTTTGGAAAATTGCTTGAGACGATGTGAACACCATTCCCACTACAGCCAAGCCTATAATTAAATAAGTCAGCGTCGCGGCCACATAATCAAATTCCGGATTAAAGACGAAGAAAGTGAAGCGAAGCAACAAATATAGCGCCGCCTTTGTGGCTGTTGAGGCTAAAAATGCCGTCACCTGTGTTGGTGCATAGGCATAAGCGCCCGGCAACCAATTATGAAGCGGGAACATGGCGAGCTTTAGGCCCAAGCCCACAATGATGAAGCCAAAGGCAACCATGGCGACCCGCGATCCGCCATCATTTTCAGACAGCACACGTGCAATATCCGCCATGTTGAGCGTGCCCGTTTCCATATAGAGGAAGCCGATACCAATCACGAAAAAGGTCGCCCCAATGGACCCCACAATGAGATAATTATAGGCCGCCACCAAGGCACGTCGATCTCGGCTTGCCCCCATTGCGACCAAAACATAAGTTGAGATGGAACTGACTTCGAGAAAAACGAAAACGTTAAACGCATCACCTGTCACCACCATGCCCATGAGTCCCGCCATGGCGAGCAAAAAAGCAGCATAAAACGGGGCCTGTTTCTTAGGCTCAATTTCGGCAATTGTGGCGGGCATTGCATAAAGCATTGTAATCAACGCCATCGCCGCAATCAGCACCAAAACCGGAGCAGAAAGCGCGTCTATGATAAGAGAAATCCCGTGAGGCGGCGCCCAACCCCCCAATTCATACAGCATCAAGCCGTTATTAAGCTCATATTGCGCCAAAGCGATAGCTGCAACAACCAGAACTAATGTCATGAAAGTCGTCGTCCACCAGGCCAGTTTGCGACTTGGCAAAATGGCGGTCACAGCTGCCAATATTAAAGGCACAGCAATCAAAAAGGCCGCGCCGTGCTCAAATAACCATGCGGGCATATAAGATGTCAGATTCATTGTCGGCGCGCCCCATTTTCAGAGCTCGGCCTCAAGGCATCTATACCTTCCAGATTATAAGCGTAATCAAGATCTTCGATCTCATTCTCTTCAATGGTTTGATAGACTTCACGAATACGCACAACGAGCGACAAACCGATAGCAAGCGTCGCCACACCCACAACAATAGCGGTCAGGATAAGGACATGGGGGAGTGGATTTGAATAGAGCGCATCGACGATATAACCCCCTTCGCTTGCTGCCACTTGAACCGTTTCCAGTTCAACATAGGGGCCACCGTTTTTATCCTCAATCAGGATAGGGGGTTGGCCACCCTCAACTTTCCCAATCGTAATATAGAGCAAGAAAACTGAGGTTTGGAAAAGCGATAAGCCGACAAGTTTCTTAATGAGATTACGCGAGGAAAAAACAACATAAAGTCCCGTCATCATTAAGACGATCACGATAGCATCGTTAAATTGCTCAAAAATATCCGCAAACATTACCAGTCATCCCGTGATGTTTCGGGTTGGCGAGAGCCAAAAGCGTAAAAAATAGCGATCATGACGGTTGTGACCGTCACAAGGACACCTAGCTCAATCGCCAGAATGCCGTAATGTTGTCCGTGACTAGGGTCATACGACAATACGCCGTAATTCAGGAACTCGCCGCCTAGCATCCATGTGACCACACCTGTGCCGCCATAAATCAAAACACCTAATGTCATACCGACACGAATCCAAGACGGCGGAAAGGCCTTCTTGGCTGCTTCAAGCCCAAAAATGAGTGCGTAGAGAATAACAGACACCGCCATTATAACACCGGCTTGGAAACCGCCCCCGGGGCCGTAATCCCCATGAAACTGAACATACAGTGCAAACAGGGCGATCAGCGGTATCAAAAATTTTGAGATAACCCGCAAAACAACATGCGGATCGCGGAGGTTCAAATCTTCAGGTAAGTCATTTGGGACTTGGGGATTATCGGACATTTGCCTCTTCTCCCTTTTCTTCACGCCCTACCGTTTCGCGCTTGATTTCAGCAGCAGGTGCCGACGGTGTGGAGATGCGCTGTCCGTTTGGCTCTGCACGCCAACGACCGGCATTGCCGTTCAAACCGAGGAGTAAAAGCACACCCAGACCAGCTGAGAAAATCACGACTGTTTCCCCAAAGGTATCATAGCCTCTATAGCTAGCGAGCACGGCTGTCACAACATTAGGAATCTTTATTTCTTCGGCTGTCTTGGCCATATATTCGATGCCAACACCCCTATTGGCGGGTGAGTTGGCATCACCAAAAGCCGACATGTCCCCAATGGCATAGAACATAGCCACACCCGCAAATATACAGACAAATAAAGGCCCCCATTGACGAGAGCGCGGCACGGGCGCCGAAGTACGGTCGGCTAACAACATAGCTGAAAGCATTAATACAGTTGATACACCCGCGCCCACAGCGGCCTCAGTAAAGGCGACATCAACGGCATCAAGACTGACGAACCAAGCGGCGCAAACAAGACTATAAACGCCCTGCAACATAACGATCCCAAACAGACTACGCATCCGCACAATTGCAAAAGCAACAATAACGAGAATAGCCAATAAGCTGATATCTAAGATAAGCGGGGACGGCGTATAGGCGGAGGCGACTGCGGCGAACATCTAAACCTCCTCATCCAAATTAGGGGCACGATATTTACCCAAAAGAGGCTTTAGACCACTTTTATAAGCGGAATGCGCCACCGCATGGGTTGCTGTTGGACTTGTGATAAAGAGAAAAAATGCCACTAAGAGCAGCTTCAAGGTCATTTGTGAAAAACCTGATTGGATAATTAGACCTATTAGAATGAGTTCCGCCCCTAAAGTGTCCGTCATACCACCAGCATGGAGACGTGTATAAAAATCGGGTAAGCGAAGGACACCGAATGTGCCTGCAAAAACAAAGAAAAGACCCGCCGCGATACTAACGACTGTCAAAACAAACCGAATAAGAGCAAACAAATCAATGTGAGGGCCACTGCCATGGGCTTCTGCAACGGCAGGCGCCGCCGCGAGGACTGTCATGAGAATACTCATTCTTCCCCCCCTGGGTCTCTGGCACCCGACAAGCCAACACTTAAGGCGCGGTAATTAAAGAACTTTAGCGCTGCAATTGTCGAAATAAAGTTCATCAAAGCATAAAGCAGCGCAATATCGACCCCATCAGGACGATCAATAATGAAACAAAAGACACAGAGGAAGAGCACGGTCTTTGTCCCGAAAGAGTTGACCGCCAAAAGACGGTCGTAAAGTGTTGGTCCACCAATTAAGCGGATCAACATCAACGCCATTGAGATCGTAATGAGAAAAGCCGTCCCCAGATAAATATATCCCAGAGCAACACTCACAGATTTGGTTCCACATTCTCGCCGACAGCCCAAGCCGCTTTGACGCCCATTTCAGTAAAGTCAGAGGGGTCACTCATTTCTGTGAGCAGCGAATGCACCAAAATATAATCCTCTTCTATCAAGACGCTCACGGTTCCGGGCGTAAGTGTGATGGAGTTCGCAAACATCACCTTGCTGATATCCTCTCTTTGCGGAAGCGGGATTTTTGCCAGCGTAGGTGATACTTCCATATCGGGGCGTAGCACAGCTTTCACAACAGTCACATTTGCTTTAATAATCTCGATAAACAGCCAAACAAAATATGACAATGTTAAAGGGATCATCAAATAAGGGGCCGTTTCATTGTCCACGATCTTCATACGTATAGATAAAGCCACAACAAAGACGACTGAGATCGCCCCAAGTGTGAGTAGCATAGGCGTAAAGTAACCGGACAGAGTCACCCATGTGGCGGACAACGCGAGCGCTAAAATTAAACTAAAACG
The DNA here is from genome assembly GCA_964352855.1 of uncultured Algimonas sp. Taxonomy (GTDB): domain Bacteria; phylum Pseudomonadota; class Alphaproteobacteria; order Caulobacterales; family Maricaulaceae; genus Litorimonas. The sequence continues at coordinate 41,506 of CAYGTR010000010.1, read as the reverse complement.
AAACACGCTCTAAGCGCTCCTGACCCTTAATCACCTAAATATACTCAAACGGGCGCTTCAACACCTCTTTGAAAAGTCATAACGGGCTTATGTTGTCATTAAAAGGCAAATCAGGGCCTTAGGCGAGAAATGTTTTGTGGATTATTTATGCAAGAAATCGCGTAATAAAGATCAACTGCGACGATGCCCAAAGACAAGGGCGGCCGTAATCGCAGCAGCACCATGTTCTTCTTCTCTCGGAATAACGCCGTCTTTAATATAACGAAGCACGTCTTTGTTGAGAGATGAAGTCAGAGACCAATTCCAATAGCGTAAAACAGTTTGCGCTTTATCCGTTGATATCGTGTCATATGTTTCTGTGACACGTACAAGGTCCGGGTGCGCTTCACCTTCTTCATTAACGGCGGGTCGAAATAAACCCCGCCAAATTTTTTCCATCATATCACGCTTCAAGCCGGTTGCTTTACATAAAATGGCAATCGCTTCACCACCTTTATCCGTCATAATTTGTGCCCCTGTCGCGGGTTTAATACCTGACATGTAGGCGATTTCTTCGATAAGCTTTCGGTCAAGTCCACTCGCGGCTGCGGCTTCAATGGCGGCTTCCAACCCCTCATATTCGCTACGTGAAATCGCGGCGCGATTACGTTGACGACGCTCGATAAATTGAAGGGCTTTTCTGACACCCGAGTCGCTCCACCCTTCAGCTGCGGCTCTGGCGAAAAGGTCACCGCACGTCTCTTGCAAGACATTTCGCGTAACTCCAAAACGGTGAAGTATTTTCTTTCGTGTTGGTCCATCCGCCCACCAAAACATCGTCAGGCCATGACTGGGACGTAGTTCCACACGTTTATTTAACAATTCAACATAAGGCGCATGATTACGCGAAACTGTGAGGATGCGCTGAAGCGCCGTTTCGCTAAAATTTGCCCCTGTGTTCTTCAAAAGGGTTTCAACAACGTCCTCTTCTAAAAATTGTACACAGGCATCAACAACAGAGTCTGAAAGATTTCGTCTATGTGCAATTACTTTGCGGTGCTCTCCGGACACTTTTTGTGTTATCTGAATGAGATCAGAGTCAGTTAAAGTCAGACAGTCTTCCAAGATATGGCGCGCGACCCGAATGTCATCTTTGGCCAAGATAATCAGAATAGTGCGCGGCGCTTCATTTAACATGACCAAGCGCTTAGCAACGCTTTCGCGCAAATCTAAATCTGCGCTGCGCAGAAGCTCAACTAAAACGTCGCCCGCCATATGGCGTTCTTGCGGTGTGAGTTGGCTGGCAGGAATACAAATAACATCTGCGAGACGTTTCGCCAATTGGCGGCGCGTATCACTGTCTTTCATGGGCGGGAAGGCTTGCACCGTTCCCGCAGCGGCAGGTATGCCATCAGAGCGCATTTTATGCGATTGTGCCGGCATTGAGACCATTCAGACGATAACTCCTACACCCGGATTGAATGATTCGGGCAATTGTAAGCTAAAGCGTAAACAAAGAGCGTTAATCAAGCGTGACTTTTTTAGTTGCCATATTGGGTTACCATGACTTTTCTCCACAAAAGTTTGAAAAGCCGCCTTCAACCTATTGATTTAAGGGCTACTATACCCAAGTCAGCGTAAACGATTAACGACCTATTGTTTTCATAACGCCTTCTCGGAAAATATCGGACTTAACATAATGCTTCTTTTTCAATCTGGCACAACGCCGCCCAAAGCCGAGAAACGCCCCCTAAAGACCGAACAAGTCGGGCGCGCGCGTATTGATGATTATGCATGGATGAAGGACGAGAACTGGCAAGCCGTCATGCGCGATCCTACGCAGCTTAATGCCGATATTCGGGCTTATCTCGAAGCCGAGAATGCTTATACGGAAGCTGTTTTATCCCCCCTAGACGATTTGAAAATGCGTCTTTTCGAAGAACTAAAGGGCCGACTGGAACCCGAAGCCGCGAGCACCCCTCTACCGGATGGAGACTGGGCATATTTCCATCATTACCGTACAGGCGATCAGCACGGTGTTTATGCACGCATCAGACACAGCGACAGCCACGCCCCACTCATTCTGTCAGATGATATTTTACCCAAGGCCGAAACCGTTTTGGACGCCGAAGCACTCTCGAAAGATTACAAAGGCTATTTTGATCTTGGCGCTGTATCGCATAGTCCTGATCATCAATGGGTGGCTTACGGCGTTGATGGAAAAGGGTCTGAAAACTATCATGTGGCTTTGCAAAAGCTCGCGTCAGACGAGCCGCCAATACAAACGTCTATCGATAAATCAGCCGGGGACTTGATTTGGGCAGATGATTCCCGAACCCTTTTTTGGGTGGAACGCGACGAGAGCCAACGCCCCCACGCCGTCATGCGTCAGGATGTTTTCAATCCCAAAGCCAAACCCGTTTGCGTCTACAAAGAAGAGAACCCCGGGTTTTTTGTCGGTGTGGGTTCATCAGATGATATGCGTCATATTGAAATCAGCGCACATAACCACACAACATCAGAGGTTTGGCGCATTGCGTCCAATAAACCCGAATCCAAAGCCGTCTGCTTTGCGGAACGCGTTGAGGGGCTGGAATACAACCTCAGCGATCAAGGCGGGCAGACCTATATATTGACCAATGCAGGTGACGCCGTCGACTTTCAAATCAAAGTCTCTGACGGGCCGTCACCTGCTGAAAATTGGCAAGACTTTATCCCGCATAAGCCTGGGACCCTCATCCTCGGAATGGAAACTTTTGCCAATTTTCTCGTTCGGTTAGAGCGCAAAGATGCCCTGCCACGCATTGTCATTCGTGACATGCGCACGCATGACGAACATACGATCGAGATGAATGAGCCTGCTTACGGGTTGGGGTTGGTCTCGGGATATGAATATGACACGCAACGTCTTTATTTCTCCTATGCTTCGCCGACAACGCCATCTCAAATTTATGCTTATGACATGGCGACGAAAGACAGACAGTTGGTGAAAGAACAAATCGTCCCGAGCGGTCATAACCCCAAGGATTATGTGACCGAGCGTATTTCGATCAAAGCCCGTGACGGCGAAGACATCCCTGTGACCTTGCTGCGTTTAGCGAAGACAAAAGTCGACGGGTCTGCGCCGTTACTGCTTTACGGTTATGGGTCATACGGCATTACCATCCCCGCGGCCTTCCGCACGACCACCTTATCTCTGGTGGATAGAGGGTTTATCTATGCGATCGCCCATATTCGTGGAGGTATGGCAAAGGGCTATCAATGGTATCTCGACGGTAAGTTAGAGAAGAAAATCAACACATTTAATGATTTTATCGACGTAGGACGTGGCCTTTGTGACTTGAATTACTCAGCAAAAGGTCGACTTGTCGCGCATGGCGGCTCTGCCGGTGGTTTGCTCGTCGGGGCGGCTATCAATCAAGCGCCTGAGCTTTTTGCGGGAGCCATTGCTGCTGTGCCTTTTGTCGATGTCATCAATACGATGTCGGACGTCACCCTGCCTCTGACACCGCCTGAATGGCCGGAATGGGGGAACCCGTTAGAAGACAGTGAGGCCTATGATAACATCATGGAATATTCTCCCTATGATCAGGTAGAAAAAAAGGCCTATCCGTCAACCTTAATTACAGGTGGACTGACAGATCCGCGTGTAACCTATTGGGAACCCGCAAAATGGGCTGCGAAATTACGGGATCACCAAACAGGCCCTGCCCCCATTTTATTAAAAACCAATATGGAAGCCGGACATCAAGGTGAGTCCGGGCGATATGACTCGCTCAAAGAAACAGCGCTGGAATATGCGTTTGCCTTGGCAACAGTGGGTAAGGTTTAGCACCTTACCCATCGTTACTTATTCCGGGATGAGATGACCGCGTTCATCCGTCAGTCGATAAACAACGCGGTTTGTCACACCCACCATCACCACGGCTTGACCATTCTGGATGCGCGGGCGGTATTTCCAATTGGCCACGGATTTTAGGGTTGTGCGTTCAAATAAGGATTGCGTGCAATAAGTTGTTTCAATGTCATAAGGCACACCTTGAGCGCTTACATTAAAACGGACGTCACAATGACCGGAGCGATCAGCCCGTTGCGGCATGGCTGGTGGGAAGCGCAATATCGGTTGCTGATCCGTGTCCGCAGGTGTGAATGAAGCTAGAGTAATGTCCTTTGGTATTTCAGCAATGATCTTTTTCGGGACATAAGGCGATTCAACGACTTTATCTGTTATGTCTATTCCGGTTTGTGGTGGCGCCGGCGGTACCTCAACCTCTTTCAGCGGCTCTATCTCTGTCTTTGGTAAGACAGGCGGCACATCTTCCGGTATAGAATTGATCACAAAATCATAGCTCTCCAATTTCTCTTCGGCTTTAAATTCTGTGGCGATCAATCCTGCCATAGTTAACGTTATACCAACAGTGACTGCAGCAGCCAAAGGCGTCCCGACACTATATCTGAAAAATAAATTCATTATTCCCTCCTTATAATTATATTGTAATGTTATTACATAATAATATAATTGTCAATAAATGGAAAAGAGGAACACGCAATAAAAAACCCGACCTCACGGCCGGGTTTTCATGATTGATGTATAGAAACTTTAGCCTGTTGTTCTCACAACATAGGCGGCATCGTAATCCTCTTTGAATTTGATACATTCCTCAGGAACTTCCAATTTTCCGCTGAAAATCTCATTATCATAGGCGCCTTTGATCTGCTGATAGCAAAGCTCACGCTCAATGTTTTTCTCAAACTCGCAACGACGATCAAAGGCGTCACGTTCAGCGCGAATGAAAGATATCCATTTTTTGGCATTTCGATTTTCACGAGAGCCATTTGGCACTTGAGAGAACGCCTCAACAGCCGAATTACGGCTACGTGTAATCGGCGCGGACGCCATTTGCTCCGAGCTCATATCACAAGTCAATTGCGCGTCTTTTTGCGTTGACTCATAACGGCATGTCGCAATTAGCATCCAAGATTTACCCGCATCATAACCGCGATTAATCGCTTCTTTAAAGGCCGTTTCAGCTTTTTCACATTGACCTTCATTATAGAGCGCCTCGCCTAAATCCGCGTAAAGCTTGGCTTGGCCGGCACTGGCAGCTGCTTGCTCTAGAATAGGAATGGCACGCTTATATTCACGCGCCTGACGGAACAGGTTAGACAGCTGAACCATTTTTGCAGAGTCACGTGTGATACGACCATTTTTCATTTCACGTTCGAGAATTTCAGCCGCTTGGAACGGCATATCATAAAAGCTATAATATTGAACAACCTTCATCAAATCTTGTTCAGAACTTAAAGCGCCGCCCAGATAAAGCATTTTATTGACTTCAAACGCTTCTTGCTCGCGTCCGCCATTGGCTAGCATAGACGCCCACGCATCCCAAAGCGATTTATCTTCAGGCCAACGGTTAATCATCTGCTTCACGATATCAGCCTGTTTAGCAGGCATATTCAGCGTGTTATAAAGAAAGTTCAAAAGATCGAAATGCTTACGCTCTTTCGGGCTTGCATTTCGAAACCATTTTTCAGCCCATGGTAAAGCCCGTGAATAATTCTCGTCCTGCACCCAAGCTTGCATAATATATTCAACATATTTCGGCTGCTCTTGCCCACCACTCGCAAGGTAGTTCTCAAGCATTTGCGCGCCCTGAGCAAATTGACCATTACCGATCAAAAGCTGAGCAATATTGACTCGTAGGGATGAAGCTTCATTAGGTAGTAAACCACCTGAGCTAATCGCATTTTCAAAAGCTTGGATGGCGCCGCCATAATTATTCAATTCATAATAAGCCGTACCTTGAATTTGATACGTAATCGCTTTTTCGTATGGATTAAGATCAGGCAGAGCTAGCGCTTCATTTAACTTACTAATTGCAGCTTGGAATTGGTTGGCTGTGACTAATTCATTCGCAGCATTAACAATTTCACCGGCTTTAGCGGAAAATTGACGTCCTTCTTGGGCTGCCTCATCCTGCGCATGAGCAGACATCGGTGCGATTGCAGCAACCATCGTCACGCTAGCAAGTACAAAAGCGCTTGCGCTAAATCCGTTTCTGATCATTTTTTTCAATGAATATGTCATCACGTTCTCCTTAACTAAGCCTCAAACCTTTTATACATTCCGATGGATACTCGTGTCGCAAGAATAAAAGGCCTGCAAGTGACACAAGGTCGCTTGCGAAGAGTAACCAGCAATATGATTACTCAGGAATTATGTTACCACGCTCATCTGTAAGCCGGAATGTAATCTTACTCTCAACACCTGAACGGGAAACTGAACGCCCATCAACGATTTTAGGATTATATTTCCATTTCGTTACAGATTTCGTAGATGCCCGCTCAAATAAGCTTTGTGTGCAATAAGTCGCGACAACATTAAAAGGTGCACCCTCGGGGCTCACGTCAAATTTAACATTACAGTGACCTGATTTTTCAGCACGTGTTGGCATGATCGGCGGAATACGCACCAAAGGCTGCGCATCGCGATCAGACACGGCGATTTTAAAGCTAGAGCGATCAATTGTAGGTGTTTCGAATTCAGGAATCGCACCTGATAATGACGCGATCGCTTCTGTAGGCTTATCGGCCTGTGCGCGCTCAATCATGGGCGGCGGCGGCGGGGTGACAACTTTCTGAACTCTATCGACAACTGTCTCACGCTCAATGACTTTAATATCTTCAACCTTAGGGTTAATCTCAAAGCTTGCGGCTTTGAGTTTCTCCTGCGGCTTAAATTCCGCAGAAATCAGAACTGTCATCAAGACAAATAAAGCTACAGTCACAAGGGCCGCAAAGGGAATCCCCACTAACCAACGAAAAGTATTATTACCCATGATAAATTGCCTTTCCTTTACTCGGTACCGACACGCGTGTTAATATTGAGATCCTGCATCAGTGCCTGCACCGCCATAACGGTACCAACTTCTGCATCCCGATCTGCCTTAATAATGGCCTCAGCCTTAGGGCTTTCATCACGAATCGTTGTGATAATCGGTCGAATTTCCTCAATAGAATATGGACGTTTATCAATCCAAATCTCGTTCACTTCATTAATGGCAATCAGAATCGTCGGCTTTACATCACCATCTGTCGACGCCACAGGTTGACTGGGGTCAATACCTGGCGTTTTCACGAAAACAGACGTCACGATGAAAAAGATAAGAAGAATAAACACAACGTCCAACATAGGCGTCATATTTAGTTCTGTATCCTCATCAGGAACCTGCACTCTACTACGTCTTGCCATAATGTTACCTTATCACATTTTTTGAGCGTTTGCAAATCGCTTTTTCATATAGAGATTATCAAACATATATATCGGCTGTTGCTGGGGCAAAATCCGCATCATGAAACAAACTTAAACCTAGCCGACATTCACAACTTCAATTTTCACAGCCAACCCACCTGCATCCAAACCATCTTTCAAATCGACCAAAATTTCGTGTTTAGAACGCTCATCCATCCTAAGGATAACACTCGCCCCGGGCTTATCCGCCAAAAGACGTTCAACGGCGAGGGTCACACGATCACATCCCGTGCGGCGCTCATCAACCGAACATTGATTACGGGCATCAACAAATACTGTAATGGCACGCGCATCAGGCGGAGGGTTAATATCCGGAGGCGGGGGTGGCGGCTGAGTCAGGTCAATCCCTGTTTCATCCAAAAATGTCGCCGTCACGATAAAGAAGATAAGCATGATGAACACGATGTCCAACATGGGTGTCATATCGACATCGGCTTCATCAGCTTGGTTGTTTCTACGTCCGCGTCTCATAATGTCCTCTTATTGTGTTGGGCCAAAGACTTAGGCGTTGATGGGTCTGACAGCAGCAGGGCTGTCATCAAAAATCTGAAGGTCATCCGCAAAACGCGCTGTCTCGCGAGCACTCCAACGCGGCAATACGGTTGAAAAATACAGACCGGATAACGCCGCTGTCATACCCGCCATTGTTGGGATCGTCGCCTTAAAGACACCGCCCGCCATCAAGCGTGCATTAGAAGAGCCTGACAAAGCCATTGTATCAAACACTTCGATCATGCCTGTGACGGTGCCGAGAAGACCCAGCAGTGGCGCGAGTGCGACCAATGTCTTAATGATACCGACATTTGTGTCCGTACGTTCTTTGACTTGGCTGACCATTTCATCGCGTATCGCAAGAGCCGTCCAAGAGCGCTTATCTGAGCGGGCATCCCACTCATTTTTGAGACGCGCCTTGATAGGCTTGTGAGCAAATAAATAATAGGCGAAGCGTTCAAGAATAAAGGTCCACATCGCAAATGTTGCGACCATGATGACGAACAAAACAATTCCGCCTGTCCCCAAGAATTCCTGCAAGCCATTATAGACATTGACCGGGTTTAACCATTCCATCGTTGTCGTCCTTAGCTTTCGTTTGTTGGCTTATTCATAAGTTGAAATTGGCGCACCTGTATCGAGTGCGCCATTTTCGAATATGACGTCTGGATTAGACGCCTGAGCGGGATTCGACGTGGCGAGCCACGATACCTGCACTTTGCTCTTCTAGTGTGCCCTGAATAGAGCGCGCCAAAGATGAGCAGAAGCTGTGGAGAATAAGAAGCGGGATAGCCGCAATCAGACCCAACATCGTCGTCACAAGCGCTTCCGAAATACCACCGGCCATCAACTGGGGATCGCCTGTTCCGTAAATCATCATAGCTTGGAAGGTTTTGATCATACCCGTCACCGTCCCCAAGAGACCCAAGAGCGGCGCAATACCGGCAAAGAGTTTCAAGAGGTTAAGGCCGATTTCAAACTTAGGCGACTCCTTTAGGATAGCTTCATCAAGCTTGAGCTCAACCGTATCCGCATCCTTAGATTTCGCACCTTCATAAGCCATCATAACGCGGCCCAATGGGTTGGATTTACTCGGCTGCGCCTTACGCTTCTGCCCTGACACAGCCGTTTTCACCAAGAAGAGACGGATGATATTCAACACGCCGAACAAACCACCAATCGCAAGAAGGATAAGGATGATGTAACCAATAGTGCCGCCGTAAGAAATACGTTCACGGACATCCGGCACACGCTCGAATGATTTTAACAATTCCCCGCGTGTGGGATCAAGCGGTGCATAAACCAAATCACCCGCAGTGGCATTTGCCACAGCATCAGCTGCAGACTGGATTTGCCCCCCCGGCTGCTTTGGAAGTTTTGCCAAGAGCGGCGTATTTGCCTCTCCGGTCGGCGCGCTATAACCCAAGAAATCAGCACTATCGGCTGTAAAGACAGCGAAAGGACCAACCCGGGTTACGGCTTGTTCAGCCCCATCATTCACATTCGCAACAGGTGCTTGGAATGTCGCGACTTCGCGTTGTGCATTGATCTCCTGAAGCATCGTTTCATAGATGGCGTTCAAATCTTCACTGCTCGGAAGCGCTTCTGACTCAGCAACGCGACCCAACACTTCAGTCCGGCGTGGATACTGTGCTGTGATAAGGGAGCTATCAAGAAGCGCTTTAAATTCACCCGCTTTGCTGCGGGCCAAACCAAACACTTCACCAAAGTCGCCCTGAGCGGCACGAAGTTCGCCCTTGAGGCCATCAATCACATTACGATTTGCTGCAAAAGTACGCTCGACATTTGCCGCCTGACGCTCGAGCGCTGCCAATTCACCGCGCGCTTGCTGTAGCAGGGTTTGCTGCTCGCTTTGACGCTGACGAAATTGCGCTTCACGCTGACGGTTTTCTTGCTCAACCTTTGCTGCATCCTGACGCACTTTGTTCAACAAGTCATTTACGGATGTAATTTGTGCTGAAGCCGGAATGGCGGTCAGCAGAACAGCAGAACCGATAACGGCCGCCGTGGCTTTAGTAAAAAATTTCATAGTCATACTCACGATCCTTGTCCTCGGCTTAATTCTTAATCGTTACAGGTGCATAGACGATGCCGGGTGCGGCCTCGCCTTTTGCAATTCGAATGGCTTGACGCATGTCCAATGCATCTGCATCGGTCAAAATCTGCCAATCATCTGTATCCAAATTATATTTTGCGACCTCAGTTTCATCTTTTGTTATATAAACAAGAGATGTGCGGCCAAAACGAATGAAGTTCACAACGTTCCCGGGACGGTTTGGATGCGCCCCTTCATAACTGTCGACACCCTGACCATAAGATACTTCAATCTTATAGGCATTGAGAACGCGACGATATTGCTCCGCCGGGGACACATCCGGATCTGACAATACGCGCTTTACGTCTTCAACGCGCGCTTTGCGCTCGGCCAAGTTAAAAGGCAGGTCTGCCGCAATGCTGTCTTCTAGCTTCGCAGCCATTCTGAGCATCATCGGGCTCATACCCTGTTTGATTTGCTCAACTGTTCCCAATTGACGACGCAGTGACTCAATTTCAGACGTTTGCGACTGAAGATAAATATCCTGCTGCGCTACGAAAAGCGCAATATTATCTTTTTGCTGAAGAACCGCGCGGAATTCGCGAGCAGCTTGATCCGCCGCATCATCCGCTTCTTCGATGACTTTTTGTGACGCGGCACTGGCGGCTGTTGAAGCTTTCGCTGCCGTCAGCGCGCTTTCAAGCTGTGCATGGGCAGGAGCGACAAAAAGAAGCCCCGCCGCACCGGCAAGCATTAATTGCTTGGCTATTGAAGATTTTAACATGGTGTCCTTCCAAGTCTGCTTTTAATTTATTCAAATTATCCGAAGATAACCCAATCCCAACTTAAACTTATTCTTAACCGGCAACACGAATAGGCGCGAGAACGACGCCCGGCGCACTCTCACCGCGTGCAATACGCACAGCCCGACGCGCGTCCAACAAATCACCTGTTGATAATTCAACCCAATCATTGCTGTCCCGATCCCAACGCCAGCCTTCTGAACTATCATATTGGAGATAAATCAACGCCATACGGCCAAAATGGACGTAATATCCATCATTTATATTTTCTCGGAGATTTTCATCTTCAATTTTTGTCGCACCGCGCGGCAAAGCTTCCCTCACCTCTTTTGGTAAATCACAAGCCGTACCCTCAAGATCTGCATCACAAGCAGCCAAACGTAAACCAGGTGTTTTAGGATGATTGCCATTATATGAAGCGATTGAGGCCCCTGCAACAACTTCGATGTCATAAATATTCATGGCTTGGCGAAAGAGGCTGCCGATTGGCGCGTCAGGGGACGCGAGATCTTCTTTTAATTTATCGAGACGATTGAACCTCTCCTCTGGATTAAAAGGCACATCCTTATTCATTTCTTTTTCAATATCAGCCGTCATCTTGACGACAAGCGGCTTAACGGAAGCTTTCAATTCATCTGTTGATGCGATCTGGCTTCTAAGAGACTCAATCTCCTGCTCCTGCACCTGAAGATATAGACGTTTTTGATCTGTAGAAGCTTGGACGTCAGCAATCTGCTGTAAAAGCTTTGCATAGACGTCTGCCGGATCGCTGTCTTGGGCTGTTGCAGAGAAAGCAAAGGAGCTGACCATGACGCCAGTAATCGCGCTTCCGATTAACAATTTACGAGCGGCCTTTAAAATCACCACGCACGTCCTCCAATAGTCAACTTCACCCTCTTACCGGGGCTAGATTAGTTTTCGAATATTTCGCTTACACGGGCGTTAACCCTTAATCAATGGTTACATAGTGGTCAAAAGCGATTTTTTTTATCCCTTTCAAATAGGCGACTTGTTGATATTAACCATAAATTATATGTAATAAAGTAACAATATCATATTCCATAGAATAGTCAATCCTGTGGTTACATGTGAGAAAAGTCATAAAATAGAGTATGGATGGGTCGGTGGTTGGGGCGGCTGGATTCGAACCAACGATCACGGGATCAAAACCCGATGCCTTACCGCTTGGCTACGCCCCATTAAAAAGACCCTACCGACCAGAGAGGCGCCTTCTAAGAGGACAAAAATGATTTTGCAACGGGATTTTATCGCTTTCTGCACCCAAAGTGCCCCAGCCTGCCTTTAATAAGGTGAACTGTAATATTTTTATCGAAAAACAACAAATAATTTGTCATAGCCTCTATCTACATATTATAACGTATGAGTATAAAACTCCCGCTTTGGAATCAGGTTCACGATTATGCGTCAATTTTTCATCACAGTTTTCGGTGTTATCGTCGGGATCATCGCCTTCTTCATATTGATTTTTATCTTTATAATTGGGTTCGGCATTATTGGGTCTATTTCTGAGTCTATGAAACCAAAGCCCGCGCAAGTTCTAACATTCGATATGCGTCGGTCTTTACCTGACCACGGTTTAGGCGAAACACTTTTTGGTGAGTCCACGGGCGTTGTGGATATTGTGAGGGCTTTGGACAAGGCCAAAGACGATGACCGAATCAAAGGCCTCTTTATTCGCGCCGATGCCTTTGGGATGACGCCGGCAAGTGCGGAGGAATTACGACTCGCCATATTGGACTTTAAGACAAGCGAAAAATTTGTGGTGGTACATGCCCAAGGATTCGAATCCCCTTCACTCTTTCCTTATATGACGATCGCCAGTGCGGACGAAATATGGATGCAAGACACAACAGGGTTTGCAGTATCGGGTATTCGCTCAGAATCTGAATTCTTTGGCGGTGTCATGGAAAAGCTAGAAGCTAAACCGCAATTTGAGCAATTTTACGAATATAAAAATGCCGTGAACACCTATACGGAAAAAGACTTCACACCCGCCCATCGCGAAGCCACAACAAGCTATCTCACGAGCCTTTACGACTCCGCTATCGCCCATATGGCGGCAGATAGAGAGATGAGCGTTGAGGCCGTAAAACAAGTGCTTAACGCCTCTCCCCATAGCGCCGAAGACGCCTTGAAAGCGGGTATGGTCGATAAGATGGGTCACATTGAAACCGTGCAAGACTATGTAAAAATTAAAGCAGGCGGCAAAGACACACAGTTCATTTCTGTCGGGAAATATAAAGGCAGCGCTAAATTTACAGGCCCTGCCATCGCCTATATTGGCGGTGAAGGCGCTGTTGTGAACGGCGCGTCATCAACGGGCGGCCCCTTCGGCGGCAGCGTCACAATGGGCGGCGATACAATTGCCAAAGCCTTTGACGACGCGACAAAAGACAAGAATGTGAAAGCCATCGTCTTCCGCGTCAGCTCACCCGGCGGATCACCCTCCGCATCGGATCAAATTCTGGCGGCGGCTGAGCGGGCGCAAGAAGCCGGCAAGCCTGTTGTCATTTCTATGGGTCAATATGCGGCGTCCGGTGGTTACTACGTCTCAGCCACAGCCGATAAAATCATCGCTATGCCAACAACGATCACAGGTTCGATCGGTGTTTTTGGCGGAAAGGTCGCCCTTGAAGATACATTTGCCAAAGTCGGTTATAATATCGAAGGCATTACCATTGGCGGCGAATATGCAGGTGTGTTCTCTCCGGATACACCGTTCTCTGAGACCCAGCGCGCGGCCTATCGAGGTCAATTGCAGGATATATATGATGATTTCACTACGCGCGTCGCTACAGGACGGGACCTACCAATTGAACGTGTTCAGGACATCGCCAAAGGTCGTGTGTGGACGGGCGAACAAGCCAAAGAAATTGGTCTTGTGGATGAATTAGGCGGCTTTATGAAGGCGGTCGAAATCGCCAAAGAGCTCGCAGAGCTCGATAAGGATGAGGACATCCGTATCAAACGTTTCCCGCGCGCCCTTACCCCTGCGGAACAATTAGAGCAAATATTTGGCAGTGCTGCACAAGCCCAAGCCGACATCGCTGCCTTAAGAGAAATCACCGCCCTCCCAGAAGTGCAGGCGGCCCTGCGCATGAGAGAGTCTAATCGCATCGGCATGGAGCTAAAGGCGGATTTGCCGATGGTGGAGTAGGGAAACAAGCAGCTTCGCCTGCTTGTATTTCCTCCGGTCCGATTGATAGAGTGGAATGTGTTATAGAACATGATTGTCTGGCCTCTATTTCATCGTGATTACTGTCCCGCTCTGTACGCAAACTCAACACGTTTTAGACAAGGTAGGAAGGGGAGGCGTTGAACAACGCCTGCCATTCCATGTTCTTTCCCAGATCACTATCTAGGAGCGAAAACTACCTAATATTTAGCGTAATATTACAGTTGAAAAAACCGTGGAACTTGCTCACTCGCCAAGGGTAGCTTGATTTAAGGGCTGACAGCGCCTTTGAAAGTCGCGAGGGAAACCGTTCACTATGAACCCTTGCATTTGAAGCCAAACTATCAGCCTTGATGCGTTAGAATACGACCCATGTAGCAACAAATCCAATTGCTGATAGCGATGTTGGTGCCTGAAACCAGGATCCGCCATTTATGTATGTAATATTTAGAAAATTGTCGTTTCTCTGCGCTAAAGTTAGGGGCAGATATAAAGAAACCGTTTCAGATACAAAAAAACCGTACTCAAAATCTTGAGTACGGTTTCTATTTTGTAATTGTGCTACCCTTTAAGGTAGCGCCGCATTCATATGATTAGAATGTTTTCGTAACGTTAGCAAAGTATGTACGGCCACCGATATCATAACCGATACCACCAAGGTTAGCCAGATCGTTGTTATCTGTCAGTGGCGGAGCCGTATCGAACAAATTGTTGACACCTACGCGGAAGACAAAAGTATCTTTAGCATAAGCAACCGAAGCACTATGCACAAAATAATCATCCAATCCATCCAATTGCAAACAGTTGAAACCATCTGTTGCATTACCTGCGCCTTCGGCTCTTACACAATTACCAAAACCTGAACTCAACTGATCGATGTCGACATCGCCAGCCGACAAGCCCGTAATAGGATCATCCACATTCAAGAAGTTTTCGACTTGGCTACCAATATAACGCGTTTGAAATAGGAACTGGAAGTCCTCGTAACGCAAAATATTAGTCAAGTTTAAGCGCCATTCTGGATTACCATATTCACCCAACTCACGATTGATGAGGATGCCATCCGCTTGGAACTCTTCTTGATCTTGTCTAAGCGACTGAGTCGCCCGACCAATAAAGGAGTATTCAACAGGGACGTTAATACCTATATCCTTGAAATTAAGACCTAATTCAAGGTTATAATCGATACCTTCAACAACTTGCTGACCTAAATTTTGGTTAAGAGCTGACACAAAAGTGATCTCACCTGATGTATCATCGCCTGTAACCCGTGGGGCTCGCGTGATGAAAGCACAAGTTTGATCGGTCAAACCGACCGAATTATAACAACGATTAACAATTGTATTAGACGTAAGTTGATCAATTTCATCATCTACTGTGATCTCGAAATAAGTCATTGCAAATTTCAAATCAAATTTATCTGACCAAGGCTGTTCAAATGTCCCCCCGATAGAAAAAGCTTTAGATGTTTCAGGATCAAGGTCTGGATTAGAACCAGACGCAACAATCGTCGGTGAGCCGAAGAATGATGGAACGGATGTTCCCAAACCGCGGATACCCAGATTGAACGGATCTGTTGCGGCGATTCCGAAGGGGCCACCGCCATTGAGACAGTTTTGAAGAACGACATCAGTCCGGTTTTCTAGCGCAGGGTCATAGTTCCGCGTATCAGGCGTTGTAGGATCACCATCAAAGTCCGTGAACGGCACAGTTAGTCCAGGTGTTCGGCAAGGATCACCAGGGTTCACAAAACTCTCACTGGCACCACCAAATTGTTCGCCCAGACCAGGCGCACGATAAGATGTACCATAAGTACCTCGGAAGGACAACCAATCCGTCGGCGCATATTGCCCCTTAACGCTGTAAGTTTCCTGCGCACCAAAATTAGACTCATCTGTGTAACGTGCCGCTAAGTTAACATTCAACAATTTCACGAATGGTTTATCTACGATAAGAGGAAGTTCAATTTCACCAAAGACTTCTTTCAAGCTGCGACGGCCATTAGACCCCGGATCATTCGAAAATCCATTAAAATCACCTGCTAACGAAGTATTTGTTTCAATAAAGTCTTCACGATATTCACCACCGAAACCGGCAATAACCATTCCGCCTGTTGGAATTTCGAACAGATCGCCGGATACAAAGCCTGAATAAACGGTCTGAGTTACAATCGTGTCGGTCAGACGGTTCGGGAAAAGATATTCTGTGTCAGCATCATCAGCAAAACGACCGGTAAACAAAAACGTCGGATCAACGAAGTCCAAAGGACGACACTCGACCAATTGTCCGTCACCCGCAATAACTCGCGGATCACACACAACATTACCATCGGCATCTAATGTTGTGTTGGCAAGTGTCTGCTCTAGCCGTGGCTGAAACGGAACACCCTTAACTCTGTCCTGACCACTTGAACGAGAGTGGCTGACATAAGCATCATATGCCCAATTGTTGAGGCCGGCCTTTTCAAGGAACGGCAAATCGCCCTTTAGACCACCGATCAAGCGTGTCTGTGCCACATTGGTATCAGCTTCAAAATTGGTACGGTAGAACAAAGTAGACCCACCACCTAAGCTCGAAAAAGGATTTAGCAAATAAGTTTCAGGCAGCTCAATTGCGCCTTGACCGGATGTCTGGTTATTTGTCCGACGTTCGCTGTGAGAGGCTTCAAAATACGCTGTCATATCACCGTAAAAACCGGTATCAAGCTCACCAAAAGTAAACATTGTTGTCCGCTCGAAATCAGGTGTGAAGGAAGCTTCAAATTCCTCAGGATAATTCAAAAGACGAATACCGCTAGCATTATCGGGCTGTATTAATTGAAGGGTAATCGGAACGCGCGAGAAATTGGCCGGTAAGCCAGCAATATTCGCACCTGCTTCATAAGCAAGAAACCCTACAGGCGACGAAACCGCGCCCGCACCAAATGTACCGTTCCGACAAGTATCTGGATCGTAAATTGTTCCGCTCGCACCGATTGTAACGGAACTACGACAAC
Organism: uncultured Algimonas sp.; assembly: GCA_964352855.1. Lineage (GTDB taxonomy): Bacteria > Pseudomonadota > Alphaproteobacteria > Caulobacterales > Maricaulaceae > Litorimonas. The sequence goes on along the minus strand of CAYGTR010000010.1, from coordinate 24,670 downwards.
CATTAGAGTAAGGATCATAAAACCCGTCGAAGGCGGTTTCAGCAAAACCGTCAGTTCTGCTGTGCTCGACCGCAAAGTTGATAAAGCCATTATCGCCCGTCACGCCACCGGAAATTGAGAAAACCTCTTGATGTCCCGCGTTTCCTGCAAATTCAGGCATTGTCGCAAAGGCATCAAGCTGAATACCATCCATTTGCCGACGCAACTGATAGTTAACAACACCGGCAACCGCATCAGAACCATAGATAGACGACGCACCGTCCAAAAGAACGTCAACACGTTCAATCAATGTGCCGGGAATCATGTTAAGATCCGGAACACTTGGTGTTCCGCGCACGCCCGCAGGAGCGAGACGACGTCCGTTGACAAGAACCAATGTCCGGCTAGAGTCTAGACCACGTAAAGACGCTTCTGCAGATCCCGGTCCGTTAGTTGTGTTCAAGCCCGCACTGGTGGAAACGCCAGTCGTAATTTGCTGACCCTGAACAACTGTTGTCTGACCCAGCAAATCTGCAGCATCAACTAAACCTAAGTCGCGCGACAGTTCGCCATCAATGACTTGCAAAGGAGATGCGGATGTAAACTCATTACGGCGCAGACGCGAACCCGTAACGATGACTTCATCGCCATCTTCCTCAAATTCTGCTTCATCAATCTCGACAACTTCTGTTTCTTCAACTGATGTGTCTTCTACCTGAGCGTAGGCTGTTGCACCGAAACCCATAATTAAGCTGGAGAGAACAGATGTCTGCAGCAGACGTGTTTTATCTAAAATGTTCATTAAGAACCCCTTCGAACTGGTTTTTCATTCATTACGCACGCACATGCATACTTAGGACGGGTTAAAATCTATTAATGAGGAACACTCAATAGGTAAGATGGACAAAAATACAGAAAATTTTGCCTTTTTTTGTGAGTGTTGCAAAATTGTCACCTAGTTGTGAATTTAAACCACACTATAATTCTTATATATAAATATATATAAGACAAATATGCCTCAGGAAGTGCGCAACAATCAAACTCGCTATGCAAAGAGCTCTGTTACACTTAAATGAAGTGTATTATGGGATGAGTAACCAACAGGAGATCGACTGATGATGATTAAAACACTCTACAACAAGACTTTTTTGGTCTCTGGATTTGCGGTTATATTTTCTTTGAACGGCACGGCCTTGGCCCAAACACAAAACTCTAGCGAGTTGGCAGAGGTCTTCGCCTGCAGAAGCCTGCCTAATGATGCAGAGCGCTTAGCATGTTACGATGCGACCATTGAGCAATTTGCAAAAGCACAGGAAGATGGAGAGGTTTTTACAGTATCGAAAGAGCAAATTCAGAACGTTGAGCGCGATTCGTTCGGATTCAATATTCCGTCGCTCCCCATCCTGAGCGGTTTATTCGGGGGCAATGCGGATAAAGCGCCTAAAAGCAATCCCCTCACTGATGCGGTAGAGGTAGCAAAAACCACTAAAGGTATTGCTGCGCCTAAATCAATGAAAGACGTCTTGCCGGAAACAGCTGAGGTTAAACAAATCAATTTGGAAATCGTCAAGTTGCAGACTTTTGGCTACAAAAAGACGCGGCTCTTCATGAGTAATGGTCAAGTTTGGGAACAACTAGACGCAATTGACCTGAAAATACCTAAAATCCGCGAAAGCAATAGACCTGTAGCCGAAATTAGAAAGGGAGCATTAGGTAGCTTCAATATGCAAATTAACGGTTCTGGGCGCGCCGTTAAGGTAAAACGAGTTCGCTAATCTAATCTACGGCGCATGAGACCCTCTGACTTTGATTGGACGTTTCGCGGCGTGACGGTTCGCGAGACCGGGGCTTTTGTGCCTTTCACTCCTGATTTGTTCAAGGACATTTATATATGGTGGCGGTATTATCGGCTTGAGAAGCGCCGTCCTTCTATTGACGCGCCTCCTCGGTTTGTGGCCTGCCACCCGCGCGAGGTTCAAAACGTTTATCTGCTGTGGGGGGCTATGATGCAGGCCGATCTCGTTACTGCTGGGCCTGGGACAGACCCAGATTTGCATCTCTATTTTAGCGATCAGACTTATCTGGATAAAGACCCCAATGCGCCGCCGGGTATCAATCGCGATTGCACGGATATCAGTAAAAGCCGCGTAGCTGAGGTTTTTGAAGACGTTTTTGGATATAGTCTCGACGTTGATCCGCGCACCGCTCCTCTGCCCTTTATTTGTAAGTCAGAGCTCAACGGCAAGCATGACGGCTATGTGGCTAATGAAAATTGCGACCCGCAGGATGGTTGGGTTTACCAAAAGCTGATTAAGACCGAAACACAAGACGGCACAGTCCTCGATCATCGCTGCCCTACTGTTTTTGGGGATATACCGCTTGTCTATTTGAAAGAACGCCCTGTCGAAGAGCGCTTTGCCAATCTGAATAGTCGCTGCCGCCTTTCGACGCCCGAAGCCCATTTCTCAGAGACAGAGCTGTCGCACATTTCACAATTTTGTCAAAAAATGAAACTAGACTGGGGCGGGTTAGATATTCTACGAGACACAAAAGACGGCAAAATCTATATTGTCGACGTCAATAAAACAGATATGGGACCGCCTTTGGCCTTACCTTTGAAAGATAAGCTGGAATCAACACGCCTATTGGGCATAGCGCTTCGGCGTGCGGTTGATTTTCACTACCCGCTTGTCCTACAAAGCAAGCGAGAGGACTAATTGTGGCGATTCCCTTTGTTCGAGATTTTGACTTTGAATATGGTCGCTGCGATCAGCTAAGCCCGCTTGTCCAACGAGTGACCGCGGACAATCCAGGCCCTTTTACCTATACAGGCACAGGCGTTTTCATCATAGGTCACAAGAATGTCTGTGTCATTGACCCGGGTCCGACAACTGACAAACACAAAGCTGCGTTGGAAAAAGCCTTAGAGGGCCGCACTGTTACACATGTTTTGGTGACGCATCATCATATCGATCACTCTCCCATGGCCAAACCCTTGGCAGAAGCCCATGGCTGTAAAGTCTATGGTTACGGCGTGCAGCCGGAGCCGCCTCAAGGCGGAGAAATCAGATTGGAAGCCGGGGATGACTTATCCTTCAAACCTGATGTCGAAATTCGCAATGGTGAAATCATAAAAGGCGATGGTTGGACAATGGAGGCGCTTCACACACCCGGCCATACATCCAATCACCTATGTTATGCGCTACATGAAGAAAACACGCTCTTCTCAGGCGATCATATTATGGGCTGGTCAACCAGTGTCGTCAGCCCTCCCGATGGCGATATGGGCGATTATCTTGCCTCCCTCCGACGCGTCTATGATCGCCATTTTGACATTTTGCGCCCAACCCATGGCCCTGCCATCACGAATGTCGATATATTTGTGCAAGCCTATATTGATCATCGCTTGGCCAGAGAGGCCCAAATCACAGCGGCGTTGGAAAGTGGACTGACGAATATTTTTGATATGGTCGAAAAACTTTATGCCGATATCGACAAACGCTTACACCCTGCCGCGGCCCACAGCGTCTTGGCGCATATTATTCATATGCGGAAAGAAGGTCGCATCACAGCCGACGGCCCGGACGGATTACGCCAGAGCTATTATCTCGCGGCCTAGTCTAAGCAGCTTAGCTTAAGCCGCGTTTAGCACCTTGAAAAATTCTCGAATACGATCGGCGTTTTTACCGATATCGGAACCGCCAATCCGCGAGAGCGAACGGACATCCACAAGCGTGCCGCCACCCTCAGAATCGCGCAAACGCACAATCACGTCGTCTTGAAATCCATACCAAAATGTTGTGTCTGTCGCCTCAATCAGACCCGCCTCGAGGTCAGAATTTTTTAGCTCCCATCCCATCTGATTGACAACGGCCTCAACCTTGCCAAATACAACATCTTTAGATTCAGACAAAACAATCGACCGAATATCAGGATAGGCCTTTGTTTGGAGAACGGACACTAATTCTTGCCCTGAATTTCCCTCCGCATCGCGCGTGGGGGCTGTTTTGCCGATATAATCAGCGGTATTTACCCCCTCAACAGCCGCACGTTCCGACATAATGACATCGGTAAACATCGGCACATCCTGCGTATCAGTTGTGACATCATGTATGAAAGGCAGGGTCTGAACGGTTTTTTGAACATTACTCAGATGGTACAAGCCCAGAGCGGGTACTAAGAGGCCAATTATAGCGACAACAAAACCTTTTCTAGGCTGCATGATGAAAGCCAATAGTAAGCCTATGAAGCTGACCACAGCGCCTGCGATCAAGACCATGGGGCCAATTTCACGCGTCATTTTACCCAATGCTGTGCCCAGATCCCATAGTCCCATTTTATAACCCGGAGCCGCCAGAATAAAAATAAGCGGGCCAAGAATCGTTAGAAAAAGCGCTAAGCGCAGCACCCATGTCCTGACTTTGCGTCTCTTCACACCACTCTCGCGTCTGGGCACAACAGTCATATCTGTTTTCAAAGCTGGATTTTCTTTTGTCATAATCAGTGTCTATTCCTTCAAGAGAACGCCAACAAGGCCGCCAAAGCCCCTGCAACAATCAAACTGCCCGTAAAGGGGACTAAAAAGCCACCGCCCATATTTCCACGGCGACCCCAATCGTCACGACGATTAAAGCTTAAATCTTTCGGGGCACCATCACCCGAACGGGCCATTTCTTTGGTCTGGTCGCGATCGCGATTATTGGCGTCCCTGGATTGTTTGCGATCTTGAAAGGATCGGCTCTTCTCTTGTTCAGCCGCACGTTCACCCGTTCCGCGATATGATTCTGTCGATTTCATAACACGGTTTCGTTTTTGACTTTCTGCATTCCATTTGGCTTGCAGAATGTCATGAGGTTCTGAATACTTAGAAACGGACGTCTTTGACAATTTGGTTTTAGACCCAAAAATAAGAAAGGCCACAAAGGCAAAAAACAATATAAAAATGAGGCCTTCCATAAATTGATGCTATCAGACCTTTCTAAACTCTCAAAGCGCTTAAGCGTTGCGGCTAAGGATAAAGCCGCGTCTTCGCCCAACCGTCTTTATTTGGCTCGAACACGATACGGTCATGCAGACGGAACGCCCCGTCTTGCCAAAATTCAATATGGTCAGGGGCAACGCGCCAGCCCTTCCAATGCGGCGGACGCGGGACATCATCGCCTTTAAACTTTTCATCCATTTCGGCAACGCGGGCAACCATCGTTTTTCGGTCAGCCACAGGGCGAGATTGATCGGACGCCCAAGCGCCGACACGCGACCCCCTTGCCCGTTTGGCGAAATAGGCATCCGACTCAGCCTCTGTAACTTCAGAAATCCTGCCCCTCACCCGCACTTGGCGTTTTTGGGTTTTCCAATGAAAACAGAGCGCCGCTTTGGGATTGTTGAGCTGCTGCCCCTTAGCACTTTGCGCATTGCTGTAAAAAACAAAGCCGCGCACGTCTAAAGCCTTTAGCAAAACGATACGCACATCAGGCAGGCCCGCATTGTCAACAGTCGCTAATGACATCGCATTGGGGTCGTTCAGTTCTGTTTCTCCTGCCGCCGCTAACCAATCTGAAAACAAGGCGATAGGGTCTTGGGACTCCGTCCAATCCGTCGGTTTGGGGGGGGCTTCTTGATACTCTTCCGCACTGGGCGTGTTCGGGATGACGTTATTTGGATCGGTCATGAAAGATTCCTGAAAAATATAAGCATTTATGACTCAATTATTGAAAATTAACCATGCTTTTTGAGGCGTTATTAACGAGTTGAGCGCATTTATAAATTCTCTGTTAGGGATAATAAAAAGTAAAGAGGGTCAAACAGAATGACACGTCAACAAGCCATGATGACACTTGGCCTCCCTATGGGGGCTCGCGAAGCGGATATCCGTGCAGCTTGGCGCAAAAAGGCCAAGTTCTTCCACCCCGACAGTCCCTATGCCAATACAGGCGCATTTTTACAGGCAAAATCCGCCTATGAAACGCTCATCCCGCCGGCACCACAATCTATTCGTGTCCGCGCAGGCGCCAGAAGCTTTTAAACTGCCCCCTAAAGACTAGCCCCTCCCCTTAAAGGTGTTTAAGACGCCTTTATGTCACATAATACATTTGGTCATCTGTTTCGATTTACGACGTGGGGCGAGAGCCACGGCCCTGCAATAGGCTGTGTGGTGGATGGTTGCCCACCGCGCATACCTCTCACCGAGGCGGATATTCAGACTTATTTAGATCAGCGCAAACCCGGCACGTCCCGCTTTGTCACGCAACGCCGCGAGGCAGATGCCGTCAAAATCTTATCCGGTGTTTTTGAAGGGCAAACCACAGGTACACCGATTTCATTGTTAATTGAGAATACCGACCAACGCTCCCGCGATTATTCTGACATCAAAGACCGCTACCGCCCGGGTCATGCCGATATGAGCTATGACGCGAAATACGGTATTCGCGATTATCGCGGCGGCGGGCGCAGCTCCGCCCGTGAAACCGCCAACCGTGTCGCCGCGGGGGCGATTGCGCGCAAAGTCTTAGGCGATGATATATATATCCGTGGGGCTGTCATTCAAATCGGCGAGAAAAAAATAAATTCCGAAAACTGGGATTGGGATCAAACCACACAAAATCCATTTTGGTGTCCTGACGCGACGGCCGCCAAAGACTGGGAAGACTATCTCGACAGCGTCCGCAAAGACGGTAATTCCGTCGGGGCTTTGGTCGAAGTTCACGCTTCTGGCATACCCGCGGGTTGGGGCGCACCGATTTATGGTAAACTCGACTCTGATTTGGCGATGGGTCTGATGTCCATCAATGCCGCCAAAGGCGTCGAAATCGGCGCGGGGTTTGAAACCGCTGCCATGACAGGCGTGCAGAATGCGGATGAAATGCGGGCGGGCGAAAACGGCCCGAATTTCCTGTCCAATAAATCGGGTGGCATATTGGGCGGCATCAGCAATGGCGATGATATCATCGCACGCGTCGCCATCAAGCCGACCTCCTCCATGATGCAGAAAACGCGGTCTGTGACCGCCAAAGGTGAAGAGATCGATGTGCAAACCAAAGGCCGCCACGACCCTTGTGTCGGTATCCGCGCCGTTCCCGTCGCCGAAGCCATGATGGCCGTGGTCTTGGCGGATCATATGTTAAGGCATAGGGGGCAAGTGGGGTGATTTGTGCGTAAAAATAATCTACAATAATCTCTTAACGATGAACTGCTTTAGGGATTACCCGAAAATATTTCAGACTCTTTAATAGAGGCCTATGGAAAAGGTTTCGTACGTTTTTTTGGTGGATGGTTATATATTGCTTCACTCATTGCAGGCTCCGTCATAGGTGGATTTTTCCTTTGGCCTTTTCTTGAAAACTTAAATGAAGGCAATGCCATCAATGCTGCAAATAGCATTGATGGCTTATTATACTCGGTTAATTTCGGCTTCGGATTATTAGTAGGACTATTCGTTTGGATTCTTGCGGCTATTGTACCTGTATTACTGCTGATAAGAGTTTTGCCTATGCCCGTTAAAGGTGCCTTGTTCTTAGGGGTAGTTGAAGAAGAAAAGCACCACGGGAAAAACCTTAAGATGAGTCAAAACATCATGAGCAGCTTCTCACGACCAGAAACTGCAGAAGAATTTATCAATATTTGGATTACGCATAAAATTTTAAAGCTAGGAAAGTTCTTGGCTCCACTAGTTTTTATATCGGCATTTATTTCTCTCTGGGAAACCCAAGTTTATTCAGTATTCACAGCAAACAGTTATGAACGTTTTACTTTTTTTTCAGGCAAACAAACAACCAGCTGGACAGAGGCTGAGTCTGTGCAACTAGGATGTAACACAACAGAGGATGGGAGCACGCTCATATATGACGTAACATTTAAAAGTGGATCATCGGTAAGAGTAGGAGGCATTACAGTCGGAGATACGACATGGATTGATGCTATCGAGACGATTGACAATTCAATATCTAAAGGCGGAGCACAGTTTAAAAGATGGGAATGGTTAAAAAGAGATCCAATCCATTCTAACTGTTTATTTCATTACAACCGAATTTTATCGCCTGAACACTACTCAGTTTTCGAAAAAATTCTAAGGTTAGAAACCCTCTAAGCCACATCCGAAATGGGTGGCTCCGCTATCCTATCATCGGCTGTGATGGCTTTGAAAATGGCGGATTCTAATATCTCTACCGGATAGGGTTTTGTGAGATAGGCCGTGGCCCCCACTCTCATAAATTCTTTTTTGGCGAGATCTTCGTCCGTTGCGGACACAACGATGATTTTCATGCTGTCGAGTTCAGGGCGAGAGCGAATAACTTGGGCGAGTTTGAGGCCGTTGACTTGTGGCATCTCATAATCAATCAGCGCGAAATTATATGCGTTTTTCGCATTATAGGCAGCATTAATGGCTGCACAGGCGCTTTGTGCGTCATGCACGATTTGCGGCATGATCCCGATATCATTGAGTTGTTTCTGGAGAAGGTCTGCGCTGGCGGGTTCATCATCAACAATCAGCACCTTAAGACGACGCAAGCCTTCTCGCATACGCAGGAGAGATTGTGGTTTCTGATCGATCTTACGATAGGGAACCCTCAGGTCAAATGAGAATTTTGCACCCTCGCCTAGCTGAGACTCGACGGTTATTTCCCCGCCTTTGGCACGAACAATACTTTGCGCGATTGTCAGCCCCAATCCGGTTCCGCCATGACGCCGCGTTTTAGAGGCATCAGATTGTGCGAAACGCTCGAAAATCAAATCGAGTTTCTCTTTCGAAATACCAATGCCGCTATCTTCTACAGAAACGGAAAGGCTCGCATGCTCATGGTCAATGGGTTTGCAAGAGATTGTCAAAGACACAAAACCTTCATCCGTAAACTTGATCGCATTATTCACAAGGTTAGTTATCACTTGGGCAAAACGGTCTTCGTCCCCCATAATAAGATGTTCGGATCCCGGCTCAATATGAATTAAGAAATCTAAGCGTTTACGGCGCGCATCCGGGCCTAGCTTGAGGCCGATCCTGTCGATTTTATCTTTGAGATTAAACTCCGCGCTATTGGCGTTGAGGTCGCCCATCTCCAACTCTGTGTAATCAAGGATGTTTTCGATGAGGCTCAACAGCGCACTGCCCGAACGCTCGATCACCTCGACATATTTCATTTGTTCGGCTGACAGGTTCGTATTGCGAAGGGCTTCGGTCATGCCAAGCACACCGTTCATAGGCGTTCTTAATTCATGGCTCATCGTGCCTAAAAATTCTGTTTTGACTTTGACCGCTTTTTCGGCCTCTTCAATCCGCACTTCCGAAATCTGTGTTTCAATCGCGGTCGTCAAGAGGGCCTTTGCGCGGGACACGCCAATAGCAATCAATATTGAAAAGGCTAAAATTCCAAAGACTTTTTCAATATCCGCACTAATGTAAAGCTGCGGAGATGAAATATAAGTGAAATAAGCAAAGCTCATGTCTTGGGCTGACCGAACGGAAATAATACTAAATCCGCTCCAACACATAATGGCGACAGCGCCCATCGCTAACACTTGCAAAGGCTTGAACCGCATGGCGTGAAGCGCGATTATAACGTAATAAAAACCATGACTCGATGCCTTTAAAGCCGCTGCCGCCTCCCCGTTTTGGAGACTCAGGACAGCAATAATGATGGACAGAAAAGTCAGATCTATAAAGGCGGATACCCATCCAAAACCCTTATACTCCGGGCCAAAATGCACCCAAGTCAAGCGCAACAGACACGCGACGACATAGGCCAAAATGACGAAAGATACTGCGCCGACCGTTTGAATGTCTGGTATGAAAAAGACGGCGGATAGATAAAGTCCGAACAAGGCAGCCGCAAATATCGCGCCGCACATACCGATGATATATTCGGTATGACGCGTCCAATTTGTCACATAGCCTTCTGGCTTTATCCCAAACATTGCGGCCTTTACTTTCTTAAATAGAGACAAAATTATCTTTAATACTGCACCAATATGGTGTTATTGCTTGAGACTTATTAAAAATGCTTGAAGGTTAAGGTGTTTTAGGTGGTAAATGTGACCTGCATGATGGTGATGCAGAAAACAGCTTTGACCTCGCGGCTCCATGTCATAATATCAACGGATGTTTCATATTCCTATTATCGCGTCGCTTGGTCTTGTTGGCTATATTGGCTACCGCGCCCGCTTAAAGTCTCTTTCCGGCCCTAGCCTTGCCGCCTATGACGAAGACAGACCTGTTGACTTCCCGGTCGACCCGGATGCCAAAGGACTGGCGGAGCTCAATCAATATCTGATTGATAAATTCATTACGCCGGCAAAATCAGGCAAAAAGAAACAAGGAAAAATTCAAGACAAACGGAAGTTTTTCGAAGCAGGAGGCCTTGCCCGTACGGATCCAAACACTGAATACCGCGAAGACGTCGTCATTATGGGTGATCTCTCCGTTCATGGCGCCTGGACGTTGGTCAAAGGCTATGACCCGGATAAACGTATACTTTATATTCACGGCGGCGGCGGCACAGTCGGCAGCGATATCAGCCACCGTCCACTGACGACCAATCTGGCCAAACGCACCAAGGCCGCTATTTTTGTGCCGAATTATCGGCTGATGCCAGAAAACTCACGCAAAGCATCAATTGATGATTCCCGTGCCGCCTATGCATGGATATTGGAAAATGGCCCGGATGGCCCTTCCCCCTCTCAATCGCTTGCAGTTGCAGGGGACAGTGCGGGCGGCAATCTCACATTGATGATCGCAAATTGGGTTCGCAAAACGGATCTGAAACAGCCTGAGGCGATTTATGCATTATCGCCGGCTGTAGACTCAACAGCCTCCAGCCCGTCTATCAAAGGCAATTTCCAAACCGATTTGATGTTGCAACCGCTTATCGGGCCCCTGTTGAAATTACCGCGACTGTTATTGCTTTCAGCCATGAAGAAAATGACGGGGTATCATCCAACGGACCCTGATATCTCCCCCATACATGACGACCTCTCCGGTTTGCCACCCATACTTATTCAGGTGAGTGCATCGGAAATGTTATATGATGATGCGGTGAGATATGCTTCCAAAATGAAAGAGGCGGGGTCGCCGGTCATACTGCAAAGCTGGGATAATGTTCCGCATGTTTTTCAGATGTTTGATAACTATATCGCGGCGGCGTCTGACGCCCTTGACGAAGCGGGTAAGTTCTTAAATCAGCATCTCAAATAACCGTGCCTCATTCCTGAACTGAAAATGAATTTCGAAATCAGGGTCGGTTCAGAGGCCAGTCTCTATACATCAAATCAACGGCACAGGCATTTCCCTTCGCCGCTTGTTAAAGACAGGAGACTGAACATGGCCCTTTTAAACAAAGCCAAAACATTCACCGCTGTCGCCCTTGCCGCGACTGCCTTTGCGACACTACCCTCTGTCGCGTCCGCTGCAGATTACCGCTGCGAGAACAAGAATGACGAAGCCCAAATCATTGGCGGCGTCCTCGGCGCAGTTGTCGGTGGCCTTGTCGGATCTGAAGTTGCCGGACGGGGTGACAGTAATGAAGGTGCGGTTATCGGCGCTATCCTTGGAGCCGGTGCAGGTGCAGCCCTCGGTGATGAAAGCGTCAAATGCCCCGGTAAAAATGACCGTATCGTGCGCACAACACAATATCAGCACCGCGATAATGGCTACCAGCCTGCCGTCGTAACCGTTGGTCACCGTGGACATAATCGCGGCTATGGACAAGGTTACAATCGCCTAGATCGCATTGACCATCGTTTAGCTGCTTTGCGTGCGGAACGTCGTGATCTGGAACGCCGTAATCGCTATGATAACCGCCGTTGGGTTGATCGCCGCATCCGTGAAATCGGATATGAAGTCCGTGAGCTAAAGGATCGTAGACGCAACATTAAAAATGCGAGCTACAACAGAGGTCATGATCGCGGCTATAATAATCGCGGCCACTATCACGGTAACTCAAGAACTGTTTGTTATAGCGGCCATTAAAGGCCTTCCCCCAAAGGTAGCTTAAAGAAACCTCGGTCGAGAGACCGGGGTTTTGCTTTTGGAGGGACTCGCCTAAAACGCGAGACAATTGGCATAGAGGGCGTAAATAATGATATGAGGCTCCAAAATTCGGCGTAATTTTTGCATATAAAACGCCTTTAGCTAGGTCTCAGGAGTCATCGGACATGAAGTCTTTTCGTAATAAATATTTACTCGCAACCACAGCAACATTAGCAATCGCGTTCGTTCCCATAAGCACAAATGCGCAGCTCATTGGAAACCTCGACAATAATACGGTTCTTGGCGGCGCCATTGGCGCAGGGCTTGGCGGTGTTATCGGGTCTAACCTTGCCCCGCGTGGTATGGGCGACGAATATACGGCCATTGGTGCCTTGGCAGGCGGGTTGGCAGGGGCAGCCTATGGCAATTCACAATCAAATTATTATACGAACCCCTATGCGGGTCAGTTTAACCCGGGATTTAACGGACGAAACCTCGTTGGTGCCGGTATTGGAGCAGGTCTCGGCGGTGCTATTGGATCTAACCTTGCCGGATCAGGTCAACGCCAAGAAGGCACAGCCATCGGAGCCGTTTTGGGCGGAGTTGCCGGCTATGCGCTCGCCAATCAAGGCCAACAGAATAGATATGCGCCATCACCTGCTTATTACGGTTCGAATTATAATAGCGTCCCCTATCAAGCCTCTGTCAGAGCCCAGAGCCCATATCGCGGTGGCAGTGTGGTTTACGGCGCAGCCCCGACAAGCTATCGACAAGGTGTCGTATTAGGTACGAATTACGACGCCGCACCTGTCGGCCAATATAGTGGCGGGGTCATTCTACCGACAAATTATGTAAGTCAGCCCGTTATAAACGCTCCAGTAACGCAACATTTCGGCGGATATGTTGCGGGGCCAATCATTCCCGTAACAACCTATAGCGTTCCACGCGTAACCTATAAGCCTGCGCCTATTGTCCGTGTGCAACGTGAAGTCATCCGCAAAGAACGTGTTGTTGTACATGCGGATTGCCCGACAGGCACGACTGAACAATCAGATGGTACTTGTATAACAGCGCCAAAAACCATCTTCGAACCAGCCCCGATCATCATTCCGGCGCAGTGTCCAGCGGGTACAATGGATCAAGGCAACGGCACCTGTATGGAGCCCGCAAAAACTGTCATGGCCCCGCCGCCTGTTGTGATACCTTCCTATTGCCCATCCGGAACAACCGACCAAGGCAATGGTACCTGTTTGGAACCTGCGAAAACTATTATGGGCCAAGCGCCGATTGTGATTCCCGCACATTGCCCGAGCGGTACGACGGATAATGGTAACGGAACATGCTCAGAGCCGCCAAAAACAGTCTATTCACCTGCCCCTACTGTGATCCAATCCAGCTGCCCATCCGGCACAACCCGACAATCAGATGGTATATGTTTGGCCCCACCGCGCGTTGTGCAGGCTGCGCCTATCGTGACACATGAAGCCCCTACCGCTCCGACATATTGTTATTCTGACAGTCACAAGCGCTATGACGGTAAAGGCAAACATATCGGAGATGATGAGTTAGCAGGTGGCTATCATTACGAAGATAGCCGTTGTAAATCACATCACTAGGATCAAAAAAATATTAAATTGCAAGCCGCCCTATCTCGTAGGGCGGTTTTTTTATGACTCAATTTTAATGTAAATGACTGATTTGTTCCGCATCCATTCATGTTCTTAAATGTAATGTTAACTCAAATATTCACGGTATTTTGGGACGAATAAAGTGGATGAAGGACATTTATGAAGGAGTCTCACATGCGTTTTAAAATTGGATTCACATTGGCGGCCATAGCGTCTGTTGCTATTGCGCCCGTCGCGGCCTCAGCCCATGACAATGGGTATCGGCATTATCACCAAAATTCGAATGGTGATCAGCAGTTAGTCGGCGGCGCAATTGGTGCCGTGACGGGTGCCGTCATCGGTAGTCAACTGGCTGCAAGCGGCGCACGCACTGAAGGCTCTGTTCTCGGCGCAGTTATTGGTGGTGTCGCAGGTGCTGCAATTGCAGGCGATGGTCGCAGCAGTGTCCGTTATAACAATGGCGGTTATTACAATCAGAATACTGGTTATTATGGGGGTTACGCACAGCCTATACGATCAACAACATATTACAATAATAGTGGTTATTATCAGCCGAATTATCGCACGCACCACACAACAACTTATGTGCAGCCACGCGTTGTCTATCACGCTCCTTATTATCCGCGGACATATTACAGCCCACCCCGCACATCAGTGTTCATTAATGTCGGTGGAAATAGAGGCTATAATAGACATCGCGGTTACAGAAACCGCGGCCATAATGTCCGCCGCGTCAGACATCATAGACGTCATCGCTAAAACATTCAAAAGCTCCGTTTCAGCGGGGCTTTTTTATTGCCTAAAAACGCGGCGATGGTGTTTCAGGCTTATATTTCAAAGGACTATCTCAGTCTCAACACACATAATCTGACCCGTTTCAAAATCAGCGCATTTGACAAAATTCAGACTTTAGGCCTAGTTTTAATTTTACGGAGCGCACCATGGATATCAGAAGCAATTTGAAGAATGGAATAAAGGCCAACATTCTGGCCTTCGCCTTATTAGCGAGTAGCTGCGGGACCACCCTCGCGGATGCAAGAAACAAATCAGAAGACGCCGTCCTCAAACTTAATGCGCAGCTTTTTCAGTCCATGATTGTTGAAAAAGACGGCACGTTATTCACACAAACAGCTGTGCCTGATTTTCGCGTTTTGGCACCCGGTGGTGTCATAGAAGGCAAAGCACAAGCTCTTCGCGGAATTGCGGCTTGGGATGTCGAGAGCATAGAGATATCGAGAGTCGATGTTACCTATTACGGCAATATTGCCATTGTCACAAACCGTCTCGATATTGATGGCACGATGCAACCCGTTGGTCGATGGGGGCCGCTCAAATCTATGCGTGTCTTTGTGAACGAAAATGATGAATGGCGTTTGGTCTCTCACGCCCTCACACCATGTTTGCCGAAAGCCGTCGAAGTTGGGCGCTGTTAGTCTCTTTCAGCCCACACTAAATATTCCGTGTTGCCGGACCCACCTTTGATCGGAGATGTGTCTTCGCCTTTGACGCGCCAATCAACTGAGCCAAGCCATGTTTTGACATCCTCTAAGGCCTTGAGCGCCAACTCTTCGCTTTTAACGAGGCCGCCGCGGCCAAGTCCGACACGCCCGACTTCAAATTGCGGTTTAACGAGACTTAAAAGCGTCGCTTTGGGCGCGGCGAGCGATAGCGGAGCCTCCAGTACTTTGGACAAACCAATGAAGCTGGCATCACAGACGATAAGTTCCGGCACGAAACCTATAATATCATGCGTTAATGTCCGTGCATCCTGACTTTCTAAGGAGAGAATATTGGGATGCCCGCATAAGCTTTGGTGCAATTGCCCCTGTCCCACATCAACAGCGCAGACTTTGGCCGCACCACGCTCAAGAAGTACTTGTGTAAACCCACCTGTTGACGACCCAACATCGACACAGTGTAATCCGGTGGGATCAACGCCAAAAACGTCCAAGGCATGAACCAGTTTTACCCCACCCCGCGATACCCAAGGATGTTCTTTTTCAGCGATGACGACGGCCCCGTCAGGAATATTTTGGGAGGCTTTGTGAACAGGTGCGCCATTCACCCAAACCTTACCCGCTTTAATCGCAGACTGCGCCCGCGCACGTGAGTCGTAGTGGCAGTGGGTGACGAGATATTGATCGGCGCGCATAACGCACCGATAATAGATTTCAAACGCCGTGTCGAAACCCTTTTCCAATCATGACGGCTTTGGGACAGTCAGCCAGTAAAAGTCGAAACGCGTCATCGCCTTTGTGAAGTATTTTGAGTTCTCTTTATAACCTGTAGTTTGCTGAAGGCCCTTTAAATCAGGCGCCCCTGACCATTCTACAAACGTCAACTGTGAGGGGTCCCCGCCTTCATCAGTCTGGGATTGCAGATTGATACCTTTAAATTGCGCCACATATCGCGCTCCAATTTCACCAAAATCCGACTCGATACCATCAAGATAGCGTTGATAATCGTCTAAAGTATCCGGTCGCGTCCAAGCGGCCGCCAATGTGTAATTTTTAGACGGAACGAATTTAAGCTGCATGTCGGACACCAAGGTTGTTGAAAAGACATGGAGCTCATCCCACCCCTCGCGCCGCATACGTTCATATTCAGGCCAATCCGGGCTGCTCTGAAACGCTTGCTGTGCTGCTTCATCCGGAAAAGCATACATTGCGATTGCCGTCGGCTTATTCTCTCCGATGATCGTGTTTTCAATACGCAAATTACCTAGAAATTCATCCCCCAAACTTTCCGCATAAGGAATAGCGGTTTGGAAATATCTCTGCCGCACGGCTTGGGCAGCCTCACCTTCCTTTGCGCGAACCAAGGCCAGTTGAAGCACCTGACCCGCTTTTAAATCCAGATTAAGTGAGCCAACCTCTGTCGATGACTTTATGATCTCAGACTGAGTTACCGCTGCACAGGCAGATAAAGCAAGCGTTGCGGCAATGCAGGCCGAGGCCAGTAAGGGAAAAGAAAATTTCATTTTTAGACATCCTTTGAAATAAGTTGAATTATCTTTCATAATCGCACCAATAATTATTATAAATGCGAGAATTCTTGCAGCTTTGGCGCAAATTCGTTACAATATATTATGCGAGATTGGGACGATCACAGATTAATTTTAACGCTCCATCGGTCAGGTACACTCAGGGCGGCAGGCGATGCGTTAGGCGTAACCCATACAACGATTGCCCGACGCCTTTCGGCTCTCGAAGAGCGCGAGCCCTCCCCCGTTTTCGAACGACAGGGCCGTGCCTATCGCGCGACGCCCTATGGCCTGGAACGCGTGGCGCTGGCGGAGCGCATGGAAAAATTGGACTATACCGCAACGCGTATTCAGAGGCGTTCCGGCGAAAGCCTATCCGGACCGCTCAGTCTGTCTATTCCGCGAGCCGTTTTTCAATATCTTTTACTGGATGAAATCGGGGCCTTTATTCGAGACTATCCCGGGATAGAGTTGTCAGTCACGGGCACGGACCAGCTAGCAAATTTGGATCGTGGCGAGGCGGATGTTGTTATTCGCGGCCAAGCCAGCCCCCCTGACCATTTAATAGGCCGACAAATATGTATGGTCGGCATCAATCATTATGTAAGCCGAACCTATCTGAAAGAGACGCCCCCGGAAAATTACCACTGGATAACAGCCAATGAAGAAACAGACTGGATATCCAAAACACGTTACCCCGACGCGCCCGTCGCATTGGTAATACATGATATACAATCGCAATTTCTGGCTATAAAGAACGGCTTTGGCTTGTCACGAACCGCCTGCTTCATGGCAGATTCTGACCCTGGTTTAGTCAGGCTTGATGATCAAGCCTCGACACACATTTATGGACTTTGGGTTCTGACTCATCCCGACCTCCGCTCCAGTCCCAAAGTTCAAGCACTCATGAAATATATGAGCGATGGTCTTTCTAAACAAAAAGACCTCATCCAAGGTTAGTGAGGCTGTGGTGTGTAGGTTGGTTTGATTTTAAGCCAAATTCATCTGCGCATTAAATTCTTGGCCCAAAGCTTTAAACACAGTTTCAACAATTGCGTTGGCATCCAGTCCCGCTTGTTTATACATCTTCTCAGGTGTATCTTGATCAATGAAACAATCTGGCAAGGTCATCGTCCGAATTTTCAACCCATTATCCAGACGCCCACTGTCGGCCAATTCATGCAGAACAAAGGCCCCGAAGCCACCGACAGAGCCTTCTTCGATTGTGATCAAGACTTCATGCTCATCCGCCAAACGACGCACCAAATCCTTATCCAAAGGTTTCGCAAAACGGGCATCGGCAACAGTTGTCGACAGTCCCTGCACGTCTAATTGTTCAGCTGCCGTCATGGCCTCGGCCAGACGTGTGCCATAAGAGAGGATTGCGACGCGCGAACCCTCTTTCATGATGCGGCCCTTACCGATTTCGAGCGGCTGCGGGTTTTCCGGAATCTCAATACCAGTGGCTTCACCGCGCGCATAACGGAAGCCGATCGGCCCGCTATCATGCCCAACAGCCGTTGCGACCATACGGGCAAGTTCTGCCTCGTCCGCCGCGGCCATAAGCGTAAAGTTCGGCAAGCATCCCAAATATGCAATATCAAATGCGCCTGCATGTGTCGGGCCATCTGCGCCAACTAATCCGGCACGGTCCAACGCGAAACGCACAGGTAGGTTTTGAATGGCAATATCATGGACAACTTGGTCATAGCCGCGCTGTAAGAAGGTCGAATAAATCGCACAAAACGGCTTGAATCCATCCGCCGCCAATCCCCCTGCGAATGTCACAGCGTGTTGTTCCGCAATCCCCACATCAAACATGCGGTTCGGGAAACTCTTGCCAAAAATATTCATACCGGTTCCGCCCGGCATCGCGGCGGTGATGCCGACGATTTTTTCGTCTTTTTCGGCCTGTTTGACCAGTTGATGACCGAAAACAGAGGTATAGCTCGGCGCGTTGGGAATGGACTTGCTCTGCTCGCCTGTGACAACGTTAAATTTGCTCACGCCGTGATATTTATCAGCGGCGGCTTCTGCCGGGGCGTAACCCTTGCCTTTTTCTGTCACAACATGGACGAGAACAGGGCCGTCTTTCATTTTCTTGACGTTTTCCAAAACGGGAATAAGAGCGTCCAAATCATGGCCATCGACGGGGCCAACATAAAAGAACCCTAGCTCTTCAAACCACGTCCCGCCCGTAAACATACCGCGCGTATATTCTTCGGTCTTTTTGGCCGTTGCTTTTATGGGCCGGGGCGCATGGCTGACCATAGATTTCGCGGCACCGCGCAGGGCTTGATAGCCACCAGAGCTGACCGTACGCGCCAAGAGATGGCTCATCGCACCGACAGGGGGCGCAATCGACATATCATTATCATTCAAAATCACAATTTGACGGGAGTCTGTTGCACCCGCATTGTTCATCGCTTCATAAGCCATACCGGCCGTAATCGACCCGTCACCGATGACAGAAATCACATGGCCTTCTTTGCCTGCCAAATCCCGTGCCGTGGCAAAACCCATACCCGCGGAAATCGAGGTCGAGCTATGCGCCGCACCGAACGGGTCATATTCACTTTCTGCGCGTTTGGTAAATCCGGATAACCCGCCGCCTTTGCGCAACGTACGGATGCGATCCCGCCGCCCCGTCAGAACCTTATGCGGATAGCATTGGTGGCCGACATCCCAAATAAGTTTATCATGCGGCGTATCAAACAAAGCATGGATAGCGACGGTTAATTCAACAACGCCCAACCCTGCGCCCAGATGCCCGCCCGTGACAGAGACCGCGTCAATTACTTCGGCCCGCAATTCATCCGCAAGTTGTTTCAATTGATCGCGAGAAAACCCCTTCATATCCGTGGGGGTTTTGACCGTGTCCAACAAAGGTGTGTTCACCATGTAGAATATTCCTTATTCGCACGCTTAGCCGTGAACTAATGACGCCTTTGGAGCACAAAATCCACAGTCTCTTTCAGGGTCTGCGCTTTTTCACCGAACGGGGCAAGGTGCCCTTTAGCCGCTATCCCCAATTCATATGCTTTATCTTTCGCCTCTTGTAGGCCTAAGAGTGACACAAATGTAGCTTTACCAAGGTTTTCGTCCTTGCCGACAGCCTTGCCCATAAGCGTTGCATCGCCATCAACATCGAGAATATCGTCCTGAATCTGGAAGGCGAGGCCCATATCGCGGGCGTAAGCCGAGAGCGATTCGAGCTGCGCTGTGTCGGCACCGCTGATTAAGCCGCCTGCGCGCACGGCATAGTCAATCAAAGCGCCCGTTTTCATGGCTTGTAAGCGTGTGATGAGGTCTTCGTCCCGGTCTGTCTCAGACACAGTGATATCTATCACCTGCCCGCCAATCATACCCGGTACGCCGCTTTTTTCTGCCAGCTCACAAACTAGTTTGACGCGAATTTCAGCATCTGAGTGCGCGGCATCTGACCCCAAAAGCGCAAAAGCGTGGGTCAACAAACCATCGCCCGCCAACACCGCTATGGCTTCGTCATAGGCTTTATGCACGGTCGGACGCCCGCGCCGCATATCATCGTCATCCATACAGGGCAGATCGTCATGCACGAGGCTGTAAACATGCAAACACTCGAGGGCACAGCCCACTATCATCGCATTGTCTAAGTCACCCCCCATCATCCGCGCCGTCTCGATCACCAAAAAAGGCCGCAAACGCTTCCCTCCACCCAAAGCGGCATAACGCATCGCTTCGGCGATAACACCATGTTCGCCTGAAGGCACAGGCAAGAGGCGCGACAGGGCTGTTTCAACGTCAGAGGCGACGGTAGAGAGTTGAGTTTTGAAATCAGACATAACGTCAAGATCACCCGTCAAACGGCTCTGTTCCAGCTTTGCCGTTTGCGTCCAGCACAATTTTTTCGACTTTCATCTGTGCGTCTTTGAGTTTGGCATCGCAATGCGCTTTCAGGGCGGCGCCGCGTTGGTAAATGGTGATGCTCTCTTCTAAGGGTGCATCGCCGCGCTCCAAGCGCTGCACAATACCTTCCAACTCTTTTAGCGCGTCTTCAAAGGACATATTTTTGATTGGCGTCTCTGCCATAGCTTAACCTCTGTAATCTGATGGTCTTTCAAAACGGCGAAATGACCAATGCAAATCGCCGTTTTGCGACTTCATTTTCCAGCCGCGCTTTTTCAACGACCCTTTGAGCATACGATTAATCCATCCATGCGCCGAGACATAGACAATTTTTCCGCCTGCCGCATGTTCCGCCAAGACATCACACATCACGTTCACGCGAGCACGGGCTACCCCATGGCTTTCCATATCGTCGGGCCAGCCCCAATACCAAACAATACGGGATAAGGTTCCCCATGTCTTTGGGCGGAATCTGAGATTCCAAATATGAGGCGGAGGCAGCGCCGCCTCAATCAAACGCACATCCGTGAAATCCACGGCACGGCCCGAAGCCAATTCAGCACTCTCAACAGAGCGCTTTAAAGGACTGGAAATAATAACATCGGCCTTATCCACCCAGTAGAGTAATTTTTGCGGCACTTTCTGGCCAGGCACGATCCCGCCTTCATCATAGCGGCCCCACCAGTCGCGATAGCCACGCCATGTCATATAGACTTTACGCGACAAGGCAGGTTTGCCATGGCGCGCAATGACAAGCGTATCGACTTGTTGCCCCTCTGTCATATTCAGAGGCCTTTGGCAAAACGTCGAGGTGGGCAGCGAAGCCCCTCTTCTGTTTTACAACGCTTAAACGAAAACATCATCAAATCAGCCCGCCCCATGAGATTTTCTTGCGGCACAAATCCGGGCCCTTCCGGTGCGCGGCTATCCGTCGAATTATCCCGATTATCGCCCATAAAAAAAACATGGCGCTCCGGCACAATAAAAGTTTCTGTATTGTCCAAATTGCCTTGATCTGTGACCTCATAGATCAAATGCTCTTCCTCTTGTCCGGGCAATTTCTCAGCATAGACATCGACACCGACAACGCGGCCTTTATGTTCACGGTATAGGTAATTTGTGACAGCCTCACGCCCCACTTCATTGCCGTTCAAATAAAGTTGACCATTTACAACTTTCACGCGGTCGCCCGGCAAGCCGATAACGCGTTTAATCATGATAATGTCATTTTTCGGATTTCGGAACACGGCCACATCCCCGCGCTTTGGCAGGCGTGAGAAAATTTGCCCATCTGGCACTGGCAGCTTATGCAGCATAAAAGGCAAGGAATGGCGCGAATAGCCATAGGCAAATTTGGAGACATAAAGGTGATCCCCGACTTCCAGTGTCGGCAACATGCTTTCACTCGGGATTTTGAAATGCCCCCAGACAAGGGTCATCATGGCCAATATAAAAGCGAACAAACCCGTGAAGAATTTGATTTCTGATATGACTTTTTGCTTCAACGTCGGAGTCCGGTCGTCATCCTGTGTGTCAGGCAAAGTTTTGATATGAGAGTCGTGCGTCATTTTGTGTCCAATGCCGCGACACGCACACCTTATCAAGTCAGAAATGACCCGACACGACGGATACACGCAGTTGTGTATCGCCAAGATCACCGGAATTTGGTTCCCATTATGCCCGAGGATGCGTATATGAAGGTATGAAACATATTTTATTATCATTCACTGCCTTCGCTGTTTTAACCGGATGCGCCACACCGCCGGTGCAATCCCCTCTCGCAGCCCCTTCCGGCAATTATATCCTCGATCCGACCCATACGAGCGTTGTTTGGTCACTGTCTCATGCAGGCCTGTCGAATTATACGGCGCGATTCGATAATATTTCAGGGGCACTGGACTATGACCCACAAAATCCGCAAAACAGCCGTGTTGATATTCGTATTGATCCCAAAAGCGTCAATACAGGCTTGCCCAATTTCGATGAAACGATTGCGACAAGCGGCAACTATCTCGACGCCGATACCTATCCGGACATCCGTTTTGTTTCCACGTCGATAGAAATCACCGGAGAAACAACCGGTCTGATTACAGGCAATCTGACCTTACGCGGTGTCACAAAACCCGTGACGCTAGACACAGTCTTTAACGGCGCCGGCAAGAGCTTTGGCAAACCCGGACAAACGCTTGGATTTTCGGCGACCACAGAATTTATGCGCTCAGACTTTGGCATGGATTATCTTATTCGCTTGGCCAATATCGGCGATAAAATGACGCTGCGTATCGAAACCGAGTTCAACGAAGCGCAAGACTGAGCCGTTTGACGTGAGTACCCCGAAAGAAGTTCTTGACGTCCTGCATTATGACGGTGTGGTTATTCTGCCGACAGAAACGGTCTATGGCTTGGCGGCGCGGGCTGACAGACCCGAGGCGATCAACCGCCTTTACGGTATCAAAGGTCGCGACTTTGATCAACCTTTGGCGCTGTG
The DNA here is from genome assembly GCA_964352855.1 of uncultured Algimonas sp. GTDB lineage: Bacteria > Pseudomonadota > Alphaproteobacteria > Caulobacterales > Maricaulaceae > Litorimonas. The sequence continues at coordinate 1,748 of CAYGTR010000010.1, read as the reverse complement.
TGTGACAAATCTTGACCACGCCAAATATTACGGAAAATTTTCGCGTAAAGCGATCAGCATGGCCAAAAAACATTGGCCGGGGCCGCTCACACTCGTCCTGCCCGCAGCGGAGCCGGATTTCTTCAACCGCCTCGCCCCACAAATGTATTCAACCAATTCTAAGGGCGAGCCAACCATTGCCATACGCTGCCCCGAAACAGACTGGCGAGACAAAATCATCTATCGCGGCGCGGCTTATCCCGTCGCGCTGACCAGTGCAAACCGTTCCGGCGGTAAAGACCCGGTCACAGCACAAGAGGCCAATAAGGCCGTCGGTATGGATGTCGATGCGATGTGGCTCGGCCCTGATTGCGAAGAAGCCATGCCCTCCACCATTGTCACGCTCGCCGAGGATCCGCCGCAAATTCTGCGCCAAGGCGCCCTACCCGCCAAAGCCTTCAAACGTTGGGGCATAGAGGCATGACAGAGGATCAAAAAATCGAAGCGCTAAAACAAGCGCTACCCGAAAACTGCTGGACGCAAGACACAGATATTATCGCACCGCACCTGTCTGAATGGCGAGATAAATATTTCGGCAATACGCCGCTGATGCTCACCCCGCGCTGCACGCAAGATGTCGCAGACGCCGTCAAACTCTGCGCGCAATATAAAATCGCAATTATGCCCCAAGGCGGGAATACAGGTCTCGTCGGCGGGAACACGCCCATGGGTGAAGTGCTGATATCGATGAAGCACATGACTCAAATCCGCGAGATCAATACCACCGCCAATAATATGATCGTGGAATCAGGTGCGATTTTACAGAATGTGCTCGATGCCGCGAATGAGGCAAACCGCAAATTTCCCATGACCCTGTCCAGCCAAGGCAGTTGCACGGTCGGGGGAATCCTCTCGACCAATGCGGGCGGGAACCATGTCTTGAAATATGGCACGACCAAAGAACTGGTTTTCGGCGTTGAAGCCGTCTTGCCCAACGGTGAAATTTTCAACGGACTGACAAACCTTCGCAAAGACAATACGGGCTATGACCTCAATCGTTTATTTCTGGGCGCAGAAGGCACGCTCGGTATTATTACGGCAGCGTCGCTTAAGCTCTTCCCGAAACCCGGCTATGTGCAACGGGCGCTGATAGCCCTCAACAGTGCGGCGGCGGCTGTGTCTCTCCTCGAAGACTTACGCGCGAGCGGACGTCTCGCCATGTTTGAAGTGATGCCCGCCATTGGCTACCGCGCTGTTGTCGATAATTTTGACACTGTGCGCGACCCGTTTGACGCGGCTCATCCATGGTATCTGCTCTGTGACTGGGAAGTCGATACGGAGGCCGAAGGCATGGCTCTGGCCGAAGACCTCCTCGGCAAGGCGTTTGAAGCGGAAAAAGTCATCGACGCCGTGATTGCACAGAATGAAACGCAAGCGGCGGACATCCTCTCCATCCGTGAACATATGAGCGCAGGGCAGAAATTCTTGGGCGGGTCTGTCAAGCAAGACATCACCGTCCCCGTCGATAAAATTCCCGAATTTTTCACCCGCGCCGATGCCAAAATGCAAGAGGTCGTAAAGGACTGCCGCCCCGTCGGCTTCGGCCATTTCGGCGATGGGAATATCCACTACAACATCGCCCAACCCAAAGCGATGGACCGTGAAACATTCCTCGCGCAATGGCAAAACATCTCCAACGCCGTCTTCGACATCGTCGACGATCTCGGCGGGTCAATATCCGCCGAACACGGCATAGGCACTATGAAACG
>CAYGTR010000009.1:6381-84782 GCA_964352855.1 uncultured Algimonas sp. | reverse complement strand
TGGCTCGGAACGGGACATACCGCCTTTCAAGCTAACGAGCATTCAGGGGGCAAAGCGGAAATGAGAAATAGTTTTAAATTGTCAAAAAGGATGTATAATCTGAGTTGTAAATATGCGTATGAGATAACTATGGCAAAATCTAGAACGACGAAAAAAAGTGTTTCAAGTGCGGCTAAGACACTCTCTAGAGGAACAGCTAGCAAAGCCAAAATGTCGACTGCTGGCAAAACTTTGAATCAAGCAGCCGTAGCGAAGAAGAATAGGCTATCGACTGCGGCAAAGACTTTATCTAATCCATCTACGACTAAAGCCCAACGTTCCAAAGCTGCAAAAATTCTATCTGGAAGTCAGGGGAGGATAGTTAAACCGCCAGCAAAAAAAGGCTCGATAAGTAAGAAGCGAGTTAGTTCTGCAGTTAAAACAGTTTCTTCGAAAAAGAAATAATCACGTGATGGACTCAACTAATAATGTTTTTATCAATTGTCCTTTCGACGTTAAATATCGACCAATGTTCCATGCACTTGTATTTGCTGTCTTCGATTGTGGTTTTGTAGCCAGATGCGCACTCGAAGAACGAGACTCGGGAGAGGTACGTATCGACAAGATAATACGAATCATAGAAAGTTGCAGATACGGTATTCATGACATTAGCTGCACTGAGCTATGCGAACAGAACGGTTTACCACGTTTCAATATGCCTTTGGAGCTTGGGCTATTTATTGGAGCAAAAAAATACGGCTCCGAAACTCACGAAAAGAAACGATATACTGTATTGGACCGTGAACCGTACCGGTTCCAAAAATTTATATCCGATATTGCAGGACAAGATATTCAATCCCACAATGATGACCCTAGCACAGCAATTAAGGCGATACGGAATTGGTTGAAAAGTGTTTCGAAAAGAAAAACAATTCCAGCATACAGGGCATTGAGCCGCCGGTACGATATTTTTCTAAAACAGTTGCCTGATATTTGCCATGAGCTCGAACTGGAACCTGAAGAGCTTGAATTTAACGATTTCTGCAATGTGGTGAGTGATTGGCTAACACAAAACTCCTAAGTTTGACCGAGTTGACAGAGCAATAATTGCGGGCGGTTATCCAACAATGGCAAATGTTAATCCATTATACTCCGTACTTATTTTTGGGCGACAACGGCCTCTGAGGCTAATGTCGGCAATGAGGATAAATACACCCTAATTAAAACACCACTTAATTACGGCCTTTTGCGCGTGCATGCGGTTTTCGGCTTCGTCCCAGACGGCGCTTTGATTGCCCTCTAGCACGGCTTCCGTCATTTCTTGTCCGCGGTAAGCGGGGAGGCAATGGAGGAAGGTCGCGTTGGGCGCGGCCGTTTTCAACAGGGCTTCATCAATCTGATAAGGCGGGAATGCGGCGAGGCGCTCTGCCCTATCCGTATCGCCCATCGAGACCCAACAATCGGTGATGAGCGCATCCGCACCCGCTGCCGCCTCTTGCGGGGTCAGGTCGGCTTGGATGTTGGCCCCTTTGGCGCGGGCGGCTTCGAGCGTTTGACCTTTGACGCGGTAGCCTTCGGGGCTTGAGATACGCAGTGTATAGCCGAGCTGTGCCGCCGCGTTCACGAAACTCACCAACACATTATTGCCGTCGCCAATCCAAGAGAGGGTCATCTCTGACAGCGGTTTGTTGGATTTCTCCTCCAACGTCATTAAGTCGGCCATGATCTGGCACGGGTGATTGTAATCGGTCAGGCCGTTAATGACGGGGACCTCGGCATTCTGCGCGAGCTCTATCAGGGTTGCGTGGCTGTTGGCGCGGAGCATGATGCCATCGACAAAGCGAGACAGCACACGCGCCGTATCGGCGATGCTCTCGCCTCTGCCGAGCTGCATGTCATTACTGGTCGCCGTGATGGAACTGCCGCCCAATTGGCGCATGGCCATATCAAAAGAGAAACGCGTGCGCGTCGAGGATTTTTCAAATATCAGCGCGAGCGTATGTCCGGGCAGCGCCGCATCCGGGTCAGGGGCGCCTTTGGCTAGACCCTCACGGGCCTTCTTCATCGCATGGGCATCATCCAGAATCGCCCGCAAATCGGATTGGGTAAGGTCAGAAAGGGAGAGGAAATGCTTCGGCATTATATATGTCTCAACAGCTAAAACACTTCACTAACGAGGTCAGGCGGGTTTGAAAACATATATTTTGCCTCAAAAATGGGCGTTATTTACGTCACAAGAAGTGTAAATTTGTAAGCCTTGCATATTCTCAAACCCGCTCTGTTTTTCTGCAAAGCCCATAATGACAAACGATATGAGTTGTCGTGATAGGGTCACAAAACCGACCTCTCTTTTTAATCAACATACGTAAATTCACGCCTAGGTTAAGATTGACAGATTGATTGTCGGGTCGTCCCACAAATTTGAGGCAAAACAGAAAAAGCTCTTTCAATTTTTAAGCAAGGCTCTGTTTAAATTCGTTCAAATCGTGTTTCCGCACCCATATTTCGAAAAAATGTCTAGAGATAGATGGCGCGTTACGGATGTAACCCACAAACACGAAAGCGGCGAGGCTGCCACCTCACCGCCAAGTGAAACAAGCATTATACGAAAGGATCTGACAATGCTTATCGATCACACACAATCTTTTGACTTAAAATCTATAGCTGTCAAGACAGCGGCCACCTTTGCAATGCTCGTGGTTTCAATCCCCATGATGGCACAAGCCACGGACATTACCACAACACGATATACCGTACGGTTTGACAAAAGCCTGACACAATCAAAAACGGGCGTTGAGAAAGTCTATGCCATGATCGAGAAAAAAGCGAAAAAGGCCTGTCGCGAAAACCCCGGTATCGACGCCGATGGGAAATGGATGACGAGAGACGAATGTCTGAGCGATATGATCACTCAATTTGTAGAGAGCGCCGATCTGGCTCCAGTGACGACCTATCACAAAGTCAAAATGGCCGAGGCAAAGGCGCTTAAGTAATACCCTGAAAAAGGGCCAGTTTAACGGTTGGCCCTTTTGTTCTTGTTGTCAATGTCATGACGATAATTAAGTTTCAACGAAATCCTCGAGGCTTTGTGCCTCTTTGAAACATTCGCGCATGATGCCGACTGCCTCGCGGACGTGGTCTTCGGTGATGACGAGCGGTGGGGCCAGACGTAGGACATTCTCTCCTGCACTGCCGCCGAGCATGCCACGATCCAGCATCATTTTACGGACTTCAACGGCCGGCTTTTTAAGCTGCATCCCGCAGAGAAGGCCTTTGCCGCGTAGTTCAACAACAACATCAGGGAACTCATCCTTGAGGCTCTCAAATTGTTGTTTAAGGAAGTTGGACACACGCACGACTTGGTCGAGGAATTCCGGTTTGGAAATCTCGTCCCAGACCGCATTCCCGACAGCTGTTGCCAGTGGATTCCCGCCATAGGTCGAGCCATGTGTGCCGGGCACCATACAGGCCGCGACCTCTTCGCGCGCGAGACAGGCGCCAAGCGGGAAACCGCCACCGACACCCTTGGCGACCGCCATAATATCGGGCTCTGCATTTTCAGCCCATTGATGCGCAAAAAGCTTGCCTGTGCGTCCTGCGCCGCATTGCACTTCGTCATAGATGAGGAGAATACCGTGTTCATCACACATTTCGCGCAAGCCCCGCAGGCAGACTTCTGGCAACGGGCGCAAGCCGCCCTCACCTTGGACAGGCTCTACGAGGATCGCCGCCGTTGTCGGGCCTATGGCCTCTTTCAACGCTTCGTGGTCGCCGAACGGTAGATTGATAAAGCCGGGGAGTAGTGGGCCGAAACCTTTAACATATTTCGGGTTACCCGCCGCATTAATCGTCGCAAATGTGCGGCCGTGAAAGGCGCCTTGGAAACCGATAATGTCATAACGATCGACATCACCTTTATCATAATGATAACGCCGCGCCGTTTTCATCGCACATTCCAACGCTTCGGCGCCTGAATTGGTGAAGAAGACTTTATCCGCAAATGGTAGCGCATCGCAATATTTCTTCGCGAGTTTTTTGGCTTCGGGCAATTGGAACATGCCTGAGAGATGCCAGACCTTATTCGCCTGTTCGATCAGTGCCGCTTTGGGCGCAGGATGGTTGTGACCCAAGCAGTTGACAGAAATGCCTGCGATAAAATCGAGATATTTGTCGCCATTTTCTGTGTAGAGATAAGCACCCTCTCCGCGGACAAATTCCTGCGGGGGTGGCATGTAAGTGTTATAGAGGTGGTCGCCTTCGGCCATGATAAACTCTTATTATGATTTGATCCGCCAGCCTGCGCGAAGCACCAACAAGACGGCAATGAACAAGACAATATTGATGGCGCTGATAAAGGCAACACCTATCATGATATTGCTGTCGGCCTCTCCTAGAAATCCGTAACGAAATCCATCAATCAGGTAAAAGAGCGGGTTAAATTGGATGAGATTTTGGAACGTTTCCGGCAACACGTCTATTTTGTAAAAGGTACCTGACAAAAATGAGAGCGGTAAAATCACAAATTGATTGACGACGGCCAGTTGGTCAAACTTCTCAGCCCACATGCCTGTTAAGACTCCTACCATGCCCATCATGAGGGCCGCTGAGACGGCGAAGAAGACAATCGCCCAAACATGCAAAGGGATAAGAGGCGCAAAAAAGGAGAGCGCCAGCCCCGTCGAAATCGCGACCACAATACCCCGTGTCGCTGCGCCGCCAATCCAGCCCAATGCGACTTCGTAATAGGCGAGCGGAGTCATCAGCAAGTCACTAATTGTACCCATCAATTTGCTCTGCATAACGGATGAGGAGCTATTGCCTGAGGCATTATTCAGGATACCCAGCATAATCAGACCCGGCGCAAGAAAAGCAATGAATGCTGACGGGTCATCTCGTAGTGCAGCAAAAGCGAGCACAAAAACCGTCATGTAAAGCAGGTTGGAGACAATCGGCGCCAAAAGCGTTTGAATCCAAATCTTCAAAAAGCGCTTGCACTCTTTTTTGTAAAGCGTCCAAAGCCCCATCCAATTCACCGCCCCAAAGCGGCGCGCATTCGGTGTAACATCAGAAGCAAGGTTGGACATATCAGACATAAAAACGGCTTACGCCTGTTCGTTGGCGACGGCAATCGTCATTGTTCGGATAATATCGCGTCATGAAAGAATTTGAATTTGGGAGTGTTGACTTTTTATAATCTGTTTGGCCGGGGCACTGGCCAGAACAAGCTTTAAGTCTCAAGCGTTTTAAGGTCTACACAATTCGAAAACTATGCCTCCCAAATTCAAATTCTAAAGTGACAGCTGGTTTCTGTAATTGAAGTTCGAACGCGTCTAAATTTGTTACAAATTTGTTAAAACTTCTATTTTTTCTGAAATATATCAGTATGTTCGTATGGTTGAAGGTAAATTATGATACATGGAAATATATTTGATGCTGAGACCATAATTGAAGATGTAAGGGCTTCAGGCTGTCTTGGACAGTCACAGCGTCAGATGAAACTCTTTGAATTTTTACTGACTGAGTCGCTCAATCAGAGACACTTAGCGATCTCCCAATATATGATCGCTGTAGATATATTGGACCGTTCTGAGGACTTCGACCCAACGACTGACAGTATTGTCCGCGTCGAGATGCACAGATTGCGGTCTAATTTGAAAAATTATAACGCCACGCCCTCGAATTATGACTTACAGATTCCTCGTGCAAGCTATCAAATAATTGTACAAGAGAAAAAAGTCGTTCCAAAAATTGGTGCGCCAAAGACAAGAGCAAAGAAATTTGCCTTTTTCTCAATTATAGGCGGCGCCCTATTCATTGCAGGCTTAGCCACACCTACAATCTTTCGAATGATGATTACAGGGAATACGCCAAGCCAATGCGCAACTAATCGCCCTAATGTTTTTACTGAGAACATAGGGACAAACTCAGATATGCAAAAATATACTGATCGCGCCATTCGCTCAACACTCTCTCAGCATACGAGTCTCAATTATATAGAACAGCCCACAAACTGCGACGGAGCCTATGCCCCTTCCTTTACGCTTGAGTATTTAGTTTTAGAAAACTCAACAGATCTCAATGTCAGCCTAAGCCTGTCTTCAAACTACCCGACATCACAAATTAGTTTCGACCAGATTTCAAGGCCTCTTAACGGACCGACGGAAGACCTCTATTTCGACATCGTTAAATCGGTAAATGAAGTTGTAAAGCCCTATGGTACGATTGCCCGAAAAGCGCTGACGAAAGAGTGGGGTTCAGAGGTCGCTCGCGATAATTTCAGATGCTTGATTCAAATGTATGACTCCTTCGACTCTGACAAGGCGGAAGATTATGAGAGCGCATTGGACTGTCTTGAGATATCAATAAACTCTGGCTTGGCACCACTAGATAATTATGGCGGCCTAGCAGCAGGTTATCTTGAACAGGTGCGGGCAAAGCGGGAAATAACAAGCGAAGCCCCTCTAAAAGCAGCCATTTCAATTTTCGGTCATGTGGGGGATGACTGGGTTAATAGTGCCGAGATGATCATGGCCAGAATGTCATATGAAGCCCAGAAAGAAGATTATATTGTGGGCGAACTTGGAAACATACTGTCTATCGCTGAAGCGAAATATAATGCGCACGCGATTGTCATGATGTCAGCCGCAATTCATTATGGTTTCAATCTCGGAGACTGGGACAAAGCAAAATCTATTTCAGACCAAGTCAAGCGACTTTTAAAAGATCGGGACGATTCCATTTATGTGATTGATGCCGCTTATGCACTTATGCACAACACACCAGAGAACAGTTTCGAAACTTGTTTGAAAAGCTATTCAAAATACTCAGTTGTGTCGAATTTAATTGTTGGGGCCTGCGCAAAAAAAGCCGGCAATATAGAATGGGTTGAAAAGACCAATAACAATCTGGAAGAGTTCGGCATTAAAACGCGTGAAGATAAGTTACGGATTGTTCGGCTACGAAACTTTGAACCTGTGATCAGTAGTTACCTTGTCGGTGATATTCCTCGTAAAACCGAGTTAGCTACCGCCCAATAGGCTTACAGAACATTTTACGCTTTTGGGTTTCTGCACTCCCGAATCTCATCCACAGCTTATCTCATCTCTTCGCGTCATTACTTGTGGAGAACTGTGCTCTTTGGGTTGAGGTTCTATCTGTTAGGGCTACCTTATATTGGGGATGAGATGGGTTTACCTCTCTAAAACACACAATATGTAGTATTCACGGCTTTTTGGCCGCAAATATGGTTTTGAAGGACATACACATGGCTTGGACAGAAGACCGCGTCGCAACATTAACGAAATTATGGGCCGAAGGCTTATCGGCAAGTCAAATCGCCAAAGAGCTTGGCGAAGTCACACGTAATGCCGTCATCGGTAAGGTTCACCGTCTTGGCCTTTCAGGTCGTGCGAAACCCTCTCGGCCAAAGCAAAAGACGACCGCCAAAGCTGCGTCTCCTTCTGTGGCACCCAAGCCACGAACACCGCGCGCACCTTCTGCACCGCGCACACCAGAGCAGGTTGTCGCCGCTGCGTCTGTCCCGGCACCCCCGCCTCTGGAAGCCAAGAAAATGTCCAATGGCGAATTTGCGACTATTCTAACGATTACAGACCATATGTGCAAATGGCCGATTGGCGACCCGTCAACATCTGATTTCCGTTTCTGCGGTCGCAAGACAGATCCGGATGAGCCTTATTGCATCGCCCATTCCCGCGTTGCCTATCAGCCTAGCCGACGCCGCGGTGCCTCTAGCAACACCAAAGCGCTTGGCCCCTCCCCAACATCACGCAAGCGTTTACAGTAGAAACGACGTATATGTTCAAGAAAAGCGCCCGCATGAGGCGCTTTTTTTATAAGGCCTACCCAATGGCTCCAGTCGAGACTTTTGACTTGGGGCGATTAAATGCTGAATAAGCTTATCACAATTGGACTTCTTCTGGGGCTCACGATTGGTCTCAGCGCGGCGATGACAGATAACGAACTCTTAAAAACGATCGCAAGAGAGTCAGCACCTCTGGTGTAAAATATTTATCAACGCCGTTAAAATGGTTGTCATACCTTTGGTCATCTCCGTTATATTTGTGAGCATTGCCCGCTTAGGCGACCCACGAAACTGGGGTGGGGTTTAGTCCAAGGCGCGGCCATTATCTTTTCCATGTTTATAATGTCCCGATCGCCTTACGCGCAGCAGGCGCCATTGTGTTTGCAACATTTCTTGTGTCTTTGACTGCGGCCCCTGTGCCGTCATCGGGGGTAGTGACGATGGCCCCGCCCTAGACGCCATCGGCGTCCCCGTGACTGGACTCGCTCTTATTCTTGGTGTGGATAGAATATCCGACATGATGCGAAGTTGTGTGAATATTTACGGGCAAATCACGGCGGCAGTACTAGTCGATAAAGACATACAGAGTAATTCGTTCACGTGAGCGCGTTAAGCGTCCGCGGTTATATCCAAAAAGGCTTCGCCAAACCGCATATATTTTGTTTCCCCCACGCCAGAGACATTGAGCATGTCATCTCGTGTCTTAGGTTTCTTCGCGACCATATCCATGAGCGTTGCATCGGAAAAAACGACAAAGGCAGGCTTACCTAAAGACCGCGCAAAGTCTGAGCGCAAAGCTTTTAACTTGATCAATAGACCCTGATCGCTGTCAGACATGTCCACTTGTTTTAACGCTTGGGCTCTACGTTCGGCTTTTCCGGCTGACTTGATTGGTGGACGCATCATAAAATCACCTTGGCCGTCACGAATGATATTTGCTTCTGGGGAAAGTGTGAGTGCGCCGTAACGCGATATATCCATGCCTAAGAGACCCCGCGCGACAGCTTGACGAATAAGCGCCTGCAGGAAGGCTTTACCGATGTCCTTCGCTGCACCAAAGGCCCCCAAAGTGTGATGATTAAATTGCTGAATACGGTCTGTATCTTCGCCCCGCGCGACGGAGACAATATGCGATGCACCGAAGCGTTGGCCCGTTTCAGCAATCGAGTCAAAGATCGCTCTGGCCGCTTTGGTGGCATCGACTTGTTGCGGTGGATTTAAGCAATTATCGCAATTTCCGCAGGGTGGCACCGTCTCGCCAAAATAATTTAGGAGAGCCTGCTTGCGGCATTTACTGGTTTCACAATAGCCAATCAAAGCATCCAGACGTTTGAACTCCCGCATTTGATGGTCGCGCTCACTGCCGTCATTTTGGATGAACTGGCGTCTCATACGGATATCGTCCAAGCCAAATAAAAGCGCCGTTTCAGCAGGTTGCCCATCGCGACCCGCACGCCCGATTTCTTGATAATAAGCCTCCATCGAAGACGGCAGATTTACATGATACACAAAGCGGATATCGGGCTTATCAATCCCCATGCCAAAAGCGATGGTCGCCACCATAATCACGCCAGGTTCGGCCATAAACCGTTCGAGGTTTTCATAACGATCCTCAGAACTCATGCCGGCATGATAAGATAAGGCCTTATATCCCGCATCATTTAAAGAACTCGCATAAGCCTCTGTATTCTTTCGAGAAAGACAATAAACGATACCGGAGTTTCCTTTTTGTGATATCAAAAGATTATTTAATTGGCGCGGGCGATTATCAACAGGCATAACGGCCAAAGATAAATTCGGACGATCAAATCCGTGGACGATAATCTTACCGTTTCCGTCAAATAATTGTTGGGCAATATCCACACGCGTCGCATCATCAGCCGTCGCCGTGAAGGCAGCAAAATTACTCTCCGGAAACATCTGATGAAGGCGTGTCAGATCTGCATATTCAGGACGGAAGGCAGGGCCCCATTTGGAGACACAATGCGCTTCATCAACCACAAAAAGCGCAGGGTTCAGCGCCCTCATGGCCGAGAGCATACGCTCAGTCATCAGGCGTTCGGGGGACACATAAAGTATCTTGCTACGCCCTGATGTTACGGCTCTCCATTGCGCAACATTTTCGTCACGGCTTTGCCCTGAATGGAGGCATGAGGCGACAATCCCGTTCGCGCGCAGACCGGCGACCTGATTATCCATAAGCGCCACTAAGGGTGAGACCACAATCGTCGGGCCATCAAGAATTTGTGACGGCACCTGATAGCAAAGCGACTTACCTGCCCCAGTCGGCATAACAGCTAACACAGCCTCACCTGCTAATATCCCTTCAATAATATCTTCCTGTCCCGGACGGAAGGCGTCAAACCCAAATTGAGTTTTTAAGATATGGCGAGGAGTCGACATAGTGAGGTGATAGATTTTTAAGACCGTCTTACAAGACTTAACTGCAATGAAGTTATGCGCATTTATCCCTCGCCTATAAGCTCTCGAAACGCTAAAGCGTTGAGATTACTAAAGGAGCCTGGGCTGTAGTGTCGGACAAAGCTGAAATTGATATCTCTCGCAGTGGCGGCGCAGCACTCGTCGCTCAAATCGAAGAAGATAAGAATAAGCGCGGAAAAGCCAAAAGCGTTAAACCATTGCGGGAACTTTGGCCCTTCATTGTGCGCTATCCCTTTACGCTGACAATTTTCTTTGTTTCATTGATCATCGCCGCAGGCCTTAACCTTGCAATGACATTGGCGGCTAAAGTTGTTGTCGATTGTGGCTTTATCGGAGACGGTGAACCGCTCGACTATTGTGCAAACTACGCTTTAGGTGGCGGCGACCCGAGTAATCTGGCACCTTATTTTGGGTTTGCAATTCTCATTGTCTTAGCGCTCGCCATTTTTAGCGCTATGCGCTTTTACTTCATCAGCATTTTGGGCCAACGCGTTATCGCAGACCTGCGCAAAGCCGTTTATGCCAAACTGACTGCGCTTGACCTGAAGTTTTTTGAAAAACTCAGAACTGGCGAAGTCTTATCGCGCTTAACAACAGATACGACCTTAATTGAAACTGTTATTGGATCATCTGTCTCCTTTGCACTCCGATCCATCGTCGTGACCTTAGGTGCCCTCATTTGGATGTTTTTCGTCAGCTGGCAGCTCACGCTTATGGTTTTGTTGATAGGTCCCGCGATTTTACTACCTGCTATCCTCATTGGTCGCTCTATTCGTAAGCTTTCCATTTCAAGCCAAAACCAACTCGCCTTAGCCTCAGGACGCGCAGGCGAAAGTATCGGCGCTATTGCAACAGTCCAAGCCTTTACGCGTGAAGCTTTTGAACGCGATATGTTTGATGAAGCCGTAGAAGATACCTTTAACGCGAACAAAAAGCGCATCTTTGTTCGCTCCATTATGACACTTATTATCTTTGGATTGGGTTTAACGGGTATGGTGGGTGTCCTCTGGTATGGTGCACAACTTGTATCTCGATCGGACTCAGGGCTGTCGGGCGGATCCATTACACAATTCATCCTCTTGGCCGTTTCTGCCGTTTCTAATGTCGGGTTCCTCACGGGAACATGGACCGAATTACTCCGCGCGTCAGGCGCAACGGAACGCGTTATGGCGCTACTAACCGAAGAAGCTGAAATCATCGCTCCTATAAACCCCAAAGATTTACCTCTAGCATCTGGTAATTTGGCCTTTGAAAATGTGAGCTTTAACTATCCATCTCGTCCAACTGAACAAGCCCTGCAAGATGTGAGCTTTGAGGTGAAATCCGGTGAAACAATTGCCCTTGTCGGGCCCTCAGGCGCAGGTAAGTCGACAATATTCCAACTCCTTTTGCGATTTTACGATGTTCAATCAGGAGACATCTCGCTCGATGGTGTCTCTATTCGCGAGCTCACCCCACAGGTCTTGCGTCAACATTTTGCAATTGTACAACAAAACACACCGCTTTTTTCGGGTTCTGCCCTCGACAATATCCGTTATGGTCGCGAAGGCGCCACAGACAACGATGTGATCGCAGCTGCAAAAGCCGCCTATGCGCATGACTTTATTGCCAAGCTACCCGAAGGCTATGACACCGATTTGGGTGAAAGCGCCGTCACATTATCAGGTGGACAAAGACAGCGTATTGCCATCGCACGCGCCATATTACGCGATGCCCCTATTCTTTTATTGGATGAAGCAACAAGCGCTCTAGACGCAGAAAGTGAGCGGGCCGTACAGACAGCTTTTGAGGAAATGTCTCAAACCAAAACCACTCTGGTGATCGCCCATCGCCTTGCCACTGTATTAAAGGCTGACCGCATTATCGTGATGGATGAAGGCCGTATCGTAGAAACGGGCACACATGATAGTCTTGTTAAGCAGGACGGTCTCTATGCCCGGCTTGCCGCTTTGCAATTTACGTCAAACTAGTCAACAATCCGAAAGTGTACTTTATTCCGTCTAAACATCGGCGGCAAAAAAGGAGGGTTATAAAACGGATATTCCGGCTCGCCCGAAATCTGTAAATTGTTTGCGTCCACCCAACTTCGCAATTTATTTTCATGTTTTGCAAGGTTTTTGAAGGCTCCTCGCCCACTGAAACGCCGACTGACCGTGGGGTAAGTCTCTGTATTATAGATGCGTATATCTTGATCTGTGGGCTTAGGTAGGGTCTCAGGTGCCATAGCAAACCCCTGTAATTGTTGGAAAACCCCCATCATAGCCACAATGGCGGCAATCAAAACAGATGCGATGCGGCGTCTCATTAATAGCTCCTATTATAGAGCTTATACGTTCATAAAATCAGGAAGTGACAGCTTATAATCCATAGCCTTTGGTAAGGGTCGGGACACGCGCTAAAATATCGTGAGATGTCATATAAAGGATATTCCCCTCTGTCCCGCCAAATGTAACATTTGCGATACGCTTGCCTGTGCGAATAAGACCGAGGCGCTCGCCTTCGGGGGAGATTACGATAACACCACCCGGACCCGTCGCATAGATACGTCCCTCTGTGTCTATCGCCATGCCATCTGCATTGCCGACTTCGCCATTCGTTAGGTCGGCGGTGGCATCCAAGAGAATGCGCCCTTCTCCAACCGAACCATCAGCAGAGACAGGATAAGCTTTCCAGATTGTATTTTTGGGATCTGAATTGGCAACATAAAGTGTCTTTTGATCCGGTGAAAGAATAATACCATTGGGACGAGTCAGGCTATCATCAACAAGCGTGACTTCACCTTCTGGAGACAATGCGTAGACACCGTTGAACGAGATTTCTTTAAATTCAGACTCGTCTTGTCCCTTAAGCCCGTAAGGCGGATCCGTGAAATAAAGAATTCCAGTTTTATGAAGAACAGCATCGTTCGGGCTGTTAAATTGCTTGCCTTGGAACTTATCGACAATCAGCCGTTTTTGTTTTGTCTCTAGGTTCATCGCATAGAGACCACGATTACCATGATCCGGCAATATGATTTCGTCGTCGTTCAAGCGGATAAGGCCGTTGGCACCGGCTGAACTAATATGCGCAGGAACAGGATCAATATGGCCAGAGGGTTTGAGATATTCCGTCAGACCTTCGCCGTCCTTATGGCTCCAAATCGTATTACCCGGTACATCAGTAAATAAAACACGGCTCTCTTCGGCAATCCAAACAGGCCCTTCTGACCAACCAAAATTACCCCCTAGGTTTTCAACTTTTGCTTCGGCTAGGATGATTCCATCGACCTTCATTTCGACCGCACCAATGGCATTTTCCACCTCGATAACCGGCGTATTTGCTGGAACTTCAATGTCTGCATTATTACTACAGGCAATGAGCACAAAAACAGAAGACACCAATAAGAGAGATCGCATCATTAATTTAACACCATAGCTGCGGCTCCGTAGAGAGCGACGAAATGTGCTTTTATCAAACGCACAGGAATATCTTGGACAAACCATGTCCCATGACCACGATCACGGAAACGGTTTGCGAATTGAGACTCGCGCAAGAATGGTGCGATATGGCGAGAAACGCCTCCGCCCAAAACAACACCACCAGACGCCCCGAGAGTCAGGGCCGCATTGCCCGCAAAGCCCCCTAGCATATTGCAAAATGTCACAACAGTTAATCGTGCAACCGATCTGGGGTTAGCTTCCGCGGAAGCCACAATTTCTGCTTCTTTGGTGCAGGTCACCGCTTCACCGGTTATCGCACAGATAGCATTATAGAGACGGAAGAGGCCCGGACCGGAGATTAGACTCTCGGCCGAGACATAGGGCATCAGCGTCTGTTGATGGGCTAATATATCTCGCTCTAATTTTGACTGCGGCGCAAAGGCCACATGACCACCCTCTGTTGGAATTATACGCGGAGGTTTCCCCGGCAAAATGCAGGAGACTCCTAAACCTGTCCCTGGCCCCATTACAGCAACAGGCTTATTGTAATTCACTTTGCCTTCGATAAGGGTATCAAAGCCGTCATCGGGAATAACAGTCGCACCGTTCGCCATGGCCACAAAATCATTCAACACAACAACATCTTCAAAACCAAATGTCTTATGCAAATCGCCTTCTGAGACAATCCAATCGACATTCGTCATGCGGATTTCATCATCAAATTTTGGCCCCGCAAAAGCAAAGGCAGCTCGCTTTGGGTGAATTTTTTGTTCATCCAAATAAACCTGAACGGCCTCATTAAAATGATTGAATTCGCTGACGGCAAAGCGTTCTGAGTGATGAAGCTCAATCGTGCCTAAGTCATTACGTTCGGCCAAAGCGAAACGACAATTCGTCCCGCCGACATCGCCAACAAGCATGGGTACACTCATGTGAGCGGGCTCCGTAAATGCTGCGACCATTCAGGTTCGCCCAGAACAGAAGCCCCAGCTTCGGCATTATCGGCGCGCGCGCGCATGGGTTCAAACATATTCATCCCTAATACCGACAGGTTTTTCACTTTCGGCATAATCGCAGGTTCTCGGTCATCTAAATTATCCGCGGATAAAACTTCAACCGTCCCTTTGAAAGCGTCCAAGCGAATAATATCACCTGTGCTCACTTTTGATATCGGACCTCCATGCAAGGCTTCGGGATGCATGTGAATGGCGGCCGGCACTTTTCCGGAAGCGCCTGACATGCGGCCATCTGTAATCAAGGCAACTTTAAAGCCTTTATCTTGTAAAGCGCCCAGAACAGGCGTGAGCTTATGTAATTCGGGCATACCATTCGCCGCAGGGCCTTGGAAGCGAATAACGGCTACAAAATCATGCTCTAATTCTCCGGCCTTATGCATATCCATCAAATCATTTTGGTCTGAAACGACAATAGCAGGCGCTTCGACAATCCAGTGCTCGCGCTTGACGGCGGAGACCTTCATAACGCCGCGACCAACATCACCCGTCATGAGGCGCAAACCTCCGTCTTCACGGAAGGGTGCTTTCACAGATGAGAGAATTTCGGGATCAAGGCTTTCAGTTGGCCCTTGTCTGTAAACAACGGGATCAGGGTCCGCATGGGCATTTTTCACGGGCTCACGTGTATATTCGATTAAGCCCTCGCCACCGGCGACTGTTGTCACGTCTGTATGGAGAAGTTCTGCGCCAATTAATTCTCCAATTAAATAAGCCATGCCTCCCGCAGCATGGAAATGATTGACGTCGGAAATGCCGTTTGGATAAATTTTACAAATCAACGGTACTGCATGAGAAATCTCAGCATAATCATCCCAGTTAATGATGACCCCAGCGGAGCGGGCAATGGCTGACAAATGGATCGTAAGGTTTGTTGACCCTCCTGTCGCCATTAATCCAACCAAGCCGTTCACAATCGCTTTTTCATCAATAATGTTACAGGCAGGTGTAAATTCATCGCTCATGTTCGTCACTTGGACAGCGCGGCGTGTTGTTTGTGCGGTTATAGCATCACGCAGCGGCGTATTAGGATGCACAAATGAGGCTCCCGGCAATTGCATCCCCATGACTTCCATCAACATTTGGTTAGTATTGGCCGTCCCGTAAAATGTGCAGGTACCGGGTGCATGGTAAGATGCACTTTCGGCTTTCAATAATTCTTCGCGGCCGACCTTGCCCTCGGCAAAAAGCTGGCGAACTTTTGCCTTTTCAGGGTTCGGTATGCCTGACAGCATTGGGCCTGCCGGCGCAAAAATATGCGGAAGATAACCATAACGCAGCGCCGCAATCATAAGGCCCGGCACGATTTTATCACAAACCCCCAAATGAATAACCGCATCAAACATATCATGCGAAAGTGCGACAGCCGTTGAATAGGCAATAATATCGCGTGAGAAGAGCGAAAGCTCCATCCCGTCTTGACCTTGGGTAACGCCGTCACACATGGCGGGCACACCACCGGCCACTTGGGCTGTCGCGCCTGCCCTGCGCGCAGCATGCTTAATGATAGACGGAAAGTTTTCAAAAGGCTGATGGGCCGAAAGCATATCATTATAGGCCGTGACAATACCGATATTGGCCCATTTTGCGCCGAGTAATTCCGTTTTTTCCAGCACAGGACAGGCCGCACTGGCATGCGCAATATTGCCCTCTGACAAGCGTTTGCGTCTGGGCCCGGGGCGCATATTCGCTTCACAATCCGCGAGATAAGCGGCACGCGTCTCTTTGGAACGTTCAATAATACGGGCTGTGACGTCTTGAATAATCGGGTTCATCGCCTAGCCTCTTTGATGAGTAAAAACATGTAGACGCGGGCCGGCAGCGCGTAAAGTCGTAACGGGTGCGTCGAACATGTCTTTATCACAACTGGCCTCCCAAACTGACTTTTTATTTGCGCCCGGAATTAGCAGACAGGTATTTCTGGCGCGCATCACGACCGGCAAGCTAACGGTAATACGGTCATTAAAACCACTGCCGCCTGCTTGACCAGAAGCATCTTGCCAAATCAATGAGGCGGCATCCTCAATGTCAAACGCGTCAGCAAGTGTCGGCGAATGCGGAAACCAAGAGGCCGTATGACCATCCGTCCCCATACCCATAACGCAAACATCTATAGGGTCTGGAAAAGCGGCTTCAAACACAGCATTCATATCAGGCGCCCCTGCTTTGGCATTGTGAGCAGAGTTCACTAAAGATACAAATTTCGCTTGTGCGGCTTCATTCTGTAAAAGTGTCTTCTTGATAAAGCTGGCGTTAGAGCCGTCGTTACCCTCCGGCACCCAACGCTCATCGACCAGACTGACGGTAGTTTTATCCCAAGCTAAATCAGAGCAACTTAAGGCTTCATAGACGGGCTTTGGACTGGAACCACCGGACACTAAAAGGCTCGCTTTCCCGCGTGCCGCAATCGCATCTTTCAAACAACCCTCTATAAAGCCAGTCGCATGTTCCACATATTGCGCAGAATCATCGAGGATAAGATAATTATAATTTTCCGACATAGGATTTAGTCTTCTGACCAACGATGACCAAGCTCCGAGAGCATTTGATGCGCCGCTTCCGGGCCATCCGTTCCGGCGAAATAGGGCATAGCCACCTGACCCCTCTCGGCCCAAGCCTCTAAAAGGCCATCGCACCAACGCCAAGCCGCTTCAACTTCGTCGCGGCGCATAAACAAGCCGAGGTTGCCACGCACAACATCCATTAAAAGTCGCTCATAAGCGTCCGGATAACGCACAGTGAAATTATCGGCATAAGATAAGTTTAGAGGCAGAGTCTTTAAACGCAACCCACCAGCCCCCGGCTCTTTAATCTCCATATAGAGTTTGACCGCCTCATCCGGCTGCAGACGAATAACAAGCTTATTGGGATTAACGACCGTTTCAGCACCAAAGATAGAATGTGGCACAGATTTAAACTGAATAACAATTTCAGAGCGGCGACTGCTCATGCGTTTGCCAGTGCGTAGGTAAATCGGCACCCCTGCCCAACGCCAATTTTGTATTTCGGCTTTAATGGCGACAAAGGTCTCTGTATTACTCTTATCAACATCGAGATCATCAAGATAACCGCTAACGGATTTCCCATTAAGCCGACCGTTTGTATATTGTCCCCGTACCGTTTTTTCTTTTACATTTTCAACAGTAATGCGCTCTAAGGCCCTGAGAACTTTAATCTTTTCAGTTCTAACATCATCCGCACCGAGAGAAGACGGAGCTTCCATCGTCGATAAGCACAGCAATTGCAGAAGGTGGTTCTGAACCATATCGCGCAGAGCGCCCGCACTGTCATAATAGGCCCCGCGCCCGCTCACGCCAATGGCCTCAGCTACCGTTATTTCAATATGGTCAATCGCATTACTGTTCCAAAGCGGCTCCAAAAGAACATTACCAAACCGCAAAACCAAGAGATTCTGTACAGTCTCTTTGCCAAGGTAATGATCAATTCTGTAAATACGGTTCTCATCAAAAACCTGCGCCACACCCTCATTAATTACATGGGCAGATGCAAAATCTGTACCTATGGGTTTTTCAAGGACAACGCGCGCTTTCTTGTGGGCTAAGCCTTCGCGTTTGAGGCCTTGGCAAATTCCAGAGAACATTGACGGCGGCATTGCAAGGTAGAAAACACGAATGAGACCAGTATTTTTGCCCAAAAGCTTTGAAAGCCGTGACCAATCTTTATCTCCCACGACGTCAATAGGAACATAATCTATCAGAGCTATAAAAGTTGACCAACTCTCTACCTCGATTGAGTCTTTTCCTTCAAATTCACAATAATTTTCATAAATAAGTGTTAGAAATTCTTCTCGACTATGCTCACTCCGAGAGACCCCGATAATTCTTGAGTTTTCAGGTATCTGCCCATCCATGAAGCGGTGATAAAGCGCAGGAAAAATTTTACGTCGAGCAAGGTCACCTGTTGCGCCAAAAATAACCATTTCAAACGCGTCAACAGGCACAAAGCCAGAGCGAAGAGCCTCTGTATCTTTGCCGTTTTCAGCACCGCTTGTTGTTTTTTCTTTTGTGTCAGTCACTGACATTTTTCCCTTAACAAATGCGGCATGAATAAAGTAAAAATGACAGCGCTGTCAATAAATACAAATATTTACATGTCCTGCGAGAGCGTAGAGTCTCTCACGATAACTTTAAAGTCTAAGTTATGAACAGCCGCCGTTTTTGCCTTCTCTTCGGGATCAATGAGAACTTTAACAGCCTGAAATCCCATCTCATAGATAGGTTGTTGAACCGTCGTTAACTGAGGGAACAAGATTGTGGCAAGCGGCGTATCATCAAAGCCACATACCGAGAGTTCTTCCGGCACTGAAACACCAAGTCTTGAGGCCACTGAGAC
The DNA here is from genome assembly GCA_964352855.1 of uncultured Algimonas sp. Classification (GTDB taxonomy): domain Bacteria; phylum Pseudomonadota; class Alphaproteobacteria; order Caulobacterales; family Maricaulaceae; genus Litorimonas. The sequence goes on along the minus strand of CAYGTR010000009.1, from coordinate 65,754 downwards.
AACACCAGCAGCCATGTCGTCATTCGATGCAAAAATAGCTGTCGGTCGGCCCTCCTTTACAGCCAATAATTCTTCGGCAGCGACGACACCGGATCTAAATGAAAAATCACCCTGTTTTACGTCGTGACTATGCACGGTCAAATGCGCGTCTGCCATCGCATCGCGAAAGCCTTCATAACGCAAAGCTGTTGCACTATGATCTTGATGTCCTTTAATAAAACCAATTGTTTTATGACCTTGTGCAATTAAGAGCTCTGTCATTTCGCGAGCCGCCTTTACATCATCCATTTTAACGGCATGGGAATGTGGAACGGCTACCGATGGTGCGACTAAAACAAAAGGAATCTTCATCGACTCGAGGGTTTGGATAACAGGTTTTGAATCACTTAATGGCGGAGTCAAAATTACCCCGTCGACCGGTAGTCTGTGAAGCAAAGCGCTCAAAGTCTCTTCAATTTTTTGCCCTTCGCTTTCACCGGAAATTATGAGCGGCTCAGGCACCAAGTGATACCCATATTCTCGGCACGCATCGATAGCACCGGATTGAATTTTAGCGATATAATAGGGGCTAGGATTGTCATAGACGAGCGCCACCAGATAAGATTTTGAGCTGGCAAGGCCTTTGGCCGCTAGATTTGGCGAATATCGCAATTCGCTAGCAACAGCTAAAACCTTTTCACGGGTCTTCATGGCCACATTTGGCTCATTATTCAAAACGCGAGAGACCGTCTTCATCGACACGCCCGCCTCTTTCGCCACATCTGTGATCGTCGCTTTCATTATCCCCTTATCTACACTCATTTTTGTTAAATGCGCATAATTTTTATATTAAGCTTTAATCTGGAACAAATTATATGCTGAATCAACAAATTGCACCCTCAAAAGCCTGATTAAATTATAGTTTTTTGAATAAAAGCTTCTCCCAAGTAATAGCGAAACGCTCACAAACGAAAATCCTTCAGATGGATAGGTTTGTTTTTGAAAAAGCCCCACTTATTGCCGGGCTTTTTTAACTTGTTAAAGTCAGTTCATTAGAGGCAATTCGCCTGACCTTCATTCGTCACAAGACGAATATCGGAAATAGAGATGGAGAGCGCGTCATTGCTTTCCAGAACAAACGGCTCCCTAACGGTGGTCATTTGCGTTCCTTCAGCAAAACAAGAGAGTTTCACATTCATCTCGGCCCACTCACCTGTCGCTACAGAGTTTAAAGTGTCTGTGAGTGACAAGGACGCACAGACTCCATCACCACAATTCATGCGCAGGGTTGTGTCTCCAGCCCCGACTGAGTTGACGCGGAAGCGCATATACAGGGCCATATCACCCGTATTTTGCCGCGATAAATCAACCGGATCTGCCGATACCGAGACGATAGATGTCCCATTTCCTGAAAAGTCCAAACGACGTACATTTTCTTGAACGCCATCATCTTCCGGACTTAACAGAACACCATTGCTGGGTGAGCTGGCATTGCTCGTCGTGGCCACCGAACTGCCGGATCCATCAGTTAAAATAACCATCCAGGGGAAGACCGCGCCGCCACTTTGGATATAGTTTTCGGCATTGGTGCCTGTTAGCTCCACACCCGGATCCTCGCTAAACTGAGGAGCATCTACAGGCGCGGCATAGGATAGACCATAGCCATAAGCAAAGAGCGGATCGTAAGTCTCATCCCCATGATTTAGGGGCGTCTGGATAGCCGTACGCGGCCAAGAATATGGCAGCTTTCCTTTAAAATCATAGGCCGCGTTGCCATCTTCCCCTGCAAACAAGACATCCATCGCATATCCGCCTTCTGAACCAGGCAACCAAGCCGCAACAAAGGCATCTGCTGCATTGATTTCGCGGTTCATCCAGAGCGGGCGTCCGGTCAAGAATACAGCAACGACAGGAATGCCATCAGCTTTAAACTTTTTGATCAAGTCAAGATCAGTATCATCTCCCGGTTTATAGGCTAGGGTTTCGATATCACCCATAAATTCGGCATAAGGATCTTCACCAAACACCACGATCGCCACATCAGGTCGCTGCGTAAAGCTTCCGTCTTCTGACAATATCGCCTCACCACCTGCGGCTTCGGTATGACGTTTAAGCCCATCATATAACGAACTTCCGCCGGGGAAATCGGAGTTTTGATTTCCGGTTCCCTGCCAGTTCAAGGTCCAACCGCCAGACTGTTTACCGATATTGTCTGCGCCATCACCGGTGATCAGCACTCGACTACTAGGCGACAAGGGAAGGAGACGATTTTCACCTCCAACTTTGTTATTCTTTAATAGAACAAGCGACTCACGCACCGCTTGGCGTGCAACTGCTTTGTGCTCCGGATTGGCCAACAGATCGTAATCTCCGGCAAAAGAGCGGCTGGACGGACGCCCGGCTTCGAACTGACCGGAACGAATTTTAACGCGTAAAATCCGGCGCACCGCATCATCAAGCCGGTCTAAATCAAGTTCACTATTTTCAGCCTGTACTAATAAGGTGTCAAACAGTCCCTTCCAGCTATCTGGCGCCATATACATGTCGAGACCCGCATGAAGCGCTTCGGGGCAGTCTGTATTGGTGCAACCCTTTACCTGACCGTGCCCGTTCCAATCGCCGACAATAAAGCCGTCAAAGCCCATACGTTCTTTTAGAACATCTGTGAGCAGACCCTTATGTCCATGCATTTTCTTGCCTTGCCAGCTATTAAAACTCGCCATGACTACCTGAACACCGGCTTCTAAAGCAGGCGGATAGCCTGCACCGTGAATATCGCGTAGCTCTTCTTCGCTATCGCTATTCTCACCTTGGTCGTTACCACCTTGCGTACCGCCATCACCTATAAAATGTTTCGCCGTGGCAATCACATTTGGTCCGGTCAGCCAATCATCCCCGGTCGTCTCACCCTGAATCCCCTCAATGAGTTTTCCGGCATAACTCGCCGTTACTTCAGGGTTTTCAGCATAACCCTCATATGTTCGTCCCCATCGATCATCTCGCACGACGGCGATTGTTGGGGCGAAGGTCCACTCCTGACCGCCAATACGAATTTCCTTCGCTGTAACATCGCCGATTGCTCGCAAAAGCGCGGGATTGCGTGTGGCACCAAGACCGATATTGTGCGGAAAGACTGTCGCGCCCGGAATATTGTTATGGCCATGAACCGCGTCCGTTCCCCAAATCATAGGGATAAAGGGCACACCATCACCATAGGCTTCTTTTGACGCATCATAGAATTCATCAGCAAGCTCGAGCCATGCCGAAGCCGGCGAGCGGTTATCACCATTGGGCGCAGAATTACCCCCGTTCAAAATAGAACCTAGCGGATAAGTGCGTATATCTTCGGGGGTAATTGATCCGATATCCGCTTGAATGACCTGCCCAACTTTATGGCGCAGTGTCATTTGTGACATAATATCTGTAATCCGGGCCTCAATGGCAGGGTCTAGACCTACCGGACTCTCAACCTTTGGCCAAATTTCAGGATTAACACTACTAGGCGCGCGGACTTCCGTTGCCACTTCGGTTTCATTGGTTGTCGCTGGCTGGCAGGCGCTCAAAAGAGAGGCAAGAGCGACAAAGGCCGCGGAGGAAAACAAGGCATTACGCATAAGAGTCTCTCTCAAATTATGTCAGTCTTTAATTCCGATATGGTTTTACACCAATGATAGTCAGTCAATGTAAAAAGAGGGGAAGACCCCTCTTTTTAGAATGCATTTAATTTAATCGCGCGAAAGTTAGAATTGGTAGCGTGCACCAATTCTGATCCGGCGGTCACCGACGAAGCTCGTCCGACCAAAGCGCTGACCAGACGCATCAATTTGTTGCTCTGCATTCGCTCTCTCATTCGTGATATTGGCAATTTGCGCACGAATTTGGAAGTTGTCAGTGAAGTTATACTTGATTGATCCATCGAGATAACCCGTGGGCTGTTGATAAATCGGGTTGCCGGTTACAAAGTCACGATACGAGCTCAGATATTCTGAACGCCAGTTATAAGCTAGGCGCATTTCAAGTTTCTCATCTTCGTAAATACCGATCAAGTTAGCCGTATGTTCAGAGAGACCTAAGAAGTCTTCTACGCCGTAACGGAATATCCGCTCGAAGTTGAAGTTAGGGTCCCCTTCAGACACATTTGGCGTCGGCGCGTTCGTTTTCGCATCAATGAAGGTATAGTTCGCTTGAATACCAAGGTTACCCAAAATGCCGGGCAATCCGTCATAGAACTGCTGATACGCCACCTCGAAGCCTTTAATTGTAGCTTCATCTTGGTTGATATCACCGTTAAAGACCACAGGTATCGTCACGCCATCGAGTGTTTCTGTCCCAATCGTCTCCTGCGCATAGATAATATTATTACGAATATCTTTGTGGAACAATGATAGGGTCAGAGAGTTATTGTCTCCGTAATAATGCTCAATAGATAAGTCTAAATTCGTTGCCTCAATCGGCTTCAAATCTGGATTGCCACCAAAGACATTGATTTGAACAGGATTAATATCAATTAGTCTTTCATCGACTGGAAGTGTTGGATCATCAGAATTAATAAATTGCCTCTGTACGACAGCCGTTCTCTCAACGCGAAGTTGGGCAATATTCGGACGTGTAATCGCTTCACTCGCAGCAAAACGAATAAGCGTTTCATCATTCAAGTTCCATTTGACGTTAAGTGAAGGAAGCCAACGATCATCAGAACTTTCAGCAATTTGATTAATTGTGTCTTGCTGTGAATAAGCGAGAGATTCCGGGGTAAACTCTAAAGTCTGTAAGTCGCCTTCATTAGGATCCCCGCCATTATCAAAAGCTTCAGACGCAAGAGATGCAAAGACAAAGTCACCAATAGACGTCACATCAGTATTTGAATAACGAATACCAATATTACCTTCTAGCGACATGCCATTACTAAATTCATTACCAAAATCTAGGCGAGCATAATAGTTCTGCGTCTTCTCATTAATATCGCCAATTTGACCGCGTCCTGCATAGTCAACAACACCTTCCGTATTGCGAAGTGGAGACCAGTCAGGGTTACGACCATCACCAGTAATAAGAGGCTCGCCCTGGATGGCAGCGACGAAAGCATCATAATTCTGAATTAGGTTACGGTCCGCAAACACGACAGATGTGTTATCTCCTTGAACAACTCCGCCACGAAAGAAGTTAGAGAAATCGACGACTTCAAATGTTGACTGTTGCAGATCGGAAAATGGTAGATAACCACCACCAGCCCAAGGCGGAGCAACTGCCGCCCAGTTTAGACCGGCAGCCCGGTTAACTTGATCACGATCGGCAAAACGGGCACCAAATTTGATTTTATCAAACCATCCATCACTCTCGAATTCATATTCGACGTCTCCACGAACAGCATACATATCGCCTTCATTGTCTTGGAATTCATCCGCAGCAAATAAAAGGTAAGAATTTCTTGGGTCTGTTAAATCCGTATTGCCTGTTGGAGGAGTCTCGGACCGAACGGTCGGGTTACTCGTCGCATCAGGAATCAAACGTACCTGTGGATTGTCTAGGTCTGCATTCACGGTAAAATCTGAGAAGAAACGCGATCCCGCCCACAGGCGTGAACGATCAAATTCAGCTGTCGTTCTATGTGCGTCTAAATTGACGTACCACTGATCAGATGGGCGCCATTTGATATTCAAGCTTAAATCATCTGTTTGAGAATTATCTATTTGATTAATACCAAGATTTGTAAAGTTTGCGCCGCGTGCCCCCGTCCAGTCACGTAATTGGTTGGAGATAATACCTTGATCATAAAGCCCCGTTACAGCCTGCGTCCGCTCACATGTTGGATCACTTGTATTGCCCGTCGGATCATTGGATCCATTACACAACGGTATCCCAGCCGATGTAAAAGGCCTGCTGGTAACATTATTTGGTAAGAAGCTGTCAACAAACTCATATTGGTTAAAGCTTTCACCATCACCAAAATATTCTAATGTACGCTCATTACTGTTTACATCATTTTCAATTAATGAGTATTTTGCCGTAAGTTGAAGATCGCCAGATTTATCACGCCACTGACCAGCTACATAATAACTGTCTCGTCCGCGATCAACGTCATTTGTACGAAGTTGAAATCCGCCCGGTGCCGCGATTGTCTGACCATTAACAGTGATTGGAAATAATTGACCTATTTGAAAACCGTGAAGATCAGATTTGAGTTCAGAGGACGAAAACGAACCCAAAAGACCAAATTCGCCCGCGTCTGTATCCCAACGATTACCCAGAAGAACACTGTAATCCGGTGCCCATTCATCACGAAGGTCTGTATATGTGCCATCAACTGACGCAACAGCAACGAGACCTTCTCTGTCGAAGGGCTCAAGCGTACGTAAGTTAATCGTACCGCCGATACCGCCTTCGATCAGGTCAGCTGATGAGTTTTTATAAACATCAACAGCGCCAATCAATTCTGGCGGAACAGTACCAAAATCCAGTGAGCGACCGCCATTGGCAGAAAATGCGTCGCGGCCATTATACTCTGAGCGTACAAGCGTAAGACCTCGGACTAGGTTGCCGCCGCCTTCTGGGGACGGGAAATCACCCCCATTATTCGATGTAATATCGAAACGCTGCACAACCACACCGGGCACACGCGCAAGTGCTTCAGCAACAGACAAATCAGGAAGCGCGCCAACATCTGATGCCGTAATCGAGTCTATAGCTGTGTCCGCATTTCGTTTCAGGTCTCGCGCCTGTTTCAAAGACTGACGAATACCTGTAGCAACAATCTCATCGACCCCCTCGTCGGCAACAGTTGTATCATCTTGTGCATATGCCATTTGAATTGTGCCAAAACTGGCAATTAATGCTGTTGTCCCTAGCAATGTTAGCTTACTCAGTTTGTCAATAGCTGTGCTATTGGTATTGGATTTCAAATTCACTGATATCTCTCCCTTGTACCCATTCTGGGTTTATTAATGCTCTTTAAGAGCCTCTTTTTGAGGGATTTGAATAATATTTACATAGTTTATAAATATTAGAATCTTCCCCTTATCGTGTTTTAGAGCCTAATTTGACAGCGCTGTCAAATAGGTTTGATAACTATCAAATGTGGATAATAAGTTTTGACGTGCTCGAAGGTGTTTTTCGTTGGACGATTTCAGGCGGCATTTTGACATAGCTAAATCCGAGGGAGTTTGGCGCTCAGACCCTAGCGCTCATCTAAATTTTACGTTAGCGATATGACAGCGCTATCATAGACGGAAAGGAGCATTTATGAATATTGAAAAAATCTGCATCCTTGGCGGCGGAACAGCAGGTTGGATGACAGCTGCTGGATTATCTAATAAATTCAAAGGTTTAAATATATCCATAGAGCTTGTGGAATCCGATCAGATTGGCACTGTCGGAGTCGGCGAAGCCACTTTGCCCCACATTCGGTTCTTTAATAACGCGCTTGGAATTGATGAGTGCGAGTTCATGCGTGAGACCTGTGCAACGTTTAAAATGGGTATTGAATTTTGCGATTGGGGTCGTTTAGGCGATAGTTATATACATCCTTTTGGAGATTATGGAGAGCCAATTGATGGGATTGATTTTTATCATTTTTGGCTCCGACTGTTGCAGAAAGGTCACAAAAATCGCCTTGACGACTACTCATATCCGATCTTAGCGGCAGAGGCGGGTAAATTTAGACTCCCGGGACAAGACGTCACAAAAATCGGATCAAATTTTGGCTATGCCTATCAATTTGACTCCAGCCTCTATGCAAAGTTCTTGCGGAAATATTGTGAAAACAATGGGGTGAAGCGTATCGAAGGTAAGGCCGTTGATACAGCATTGACGCCCCAAACGGGCTTTGTGAAATCGATTACACTCGAAGACGGAACAGTCATTGAAGCAGACCTCTTTGTTGATTGTTCAGGTTTCCGAGGAGTCTTAATCGAACAAGTTCTTGAAACCGGCTATGACGATTGGAGCGAATGGCTTCCTTGCAACCGGGCCGTTGCGGTGCCGTGCGAAGCGCGTGGTCAAAGCCTACCCTACACAAGAGCAACAGCTCGAAAAGCAGGGTGGCAATGGCGCATACCCCTACAGCACCGCACGGGAAACGGGCATGTATATTGGAATGAATATATTTCAGATGACGAAGCTACCCATCAGCTCATGAGCACGCTAGAAGGCCCCGCTTTAGCCGAGCCAAAGCAGCTTTATTTTAAAACCGGAAAACGTCGAAAGCTTTGGAATAAGAATGTTGTTGCCATAGGCTTGTCAGGGGGCTTTTTAGAACCACTCGAGTCGACCTCAATACATCTTATTCAAGAAGGCATTACGGCGCTGATTGAGCTGTTCCCAACTAAGCGTTGTGACGTCACGGATGCACAGGAATATAATCGGCGCATGGATCTGAATTTTGACCGCGTACGAGACTTCCTTCTCTTACATTATGTCGCCACCCAACGTAATGACAGTGAAATGTGGCGTTATTTCCGCGATATGACACTGCCGGACAGCTTACAAGAAAAGCTCGAAGCTTGGACCGCTAGAGGTTATGTTCTGCGCTATGAGCAAGGGGTGTTTCTGCCGCCAAGTTGGGTCGCCGTCATGACGGGGCAAAACCTTCTGCCCAAAGGCTACGATATGAGAGCCAACGCAATGTCATTCTCAGATATTCAGGCCAAAGCCAAAGCCATTAAGGCCGCGAGCCATTTAGCCGTGGAGCAAACACCTGATCACGCGACTTTCTTGGCACAATATGGTGCGTCATCACAAGTCGCGCCCCTGACCGCGCAGCCAATAAAATCATCAATGGAATTACGATAGCGGGATGAGTGATACGCCTCTAAATAAAGTTATCATCTGCGGAGGTGGATTAGTAGGCAATATGTGCGCTATTGCTTTAGCGAATAGATTGCCTAATGACATTGAGATCACGCTCATCGATACAGCTGACGCCGATGCAACAGATGTGTTCTACGGCAATGTGACATCGCAAACGAGCTATGATTTTTTACTGAGCCTAGGCATTACAGAGCCCGAACTGCTTCTGGAAACCGATACCGCTTTCTCTCTGGGAACGCGCTATGAAAATTGGGGCCTCCAAAAGCGATATTGGACTCAGAGCTTTCACATTCCCCTCCCTATATTTGAGGGTGTAGACTTCCATCACTTCGTCATACGGCATCATCAGACGTCCGCAAGGCCGTGCAGTCTCGAGCCATACATAATGTCAGTGCAAGCCGCAGAGCATGGGGTTTTCGCACACCCTCCAGAAGGTCGGAAAATACCGCTCGCCAGTGTCGAATATGGTTATCAGTTCTCCCCTAAAAGCTGGACAGACTTCTTTAAGACGGTTCTGACAAAAACGCGGGTCAAACAGATAAAACAATCCATCAAAGCCATTAATCGCGAGAATGAAATAGTCCTGTCTTTATCACTTGACGACGGCACGACTCTCAAAGCTGATTTTTATATTGATTGCTCAGGCCAAGAAGCAATTTTAGCCACTTCGGGCAAACGTGATTGGCACGGCAATCGAGAATTGCGCGCCCTTTCCTCATTTGAAAAATCCGAAACTCTCGGTGCGGTTAAGCGCACACTGACCGCGACTGAATATGGTTGGAATTCAGAAACACCTCTCCGTCAATGTCTGAGCTATCTGACGATTTGTGCCCCTGAAACCCAAGGTGATATTTTAGACCTTCCCGGAGAGGAAAATCGCAAAATAATTGATGTGAAAGTTGGACATCTCGACAAAGCTTGGGAGGGGAATTGTCTCTCTCTTGGCCATAGTGCGGCTATAATGGAGCCTTTAACCCCCGCGCCTATCATGTTGCTTCAACGCGACATCTGCCGACTTCTCGAATTATTTCCGGTGTCCGACGATATGAGAATTGACAGTCGTGAATATAATCGCCGCTTTACGGATGACTATATGCATGCCGGTCTATTCCAACGCGCGTTCTTCACAATCGAAGGCTTACCCGATACACCTTATTGGAGCGCCGCTCAAAAAGAACCCGTTTGCGAAAAACTAGAAGCAAAAATCTCACAGTTCAAGAGCCGTGGTGTCTTTGTGAAATATGATTATGAGCCTTTTAATCAGCAGGACTGGGCTATATTACATTTTGGTTTAGGACATATACCAAAACGCTATGATCCTTTGGCTGACAGAATTGAAAAAGACAAAATTGAGAAAACTCTGACGCAAATGCGCTTAGCAATTACTCAAATGGCTGAAAAAATGCCTCCGCTCCATGTCTATATGTTAGGCTTGCTGAAGTATCTGAAGGAAAAACATGGTTGAGACTCAACAACGCGGTTTAAAAAACATCGTTATTGTGGGTGGCGGGTCAGCTGGCTGGATGACCGCCGCGGCTCTGTCTAGTATGCTATCACCGCGGTCCGTGCAAATCACATTGATTGAGTCCGAACAAATCGGAACCGTCGGGGTCGGAGAAGCCACCATTCCCGACATGATTAACTTCAATTCTATGCTTGGAATCAATGAAGCTGAATTTCTGAAAGAAACCAATGGCACGTTTAAGCTTGGCATTGAGTTTATAGATTGGGGCAAAAAAGGAGAGTCGTATATCCATCCTTTTGGTAATCATGGCGTGGATATGCAAGGTATAGATTTTCATCAATACTGGCTTTACTCAAGAGCGAGTGGCAACCCTACTCCTCTACAGGATTATAGTATTTGTGCCGTCGCTGCCGAAAGCGACAAATTCGTACTGCCGGATCCAAACCCGCGCTCTGTCCTGTCACATTTACGATATGCCTATCATATCGATGCAACGCTCTATGCGAAATATTTGCGTCGCTATGCCGAAGAACGAGGCGTCGTGCGTCGTGAAGGCAAAGTTATCGAGGTGCATCAAAAAGCTGAAACTGGCGACATCTCAAACTTAACACTAGAAGACGGCACTTCCATAGACGGTGACTTCTTTTTTGATTGTACAGGTTTCAGAGCCTTGCTCACGGAAAAAACACTCAACGTGCCTTTTACGGATTGGAGCCACTGGCTTCCCTGCGATACAGCGCAGACAGTTGCCAGCGAGCGGGTTGGTTCGCTCCTACCCTATACAAAATCAACAGCGAAAGAGGCAGGGTGGCAATGGCGCATTCCAACACAGCATCGCACAGGCAACGGTCATATTTATTCCAGCCAGTTTATGGATGATGAGACGGCGATCCACATCCTTATGGCAGGTCTCGACAGTAAGCCCCTTAGTGAGCCTCGAAAAATTCGTTTTAAAACAGGCTGTCGCGAGACTCTCTGGAATAAGAACTGTATCGCAATTGGCCTGTCAGCTGGATTTTTAGAACCCCTCGAATCAACCTCACTTTATCTCATTCAAATGGGTATAAGTCGTTTCATTAGCCTCTTTCCGACAGCCGATGTGTCTGATGCTGTAAGAGAAGAATACAACATACAAATGCTCAAAGAATTTTATCAAGTGCGCGACTTTATCATCCTGCATTATAAGGCGACCCAGCGCGATGATAGTCCCTTTTGGAACTACTGCCGAACAATGAGCATACCTGACAGCCTCCAGCGAAAAATAGACCTATTCCAAGAAGCCGGCCGCATTTTCCGATATGAAGATGAGTTGTTTTCCAAGCCAAGTTGGATTGCAGTTTGTCTCGGACAAAACATCATCCCGAAAACCTATGACCCTATCGTTGCCACCCTTCCCCCTGAGCAAGTCAATCACAGCCTAAAGTCAATGCGAAACGCCATGGAACAAGCCTCACAAAAAATGCCAACCCACGCAGAATTTCTCAAACATTACGGTGCCGCCGTTTAATACAAAATGGTCACAAACCGAAAGATCTTAGATAAATGCAAGATTTAAAAATTAAAAACATCGTTATTGTAGGGGGAGGAACAGCAGGCTGGATGGTTGCGGCCGGAATGTCTAGACTTATAAATGATAATGATGTCAACATTCGACTGATTGAATCCGAAACGATTGGCACCGTCGGTGTGGGTGAAGCGACAATTCCTCATATTACTTACTATAATCGATTGTTAGGTCTTGATGAAGATGATTTTGTTCGGAAAACAAAAGCGACATTCAAGCTGGGGATCGAGTTCGTCAATTGGGGGAAATTAGGAGAGAGTTATATTCATCCTTTTGGCGATTATGGAATTCCTATGGAGGGGCTACGCTTTCATCATTTCTGGCATCGCTATAATCACATGGGCAAAGCGCCCGCGCTCGATAATTATTGCTTGCAAATCTTGGCTGCAAAACAAGGAAAATTTCAACGCCCTGATATGAGTCTGAAAAACTCGCCGCTAAACTCAATTGTTTATGCCTTCCAATTCGACGCGTCACTCTATGCTAAGTTCATGCGGGACTTTGCAGAAGCGAGGGGAGTCACGCGCACCGAAGGCAAAATCATACATGCCACACAAAATCCTGAAAACGGGCATATCCAGAGTGTAACGCTGGAAAGTAGCGACACATATGAGGGAGACCTATATATCGATTGCTCGGGCTTCAGAGGGTTATTGATCGAGCAGACCTTGAAAACAGGATATGAGGACTGGAGTTCAGTCCTGCCTTGTGACCGCGCGATTGCTAGAGCCAGTCAATCAAGCGCACCCCCGTCACCCTATACGCGGGCAACGGCGAAAAAAGCCGGGTGGCAATGGCGCATTCCGCTACAATCACGAAATGGCAACGGACATGTTTATTGTTCAGAATATATGAGTGACGATGAAGCCTTGGAAAGTTTGAATAAAGACCTAGACGGGGCGCCCACCTCAGAGCCGAACTTTATACGTTTCAAAACAGGTATTCGTAAGAAAACATGGCATAAAAATGTGGTCGCGTTAGGTTTAGCTGCCGGTTTTTTAGAACCTCTAGAATCCACTTCAATTCACCTCATCCAAACAGCGATTGCGCGTCTTATGGCGAGTTTTCCGGATAAAAACTTTGCGCAATCTAATATAGATTATTTCAATGAGAGAACCTTGCTGGAATATAAGCAAGTTCGGGATTTTCTCATTTTGCACTATTATGCGACGGAACGCGAGGATAGCCCGTTTTGGGAATATTGTAAAAATATGGATATTCCACAAACTCTCACAGATCGTATAACGCTTTATAAAGATAATGCACGTGTCTACCGACATGACAATGAAATATTTGGCGAAACAAGCTGGTTAGCCGTTATGCATGGTCAAGGCATAACGCCCAAGTCTTACCACCCCATGGCAGATAATTTGCCTGAAACCATTTTGAGCGAGAGAATGTCGCAAATGGAACGTGTGACTGAAGCCTGCTTAAATCAAATGCCCACACACCAAGACTTCATTAATAAGTTTTGCAAAGCCGAAATGCCTTAAAAACATATCAGGAAATTAGAGAAGCCTAATTTATAGTGAGATTATTAGATGTTTGACGAAGGGAACTATATCTTCATGCGTCGTTTCATCCGATAGAAACTATACAACACAGCCAAAAGTGTGATGTCCAATAGAGTATACTGGAAACAGGGACTTAAGCCAAAATAGTGGCGGAGACGAAGGGCCTTCCTCCTTGGCGGTGTCACCCCATCCCCCTGTTAACAGGGGGACAGGCGCACCAAGGGAACTTCAGTCTTTCACCTCAACGCAATCTATCACCGTCATGAACACCACGCAAAACTCACATACAAAGGAACAAAAACAACAAAAGCCGGCCCGCCAAGGGCCGCCCTTATAATCTAATTCAAGCACGCTCTCGCTTTGACGGTTTGGATATTGAAACACGCAAGCGAGCGACCCCTAAAGCGAAGCGACAGGGAAGCGCGAGCGTAGGCAGGCGCCAAGCGGCCCTTGGACGGAGTTCAAAGGTTGCGCAGGCCCACAACCCCGTCGCCGCTTAATCGCGGCTTTTGTATATCCCTCCATGATGTTGCCTATGTCTCTAATTTTGCGTATTTTTCGCACGTCCGAATAATCTCTTCGCGCCCATCATAAGTCTCGATCATCAAAAATGTTTCAAGCAAGCGCTCTCTTTGCTCAAGTTCCAAAGTTATTTCTGTTTTTCGCTGTATATCAGGATCTGCATTTTCAGGGTCTGACATGATCTAGTCTCCGTTAAGCCGGAGATCACCAGAACGGGGAAGCAAGCCTACCCGTGCGTAGTGTTTGGGCAAGTCTTGGACATTCCTACGCCCTCTATGCATGTAGCTGCACTGGCATATTATCTGACCCTTAGGCGCATTCTGTTGGTGTATGAGGTTTACCTTAACAAATTAAACAGGAGGACGGTGATGTCGGAATATTTTGTGGGCTTAGATGTGGGCCAGAAGTCAACGGCGATTTGCGTCATTGATGGTGAAGGAAAGATAATTTGTGAAGGTATGGCCGTGAGCCGACCACAAGATATTTATGGTTGGCTCAGCAATCGCATTGACACGCAATTAAAAGTTCGCGCTGGGCTTGAGGCTGGCAATATGAGTTCATGGTTGCATCAAGGACTGGCTGACCTTGGTCTCGATATGTTATGTATGGAGACTTTTCAGGCGCATAGGTTTCTTGCAACGTTCAGAAACAAGACTGACAAAAACGATGCCAGAGGATTAGCCCAACTTCTTCGTATGGGCGGGGAAGATTTTCTCAAAGTTGTTCGAATCCGCTCTCAAGTGGCTCAAGAAACCAGAACACTATTATCGACACGCGCTCATTTGGTGAAATTGAGAGTGTCTTTGGAAAATCATATTGCAGGCATACTGAAACCATATGGCATTTTGATTGATCGCGGCGGTGTTCATCATGATACATTCCGTTCGCGCGTCGTAATGGCATTAAACGAAGCCGATTTATTCGGCGTCCGCCTCAAGCCTACGATATTGCCTTCGCTCGATCTATACCGTTCAATATGCCTTCAAATTAAGCCTTTGACGAAACGCATAGAAGACATGGCAAATGATATAGCGCAGACCAAACGGTTTATGGCCATACCCGGTGTTGGACCCGTTACAGCTTTGACTTTTTACTCCGCTGTCGATAACCCTGAACGCTTCAAAAAATCAACAGATGTAGCCGCATATTTTGGGCTTACGCCACAACGGCATCAATCCGGCGAAACCGATTATGATAAAGGTATCTCTAAACGCGGTGACCCCGCGACAAGACGCGCGCTTGTAACAGCCGCGACCGTATTGTTATCGGGCACAAGTGATTGGAGCAGTCTTAAAGCCTGGGGCATACGCTTGGCAAAGCGGATCGGCTTCTCAAAAGCCCGTATCGCTGTTGCCAGAAAGCTCGCTATTATCATGCACAAAATGTGGGTTCAGAACGATAAGTTCAGGCCCAAGAACATCAGCATATCAGAAGCGAGAGCACTTAAGAACGTTCCCATGCCGCCGACATATGAGGTCGCGGTCTGACAACAGTTTGCTCTGGAAGTAGTGATCCAGAGCGTCCTGCGCAGGACGGCAAGCTCGGTGAGTAACGTCTGGCCGGATGGTTCTCTAAGGTGATTTTACCGGAGATGAAACCGTGCCTTCTATTGGTTCCACCAACTTGTTATTTTGAGCAGCATAGTGGTGCATTCAAACGATAATCTGACTGCTAACAGATGTTTGAAATGACGCCGGAGAGACTAGGGATCCTGTCTGCAGGGCATATTTTACCAGTCATAAATGAGCCGTCATATAGAGTGATAGGGCTTCTTTATTATGCCTAATAAACAGGCCAAATCATGTAAACACAGACATATGTAGGCGTTATATGGAATATATTACCGTATTGACGAAAGTGCAGCTAGAGACCGGCCGAAACCGGAGACACGCGAAAATAGGACGTGCCCAATCTGGGCCGTCTTGGTCGTCAGAGGAGCCGGTGAACTCCACACGCTGATTAGGCAGACGTGCGTCGTAAATTTAAGTCAGTGGAGACAAATGCGCAATGCTGAAATGATTTACGTCATTTTGGCCCCAGAGCTGATGTCGCGATGAATCCTAATACCGGACGTAAGTCCTCATAGAAATCGTGCATGAATCAAGGCTTCTTATTGCACCAAATGATATAACTTAGCCCCAATACGTTTGAGGTTAGCAAAACATATCGGGGCCAAGCTTTCCGTGAACGGAAATGTGTGCAAGCCAGTGAACTGGCTTGGGAACGTGTTTATTTTTTCAACTGCGCTTGAATATCGCGCCAATCAATGACTTTGAAATTCTGTTTTTTGAAATCATCAGACGGGGGCGATGTATCGTCCATATCGTCTTGGACAACTAGAAAGCCCTTTGGAAAACGCGCTGTGTATTGGGACGTCACCGCGATACCGTCCGTTGAGGTGACGCGGTCAACGGCTCCGTCCTTGATCTCAAAGCGGCCTGCATAATCAAAGCTGGGGAGTGAAAACACGCCGTAGCTATTATTGCCTTGGGAGGAGACAATAACGTAGCCACTGTTGGCGCCGTCTTCATAAACAGTCACACCTTCCAGGTCATCGCGCAGTCCAAATTCTCTTCTTTTGGCAATGTCGGTGCGGGTCGGCTCGGCTTCTGGCGCGGCCGGGTAATGAGAGAGTGCGCCTAGTTCGACTGCGAGGTAAAGAGCATCCGTGCGGTCATCAAAGACGCAGCCCTCGGTTTGTTTTTGAGTCGAAAATTCTCGCGATTTTGTCAGGGTCAACGCCTGGCCTTGCGCCGCAACAGCGTATTGACTGAAGATGCCAGCCTTGGTGGTCACACCGATCTGAAAACTTCCGTCATCAATTTGACCCAAGCAAATGCCGTAAGGTGACACATCGCCAGTAGAGATAACATGGCCCTCGGGCTCAATAAATGTATCTGCACTGGCATCATACAAAAGCGTGACAATAGAATTGGTCTCATCATCACTAGCGACAAGCAGTACATAATCTTGGTCAAGGTACGAAAAACCTTCGCGCAGATCGACATTATTGATCATCCCCAGCGGCATATACTTACGCAGACTGCCGTCCAGATTATAAATGTAGAGTCCGGATTGCTTATCCGTACCCGCGATAAAGCCTGTTCCACTCTGTCCGATGTAAATCGCAGGATCATCAGCAGAGTCGCCCGTGCTATCCATCACAGGCGTCTCAAACGCGGCCATGACAGGAAACGCTGGAAAGTCGGCTTCTGTACCTGTTGTCGCGCAAGCTCCGAGGGCCAGCGCAACAGATGAAAGAAATAACAGTTTTTTCACATCAAGGCCTAATAAGTAAAGCGTGCGCCAACGACGAAGGAGCGGCCAAATTCATCATATTGTGAGAGGCGCGATGTCTCGCCGAAATAATAATATTCGGGTGCATCGGTCAGGTTTTTACCTTCGATATAAACCTGGATATTGTCGTTGAATTTGTAACGCGCAGACGCTTCGATCAAAAGGCGGTCATCTGTTATCCGGTCCAGATCTTTATCCTCCAGCGCATCCAAATTATCACCCCGATAATTGGCAGAGACGCGCAAGTCCCATGGGCCTTTGTCATAGCCCAGTGCGATATTACCCACCGTATCAGCCTGTTTTAGGAACGGCACAACGCGGCCATCCGGCAGAACCGATTCACTATCGGTGAGGGTCAGATTGGCCGAGAATAAAAACCCATCAAGCGTGTCACTTAGATCGCCGAGATTTTGAACGAGGTTAAATTCAAACCCGTAAATCTCGCTTCTTCCGACATTCACAAATGTGTTCACTTCTTCCAATGTGGCGAGGAAGTCAGCCGGCAGGAAACCCAAATCGACATTGTCCGGGGTATCGCCAATATCAAACGAGGCCGGAAAAATCGCATTGGCGATATCTTTGTAGAAGAACCCGGCGGAAATCACGGAGAGGTTTGTTGGGTAATACTCTAGTGTAATATCAAAATTATCGGCGTCATAGGCGTCCAGATTGGGGTTGCCGAGTTCAATTTCATCTCGGTCATCATTGAGCAAAGCATTGGGCGCGACCTCTCCAAATGAGGGGCGCACAACGGCGGCATAATAGGCGGCTCGGCCAATTATCTTGTCCGTGAAATCATATTTCACATTTAAGCTTGGCAAGATATCCGTGTAATCCTTGGAGACATTGCGCGGCGTCACTTGACCCGTTTCCTCGTCAAAGAAGCCGCCTTCGAGGTCCACATCCGTTTGTTCAATCCGCACACCGGCAACCACTGTGGCATCACCAAAACGGAAGGTACCCATACCGTAGCCTGCCAGAATACGTTCATTGATTTCGAAATCTTCAGCGTTTGAGGCGAGGAATGTATCGTCCGCATTCAACTCGTCATCGGTAAAAGTACCGCGAAGTGCCGCAGTAAGATTGGCGTCTGGCCATTCAAACATGCGGGTTCCGAGGCGCCAATCCGTAATCTCTGCATCGTCACGTATGAAGTCTGCAAGATTGAGTTCCCGCTCATGGAACGTCAAATTGGCATCACGGATTTTTTCGCGGTCACGCACCTTTGCGCCCGCTTTCCACTCCACTTGCGTATCGCCCCATACACTATCGCGAGAGACATTAAACTGCGCCGACAATTCTGTGTCCTCGTTCACGGTAAATTCCTGCTCGAACGTGTCCAGTGTGTAGTTGGAAGGATCCAGTAAAAAGCTAAGGGCGGGTCCCGAAACTGTGGGCTGTTGCGGATCAGAATAATCAATCGTCAGAGAACCCGTATCGCTGCGCTGTTCGGGGGAGGAGCGGAAGGCGACGTCGTGATTGTCGCTATCGTCTTCTTCGGCATAAGCATAGGCCGCTTGATAGTCGAAATTCCAAACGTCGATTTCAGTCTTGCCGCCGATTGAATAGGTTTCGATATTGCGAGACTCTTTACGTTGACGCACTTCGGCGTCAACCTCGCCCCGGCGTGCCGTGGTGGATGTGGGCGTGATCGCCGTGATTTCTTCGTCGAATTCGCGGAACTCAAATTTATTGCGAATTTCATCATCATTATAGCGGTTATAAAGTGTGCGCAAATATAGCTCTGTATTATCAGAGACACGCCAGTCAAAGTTGGCGACCACGCCAATCCGTTCGCGCGTCAGGTCATACCAGCGGTTTTCAAAGTCATCGGCGACAAAATAGAGCCCCGTATCATCATCCAGCGCCCATTCGCCAACCTCGTTATTATGGCTCTCAATTCGGAGGTCTTGATAATTTAATGAGATGGCTGCCCCAAATGTATCATTGAAAGTATTAGAATAGGTCAGCGTCGCTTTGGGCGACACGATATCTGTAATTTCGTTGTAACGACCTTCAATTTTGGCGCGGATATATTGCCCTTTACGGTCAAAGGCAGAAATTGTCTTGAGATTAATCACCCCGCCCAGACTATCGGCGTCCACATCCGGCGTGAGAGACTTTTGAATTTCAATCCCGTCCAAAAGGTCGGAGGGTACACCGTCTAAGAGAACGCCGCGACGATCTTCGGGAGACGGTGTCCGCACGCCATTAATAGAAGACGAGATTAAATCCGTATTGATACCGCGAATAGACACATAACGTCCTTCACCTTGGTCTGTTTCTACAGAGAGTCCGACAGCGCGTTGCAAGGAGTCAGCCACCGTCGTATCAGGAAAATTACCGAGGCCATCTGAATCAATTATCGTCTTAATAGAATCAGCCACGCGTTGCTGGTTCAGGGCGCTAGCTTGGGCCGCCCGTGTCCCTACAACAATAATATTATCTATAAAGTCGACGTCATTTCCGAGAACGATATCAAGCTCCGCGCCCTGCGACGGAACAGTGACCGTTTCATTGACATTGGACGCACCAATATAGCTGACGATGATATTATAATCGCCAGCCGGTAGATTGTTGATCCGGTAGTTGCCAAAGCGGTCTGTTGTGACAGAACGGTTAATACCGTCCACGGACACAACTGCGCCCTGAAAGCCAGTTTGTCCCGTCGCATCTGTGACTTTACCTTGTAAAAACTGAGCAGACGCCGCAGGCGCGGTCGCTAATGAAAGCGCCAATATAGAAGCTGACAGTGTCATAATACGGAATTGAGAATAAGTTGAACGCATGAGTCCCTCCAAGCATTAAAGTTGGAGGCGGCATCAACTTTTTTCGTGACAGCTGTGTGACGGGACTATGAAAATCCTATTTACTTTTTACGTCATTTTTTTGACAGCTACGCGTCTGTGATTTCATCGTCTTGTCACAAAACGAATGCAATATAGGTATATTAAATCTGTCCGTTAAAAGTAGAAGCTCTCTATGATCCATTTTGACAAAGATGACATTCCGTCCAATCCACGCGCGCATGACGGCTCCGAAACGCTCTCCGATTTAATTGAAAAACGGCTTTCACGACGCGCCATCCTTGCGGGTCTTGGTGCCTCTATAGCGAGTGCTTCTTGCGCACCTTCGCTCACCGAATATAACAAAACCCCGCTTGACTCATCGCCTATAAAAGGTCGTTTCACATTTGATGAAATTAAGCGGGGCTCAGACGGCACACATCATATTCCTAAGGGCTATGAGGCGGATGTCCTGCTGCGGTGGGGCGATCCCATCTTTACTAACGCGCCGGAGTTTGACCCTCTCAATCAATCCCCCGAGTCTCAATCAAAGCAATTTGGCTATAATAATGACTTCATCGGCTTTGCGCCACTTTCCGATGATCGCGGCCTACTATGCGTCAACCATGAATATAGTAGCACACGTAACATGTTCCCGGCAGCCCAGCGGCGGGCGAAAGATAAAGCTCGCATCGCTACAGAAATCGCGAGCCAAGGCGCGACTATTGTTGAAATTACACGTACCAATGACCGCTGGAAAGTCGAGCGCGGCTCACCGCTGAACCGGCGGATTACGGGCGATACACCTATGGAGATTACAGGCCCGGCTGCGGGACATCCACGGATGACAACGCCCAAGGAGCCATCTGGCACCCGTGTATTTGGTACGCTTGGTAATTGTGCCGGCGGGATGACGCCCTGGGGTACTTACCTGACTGCGGAAGAGAATATCGACGGATATTTTGGCGGACTGCTTTCGCCCGACCATCCCGAGACGCAAAATCACCAACGCATGGGTGTTCCTGACGGAGGTCTTGATTGGCATCATTATGACAATCGTTTTGATGTCAGCATCGCGCCGAACGAGGCCAACCGCTTTGGGTGGATTGTTGAGATTGACCCGGCAGACCCTACCTCTACGCCAAAAAAGAGAACCGCTTTAGGGCGTTTCAAACATGAAGGTGCGGAAACAGTTTTGGCTCCGGACGGACGCGTCGTTGTCTATATGGGGGATGATCAGCGTGGGGATTATCTCTATAAATTCGTGAGCCGTGATGCCTATAATTCTGAGCGCCCTAACCCCGATATACTTGACAACGGCACGCTCTATGTCGCGCGCTTTGATGAAAACGGGCTTGATTGGCTCGCTCTGACTTTCGGCCAAGGTCCCCTGACGTCGGAGAATGGTTTCGCGTCTCAAGCGGATGTTATGATTTCCACACGCCTTGCTGCAGATGCCTTAGGCGCAACGCCGATGGATCGGCCAGAAGACGTGCAGCCCCACGCTGCTGATGGCAAAGTCTATGTAATGCTGACCAATAATAAAAACCGCTCAGATGCAATTGATGCGCCGCTGAGGACGGCTCTGAATGTGGCCAATCCACGTCCCAAAAATACCTTTGGTCATATTATTGAAATCATAGAGCCGGATGGTGACTTTGCAGCCACGCGATCTCAATGGGAATTCTTGGTTAAATGCGGTAATCCTAATGACCCGGAATACGGCGCAGTATGGAACCCGGCCATTTCCGAAAACGGCTGGTTTTCTGCGCCTGACAATTGCGCCGTTGATCCCAGAGGTGGCGTCTGGGTGGCCACAGACGGCAATCCAAAATCTGGAGCGGCCGACGGGCTATGGGCATTAGAAACAAGCGGTATGGGCCGCGGCACCGGACGGGCTTTTTTCCGAGCACCAATTGGAGCAGAAGTGTGCGGCCCACGTTTTGCACCAGACGGGCGAGCCTTGTTTTTGGCAGTACAGCATCCCGGTGAAGACGATAATACAACCTTTGAAACACCCCTTACAAGATGGCCGGATTTTGAACCTGATATGCCACCGCGACCTTCAGTCGTCGTCATCTATAGAACTGATGGAGATGTCATCGGCGTCTAAAACCGACAATCCTAATGACCGCAATGCCCATTAACCTGAAGTCACGATGATCCTCATTGCAGACATTAGCTCAGTGGCAATAAACGTCCAAAAACGGCCGCTGATAATGTTTGCGGATTCGCTTGTGCTCTCTCAAAAAAGGTTGGCCAATATGCCATTTAGAGTATTTTTACGCAGGTAAGCTAAACTTTATTTTTAGGAGGGGACTCACATGGACAGCTGGGCGTTTTGGCTACTCGTATTTCCCGTGCTTTTGGTCGCGGCGTTATACTTCTTGGGGTTCTTCTCGATTGGCTTAGGCATTGTTTCATCAGTGTCAAAAACGAGAAATCCTCGCCGCAGACTTGCTAGGCTATTTGTGGGCATTGTCGTAATCTTGGCTCCATTTCTGTTGATAAAATTTCAGCATGTTCATGCGGACATAAAGGCGGATCAACGCGAGCTTCAGCTTGCAAATATGGAAAGGATCCACTTGGCGGGCCGGCTACCCAAGAGATTTGTGACGGTTGGAGGTTTTCAGCAGACGCATATTGACTTGATAAAAAAAGAAAGCGGAATGGAGCAATTCCCTAAAACAGAAAATGACCGACTAGCAAGCGCCTATCGCCAATTCAGACGATCAGAATTTTGTCATTCGCATTCATCTGGTAAAATGATGTCAAAAAAAATACAAATCCCAATCTGTAAAGACCTTCCACCGTCCATTCACGTGGCTGTTAATATTAAAGAGCCGGTGTTGTTCTTCGCCGAGGGGTCCAACACATCTTACCTGATGAGCAATACACGTGTCGGGAATATGTATGAAATTCGGCTTATCACACCGACCGAGGACCTGCTCGTAGATTATTATGAGGACAGGATTCTTGAAAGGCCTGCAGGAATTACGAACCCGTTTTCATCGGGTTACGAGCGAGATCCGGATGCGCCGAGGCTGCACATCATCGACTTTATCAAAAGAGCGTTAGAGGGAGCTCCGCGGTGAGAGAATTTAAGTTCATCCCGAATACATCTGATTCCATAGCCTGGGATCAATAGAATGATGGAGTTCATCCAAAAGATATTCCTTGCGATGTTTGGCGTCGTTCCCGTCGCCCTTATGTGCGGATTTATGTATAAACGTGATTCTCATCTTTGGGAAGAATTGGCACAAGTCTACGGACGGAACTGGGTGCCCGCAAATGCCACCATCCGTCACAGACATATGATCTTTTATAAGGGCGGCCTTCCTGCACGATCCTATACGGGCCTCTTGAGCATTGGCGTTTATCCGGACGGCATAGGGCTTAAAATCAATCCTTGGCTCAGGCCTTTTTGCCGTCCTGTGTTTGTACCCTTTTCGGATATCCAAGGATGGGATCAAAAATGGTATTGGAACGCTCCGTCGACAGAATTGATGTTCCGAAAGACGCCCGACTTACAAATTATAATGCCGACGAGCCAAATTAAATGGATTGCCTCGCATGAAGAGGGGAAACTGTCCCTATCGGATGAGCGCTCGCCGCGTGAAAACTGGCCTTGGGCTACTTATGCGTACGCAATTGCGGCGGTTTTTATGCTGCTAACGGTATTAGGAATATCGGCCTATAAGTATTTTAATCTGTAAATCTTGCCTGTGGTATCAGTCACTGTAAAAAGTACTTCAGAATGCGATTTATAAAATGCAAATGACAGGAGTTTTATAATTACTTAGTGTCCTAAAATCGCTCCAAAACAGCCGCTGGTAATGTTCGAGATTTCGCACTCTCTGACGTCCGCTAAGCCCCCCAAACTGAAGTCGTGAAGATCCTCATTGCGGACGTTAGCTCAATGGCTTAAGTCGCCCAAAGAAGGCCGCAGGTAATGTTTGTCTACTTGGCAAGACCTTCCGTGTAACCGGCAGTTCCTGATTGCCGCGCCAATGGCGCTCCAAAGGAGTTGGTTTAAACTCTATTGGAGAACGAAAATTCGAATTGCCTCTATGACGCTTCCTGAGACGGGAAGGTCCGGATTGTTATACGTCGCAAAATTTTTCCGTTTGTTAGCAGGGGCTTCCTTTAGAATATGGTTGATGCCTTCGATCATTACGAGGTGCCCTCCAGTCGCATCTGCCAAATTTTGAGCGTCGAGAGTGGATGTTTGAAGGTCGTTCACACCGTGAATTATTAACGTGTCCTTTTGGGCTTCCGCAGCAACTTGCGCGGGGTCTACTGCTATAACCGAGATTAGAAAGTCCTGTACATGATCGCCGAATAAAGGGCGCAAAGCACTATGCAACTTCGTTGTGTCGACCCTCTCTCCCTGCTCTAGACTATCTATGGCAGAAAAAGCCTGTTTTAGAATAGGCTTGTTAGCGGGGTTGGCCTTTAATTGCTCGCGCAAGACATCGCCGAGAGATCGTCCCATACCCGAAACCAATATAAGACCGCAGACATTTTCATTATCGATTGAGGCCGCCGAAACCATCAAGGCTCCTTCCGAATGTCCCAACATATAAACGCAAGGCTGATTTGTTTTTTCGCGAATTGTTTCTACCCAGTTTTTGTAATCTTGGGCATATATTTCTAGGGTGACAGCATTTGGGTCACCTGCAGCTTCGCTTGAAAACATACCGCGCTTGTCAATACGCACCGTCGATATTCCTTTAGCGGACAATGCGTCTGACATTTGGAGATATACATTGGACTGAACGCCCAGTGAGTTATTCCCGTTTAGATCGGTAGGTCCCGACCCAGGAACAATCAGAACAACTGGGCTATTAGGACCCGCGTCACGATACAAACCAGACAAACTATCCGATGATATTGGGATATCTTGTGAAATTTCTGCATTCGGAATTTTCGTGACTAAATTTGGTTCTGTTGCGTTGCTACATGAAGCCAAAACCGTCGCTATTAACGACACGAAGAATAATGAATATCTAGTCATAGTGCTTTCCTGAAAACACCTTTTTTTACTAATATCCATTCTTGACCGTTTGTAAATAAGTCCTTCGTATCTTTGCGTTACCGCCGTGACTTTGAAAATAATAATCCCGCTTAGGCGTAGCTGAGGCGATGATACCAATCTGACGATTATTGAGGCCAAAGCGCTCATAAAGGGTCGCTTAATGATGGGTGCCAAATAACACCTTAAGCTAATTTTTTAATCCGAAGTAACGACTTTCCCCCAACTTACGATAGAAATTTCTTGCGTGTTTAAAGGCATTATGCAAGCGATAGATTGTAATCACGGAGCGCCAAATGTCAAAAATTCAAGTTCTATTCACCAAATCCATGCTCGGATTATGTTTCGGGATAGTTGTTTTCATAAGTTTTGCCTCAAATGTTTTTGCACAAGTTACACCCATACCACCTCAGGGCGGTCCGGACGGTACATGGTGTATTCCAGATCGTGTGGCTATAGCGGCCGGCCAGGCAGGAGCTCGGATCTGTGGTTATACTTCGCCTGAAAATGCCTGTGCGGCTAATATGGTGAACTTCTATCCTCAAGACACGGATATTTTAAGGTCTGTGAGATCAGATGGTAGTTCTGTCACGTGTGAGACAGACCAGAAAACCATCCTTAGCAGACAAAGACTTTGGATCGGAAATCCTGGAGGCCTTCAATTGTGTAAAGAGGGGGTTCCTTCGGGCGGACAGTGCACCCAAAATGATAAATCGATTACTGACACTTGCACATCCGGTGGTTCAAGCGATTTAGGCGGTAATCCTATCGATCTTTTATCCGGGATTAAAATTCAGAATTATCAAGACTTTTCAACGTCTGACGGGCGTTTCACATTCTCCAGAAGCTATGCCTCGCGTCAGTATGGAACCCTTTATAATAATAGCGTGGGTGCCCTGGGCCGAGGGTGGTCTGTCGATATGTTCCCGCGCATGTCGCAGCTTGATGTAGCGAATAGGCCAACGTTATTTTTACCTGGCAGTCAAGCCGTCAGATTCCAGTGTGATGGCGGTAACTGCCGTCACTTGACAACAGCAAGATTTGGCGGCGGTTCCGGACGTGTGCGTTTGGTCAGTGATGCGGCGTTTTCGGGGAGCTTCGCGACACCCAATCAAAGCATGACCTTTGCGGATAAGGGCGGCGTGCAATATACATTCCGGTCTTCCCTGGTTAACGAGCAAATCATTTTCAGGCTTACACAAGCAACTTATCCCGGCGGATATAGCATTTCTTTTACGAATCGTCTTGTGAATGAACAGCTCAGACGAGGAGATATCACCGTTCAACTTTCACCGCTGCGTTATGTTATAACAAGCGCTACAGATAGTTTTGGTCGGGTTATGAGCTTCCAGTATTCAACTGAGACTTGGGAAAAAGATGATGGCAATGGCGGTACTCATGTGCGCCAAATCTGGGTGGATGGAGAGCAGGTAGATTATACGCCTACGACAGGCCCGTTGAGACGTGTCACTTTTCCGGATCTATCGAGCCTTGAGTTCACTTATGATTCGACGACCGATCTAGGTGCCGAATGGGGGCTAGCGGAACGGTTAAGATCCTCCACACGGTTCGCGCCTAATGGTATCGCGACACCTAATGTAAGAACGGTAATCGAGTCACACTCATATTTATATGAAAAACCACGGCAGTCTTATGCTTTGACAGGCATGATAGACAGTGCAGGCGTCCGTTATGCCTCTTGGGACTATGATGAAGGCGGCCTCGCCATCAGCAGTGAACATGCGGGTGGCGTGGATCGTTATGGCTTTGATTATGACATCACTGTTTTTGGAGGCATCTTCCGTCAACCAACTGTCACTGAGACCAATCCTCTTGGTCGTCAGACGATTTATCGCAGTAACTTTGAAGGTCGTTACTTCGAGACAATTGAAGGGCAAGCCAGTAACCAATGTGTGGCTGATGCGCGTTCCGTCAGAAACTTTCCAAGCTTTATGGAGACGATTGATCGTGAGGGGCGTCAAATGCGGTCTGAGAAAAATGGAAAAGGATGGGTGACGTCAAAAGTTGAGGCCAGAGGAACCTCAGACCAAGTCATTACAACTACAGAATGGCACCCCACCTATAAATTACCAACTCGCCGCACCACGCCCGGTTTGATTGACGAGCGAGTTTATGATGCATTTGCGCGTTTGGAAGCCCGGACGCTGACGGATATTACAGCCCAAGCTGATGCGTCCAGAACGTGGACGTTCGGATATGATACCGGCCCGAATGTCACGTCCATTGATGGGCCTCTGCCGGGGCCGTCCGATACGCGCTTCTATCAATATTCAGGCGCGAACCTCATTTCTATGACGAATGAGGTCGGTCATGTGACCCAATATCTGGATCACAATCCGATTGGTGCGCCGGGCCGCATTATTGATGCAAACGGCGTTGAGACGCTGTTGGAATATGATTCTGAGCACAAACTTGTTCGGATTACTGAAGCTGTTGGCCTGGAGAACGCTGTCACACAAATTGGTTACAATCTTGTTGATCAGATCACGTCTATTCTTCAACCAAACGGTTCCGGCTTAAGCTTTGAATATGATGATGCGCGGCGTCTCATGGCGATTGAGAACACGGCGGGAGAGCGCTTGGTTTACACACGCAATAATGCAGGTGGTGTGACGAGCACAACCCTCACAGGCACGGATGGCGGCACAGAGTATTTTGCGGAGCAAATCCGCGACGAACGCAACCGTATTCTCCAAACGCTAATGGAAGGCGGCGAAAGCGCGCAATCCGTCACACAAATTGCTTATGACCGAGAGAGCAACCCGACGGATATAATTGATCCGCGTGGTAACACTTGGGCGAACCAGTTTGATAATCTCGACCGTCTCGTCAAAGAGACCGATCCTTTAGGTGCCGAGACGGATTATGGCCTCTCCAAAATCAATGATGCCCGCAATCCACTGTCTAGCGTGACGGATGCGCGTGATATTACGACAAGCTATATCCGCAATGGCTATGGCGAAGTTGTGCAAGAGATCAGTGCGGAGCGCGGCGGCATGACTTATGTTCGGGATGAACGCGGCCTTGTCACACAGATGACGGATGCGCGCGGTGTGGTCACAGCCTATACTTATGACGCTGCCGGACGCCTTCTGAGTGAGGATTATGTCTCGGCGTCAAATGATAATGATGATGTGACCTATGTATACGACCAAGGGCCGTTTGGTGTGGGTCAGCTTACAGCGATTGTCGAAGGCTTTGGGCGCACGGATTATGGCTATAACAGTCTCGGCTTCTTAACGTCTGAGACGCGGGTAATCGGATCGCAGACCTACGCCACCACTTACGCGCATGATTTAGCCGGAGAGGTTCTGCAAACGATATATCCGACAGGCACCAGTGTGGCGCTCAACCGCGATAATGTCGCTCGCGTCACAGGTATTACCGTGACCAATCCGTCTACCAATGAAGTCACCACTGTACTCGCGAACGCAACCTATAAAGCCTTTGGGCCCATCTCCGGGGCGGATATGGGGGATGGGCATAACCTGCGTTTGAGCTATGATACGGCGTATCGGGCCAAGACCCTAAGTCGTATCGGGCCGAATGGCGCACTCATGGATATTGGCTTCGAGCATGATGACGTGGGTGATATTACCGCCATGAATGATAATGTGCGTCCTGAACGCTCGCAGAGCTTTACCTATGACCCTGTCAGCCGCTTAACCCAAGCCCAAGGCGGCTATGGTCAGTTGGATTATAATTATAATCTTGTCGGGGACCGCTTGCAGAAGAACGTCACGCCGATTGACCCCGAAATGGATCCGTTTACGGAAGACTACAGCTATGATGCAGATACCGCGCGTCTCTTCTCTGTATCTTTGAACAGCACACCCATCCGGGACTTTGGCTATGCGCCTTCAGGACAGATTTTGCAGGATACGCGCCAAACGGCTGAGGGTGAACGCCGCTTTGACTTTGATCTGAATGCATGGGGCCGTATGGTGGCGGTGCGGGAGAATGATGTGTCTGTGGCGTCTTACACTTATGATGTGTTTGAGCAGCGGGTCGCCAAATCCCTCACGGGCCAAGCCGCTATTCATTACCACTATGATAATGAAGGTCGTCTCATCTCTGAGACAGATGCAGCGACGGGGGCGATACTCCGTGATTATATCTGGATAGGTCTCATGCCTGTGGCGACATTAGGCGTGCAGGATGTGCCCGCCAATGACAACTGCGATCCAGCCTTGATTGCGGATTTGAGGCAAAGACTGGCAGACCGTGAAGAACGCTTGGTCTTGGTCAGAGACCGTATCGACATGCTAACCGGCACGGTGACTACACGGGAAGAGCGTGAAGCCGAAGTCGCGGCGCGTCGGGCAGCGCTACAAGCCACGCTCGACTCTGTACCCGACACCAATACGGATCGCATTGATACTCTCACCACGCGCATTGCGAATTTAGACGCACGTCTGATGGAACTAGATGCGGCGATTGATAATCTCAATACGCGCATAGAAGACCTCAATGCCCGTGTTCTGCAGCTTGAAGAGATTACGGTGCGCCTCCAAGACCGCATTACGCGATTAGAAAATCGCTGCGCAGCGGCTGGCATTGACCCCAATACAGGCCAGATGACAGATGGAAGTGGCGGAACGACCACATCACAAGTCGTGCTCTCCTACCTCCACGCAGACCACCTCGGTCGCCCAGCTTTTGCGACCGATACAGCAGGCACAATCATCTGGGATGGGGGTATCACAACGCCGTTTGGTATGCAGATCGAAACCATGGGCGCGGTCACGCAAAGCCTGATGTTCCCCGGACAGTATCAGGATGAAGAGATGGGGCTCTATCAGAACTGGCACCGCATGTATGACCCGACGCTAGGGCGATACTTACAGAGTGATATGATTGGATTGGCGGGTGGCCTCAATAGGTATGCCTATGTAGGAGGGAGTCCCATAAACTATGTTGATCCCACTGGAGAAGTATTCTTCGTTCCTATTTTAATAGGTATAGGTATTGGTTTAGCTACTGATTTGGCTTTTCAGTATTTTGAAAATGGCATGTCATTTAATTGTTTAGATTATAGGAGATTGGCTTTTTCTGGTGCTTTAGGAGCGTTTGGTGGCGGAACTGGTGCGTTTCTTAAAAACGGTGCTAAAAAAGCTGGTGCTGAATGGTCGCACGCAATCGCTAAGCGTAATGTGGATAGATTTTTTCCTAAAGGTTCTAAAATGAATAAAGTTTTGAACAAAAAAGGTGGTATAAACGGTACGTGGGTAAGCCCAGAAAGGCATCATAAACATGATTTTTGGCGTCGAGTTAAAGGTATGACCAATAATGACAAATGGCATCCTTCGTTAAGGTTTTTTGACAGAACGCCAGATTATATAAAATCAAGTGTCTTAGTGCCATTAGCGGGTCAAACTATGCTTGGGTCTGATTGTGACTGTTAATTACATAGATCTGTTTAGTTGTTTTGAGAAACTTGAGCGTAATAGCAACAAAAAGCTTCCTAAAGATGATTTGAAATTCATGGAAAAGATGAAATTTCATGAAGTATATATCGAACTTGCAACCCGATATGGAAATTTCGAAACATCCAATTTTTCTATTGAATGGAATTTGCCTTGGAAAAGACCACGTAAGTTTTTCTTTGAATTTGTAAGAAATGCTTTTCCAATTGGTTCTGTAGGGCAAGGAGGTCTGATATATTTGTTGAATATAGAGTCGAGCCGTTCTCGTGTTGGTATAATGTTGGATAACCGAGAGCTATTTATTGTTGTAGCTGAGAGTCTGACACAATTTTTAGGTAAAAATATTGATTTCTTGGAAGTGATAAGTGACTTAAAAAATTACCAACCAAACAAAAAACATAGTGATATAGATTCTGTTTATATTATTGACCTTAATGATGTTGCCTTGGATCTTATTATAAGTTTATGGCCATATGGAAATGATACATCTGATATAAGAACGTCTAAATTAGGGGTGTTTAAAGCAGAAAAATTAGCAAAACATGAGGTAAGAGAACGAGGAAAAAGGCAAAATATCATTTCACTAATATTTTTAGTCACTTTTTTTTTTCTAGCTTATCTGATTATGAAATGGTTGGAATTTTCTAACTCAAATATAATTATTGTTTTAATCCTATTTTTGTTTTCTATTGCTCCCTCATTGTTGTTAATACAAAGGTTGCGAGGCAAATATAGAAGGGTATAATTCTTATAGTTTGTCTATAGGTTGCTACTTTATTCCTTGCACATGAAGCTGAAGTGGCGACACGTCGGGCTGCTTTGAAAGCCACACTCGACTCTGTACCCGACACCAATACGGATCGCATTGATACTCTCACCACGCGCATTGCGAATTTAGACGCACGTCTGATGGAACTAGATGCGGCGATTGATAATCTCAATACGCGCATAGAAGACCTCAATGCCCGTGTTCTGCAGCTTGAAGAGATTACGGTGCGCCTCCAAGACCGCATTACGCGATTAGAAAATCGCTGCGCAGCGGCTGGCATTGACCCCAATACAGGCCAGATGACAGATGGAAGTGGCGGAACGACCACATCACAAGTCGTGCTCTCCTACCTCCACGCAGACCACCTCGGTCGCCCAGCTTTTGCGACCGATACAGCAGGCACAATCATCTGGGATGGGGGTATCACAACGCCGTTTGGTATGCAGATCGAAACCATGGGCGCGGTCACGCAAAGCCTGATGTTCCCCGGACAGTATCAGGATGAGGAGACGGGCCTCTATCAGAACTGGACACGGACATATGATCCGACACTGGGGCATACTTGCAGAGTGATATGATTGGATTAGCGGGTGGCCTCAATCGGTATGCTTATGTGGGCGCGAACCCTATGAATTGGATTGACCCAACTGGGGAATTTTCAACGCCATGGGATTTGTCTAATGGAGCAGGTCGAGGTTTTTACCTTTTTCATATTATGAGAAACACAAAAAACATAGGATTACCTTGTACGCCAGAAGATGCACGGCTGTTGGGTTGGAAAGATATGCCGTTCTCAAAAAATATATTCCATATTTTCCCCACAAATACTTTGTGGAATGATTTGGGCAATAAAAAGTGGGTTAGTGATGATGGTCGACGAGAAGTCATATTTGATAGATTTGGCAAGCGAGTGAGTAACCCTATAAATGCAGGAAGTTATAATTATCGTTCGCCTGATGATTTCTGGGGTCATACCCTTCTGGATGTAATACCTTGGATGATATATGGTAATGGACCCTCACTAGTGGAGGATGATTGTAACTGCTTAAAAGCTAGTTCAGCTTTTTCACTTGGTCTGCGTGGTCCAATTTTATGATTAGCTTAGATTATATGTTAGCGAGATTTTATGAAGAAAATAATTAGTATAGCTTTCGGCCTTTTCATAATTTTAAATGTTGTTTTATGGTTTCTTCCACAGTCCATCTATTACGATACAATTGAAGAACAATATAGTTGGGGGCATGTTACACACAAAGCAAGATTTATTGAAATCACTGAAACTGGTAGAATAAATTTAGAAATACGGTCAGTATTTAGGTTTGAAGAAGCGGTTAAGAAGTGTAGTAATTTTAAGTTTCGACAAAAAATAACATCCAATGAAAATGCTATTATTAAGAAACGTATTGCTCTCTCTTCCTGCCAATATCATGGACCGGCATCTTGTATGAACGGTAAAATAAAAGAGAGTATCACTAACCCAGTCTCACTAATGGCAATTTATGATATAGAGAGCGATGGTTATGAAAAAATAGACCCTGAAATCACTTTAGTCCCAGACCCTTTGTGTGATCTTTCGGTCGATAAATTTGAAACGGCCCCAAATTTTTATGCTAAGAAAAAGCGTCAAACTCTTTTAAGGTTTATCAAAGATGCAATTATATCTGTCTAGTGCCGCTTTGACTTTGATCTGAATGCACGGGGCCGCATGGTGGCGGTGCGGGAGAATGGTGTGTCTGTGGCCTCTTACACCTATGATGTGTTTGAGCAGCGGGTCGCCAAATCCCTCATGGGCCAATCCGCTATTCATTATCACTATGACAATGAAGGCCGTCTCATCTCTGAAACAGATGCGGCGACGGGGGAGATAATCCGCGATTATATCTAGATAGGCCTCATGCCGGCTTTGTCACGTTAATGACCACTTGCACTCATTCCGCTAAGCCTTCGTGATGAAAATCTCAATCTACTCTCGTCATCGCTTCCATCCAGACATTATTCGTCGAGCCGTTTGGTTATATTTCAGATTTAACCTGAGTTTTCGGGATGTCGAGGAGTTGATGATCGAACGCGGAATAGATGTTTCCTATGAGACAATCCGGAGGTGGGTTGATAAATTCGGATCAACATATGCCAAGCGCATTAAATCTAAATCTGAACCTCCCTCGCCTGTATAGCACCTAGACGAAGTCTGCACTAAAATTAATGGAGAGATGGTTTACCTCTGGCGGGCGGTCGACGACGAAGGAGCCATGACGAAGGAGCCATACTGGATGTCGTTGTGCAGAGGCGACGCAATACCAAAGCAGCCCTACGATTATTGCGGAAACTCGTGAGAAACCAAGGTGTCAAACCAAAGCGGATCGTTACCGATCGACTTGGGTCGTACGGAGCCGCCCTAAAACTTTTAGGTCTCAAGCATCTTCAAGATGTGGGAGGTCGAAAAAATAATCGTGCCGAATGTTCACACGTTGCAATACGTAGAAGAGAAAGAAAATCGCAAAGATTTAGATCTGTTAGGAACGCTCAAAAACTGCTCTTCATTCACAGCCAAATCTACAATCTCTTCAATCACCGACGTCACCTAATCTCAAGAAATACGCTTAGGAAATTTCGACTCCATGCACAAAACGAATGGAATCTAGTTACGGCTCAAACTTGCGCTTAAAAAAGCCAGTCAGCGGAAATTGCGGCTGGGTCACTTAACGTGACTAAGCCGCCGAGCGTCCTAAAATCGCGTGCGGGTTCATCTGGTCATCGAAACACTTACGATGTGTATTGGGAATACGAATCAACAATATCGATTGGTCACATTTAAGTCCGAGAGACCGTTTGAACACCGTGAACCGCCATGAAACGTCTTAAAACAATATTTAGTAGAAGTTTTTTGTCAGTCCTGAATTGGGTGGGACACCCGGTGGGACACTTCACCCGTAAGGGCTAATTTACCGTTATAGTTCATGGGCTTAGAGGAAGGCAATGGCGGAGACGAAGGGATTCGAACCCTCGATGAGCTTTTGGCCCATACTCCCTTAGCAGGGGAGCGCCTTCGACCACTCGGCCACGTCTCCGTCGGCGGGACTAGCGAATTGCGAAGACAGGAGCAAGCCATAAGTGAGCTTAAACTGCTAGAAAATCATTCTTATCGTCGTGAGCGAGTTTCAATTGGAAAGTCGCGTGTAACATCGACAGCATAAATCTTATCAAGCTTTGCCAAAACCGCAGCTGGAAACATAGACCCTGCTGTAAGTTTGGCATTGCGAATAAGAGCGCCTAGTCCACTTTGATGGTATAGTTTCGCATTTTCGCGTGATATTGATTGCACCATAGTCGCGCGAGGTTTGCGAAAAGCCTCATATCGTTTCAGGGCAGAGGAAACCTTGTCGCCATGTTGCGATAAACAATGCGCTAAAACCCAGGCGTCTTCAATTGCCATCGACGCGCCTTGGGCCATAAATGGCAACATAGGATGAGCCGCATCACCCAATAGCGTTACGCGACCTTTGCTCCAAAAGGGGAGAGGTGCATGATCAAACAGACCCCAAAGAAAACTCGTTTCGCAAGCGTCTAAAAGCATTTTTATGCGCGGATCCCATCCGGAAAACGCATTGCGTAACTCACCTATATCAGCAGGCACATTCCATGACTCATCAACCCAATTATGGCGTTCTTGAACAGCGACAAAATTTATGAGGCTCTGTCTCCGCACATAATAGCTGACAAAATGCTGGTCAGGGCCAAGCCAATTATTCGCAGCAAAAGGGATCATCCCATGAGGCAGTTTTTCGGCTGCAACTAATCCGCGCCAAGCCACTTGACCTGTAAAACGAGGTTCGCTTTTTCCGTGAATAAGCTCCCGAACATATGATCTGACGCCATCTGCACCAACCAAAACATCCGCTTCGCGAACATCTCCATCAACCGTGAGACACACAGAACTTTTGCGTTCATCGACTTGTTTAATAAAACACCCTAAGTGTATTGAAATATTGTATTTTTTAGTCTCCGTAATAAGAATATTGAGCAAATCTGCGCGATGAATATTTAAATATTTATATCCGTATCGCTCTCGATACACATCTTTCATTTGTGTTTTTAAAAGCGGTTCGCCTGTTCTGTAGTCACGTAAAACACCGGCTTCTGGAAAGAAGGATTTTTCTTCAATATCTTTGGAAATACCAAGCTCATGATGAACAACCATCGCGTTGGGACTTTGTTGCAAACCAGACCCTACTTCGCCGAGCTTTGAAGCCTTTTCAAAGACCTCTACATCTATTCCAGTGCGAGCTAAGGCGAGCGCCGCGGTCAATCCGCCTATACCTGCCCCGATGATGAAAACCTTCATAATCTTGATTTTCGTTTTTGCATGATGTGCAATCTTAAACGCGGGTTTGCTTTATTATACGAGGACTATAGAGAGCGATATTGAAACGGTCGAGAGCCGTTTTTTCTTAGTTTTGGATTTTCTATGTCACCTTTGTTTAAGCCGTTTTCCTGCAAATCTTTGGATTTGCCAAACCGTATTGTGATGGCGCCAATGACACGCAATTTCTCGCCCAATGGTGTACCAGGTGAAAATGTTGTTGAATATTATCGAAAACGTGCTGCCGCTGATGTCGGGCTGATTTTATCAGAAGGCACAACAATTGACCGGCTTGGCGCTTCAAATGACCCCAACATTCCAAATTTTCATACGGCCGAAGCTTTGTCGGGGTGGCAAAAAGTTATTGAAGCCGTGCATTCTGTTGGCGGCAAAATGGGGCCGCAAATTTGGCATACGGGCATGGCGCGCAAACCAGGAACAGGGCCGAACCCTGATGCAGATTCTGATAGCCCTTCAGGTATTACGCACACAGGTAAACTTGTACAACCTGTGCCATCGCAAGAAGATATTTCAGATATGACGGACTCTTACGCACGTGCAGCAGCAAATGCGAAAAAACTTGGCTTTGATATGGTCGAGATTCATGGGGCACATGGGTATTTGGTTGATGAATTTTTCTGGGATGTCATGAACCAACGCGACGACAAATATGGGGGTAAATTGATTGATCGCGCCGAATTTGCCCGTGAAGTCATTCGCAAATGTCGAGCAGCCATAGGCGAAGATATGCCGCTTTGCATCCGTATTTCCCAATGGAAACAACAAGATTATACGGCACGGCTTGCTGAAACGCCTCAAGCGTTAGAAGCGTTTCTCTCTAGCCTCGTCGATGCAGGCGTAGATATTTTACATTGTTCGCAACGTCGTTTTTGGGAACCGGAATTTGAAGGCTCTGATTTGAATTTTGCGGGATGGGCAAAGAAACTCACGGGCGTTCCTACTATCTCTGTAGGCTCTGTC
Organism: uncultured Algimonas sp.; assembly: GCA_964352855.1. Taxonomy (GTDB): domain Bacteria; phylum Pseudomonadota; class Alphaproteobacteria; order Caulobacterales; family Maricaulaceae; genus Litorimonas. The sequence goes on along the minus strand of CAYGTR010000009.1, from coordinate 29,230 downwards.
AGCCTGAAAGGTGACTTTTTCGGATCATTTCGCGGCGAAAGCTCTGAAATTGCAAGTCTTGATAACTTGATAGAACGGATGGAACGAGACGAATTTGACCTCATCGCCGTGGGACGGGCCCTCATCCAAGACCCCTATTGGGCACAAAAGGTCAAAGAAGGACGTATGGACGAATTAGAGGCCTATGATGGAAACGCACTGAAGAGCTTAATTTAACCTAAACACCCTTCATTGATGTCTGATTGTAAGGGCAAAATACTGATTGATCTCTAGAAGGTTGCACATGTGGACTTCCGTTATAAAAGCTTAGTCAAAACTTGATTGACAAAAATCGAAATTCGATGTCTACCAACTTCAGAATAAAGGAAGAGATTATGATTGCTGTTCTTAAGAATATCCTGTTGGCTATCATCATTGTTTTATTGGCTGTTTTACTCGGACTTTAAATTACAATTAAAGCCCATTTGGAACTTACAGATAGTTGAACCTTAAACTTCTATGCTTTTGAGCACCGCTGAAAGGTGAACTCGCCCTGTTTCCACATTAAAAGCCACTAACTCATTTAAACGTCAGCCCTCTCTAATTACTTAAATATTTGCTGACATCAGCATCCGGGCCTAAACTCATTATGTAAAATGGTCCGAATTCGATGGTCTGCTTCGCGCGGGCGAGATTAAAGTTCAAATTTGTTTTATCCGCGGTGTAATCACGATTGGCTTTTCCTGCTGCATTGTAAAGCTTCCAGTCTTGGCCAAGCGCAATGCGTTCCTCAAATATAGAGTCATAAGGTTCGACATTGCGTTGTAGAGAAACGCTTATATCACCTGTGTCTTTGCCCTTAGAAAGTTTGGCTGCGCGCGCCCAGAAAGAGACCAAAATCACGTCATCTTTTTCAACGGACGTTGTCATAGGGATACGTGTGGCCGTGTCCCAAGGGTTTCTCTTCGTCTTTTTGACAGTGATGCTATAAGCCACGCCACCTGGCACGCCTTCTGATTCAACGATATTTTCTTTTTTATCGGACCCTTCTGTTTTCCATTGTATATCATAGGGGTTATTGATCAATTTACCCGGTAGTTGAGCGTCTAAGGCCGCTAAGGCTTTCTGCATTGGGTCTTGAGCGTGCACAGTTGAAACCGCGGCCATGGCCATAAATGCAGCAATTGAAATTGATAAGGCCGTCAGTTTAAACATATATAATTCCCCTTTTTAGATCACTTAACGGTGATCAGATAAATCTGTCAAATTCACTTTGTAGTTATTTTATATCTGAGTTTTCATCAACCGAGGATGTTTTGTAGATATTGAACTTGTTCCTCCATTTCCTTTTTAAACTCGCAGCGCTTGCACTGTGCCTCAAGTTTCTGAAGGCGGTGGAACTGTTTTCTAGCTTTCTCAAGATCACCGTCTTGGTATTCGAGCAGAGCCAATCTAAAATAAGCATCGTAAATCGTTTTTCTCAGACGAATAGCTTTCGTAAACGACTCTTTCGCCTCATCAAACTTTCCAAGTTTGAGCTCAGAGAGGCCGGCCATGTAAAGCTGAAAACCTCGATCTTCACATGTGCGTTTCGTTTCTGAGTCGTTTATCTTAAAATCTTCGGAATTAAGGCGAGCTATGGGCGCCGTTGTTGGAGCGCCTGGTGCTACAAACCCGCCGCCACCCGCTCCACCGGACGGTTGCGGGGCAACATCTGCATCCACACCTACGTCAGCTCGAATTGTGCTGTCCCTCGCGCTTTCGATACCGGATCTAAAGCTCCGCGTCGCACGCAATGCACAAAATGCATTTCTTTCAAACTCAACTTCAGCCGTTGCGAAATCACCTGAAAGATAAGCCGACATTGCAGGATCTTTTCGAATAGTGCCTTCAGTGATCACTTCGTCAATGGCTTCTTCTGAGTTTTGCGCGAGAATCGGGCTCGCATATAAAGACGCTAAGACTAAAATGGACAGAGCTTTAATTTTCATATTTATCACCATCATTCGGAGTATTTTGATAAGAGTATATAATCTTTTTCAAAAATCATAAAGACTATATGCGAAATGACATATTCCGCACGATAGGGCGATGTTACCATTTTTTTGTTATTTTAAGATGTATTTTCATTGACCAGGCCTTCGATAAGCGGTTTTGTCTTTTTTTACACACAGGATGATGAAGAGCATGACAGGGCCACTTTCGGGTTACAAACTGATTGAACTCGCAGGGATTGGCCCCTGCCCTTATGCGGGGCAGCTTTTTGTCGATATGGGCGCAGAGGTCATTTTGGTAAACCGCACCGATGGAATGAATTTTCCGAATATTTCTCACCGCGGAAAGAAAACAATCACGCTCAATTTACGTTCTGATGCGGGTGTCAAAGTTCTTCTTGATCTCATCACGTCTGCTGACGGTCTCTATGAAGGGTTGCGCCCCGGCGTGACAGAGCGACTGGGTGTTGGGCCAGAAGACTGCCACGCCGTAAATCCGAAACTTGTTTATGGCCGCATGACCGGGTGGGGACAGACAGGGCCATGGGCCAATATGGCGGGGCATGATATCAATTACATCGGTCTCACCGGCGCTCTTGGCGCAATGGGCAAAGCTGGCGCGCCGCCGCAAGTGCCGCTCAATTTAATTGGTGATTATGGGGGCGGTTCTCTTTTTTTAGTGTCGGGTATGCTGGCAGGCTTATTACAGGCCGAAAAAACAGGTGAAGGCACTGTCGTGGATGCAGCCATGATTGACGGCGTCTCCTCCATGATGAGCCTCTTTTATACGCTTGCAGGGCTTGGACAGTGGACGCCGAAACGCGACAGCAATCTCTTGGATGGGGCCATGCCTTATTATCGCTGCTATGCGACATCAGACGGTCAATATATGGCCGTCGGCTGCATCGAGCCACAATTCTTCGCTGAAATGTTAAGACTGTTGGAGATCAGTGCTGAAGATTATGGCGGACAGAATGACCGCAAACAATTTACCAAACAACATACGCTTTTGGAAAATATATTTGCTCGAAAAACGAGAGAGGAATGGGCCGAAATTTTTGCTGGCACAGACGCCTGCGTTACCCCCGTTTTAGATTATCTCGAGGCTGCAGAACATCCCCAAAATGTCGCTCGCGGTGGATTTAAACAAGCGGGGCCTTTTTTACATCCGCGCAAGGCCCCTGTTTTCGATTCCGTTAAACCCTTTGAACCTGACCTCATTTTGGGACTGAACGCGTCTGCCTCAGAGATTTTATCTGACCTCGGTTATGCAAATGATAAGATTGAAAAACTTTCAGAAGACAAAATCATAGGGCCTATTTAAAGGGAACCGTTGATGAGTTTCATGACCCCGGAGAAGTCAAGCCCGTCTTTGCCTGCCGCTTCCATAAGCGCGTAAAGCGCTTCAGATTGTGCGCCGAGGGGTGTTGCCGCCCGCGCCGCTGTTGCGGCTTCTTGCGCGAGGCGTAAGTCTTTGAGCATCATGCCTGCGGCGAAGCCCGGTTGATAATCCTTATTAGACGGTGCTGTCGGCACTGGCCCGGGGGCCGGACAATAGCTGGTCATCGACCAGTTTTGACCCGAAGCTGTCGAGCTAATATCATAAAAGGTCTGCGCGTCCAGACCGAGTTTTTCAGCCAGGTTAAACGCCTCACAGGTTCCGATCATATGGATACCCAGCAGCATATTGTTGCAAATCTTGGCCACCTGCCCGTTTCCTGCATCCCCCGCGTGGAAAATATTTTTCCCCATGATGTCGAGAAGCGGCTTGGCGCAATCAAAAGCTGACTCTGTGCCGCCGCACATAAAGGTCAGCGTCCCCGCTGCCGCCCCGCCGACACCGCCCGATACAGGCGCATCTATCATGGCAAAACCTTTTGCTTCGGCTTGAGAAATGACGTCTCGCGCCGTTGCCACATCAATGGTAGAGCAATCGATAAATACGGTACCTTCTTTGGCATGAGAGAAAACGCCGTCTTCGCCAGTATAAACCGAACGCACATGTTTACCTGCGGGGAGCATGGTCACAACAACATCAGCAGAGCTCAATGTATCTTTGGCATTCTCGCCCGCAATACATCCGGCGGCAACCGCTTTAGAGACCGCCTCTTTGGAAATATCCAACGCCCTCACCTCATGTCCCGCCTTGGCGAGATTTCCTGCCATGCCAAGACCCATATTCCCAAGTCCAATAAAGGCGATGATCATGATAGGAACTCCTGCGGCGGTGTGGCCGTTTTTCTGAATAGTCTTTCAATTTGGTCGGACATAACCGTTGCGATACTTTCATGCGACCATTTCGGATTACGATCTTTATCAATTAATTGCGCCCGAATGCCTTCGTAGAAATCCTGAGTCTTCAAGAAATTGAGTGACAAGTCGAGCTCCTGCGACATCGCCTCTTTGAAATTCAAGTCCAGGCCGCGTTTAATCGCTTCAAATGTCACAGCTATGGCAAGCGGGCTTTTCTTACGGATGCTTGCCGCCTGTTTTGCCGCCCACTCTCCACTCATACCATCGAGAGCTTTAAGGATAGACGGGACATCTTTTTCATTAAAGGCCGTCAGAGCGGCGGGCAGGTCTGCATCCATCGGGCCGGGCTCCAAAAATTTGCCCATCAGCGCCGCAATTGGCGCATCTGATCCATCCAACGAAGCTTTGCCCATAGCTTCGATAAAATCATTATGTTTATCCGTTGGGATAAATCCGTTTGCCACGCCAATTTCCAAAGACTGCGACGCGTTCAACCGCGCACCCGTTAAACCGAGCCATTGGCCAATATCCAAGCCGAGGCGCGGCAAAAAGTAAGTCCCGCCGACATCGGGGAAATACCCTATGCCTGTTTCCGGCATAGCAAAAAGTGTATTATCCCCTGCAATGCGATACTGCCCATGCACGGACAGGCCAACCCCGCCGCCCATAACAAAACCATCAATCAAGGTAATATAGGGTTTTGAATAGCGGTGAATAAGTTCATTCAAAGCATATTCCGTCCGCCAGAATTGTTCCGCCCGATCATCACCGGCCTTCCCACTATCATGGAGAAGAATAACATCGCCACCCGCACAAAAGGCGCGATCTCCCGCACCGTCAATCAAGACAGCGCCAACGGAGTCGTCTTTTTCCCACTCAAGAAGAAGCCGTGTGAGTTCTTCACACATCTCTAGCGTCAAAGCATTGAGCGCATTAGGACGGTTCAGTGTTATATAGCCGAGATTACCTACGACACGGGAAACAATTTGGTCTGTCATTTATCTACTCTATTCGCATTTCTTACACCGCGAAAGCGGGGGAGGTGTCTGGAGCGTTTTCAAAACGTGGAAAAGGGACAGGGTACAGCGCGTCTGCGCTGCCAAGAAAAGCATTCCTATGTTTAAGCTTTCGCTTACCCGCTCCGCCCTGGCGGTGGAGGAAAGATATGAAATGCGAGCGATGCTCATTGTCTCAACAAGCTCCGGCTCACAATCATACGCATAACTTGGTTCGTACCCTCCAAGATTTGATGGACACGAAGATCCCGCACGATTTGTTCAATCGGGTAGTCTTTCAAATATCCATACCCACCGTGAAGTTGCAGCGCGTCATTGGCGATTTTACTGCACATATCCGTCGCAAAGCGCTTGGCCATGGCACAGGCTGCACCTGCGTTGGGAAGTTTCTTATCAACCATATCAGCGGCGCGATAAATCATAATGCGAGAGGCTTCTAATTCTGTTGCCATATCAGCCAACATGAATTGCGTGTTTTGAAAATCAGAAATGGCTTTACCGAATTGCTTGCGATCTTTTGTATATTCCAGTGTTGCATCGAGCGCCTTTTGCGCACCCCCAAGACTGCAAGCGCCTATATTGATACGGCCCCCGTCCAAGCCGCTCATGGCGAATTTAAATCCGTCCCCTTCCGCGCCGATACGGTTTTCAGCGGGGATACGGCAGTCTTCGAAAATGACTTGAGCTGTCGGTTGGGCGTTCCACCCCATCTTTTTCTCATTTGCGCCAAAAGACAATCCGGGCGTGCCTTTCTCGACAACGAAGGTCGAAACACCACGCGCGCCATCGTCAGAGGTTCGCGCCATAACAACATAAATATCAGACCACCCCGCGCCGGAGATAAAGGTCTTTGTGCCGTTAAGGATATAATCGTCACCGTCTCGTAAGGCTTTAGTCGAGAGCGACGCCGCATCCGATCCCGCCCCCGGTTCCGTCAAACAATAGGACGCAATTAATTCCCCCGCTGTCAGACGCTGCACATATTTCGCACGGACATTATCATCGCCATAACGGTCAATCATCCATGTCGCCATATTATGAATGGTCATCATCGCCGTGTGGGACACATCACCTGCCGCGAGCTGCTCAAAGACCAGCGCGGAGTCTAAACGAGACAAAGCTGTACCGCCATGCTCCTCACTCGTATAAATACCAAGAAAGCCTAATTCAGCCGCTTTTTTAAAAACATCACGATCCAGAAATTTTTCTTCGTCCCACATGGCCGAATGCGGAGCGAGTTCGCCTACCGCAAATTGCCGCGCCATATCCTGAATAAGCGTCTGTTCTTCTGAGAGTTGGAAGTCCAACAGAGCCTCCTAAAACGTTGGAATAATGAAAGCTGAATCTTCCGTTTCGCCTTCGGGCCATCTTTGCGTGACAGTTTTGACTTTTGTGTAAAACCGTAAACCTTCCATGCCGTATTGATTGGCATCGCCAAATGCCGAGCGTTTCCAACCGCCAAAACTGTGATAGGCGACAGGCACAGGAATGGGCACATTAATCCCGACCATGCCGACTTCAACCCGATCTGCAAACTCTCTGGCGACGCGGCCATTTTGTGTAAAGATGGCAACGCCATTTCCGTATTGATGTTCACTCGGCAAGCGTAGCGCCTCTTCAAACGTATTTGCGCGCACGATTTGAAGGACAGGACCAAAAATTTCATCCTGATAAGTTTCCATATCCGGTGTGACGTTATCGAGCAGGGACGGCCCGATAAAAAACCCGTCTTCATAACCTTGCAATGAAAAGTCTCGGCCATCCACCAAGAGCTGGGCGCCCTCTTTCACGGCCTTTGTCACTTGTGCTTTGATGCTGTCACGATGGACGCTTGTTACGACAGGGCCGTAATCGGCATCAGGGTCTTCGGACACACCGACTTTCATCTTTTCAATCGCGGGCAGCATTTTCTCTAAGAACCGCTCGGCGGTGCCTTCACCCACGGGCACGACAACAGGCAGGGCCATGCAGCGTTCCCCTGCAGACCCAAAAGCAGCCCCAAGAATATCTTTGACTGCCTGATCCATATTGGCATCCGGCATTATAATACCGTGGTTCTTTGCCCCGCCCATACATTGTGCGCGTTTGCCGTTCGCTGTCGCGCGGGCATAGACATATTGCGCGATATCAGACGACCCGACGAAGCTCACCGCTTTAATGGTCGGATGATCGCAAATGGCATCTACGATTTCTTTGTCGCCATTGATACATTGGAGGAGACCGACAGGGCCGCCTGCTTCAACAAACAACTCCGCTAAACGCATCGGCACAGACGGATCTTTTTCAGAAGGCTTCAAAATACAGGCATTCCCCGTCGCAATGGCCATGCCGAACATCCACATCGGGATCATGGCTGGGAAATTAAACGGGGTGATGCCTGCGACAACTCCTAATGGCTTACGCATAGAATAAACGTCAATCTCAGGCCCCGCGCCATAAGTATGTTCACCCTTTTGACCATGTGGAATACCGCAGGCAAATTCGATCACGTCAACACCGCGAATAACATCGCCGCGACTGTCGGCGAGCACCTTGCCATGCTCAGACGACAACATTGCCGCCAAATCATCCATATTGGCTTCGACGAGTTGTTTATAAGCAAACAAAATACGGGAACGTTTTTGCGGGTTCGTATTCGCCCAAATCACTTGCGCTGCCGCCGCAGAGGCTACAGCCGCATCAAGTTCCGCAGGCGTCGCCATAGACACTTTGGCCTGCACCTCTCCCGTGTTGGGATTGAAGATGTCTTTTGTGCGCCCTGATGTACCGTTCACACGGTTACCATCAATAAAATGGCCTATGGTCTTCATGGGGAGTCTCCGTGTTATATTTTGGAACGTATAAGGGCTCTTGATGGGTATGAACATATAATTTTGAGGCTTTAATATGCACATGAAGAACTATATTGCTCTAAACAACAAAACTATGAAAACTTTCTCCCTATTAACATTCTGCCCAAATTAAGCCCCTGTTTACCATAAATCCGCGCGAATTGGTCATATTCGTAACATATACACTGTGTTGGTTCGAATTACGCATATTTGTTCGAATGTAAGTTGCATTTACCAGATATTTGTAGCTTCCGAATAAGGTTAGACAAAAATTGGGTGGAAATAAATGTCGGCAAAGCCAAAACAGCGAAGTGATTTACCACTTAGCCCGCTTTTCACAGCGGACCTGAAGCCTGCTGTCGCCTCAACACGCATGGGGGATGAGAAGCGTCGGGTTGTGCAATCACCTTTGCCGTCTATGCCGGAACGTCGCCGTCGTCGTAAGACGGTCGCGGATATTTATGTGCCGGAGAAACAGGTTAACATGAATGCGTTACGCTTCATCATGCGTAGCTTCGATGTTTTAGCTGTCATTTCTATTATCGCTGTGGGTATCTGGAACGGTTATGTCGGCACGAATAATAATGGCATCATTGCCCCTATTGCTGCAGCGGTTCTCGGCAGTTTCTTCTTCATCAGTCTTTTATTTATGAACCGTGCACATCGGTTTAGCCCAACAGAAAGTTTTGGACAGCATTTGCGGCTTGTCGCTCTCGCTTCCGCAGGAGCACTTGGCGCATGGCTGACATTTGCACTGATTATCAGACCAGAAAGCTTCTTGCCTGACGCCTTGGCCAAAGCCGGTGTCGGGGCCACACTTGTCTTACTTGTCTTACACGGGCTTTATCATGTCCATACCCAACGCTTGCACCGCAAAGGGGCCCTCGCCCCGACCATCGTGATGTTGGGAGCAACAGAGTCTGCACGGCGTATCATTGAAGAAAACGCTAAAACAAAAGAGCTCAATATTTTAGCGATTTTTGATGACCGTTTGACACGTGCGCCCCTCAATATTCACGGCGTCCCGGTTGTCGGACGCGTTGAAGATCTCTTGGCGTGGGACAAACTACCTTTTGTAAACCGTATTGTTGTGACGCTGCCATCAATGGCCGCCGACCGTAAGCAAGCCTTCGTCAATCAAGTGCGTTTATTGCCCAATCGCATTGCCTTTGTGGTCGATGAGTTTGAGACGCTCAATCATGTTCAACAACGTGTTTCTGAAATTGCAGAAATTAGCTTACGTGACGTAACAGGACGCCCTAAAAGTGGTCATCACACAGCCATTAAACGCCTGACGGATATTATCCTCAGCACGGTTACCATCGTATTAGGTGCACCCTTTTTGGCTCTCATTGCCCTGCTCATTAAGTTAGACAGTCCCGGCCCTGTGATTTTCAAACAACCCCGTCACGGGTTCAATAACCGTATTTTCAATGTCTATAAATTCCGGTCTATGGCCAAAGATAAAGAAGATATCAATGCAACGAAACAGGTCACTTATGGGGATACACGTGTGACCAAAATCGGGCGCTTCATTCGCAAGACAAGCATTGATGAATTACCACAACTTTTGAATGTTTTAAAAGGTGAGATGTCCCTCGTGGGCCCTCGGCCACATGCTGTCGGTATGCGTACAGCAGGCAAAGACAGCATTGAGTTGGTTGAGGAATACGCGCATCGTCACCGTGTCAAACCCGGTATGACAGGTTGGGCGCAAATTAATGGGTCGCGCGGTGCACTTGAGACAGGCGAAGATATTGCCCGTCGCGTTCAGCTTGATGTTGATTATATTGAGCGCAGTAGTTTCTGGTTCGATCTCTATATTATGTTGATGACCTTGCCCGTTCTACTGGGTGATAGAGACACTATCCGGTAATGTTATCAAAAGTGATATATCCAATGACCGGAGACCGACCATGATGGGTCGGTCAATGCTCGCCTATATTCCGGTCAATCTTGCGAATATCATCGTAAGTTTCGGAACCGTGGTGATTTTAACGCGGCTGCTCTCAGCGGCCGAATTTGGGCGTTACGCCGTCGCCATCATAACAATGCATTTTGCTCATACATTGATGTTCACATGGATAGAAGCCGCAATGGCACGGTTCCAAGCGCGAGCAGAACATGAAAACAACGTCGCCACACACCTTAAAACACTCTACGGCATAGCGGCGATAATGAGTGTTGTTGCCGCCTGTGTTTATAGCGCAATCATCCTCTTTCTTCCGCTTTCAGAAACAATGAAAACTGTAATTGCATTCGCGATTGGGTCGACTTGCGTTTCTGTTTTTATCAATATCGGTATGGAAGCCCATAAAGCAGCCCACCGTATAAAACGCTATTCCATCAGTTTTTCGACGCAGACATTACTGGCATTTTCGATTGGCATTATCCTTATTTTGACAACGCCTTTGCGTGAAACAGGTCCTTTTATCGGCATTGTTTTAGGGGCGCTCATCGTTCTCAGCGTTGATTTATTATTTATGTTGCCACGATTAAAAGGTGGCATATTTGATAGCAAAAAAGTTAAGATTTACGCGGCTTATGGTATCCCTATCAGTCTGTCTTTGATTTTGTCCTATGCGCTGAATTCGGCAGATGTTTACTTAATTGCCGGCCTCATGGGAGAGGCCTCAGCCGGTGAATATAATGCCGGATATAATTTGGCGAACCGTAGCTTAGAAATCGTGTTCATCTGGATTTCTATGGCTGTGACTCCTGTGGCTATCACAGCGTTTGAGCGGAACGGGTCTGAGGTCTCTCAATCCATTATGAGAGATTACGGCGCATCGCTTTTATGGATCACATTACCCGCAGCCACCGGCGTGGCATTGGTGGCACAAGACGCAGGTTTTATCATGGGTGAGTCTGTACGGGAAAACGCCGTCATGGTGATGCCTTGGATCGCCTTTGCAGGTGTTTTAAACGGCTTTATCAATTATTACATCCAACGGGCTTTCATGCTGTCCGGTGCCACTAAATCTTTTGTCTGGGTTATGGTGCCGCCCTTTGTTTTAAATATCGGGCTAAATTTGTGGCTTATTCCGCTATACGGTCTGTTAGGGGCCGTCTATGCAACTGTCGCCGCCTATAGTTTAGGCACAATCATCGCCTTCATCATTGCGCGCCGCTATTATCCCCTTCCCTTGCCTCTTAAAGCACTGGGACAAATTTTGTTGGCCTGCGCGGTCATGGCGGCAGCAGTCCTTGTGATACCATGGCCCGAATATTGGCCGGATGCCGTCAAACTTTTTGCCAAAGCGGGTTGGGGTGCTTTTGTCTATATCGTTATATGTTGGATTATAAATGCTGCAAATTGTCGGAATTATATTCATGCAATTTATGCGCGTTTCAAACCTGCTGAGTTTCAAGAGGCGACAAGTGAATAAGTCATTTTTCAGTCGCAGTTTCGAAGTGTGTAAACCTGCCTTGTCAGTCCTCATCCCGTTTTATCAGGATGATGCGAGTGCGCTTGTGCAATCCTTATCTGAACAGCAGACCTCTGAACTCATTGAAGTCATCCTTGTGGATGACGGAACACAGGATTTGTGCCTCACAACAAGGCTCGAAACACTTATCGCAGAGAGCAAAACATCAATTTGCTTAATAACACTGCCTTTAAATCAAGGCCGGGCTTCGGCACGCAATCATTTACAAAAAACTGCTCGTGCGGATTGGATATTATTTCTGGATGCAGATATGCAACCAACTACGCAGACATTTTTACAAAACTATTTGGACGAAATCAAAAGTAATAGTGCCGATGTTATATTTGGCGGGTTTAGTGTAGAAACGTCATCAACGGATAAGTCTGGTGAACTTCACCGCGCACTTTCCGCTGTTTCGGATTGCCTACCTCTTGAACAGAGACAAGCTGCCGGACCGCAATATGTCGCCTCGTCTAATCTATGCCTTCGAAAATCTATTATCGTTGAAAACCCCTTCGATGATGAATTTAAAGGATGGGGTTGGGAAGACAGTGAATGGGCCGCCCGTATCAGTCAATCCTATCGCCTAAAGCATATTGACAATCCAGCCCTCCATTTGGGTTTAGAAGATACTGATACATTACTAAATCGCTTTAAGACAAGTGGTGCCAACTATGTGCGTTTCACGGAAAAACATCCTGATTTAGCCAAAACATTGGCGCTTTATCGGTTGTCTAAGCGCCTGAAAAAAGTTCCGGGACAAACATTTGCACGACCCGTCTTAAAGGCAATTGTGAAAGCCCCTCTTCCCATGAAAGCGCGGTTGTTTGCTCTTAAGCTTTGGAGAGCGTCTTGGTATGCGGAGGCTTTGTCATGAACTCGGAGCAGATTTTCAACATATATCAACCGTCTAAGACTCTATCCGCACGGATCACAAGACGCGTGGTGAAGCATATTAAGCAACGCCACCTACAGATAAAAACTAAGAGACCTATTGTGAGTTTCTCATTTGATGATTGTCCGCGGTCTGTTTTTGAAAATGCGTTGCCGGAATTAGAGATACGCGATTGGGCGGGAACGATTTATGCCGCAATGGGTTTGTGTGAAACCACCAATCATCTTGGTTTGCATATGAGCAAAGAGGATATCAAATCTGCTTTTGCGGGCGGCCACGAAATTGGCGACCACACATTTTCGCATAGGGATGTCAATTCAATCCCAACAGAAACCTTCATGAACGATGTTCAAAAAAACCAACAGGCGTTTAAAGCACTCGGCCTCCCAAAAGCCGAAACCTTTGCTTTCCCCTACGGAGAAGTGTCTTTGGCAACGAAACAGGCCTTATCCAAAGAGTTTGGTCTTTTGCGCGGCATTCATTCGCCACGTGATTATAGGCGCGTTGACTGCAACCAAGCCCCGTCACAAAGTCTCTATTCAGGACGTGATTTTGAAAATTGTCGAAAAGCGATTTTTGATCTGAAAAACAGTTCAGGATGGCTCATTTTCTTCACCCATGATGTCAGAGACAATCCCAGCGCCTTTGGATGCACGCCAGAAGAGTTTACCCAAATATTGAAAGATGTTGCAGCTATTGATGCAGAGGTTTTACCCGTCGGCAAGGCCCTTAGAAAATTAAAGGGGATGGTCAATGCTGCATGATTGGCCAACCCAAGGCGTCTCAATTGTGATACCCACTTATAAGCGACCCGAAAGTCTTATTCGGGCGCTGAAAAGTGTTGAGCCAGAGGCCCGTCAGCACCCCCTTTGTGAAATCGTGGTGACAGACAATGACCCCCTCGCCTCTGCAAAAGACGCTGTTTCAGCATTTATCAAAAACACTGATACGAGCCTCATTTATATCCACGAGCCAAAGCCTGGCGTGTCGAACGCCAGAAATACGGCCTTAAAGAAAGCGCGAGGCCGTTATATTGCTTTTCTGGATGACGATATGGAGGCTCTACCCGGTTGGGTGTCAGCCTTATTAAAAACCTCTGATTACTATAAAGCGGGGCTCGTTTTTGGTCCCATCGAAGCGGTGATGCCGGAAGGTAAAGCCGAATACCCCTTTATGGCCTCAGCCTTTGAACGCAAACCCTATACGGAAACACAGCTGATATCCGAAGGTATCGGCACGGGCGGCAGCCTTATTGACCGACTACTCTGTGATTTGCCCTCCCCCGCTTTCAATCCCGCGCTGAACCAGACGGGTGGTGAAGATGATGCGTTCTTCAAACATGTTATGCATAAGGGTGCTAAAGCCGCTTGGGCACAGAACGCAAAATGCTTGGAACATGTGCCACAAATACGAGCGACGCTAAGCTATATTTGGTTGAGGAATTTCGCCTATGGGCAGAGTCCATCTCAAGAAGCCATTGAAAAAGGCCTTAAAGGTCTCCCGCGTCTGATATTCTGGATGGCGGTTGGAACTGTCCAAAGTCTCTTGAACTTGCCAGCCTTGATTATGGGCTCTTTGGTAAAGTCACCGAAACGGGTCACAGCTTTGGCAAAATTTGCACAAGGGGCTGGCAAAATCTTTTGGTTGAAAGCCTTCTCACCCAAGCTTTATGGCAATTAAAACGGTCTCATTAGGAGGCAAATTGACCATTGGGTTGATCAATCAAACGCAAAGGCGCGCCCGCATTCATCAAAAGACCTGTATATCGCCCACCCGCATTTAATATCATCTCACGCGCTTGATTATGTTTAGGATTGTGACTGTCCTCAGCTTTCGCAACTAATATCGTTCCATCACTTTCTGACGCTAGCAAAAGACCGTCTTGGGATCTGTCCAACGCAGGACTATCAATAAAGACAAAAGAAAAGTGAGAGCGCAAATTATGCCAATAACCCTTCGACTGCCGGAACGAAATTGTGTCACCATGACCAATTTGATCCCAAAAAACTGAGGTCACGGCCAAGCCGCTTTGATCGTCTAAATAAAGACCACAGATATTTGGAATCTCAGAGCTCTGACCATCAGAATGGGTCACACGCCAAAAAGGCACTGCTCCAAATGAGGCATCATAAGGTCCCTGCATATAAGAGGCTCTCGCGGCGGCAAAGAAATAGCTAGTTTGCGCGAGTTGTTTAAAGTCACAATCAAACAGACCCACACGCCTTCCATCATCACCGCCTTGACGCGCGGTCATCAGAGCGAGGTTGCGAGTGACATGACTTGTACCCGCTCCTGTAGAGGCAGATAGAATCTGAATGATTTGCCCTAACCCATCAGACCTAGGCTTTAACTTCAATCCATTCAGAACAGATTGCAGTACAGCAGTGGCATTATCAGAGTGAGAATCCATTATAATGCTTTAATACATTATGTTAAAGGCGTCGACCCGGCGGGTAATATGCCTAACACATTCATATTTTGGTCTTGATGACTCTGTGATTGTTGCGGTGGGTGCAGCGTAGGCGCATAAGGATTTGGATAAAGATCAAATGCAGCAGACGATCCCGTGGGTTGTAAAGGTGGGTCATAACTCGAAGCAGCTGGAGGGGCCCACTCTACAGGCCCGCTCGAAGCTGTCACAGCTTGGGAAGTCGTTTGGACGGCATACTCAGGGGCATGGCTCTGCACATGAATATGCGGCGCATAAGCCGTGGCAGTGTGGCTTTGACCGCTCTGTGCATATTGCCCTTCATAGGGTGTCTGCGCGGCGGGTTGGTATTCCTCGGGTACATAAGACGGTGCAACGGGCTCCGGTATAGGGTTCTTATAAGCCTCATCATACACAAATTCATCAATAGAGTCAGCGATAGCTTTGGAGCGAGGTGATGTATAAAGCCGCGGGTCGAGAAACACCCGCGCCAAAGCAACCATAAAGAGGGCGAAACCCCAAAAAACACTGGCAAGCAGGAACATCACGGCTCGCATATTGCGGCCCTTTTGGGCATAACGCGCCCGAGAGATTTCGCGCACATTTTCGCTGCTTGCAGCCGCTTGATCTTGATTAATCAATGCTTCTTGCTCTCTCGAATTATAAACATCCAGACGTTCAGCAAGCGTTGTGCGCTCACGTAAAAGATTCTGATATTCAGGATAGAGCTGTGCAAGGCGACGTACTTTCGCATCTGCACTGTCCAGTTGACGTTGTAATGTAAATTCTTTCTCTCTCAACCCATCAGCTGTCGATTGCAACGTATCGCGGCGTTCGGTCAGTGTTTGATGCGTCGGGTTTGGCCCTTGACGTCTACCACCCATGACTTGACCATTATAACCCCGTTGCACAGAGCGTAATTCTTGCAATTCCGCCTGTTTTTGACGGACAGGATCACTTGTCGGCAGATATTTTGCCAAAAGTTGTCCAAGCTCGAGTTCGGCTTGCGCAATACGCTGCGACGCTCGGTCATCTATGTAGAGATCAATCATGGCCGGTGTTTGGCGAAGCTGATCTTCGACGATAGCCAATGAAGCTTCAGCTTCGGAAATGGCGGCGCGTGTTGTATTTAGTTCAGTTTTTAAATCTTCGGTGCGCTCCTGCGCGCCGTCTTGTTGAGATGTAAAATCAGAGACATTATTGCGGGTCAAGAAACGTGCAATAGCCCGCTCATTTTGATTAAGTTGCTGTTCTGTCGCAAGGCGACGTTGACTGATGATATCACTATTGCCTTCAACAAACACAATACTGCGGAATGTTTTATATTCATCGATAAATGCGTTGAGTGTTTCTACAGCAACGCTTGGATCTTCATGTTTATAGGCAAGATTAATGATAGACGATTTTGGCTGTGGCATTACAGCAAAAGAGGCCTCAACACGTTTGCGGCGCTCCATTTCAGCTACCAATTTTGCGGCTTGGTTATTGCCTGCTGCACGAA
Source organism: uncultured Algimonas sp. (assembly GCA_964352855.1). Classification (GTDB taxonomy): domain Bacteria; phylum Pseudomonadota; class Alphaproteobacteria; order Caulobacterales; family Maricaulaceae; genus Litorimonas. The sequence continues at coordinate 12,905 of CAYGTR010000009.1, read as the reverse complement.
TCTTGAGTTCTGCATCGCGATCAAAGCGCAAACTTTCAGACGGAGATGACGTCATTTGTCCGATAACGGCGTCAATCACTTCAGGGTTTTTGATAATCCCAACTTCTGTCAAAATAATTGCGTCCGGTGTCAATTGAAGGGCGTTTTGACCGTTTTGACCACTGACAGGTTGATAAATATACTCTGGGCCTAATTGCACCATCAAACTCCCATCTGCACGATAGGTACGTTTAAAGTCCTTTGTCGCGTAAAAAGCGACCACACATCCAATAAGGAAAAGAGGAATAAGCCATTTTAACTGACGCCCAAAGGATTTCACAGCTTCGGACAAACGAATATTGGGCATACCCTGTGCGTAATCTGCGACCGTCAAGTTATCATAAGCGTCGGGACGATCAGAATATCTGCGTGACGTCGTATTCTCAGCAACATCAGGGGCCTGAACACTTGTGTCGAGCACAAGGTTTCTTTGGCCACGACGTCTGGTTTTGGGCCGTTTCCCAACGCCCTCACCCGTTTTTTTACCCAGACCAAAAAAGGCCATAGCCCATCCTCATATCGATTCGTTAACCATAAGGCAGGGTAAATTTTAATATTTCCTTATCCATTCTTGTTAACAATTGAAAAAAGACGCTTTGCAAGCAGTAAAACTGATTATCAGGCCAAATTTATGCGGAAATCCTTGAAAATCCTTAGCCTAGCCGTGGTTTCAGCCACCCTTATAGGTGCCCTACCAAACGAATCACTTGCACAGTCGCGTTATGGAAACATGGTTAATCCACACGCACCCAACAGTGTTGCGCAACACCATCACCAACGGGCTATGCCCTATAAGGCACAATCTACAAAAAAATATGGGGGATTAATGGCGCGTTTGCGGGGGCAGAAAAACTTGGCCCATCAAATTCCCGCGCGTCCGGCGCCACCGGGCGCTGTTTTCCAACAATGGGTGGAGTGGGAACCGGACTATCTTATACAGCCGGAAGATCAGCTCGATATTGTTGTGTCGTCTGCACCTGAACTCTCCCGCACGTTAACCGTGGGACCGGACGGGCGGATTGTTATGCCCATGAGCCAACCCATTATGGCGGCGGGACGCAGTTTCACACACGTGCAGCATCTTTTGCAGGCAGAATTATCTAAGCAATTGCGCGATCCGACAGTTGCGGTTACGCCGCGCGCTTATGCGCCTCAGCAAATCTTTGTCGGGGGTGAAGTAGGGCAACCCGGAACTTACACGATCCCCGGCCAGATCGGTGCGATTGAAGCCATTTTTATGGCGGGCGGTATGCGCCCGACAGCCCGAACGTCACAAGTCGCCGTTCTGCGACGCGCGCCGAATGGCGGTATGATGATGCGGACAGTCAATATTCGCAATGGACTACTCAATATCCGCGAATATAACGACAATATGCAGCTTCGCCGCGGCGACATCATTTATGTGCCACAAACGACACTCGCGGAAATCGGTACATTCATGCAGAATTTCCGCAATGCTTTACCGGTAGACTTTAATATCGCCTATCAGTTCGGCAATAATGGAGGCGGAACAACGGTTATCTCGCCCTAACCAACTCTCACATACTCTATAACAGGGTCGCTATTCGCGGCCCTTTTTTATGACTTAAGCCGCAGCCTTGACCATGCTGCGATTTTCAGCCAACCACCCGCGCGCCGCGCGAAGCGCCAATGTTACATCTTCTTGGCTCATCTCAGCTTTTAATTCCGCTTGGTAAGCTTTGGCCGGGCTTGAGCCCATCATAGCCGCAAGGCTGAACCATTTATGGGCTTCGACAAAGTCGGGACCACGGTCTTCGACATCTGTTGAATAAATCAAACCCAGACGGAACATATCTTCTGAATTGGCTTGAACAGCGATAGCCTGCTCGGCTTCTTGTACTTCTAATGTTGTAAAGGCCATATGACCCCCCTGTTTTTTTCGTCTCACCTAATACCGTCGAGAGCCCGGGACGTCCGGTTCAGTCGAGGCCGCCTGGGGCCGGTTTTCTTTCCGTGTCATCCAGTGCGTGATCAGACTTTTGCTTCACAGGATAAATATAGGGTTAACAGGAAACAGGGTTAATCAAGCTTTATCTGTATTAAAACAAGTAAATATCAGTTACTTTTAAGTTATTACTTAATTAAAACACAATTACCGTAAGTAAAAATTGAATTAAACAAGATAAATGCATAAGTATAGATCAAGAATGCCAACTCTCGAAAAAAGACAAAAAAAATTTCGCTTTATTCAAAAATAAAGCGAAATTGCTTGAAATATCACATGATTTAGCAGATTTAATCGTAAAATTTCGCCACTTCCACCAGTTCAGCTCTATCGGCATAAAGATCATTTACGGGATTATTCGGATTTCCATAACCTAGTGACATCCCTACGAGGACTTCCTCATCTTCGGGTATATCCAACATTTCATGACACACCGACGTCCAATTGCGCCACCATCCTTGTGGGGCCGTGTGCAACCCTTTTTCACGGGCGAGCAACATAATAGACTGTAGAAGAATGCCGATATCCATATATTGCGGCATTTCGAGACCTTTATGTCCTGTTATAATAATGCCGACAGGCGCTTCAAAGAATTTCGCATTTTGCGCCAACCAAACTAAACGCCCCAGCTTATTTTCGCGAGATATATCCAATTTGGCATACATATCTTCGCCCAATTTGTAGCGCCAAGAGCGTTGCGGTTCCCAAAGCGGTGATGGATATGCGCGATAGGTCGGTTCCTCGACTTTACCCGCAAGTGTTCGCTCCGCCGCACGTTTCTTAAACTCGGCTAGCGTGTCGCCCGTCATCACGTGGAGCTTCCAAGGTTGCAGGTTGCCCCCGGAAGGGCTTCGCAGGGCTTTCGTCAAAATATCTTTTAAGATGTCTTCTGGAACGGGCGTATCAAGGAAGTCTCGTACAGTAATACGGGTTTCAAGGGCTTTTGAGACGGTAGCGCTCGCGGATATATCTAAACTCATTTACGTCTTACTTTCCAATTATTGAACCAGACTAGAACGAAATAGTTTGCCAACCCGACGACCACACCCGCACTCAAAGCTAAAGCCAGATTATCCGTTTGATTGTTAATCAGAAAGGCGAGGCCCATCCCGATGATGAGCGCGCCAAAGGCCGGGCCGTCTTGGATGTGCATGTTAAGAACCTGTCCGCTTCTTTAACCAAGCGAAAAGAAGAAAGTCACCGACGGCCACAACGAGTGCAATCCCTCCGGCTGCGAAAAAATTCATATCCACAACCAAGGCGAGGGTCAGAAAGACAACAACAAACACAATCGCAGGCCCAATCACCCGCATCAAATCCCAGACGAGGTTTTGTTGAGGTTGTTCATCCATAGCTTGCTCCTAAAGCCCCAATAATTTGCGCAGGATTTCATTCACGGCTTGTGGGTTGGCTTTACCTTGAGACGCCTTCATCACTTGTCCAACGAAGAAACCGACGAGTTTTGGATTCTCTTTTGCCGCCGCCGCTTGATCGGGGTTCGCGTCTATCACGCCTTGCACTATGGCTTCAATCGCGCCCATATCCGTCACTTGTTTAAGGCCTTGGGCTTCGATGATGTCGTCGGCACTGCCCTCGCCTTTGAACATACGTTCAAAGACTTCTTTCGCGATTTTGCCTGAAATGGTGTTGTCGCTAATACGGTCGAGCAGACCGCCAAGCGCATCGGCGGAAACGGGGCTATCCTCTAATTCAAGACTGGCTTTATTCAGTGCGCCAAATAATTCGCCCATCACCCAGTTAGAGGCAATCTTGGCATCACGGCCTTTGGCAACGGTTTCATAGAAATCCGCTTTCACGGCATCCGCCGTCAAAATACGCGCGTCATATTCGGGCAAGCTATAATCCGCCATAAAGCGGGCTTTGCGGGCATCCGGCATTTCGGGCAGTGTCGCTTTAATCTTATCAACAAAGCTCTGCTCTAATTTTAGGGGCAGCAAGTCCGGATCAGGGAAGTAGCGATAATCATGCGCATCTTCTTTGGAGCGCATCGTCCGCGTTTCGCCTTTGACACTATCAAACAAGCGCGTTTCCTGATCAATTGTGCCGCCTGCTTCGATAATCTCGATATGCCGACGCGCTTCATAGTTGATGGCTTGGCGAATGAAGCGCATGGAGTTGACGTTCTTAATCTCGCAGCGTGTGCCAAGCTCTCCGCCGGGTTTGCGCACCGAGACATTCACGTCGGCGCGAAGGTTGCCCTTCTCCATATCGCCGTCACAAGTGCCGAGCGCACGGACGATCCCGCGAAGTTTCTCAACATAGGCAGAGGCCTCTTCGGGCGAGCGCATATCGGGTTTGGAGACAATTTCCATCAGCGCCACACCGCAGCGATTCAAATCGACATAAGTCTCATCGGGCGAAAGATCATGCACGGATTTCCCCGCATCTTGTTCCAGATGCAGGCGCTCAATCCCGACCGTGACTTCCTCGCCAACATTGCCATCGGCGTCGATAGGCAGAATATCAATCTCGCCCTCTCCGACAATCGGGTGTTCAAACTGAGAAATTTGATAGCCTTGCGGCAGGTCGACATAGAAATAATTCTTGCGATCAAAGCGCGAGAATAAATTGATTTTCGCATTCAGGCCCAAGCCCGTTTTAACGGCTTGCTCGACGCAAAACTCATTTAGCACCGGCAACATGCCCGGCATGCCCGCATCGACCAACGAGACTTGGCTATTCGGCTCAGAGCCATATTCCGTTGAGGAGCCTGAAAAGAGTTTCGAGTTTGACGCCACCTGCGCATGGACTTCCAATCCAATGATGATTTCCCAATCACCGGTTTCGCCTTTGATATAATCTTTAGGGTCGCCGACCCGTTCCGCTGTGAACATTTTATGTTCTCCAATAACACCGCCACTATACCTCTCCTTGGGGAGAGGTCCGCATCGCAAAGCGATTGCGGGGTGAGGGGAATAAATCCTACTTTAACTCTTCGTCTAAGAATTCAAAAACGCCCTCTAAATTCTCGTAAATTTCTTCATTCGTAAACCTAATAACACGATATCCATATTTTTCTAAGACCTGTGTTCTGGCTTTATCCTGCTTCAACCGATTATCATGACTCCGATCATCCAATTCAATAATAGCTTTCTTTTCTTCACATACAAAATCGGCAAAATACTTATTAATCGGCACTTGGCGTTTAAACTTTAAACCTTTGAATTGTCTTCCTCTGATGTATGCCCAAAATATTGATTCAGCTTTGGTCTCATTTCGTCTGAGATGTCTTGCAAATTCAATAGGCTCCATATCTTAAACTTTATTGCTCATTCCCCTCACCCGCAAGCTCGCTGCGCTCGCGCGACCTCTCCCCAAGGAGAGGTTATTTACATCCACCATTTCTCCGGCTTAGCCGTAAAGCCTGCCGCGTCTTCCAATGCACTTGCCGCTTTAAATACAGTCTCTTCATCGAGCGCACGCCCAATTAATTGCAAGCCAAGCGGCAGACCGTTCTTATCCAATCCCGCAGGCACGGAAATGCCCGGCAATCCCGCGAGGTTCGTCGTCACGGTGAAAATATCATTGAGATACATTTGTACGGGGTCATTGACCTTACGTCCTACTGGGAATGCTGCACTTGGCGCCGTCGGCGTTAAGATCGCATCGCAAGTCTGCCACGCATTTTCGAAATCTTCGACAATGCGTGTGCGGACTTTTTGCGCACGGAGATAATAAGCATCATAATAGCCTGCAGACAGCACATAAGTCCCGATCATGATACGACGGCGGACTTCTTTGCCAAAACCTGCTGTGCGCGTAAGATCATACGTCTCGTTCAAATCTTTCCCGTCCACGCGAAGACCATAACGCATACCGTCATAACGCGCGAGGTTTGAGGACGCTTCCGCAGGGGCCACAACATAATAAGCGGGCAGCGCGTATTTCGTGTGTGGCAGGGTAATAGGCACGATTTCCGCACCCGCCGCTTTCATCCATTCGATGCCCTGATCCCAAAGTGCTTGGATTTCCTCAGGCATGCCGTCAATCGAATATTCTTTCGGAATCCCGATACGCAGACCTTTTACGGATTGACCGCAGGCGTCTGACCATTTCGGCACATCGATATTGAGCGAGGTTGAATCCTTGGCGTCATAACCTGACATGCTCTCGAGCAAAACCGCGGCGTCTTTTACGGTTTTCGCAATCGGCCCCGCTTGGTCGAGCGAACTCGCAAATGCAACTGTGCCCCAACGTGAACACCGCCCATAAGTCGGCTTAATCCCGACTGTGCCTGTAAAAGAGGCCGGTTGGCGAATAGAGCCGCCCGTATCTGTCGCCGTAGCGCCCAAACACATATCAGCCGCAACAGCAGAGGCTGAGCCACCTGACGATCCGCCCGGCACCAAATCTTCATCTTTACGCCACGGGTTAATCACCGGGCCATAGGCTGAGGTCTCATTTGAAGAGCCCATCGCAAATTCATCGAGATTGAGCTTGCCGAGCATCACCATGCCATCGGCTTTCATATTCGCCGTGACGGAGGACTCATAAGTCG
>CAYGTR010000009.1:0-6281 GCA_964352855.1 uncultured Algimonas sp. | reverse complement strand
AGCATCACCATGCCATCGGCTTTCATATTCGCCGTGACGGAGGACTCATAAGTCGGCGTAAACTCACCGAGAATTTTGGACGCCGCGCAGGTTTTCACGCCTTCGGTACAGAATAAATCTTTCACGCCTAGCGGCGCGCCTTCGAGTAATCCTACCTCGCCTTTTGCTCGGCGTGCATCAGAGGATTCGGCCTGTTCCATCGCCCCTTCAAAAGTGGTGGTGATAAAGGCGTTCAAATCCGCCCCATCCATACAGGCATCAATATGGGCTTTGGTCAATTCAACCGAGCTGAAATCGCCTTTGACCATGCCGTCCAGCGCATCGGTGAGTGTGAGTTTTGTTAAATCAGTCATAATGTACGATTTCTATTCCTATCAGACGATTATCTGCATCAAAATCTAAGTTTACATCCAAATCTTCGCGGTTGGTCTTCTCTGTATCTAGCGTTTCTGTTCTCTTAACGAGACCAGAAACCAGTTTTCTTCGGCCATCCAATTCCAAATACCCCGTTCCAATGTCACCAGCTGATTTCCAAAAAACCTTTTTGCGTTTCAGAAACAAGCCCTACTCCACACTTCTCGGGACGACGAAGAAACCATCATCTTTCTTCGGCGCATTTTTCAAGATCGCGTCGCGTTTTCCACCATCTGTCACAACATCCTCACGCATTGGGGCTGACATATCGACGGCAGATGTCATCGGCTCAACACCTTCGACATCGACTTCGTTCAACTGCTCAATCCAAGCCAAAATACCGTTCAGATCATCCGCTAAAGGTTGCAGGCGGTCAGCTTCGACGTGCAAGCGGGAGAGCCGCGCGATTTTCTTTACATCATTGGCGCTAACCGCACCTTTAGGGTCTGACATGGAAGCCTCGTCTATGGCCCAAAAATGGGCGTTTATCATTCTGTCGCGGGTTAGCAGGGCGGCCAAACAATCGCAAGACTAACGATTGCGCGTATATAAGTTTTTAGCTACCCCGATGAAAAGACAGGCAATTGCATGACAAAATACGATAATACGGTCGTCAATGACTGTGTTCCACAAACGGGAAACAGATTTACACGCGGTTTTTCAAACCTTATTTTAACATTAATGGGGTGGAGAATTTCCGGTGTGTTTCCAAAAGAAAAAAAACTCGTTTTCATTGGCTGCCCGCATACTTCTAATTGGGATCTGATTTTAGCGCTCTCAGCGATGCAATCTGTTGGGTTGAAAGCCTCTTGGATGATGAAGAAAGAAGCCTTTTTTTGGCCCTTTGGAGTGATCTGGAAAAAACTCGGCGGCGTCCCAATCGACAGGAAATCAAAAAATGATATCACGACGCAAATGGCGGAATGGTTCAAAATGCAGGAAAAAGCCTATCTTGGTATTACACCCGAAGGCACACGGGCAAAAGTGCAGCAACTTAAGAAAGGTTATCTACGCATTGCCTATGCTGCCAAGGTACCTGTCTTTCTGGTCGCAATAGACGCAATCAAAAAAGAAGTGGTGCTAGACAGATTATGGCCGTTGACCGGTGATATTGAGGCAGATAATCGCGCTATCAAACAGTATTACGACGATAACTATGTAGGTATTCGTCCGAATTAGATTGAGGGCATGATGAAATTCGACAATCCGCACATGAGCGAACACTCTCCGCGCATGGGTAATGCCTTTACGCGCGGGCTTGGGTCATTAGGGATGAAACTGATAGGTTGGCAACTTGTCGGGAAAATGCCAGACGTCCCCAAATTTGTGATTATCGGTGCGCCGCATACATCCAATTGGGATGCAATTTCAGCTTCCCTCGCCATGCTATCCAGCGGATTCAAATATACGTTTCTTATCAAGAAAGAATGGTTTTTTTGGCCGATGGGGCCATTTTTTCGTGCGCTAGGCGGCTACCCTGTGGATCGTGGTAAAGGCTCAGATGTGGTCGGCCAAGTTGTCAAATTATTTGAAACGGAAGATAAAGTTTGTGTGGGTTTCCCGCCGGAAGGCACACGTTCTCTTGTTGAAAAATACAAAACAGGTTATCTTCGTGCTGCCTATGCCGCCGATGTGCCTGTCTTTCTCTGTGCGTTTGACGGCCCGAACAAACGCGTTGTCTTGGACAAGCTGATGCCTTTAACCGGAGACTTGAAAGCCGACAATAAAGCCATCAAAGCCTATGTTGATGAGAATTGGATCGGCGTGCACCCTGAACGACAAAAGTGAATTCACCCACGCATACTCTGCTTGCTTTAGCGCTACTCTCCAAAAAAGGCGAGGCGAAACGAAACTGGGCTGTCTTAGTGGGTTCGGTTATACCTGATCTGGTGATTTATCTTTGGGCACCCTATCAAAGCCTTGTCAATGGCGTGTCGGGCCAAGACATGTGGGGAGAGCTTTATTTTCAGGCGCCCATGCAAAATTTGATTGCTTATTTCAACTCCATCCCGATTTACTTTTCTCTGGCGCTTTTGGGATGGGTGATGCGCGCAAAACTCTGGGGGCAAATCCTTTTATTTTTTGCTCTTGCCGCCCTTATTCATATGATGACGGATTTACCTGTTCACGCCGATGATGCCTATCGCCACTTTTGGCCTTTGACGGATTGGCGGTTTCACTCGCCCATATCCTATTGGGATATCGACTATCATTCGAAATGGGTCAGCGCGATTGAGGCTGTGGTTGGACTTATTTGTATTGTCGTGCTTTGGCGCCGCTTTCCAAAACTTTGGGTGAAAGCCATATTGGGTTTGCTCGCTATATTTTATCTCTTACTTCCACTGGCCATGATGATTGCGCAAATCCACATTCCTAGTTAAGCCGCCCACATGGCATTAATCACCTTAGATGCATTGCGAGAAACGGAAGGCCCCCTTTTGGGCATCGATCCCGGCACGAAAACACTAGGCCTAGCGATTAGTGACCGCACTCGCCTTATCTCCACGCCGCTCCACACGATCCATCGTAAAAAATTCACGCCTGATGCCGAAAGCCTTTTGAAGACTTACATTGACAATGAAGTGACGGCGTTGGTCGTGGGTTTACCTATCAATATGGATGGCAGTCACGGCCCTCGCACGCAATCGGTGCGTGATTTCTGCACCAACCTTCTACGCATCAAAGACGTCCCAATTCTCCTCTGGGATGAGCGCCTCTCGACGATGGCGGTTACACGCACAATGCTCGCCGATGACATGTCCCGCAAAAAACGCGCCAAAAATGTCGACAAAATGGCCGCCGCTTATATCTTGCAAGGTGTCTTGGACAGGCTCCGAAATTGAGTTTGACTTTGACTCTGAACACTCACGGCATTATCACCGCAAAAATCGTGAAAAGAGCTTTATGTCTTTGGTTTCAGACTCCTCAATATTAGCGAATGCGACACGTGAATACCCTTTCACCAAACGGCACTGCTTATCTGTTTCAGATTATCACCGTGTCGACATTGAAAACCTGTTACAACTCGGCGAACATTATCTGGATCTAGACGTTCAAAAATCCCCGGATCGGGCCGTTTTAGCCGGTAAAACACTCATCAATCTGTTTTTTGAAAACTCAACCCGCACGGAAAAAAGCTTTGAGTTAGCAGGTAAGCGTCTCGGTGCGGATGTAATATCAATGAATGTCTCGACGTCATCTGTTAAAAAAGGCGAAACGCTCCTTGATACAGCGGCGACATTGAACGCCATGAACCCTGACCTTCTCGTCGTGCGCCACGGCTCTTCGGGCGCTCCGTCTTTACTCGCCCAAAAAGTTGGATGTTCTGTTATTAATGCGGGAGACGGGATGCATGCGCACCCCACACAAGCCTTGCTTGACGCCCTCACCTTGCGGCAGGCTTTTCCGGAAGGTTTGGACGGACTTCGCATTGCGATTTGCGGCGATATTCTTCACTCCCGGGTCGCCCGTTCCGACGTTGCCCTGTTTAATATGTTAGGTGCAGAAGTGCGCCTTATCGGCCCACCGACACTCGTGCCTACGGACGCCGACCGCTGGGGCGCCGACGTTTTCCATGATATGGAAGAAGGGTTGAAAGGCTGTGACGTCGTCATGATGCTGCGCTTACAATTAGAACGGATGAGCGGGGCCTTCGTACCGTCCAAACGAGAGTATTTTCATTTTTATGGCCTCGATAAAGCCAAGTTAGGCTTTGCTAAACCTGGCGCACTCGTCATGCATCCCGGCCCGATGAACAGAGGCGTAGAAATCAGTTCAGACATCGCAGACGACCCCGAAATCAGTTTAATCACGCGGCAAGTCGAAACCGGCGTCGCCATGCGCATGGGTATCTTGCACGCACTCGCCGAAGCACAAGATTATGGAGCGGATGAATGACAACGCTCTCTATTGTCAATGCACGGCTCATAGATCCCGCAACTCACCTTGATGACTATGGCGGGATTGTTTGTGAAAACGGTGTGATCATTGAAATGGGTGATATTATACCTCGCGGCGAGATCATCGATGCAAAAGGCCTTATTCTCTGCCCGGGTCTCATAGACATGCGCGTCCGCACGGGCGAACCGGGATTGGAAAACCGTGAGACCTTGAAGACGGCGGCAGCCGCTGCGGTTGCGGGCGGGGTGACATCCCTCGTAATTATGCCTGAAACGGATCCTATTATTGATGATATCTCGCTTGTTGATTATCTGACCCGTAAAGGCGAAGACTTACCTGTCGATATCTTTATTGCAGGGGCTCTCACCAAAGGATTGGACGGTAAGAGCCTCACAGAAATCGGCCTCATGAAAGAGGCTGGAGCCATTATGTTTTCTAATGGCTCTGCCCCTGTCGCCGATGCACAAACGATGCGCCGTCTTATGGCTTATGCGGCGAATTTTAATGCCTTGATCGCCAACCGCGCCATTGAACCAAGTTTAAATGCGGGCAGCGTGGCGCATGAAAGCAATATGTCATCCCGATTAGGCCTACACGCCTGCCCCGCGATTTCAGAACGGATTATGGCTGAGCGAGATATTGCTTTGGCCGAATTGACCGGTGGTTCCATTCTCATTGACCTGATCTCGTCGCAAGCCGCCTTAGAACCTGTCGTCAAAGCGAAATCCAAAAATTTGGATGTCTTTGCCTCTGTCTCTATTAATCATCTTTGCTTGAATGAAGTCGATATTGGCGATTATCGGAGCTTTGCGAAACTGGATCCACCCCTGCGCGAAGAGAGCGACCGCCTCGCCTTGATCGATGCGATTAATAAAGGGCAGATTGACGTGATCGTCTCTGACCATGACCCACGTCCGGCCGGAGAGAAACGACTGCCCTACGCCGAAGCCGCCCCTGGCGCTGTTGGATTAGAGATATTACTCGGCGCAGGTCTGTCTCAAGTCGCAGAAGGTCATCTGAATTTAATGGCGTTTTTAGCAGCAGTAACCTGTAATCCGGCGGACTTGTTGGGATTGAATTGTGGACGGTTAAAAATGGGCGCACCCGCAAATCTCGTGCTCATTGATCCGCACAAGCCTTGGGTTTGCAATAGCGACATGCTGTTAAGCCGATCCAAGAACACACCCTTTGATGGACGCCGCCTAACTGGGCGTGCCATTAAGACGTTTTATGCAGGCCAAGAAGTTTTCAGTCTCTAACGTCTGGGGTTTATTCCGCCGCTGGTACAGTCGATTTGGTAACGCCTGCTTTTTGCAGCTCTTTGCCCATTTGTCCTGTCAAAAAACAGAACAACATTTTGAAATCAGATATTAAAGACCAAAATGGATAAGTGAATGTAGCAGGTTTATTTTTTTCAATAAAACCATGGCTGAGCCAAGCAAAGAAATACCCCGCTACAAACATGAAGGGCGCTAACCACCAAGTTTGGGTCGCTAAGGCATATACCAATATGCCAAGTCCAATAAGCGTACCCACATAATGCCAAGCGCGCGTCGCCGCTTTAGAGTGTTCGTGCAGGTAGTAAGGCCAAAATTCAGCATAAGTCATAATGGTTTTCATAAAACCTCCTGATTGTGAACTTAGTATAGCGGAAAATTCATGTTTTGAATAGAATGATGAATCAGATTTCAAATTTTCTCAAAACTTTAAGATTATATTTACCTTGTTCTTTAATATATGTGTTGTCTCTTACAGAGACACCCCAATTTTCACCTAATACCTTCGGGAGCCTTGTGCTCCCTTTTTTCTTGCTTGTTTTTCAAAGGCATGGATTTAAGAGCATATGAAATTTGTTTGAAAATAGCGAAAATCGGGCTTGTCGAAGCATCCCATTCCCTGTTAAGGAGCGCTTCTACCGAGAACGGCCTATTCCGCAATAGCTCAGTTGGTAGAGCAGCTGACTGTTA
>CAYGTR010000008.1:0-86445 GCA_964352855.1 uncultured Algimonas sp. | reverse complement strand
CAGCCGCTTTTGAGTGTTGAAATAGTGGGCGCGAACGTTAGGTTACGCGCTCTAAAAGAGGCAGGGTGAAATCTGGCTCAAAAAGAAGGCAGCGGAGTTATGACCGTCCCCTTCAATTGAAAGAAAATGATGAACGATACATCTGATAAAAAACCGGCACGACGCCCCTTGACCCTGAATAAGGGTGGGGCACGTCCGACGCGTGGCAGAACCTCCGCTGTTGTTGTGGAGAAGAAGAAAAAAGTGATTGTCCGCCCGGGCAGTAAAGCACCGGGGGCGTCAACGGCGTCGCCTAAAATCAAGCCAAATATAGCGCCGATTAACAAAAAGCCGGACGCACCTTCCGATAATACACCTGTCGTGCCCAATATAGCGCGCCCCGCCCCTATTCCGCGTGTGTCCTCGAACAAAGTCGAGACACCCGAGACGCCGGCACCTGTTACGAAGAGCAAAAAGCAGGAAACCCCGAAACCAGCCGCACCGAAGCTTAAGCCCGCTATCGCGCCTCCTCCTCCGAAACCTGTGGACGTTGCCGAGGCAGCGCGTGCCTTAGGTTTATCTGTTGCAGAGTATAAAAAACGCCAAGTCGCATTAGAAAAAGCACAAGCCGAACAAGCCGACCGTCTTGCCCGTCGTCGCGAAGAAGAAGCCGAGCGTCAAAAACGGATGGAAGAAGAGCGCGAATCCCTTGAGCGGAAGAAAAGAGAAGCTGAAGAAGCTGAACTCCGCCGTATGGAGGAAGAAGAGGAAGAGCGGCAAAAGCAAGAAGCCGAAGCCCGTAGTTCTCGCAAACCTGTTGGATCACCTTTGGGTCGTGGCGAAAAACCTGAAGAAGACATGACCGAGCTTGAAAAGGCGGGTGGTCGCGTCAAGAAAAAGCGAGGCAATTTACCGCCGCCAACGCGCTCTAAAGGCGAACAAAAACGTCGTCGTGGAAAATTGACGATTGTATCTGCATTGTCGGGCGATGATGAACGTCAACGCTCGCTGGCCTCTATGAAGCGCGCGCGTGAACGTGAAAAGCAACGCCAACGTGGCAGCTCTGGTGGACGCGACAAAGTCCAACGTGAAGTCACAATTCCTGAAGTCATCTCTATCGGCGACCTCGCCAACCGTATGGCTGAACGTGGCGCAGATGTTGTGAAATATCTAATGCAACAAGGCCAAATGATGAAAATCAACGACATGATCGACGCCGATACGGCGCAAGTTATCGTTGAAGATTTTGGTCACACAGTTAAACGTGTTTCAGATGCCGATGTCGAAGAAAACTTCATCATCGACGATACACCGTCTGATGAAGAAGATCGCAAACCGCGAGCGCCTGTTATTGCCGTTATGGGTCACGTCGACCACGGTAAAACATCTTTGCTTGATGCGTTGCGCTCTACAGATGTAGCCGCTGGCGAAGCTGGTGGGATTACGCAGCACATCGGCGCCTATCAATTAAAGCTGAAATCAGGCGAAAATATCACAGTCCTTGATACACCGGGTCACGCGGCCTTCTCTGCCATGCGAACGCGCGGCGCCGAAGCCGTAGATATTGTTGTTCTGGTTGTTGCGGCCGATGACGGCATCATGCCACAAACGATTGAGTCGATTAAATATGCGCAGGCTGCCGATAAGCCGATTATCGTCGCTATCAATAAAATGGATGCTTATGAAGCCAATCCGCAAAAGGTCGAAACTGATCTCTTGCAGCATAACGTCATTACCGAAAGCATGTCCGGTGAAACACAAGCCGTTCAAGTCTCTGCTTTGAAAAAAACAGGATTAAAAGAACTGGCGGAAGCGATAGCCATTCAAGCCGAGTTAATGGAATTGAAGGCCAATCCGAAGCGTAATGCCGATGGTTTGGTCATTGAGTCCAAAATTGAAAAAGGGCGTGGCCCTGTCTCGACGCTCCTTGTCAAACGCGGTACGCTTAAGCGTGGACAAATCGTTGTAGCGGGTGAATATTGGGGCAAGGTTAAAGCTTTGACCGATGAGCGTAACAAGACGCTAAAGCAGGCCGGGCCTTCGACACCCGTTGAAGTCATGGGTTTGGACGGCGCTCCACAGCCAGGCGAGCCGTTTGCGGTTGTTGAGAGCGAGCCGCGCGCCCGTGAATTGACGGATTATCGCAAGCAAATCGCCAAAGACAAAGCTGCCGCTGTGCCGTCTGCCATGGCCTCTATGGAACAAATGATGGCGAAACTCAGCAATAATGAAACGTCAGAGATGACGCTTCTTGTGAAGGCTGACGTTCAAGGCTCTGCTGAAGCGATTAAGACCTCATTGGAAAATGCAGGCAATGATGAAGTTATGGCCCGGGTCGTTTATGCAGCCGCAGGCGGCATCTCAGAATCTGATGTGCAGCTCGCCAAAACTTCCGGCTCTCCAATTATTGCTTTTAATGTGCGGGCTAATCGTCAAGCCAAAGAATTGGCGGAACGCGAAGGTGTCGAGATCCGCTATTACTCTGTCATTTATGATTTAATTGAAGAGATCAAGGGTGCCCTTTCAGGCATGCTGCAACCCGAGCGTCGCGAGACCTTTATTGGTTACGCCGAAATCCTCGAGGTCTTCAACATCTCCAAGCTGGGTAAAGTTGCGGGCTGTAAAGTTACCGAAGGCCGCGTTGAACGGGGCTCCGGCGTGCGCTTGCTGCGTGATGATGTTGTCATCCATGAAGGCGAGCTCTCAACGCTCAAGCGCTTCAAAGACGAAGTGCCGAAAGTCCAAGCCGGCATGGAGTGTGGTATGGGCTTTGAAGGCTATCATGACCTTCGCAAAGGCGACCAAATCGAGTGCTTTACCGTTGAGCTGATCGAGCGATCCTTAGCCTAGTACAATTTGCATCATCTAAAATATATTCAATAAAAAAGCCCTCCCTCTGCGGAGGGCTTTTTGTTAGGGACATTCATGTCAGACGACACCCGAATAGAGGAAGACCGCTTTGCAGCCTTTCGGCATGTCTCTTTCGCGCGGTATTTTTTGGCGCGATTTTCAACCTCTTTTGCCACGCAAATCGTCTCTGTCGCCGTGGGGTGGCAGATATATGATGAGACGCAAAACGCCTTGCTCTTGGGCTATATTGGGCTGGTCCAATTTTTACCGGCTGTAGCCCTCGTGCTCTTTACGGGCTTGGCCTCCGATAAATTAGGGCGGCGTTTGATGATGGGCAGCTCCGTCGCGTTGGAAATGCTCTGCGCACTTGGTATTTTCTACCTGGCTTTTACCCAGCAATTTAATCCGATTTGGGTATTGGGCATTCTGACGATATTTGGTGTCGCCCGCGCCTTCCACTCTCCGGCCTCCTCCTCGCTTGTTGTGAATTTAGTCCCACAAAAAGACTTCCCCAATGCGGTCGGTTGGAGCACATCGTCTTGGCAACTCGCGTCAATATTCGGGCCCGTCGCAGGCGGACTGCTTTATGGACTGTCCGGCCCAATTGCTTATGCCACTGCCGCAGTCATTTTGGGGTTTGCCGCTTTTTTAATTTTCTCAATTCCCAAACCCCAACAAACGCTTGAGACCGCCGCGACCTCACTCAAGACACTTGTCGGGGGGTTCCACTATATCTGGAAAGAGAAAGTTGTTTTAGGCGCCATTTCGCTCGACTTGTTCGCCGTCCTTTTGGGCGGAGCTGTCGCGCTGTTGCCAATATATGCGAGAGATATTTTGGAGCTTGGCCCCATTGGCCTCGGGCTTTTGCGCGCCGCCCCCGGCATCGGCGCGGTGATCACGATTGCTTATCTCATTGCTTTCCCAATCAAGAAACATGCGGGCACTATTCTCTTTGTCACTGTGGCCCTCTTTGGTTTGGCGACGGCAGTATTCGGCGTATCGACCCTCGCTTGGCTCTCTATTTTGGCGCTGATGTGTGTGGGCGGATTTGATATGATCTCGGTCTATATCCGCGAAGTCCTGATGCAGCTTTGGACGCCCGATCATGTCCGTGGACGCGTGAATGCTGTGAATTCTATCTTCCTTGGGGCCTCGAATGAGCTCGGCGAATTTCGTGCCGGTTTCATGGCAGCGGCATTCGGGGCTGTCTTTACCGTAACAGCAGGCGGTATTGCCGCCATTGGCATCGCGGGAGCTTGGATGTATCTCTTCCCGAGACTCCGCCAGACCCAACATTTAGATCATGCGGATATAGAGGAATAGACAAAACCTGACAGGGCTGATAGACTGCACCAATAGTATGAATGGAGCGTTTCATGGGTGTTGTGAGAAAAACAATTAGTATGGACGAGTCACAGGATGCGTGGGTCAAGGCACAAGTCGCTTCAGGGCGGTTTGCCTCTGATAGCGAGGTGTATCGGGCCCTTGTGAAAGACGTTCAAATAAGAGAATCTAAAATAAAATGGTTAGAGAGGGAACTTCAAAAAGGGTTAGACAGCCCCCTCATTGATCAATCGCCTCAAGAAATTATTGCGGAATTTAAAGAAGAGCTGAGAGCTAAAGGTGAGTTATAAGGCGTGAAATATAAATTAAGCGCTGAAGCCAAGATCGATTTACGGAATATATATTTTTATTCTTTACATGAGTATGGTGAGAAGAGAGCGGATAGCTATGTTAGCTCACTCTACGGTATTTTCGATATGATAGGTGACAATCATGAAATCGGGATATATCCTGATTTTAAAACTCGAAAAGATGTACGAAAGTTTCCTGCCCTCAAACACGTCATTTATTACGTCACTGGTGAAATACAGCCGGAAATACGGCGTATT
Organism: uncultured Algimonas sp.; assembly: GCA_964352855.1. Classification (GTDB taxonomy): domain Bacteria; phylum Pseudomonadota; class Alphaproteobacteria; order Caulobacterales; family Maricaulaceae; genus Litorimonas. The sequence goes on along the minus strand of CAYGTR010000008.1, from coordinate 81,724 downwards.
TTTCATAGTTCCAGAGAAATAAACGAGATTGATATGGGATCATTTCAATGACCAAAAACAGACCCCCCTCACAGCGCCAATTAAAAGCAGGCGAGCTTATTCGTCGGGCGTTAGCAGAAATTATTGCCAAGGAAAATTTGCGTGAGCCAGATTTGCAGGGTGTGAGCGTGACAATTTCCGAAGTGCGGGCGTCGCCTGACCTGAAACACGCGCTTGTTTATGCGGCCCCTTTGGGCGGCGGCGATCCGGACAAAGTTGTCAAAGCGCTTCAGCGTTGCGGCTCTTTCCTGCGCGGGCGCTTGGGCAAAGAGATGGAAATGAAATCCACCCCGCGCTTGAAATTCGTCGCAGATCTCAGCTTCGATACGGCGGAGGAGATGGCAAAATTACTGTCTGACCCGAAAGTCGCACAGGATTTGGAGAAGTAAAAAGCCGCTTAGTGAAGATTTCTGAAAGAAAAATTCACTGGACGGCTTTTCAAGTTTTTAATTAATGTTTCGATTAAGAAACGGGCTCATCAGTAACCGTTGGTGTGGTGGCCCCAATTTTTGCCATATCGACCATAATTGTATCAGGATATTTAAACATGGCGCCCGTCATGGCGTCAACACCAAGACCGACAAAGCCGCCTGCTACAATATTTCCGCCTGTTGTGCCTTCCATTTTGGACTCGACACGGCGTGTGGCTGTTTGATAACCCTCTTTATTACACTCAACCATAACCGCAGCTTTTGCGCGACGGATTTGAACTTCTTCCGGTGTTGTCAGTTTTACGTTTACAGCACCATCCCGGCCTTCTGAAACGACGCAATTTGCACCCTCAACATCACCCGTTGTAACGAGTACAGCTTGATTTTTTCCATTTGCAATAGACGAACATGCGCCCAAAGATATAGCGGCTAGTGCGACCGCAACAAGTTTCATATTCATGATTATCCCCTCAGACATTTAAAAGATGGATGATTTATCCAAACTAACCCATACTGATGAAACAGGGGCTTGCAAGTCATGATTTTACGTTTTTACAGAGGTTATGACCGTAAGCCACGCGAACCTTAGAGGACACATGGCACGTAAACGTAAAGGCAATCCGGTTCATGGGTGGGTGGTACTCGACAAGCCCTATGGCTTGGGCTCGACTCAGGCTGTTGGGAAAACACGATGGTTGTTTCAAGCGCAAAAAGCCGGCCATGCGGGGACGCTTGACCCACTCGCGAGCGGAATTCTCCCCATCGCCTTGGGTGAAGCGACAAAGACTGTTCCCTTTCTGGTCGATGCCAAAAAGTCCTATGAATTTCAGATCACTTGGGGCGCGAATACCACAACCCAAGACACAGAAGGCGAAATCACCGAAACATCTGACGTCCGTCCCTCTGAGGCCGAAATTTTAGCGGCCTTGCCGCAATTTATCGGCGAAATAGAGCAAGTTCCACCGAAATTCTCTGCCATAAAGATAGACGGCAAACGCGCTTATGATTTGGCGCGGGCGGGTGAGACCGTTGAGATTAAGTCCCGCAAGGTCCAAATCGACGATATCCGCCTAATTGAGACTACGCCGGACACAGCCTCTTTCGCAGTCGATTGCGGAAAAGGCACCTATATTCGCTCTATCGCGCGGGATTTGGCCGTGGCGCTCGATACATGTGGCCATGTAACGGTTTTGCGCCGCACCCGCGTGGGGCCGTTTGACCTGCAGCGGTCAATAACGCTTGCGGAATTAGAGGAAAGCTGCAATAGGGGCGCCGCTGAGGAGGCTTTGCATCCCCTCGCGACCGCACTGGACGACATCCCGGTGCTGGCCGTAGCGGATCAGGATGCAACAGACTTGCGGCACGGTCGGGCCATCGACCTCAAATCTTCTGACATTGCTCCGTCGACTGACTGGGTTCTGGCTATGGAAGGCAAGCGCGAAGTGGCCCTTTGTGAAATGCGGGACGGGAAGTTTTTCCCAAAACGTGTTTTTAATATGTAATCAAAACGGAGAACACGATGTCGATTACACCAGAGCGCAAAGCTGCGCTAATCACTGAACACGCCACAAAACCCGGCGATACAGGCTCACCCGAAGTTCAAGTTGCTATCTTAACAGAGCGCATCTCTAACCTCACCGAGCATTTCAAAGGTAACAATAAAGACAACCATTCCCGTCGTGGGCTTTTGGCCATGGTCGCGAAGCGTCGGACGCTTTTGGCTTATCTAGAGAAAAAAGATGCGGGCCGTTATCAGGCACTCATCGCGAAGTTAGGACTGCGTCGTTAGTCACGGTAATTGGTGAAGCCAAATACTGACAAGGCGAAAGCGAAACATTTTTGTTTCGCGTGCCGCTTAACTCTTAAGAATCATAAGGCCGCTATGTGAAAGTTTCTGGAAGAAAAATTCTGAAAGAAAAACTCATGGGTGGCCTTTTGTGCATCACCGAGACAGAAAAATTGCGTGATGCAAAACCGGGGCATGAGGCCCCAAATCCGAAAGTGCAATAGGGCACTCTAATATAAGGTCACACATGACCTTTGTATGTACGTAGAAGAAAGAAACTGTACGTTATGTTTAATAAACACACTGTAGAACTCGATTGGGCCGGACGCCCTCTCAAACTCGAAACCGGCGGGATGGCTCGCCAAGCGGATGGCGCCGTTCTCGCCACTTACGGCGAAACTGTTGTCCTTGCGACTGTCTGTGCTGCCAAGTCCGAAAAACCAGGTCAGAGCTTTTTCCCGCTGACCGTTAATTATATGGAAAAATTCTATGCCGCCGGTAAAGTGCCGGGCGGTTATTTCAAGCGCGAAGGCCGCCCGACAGAGCGTGAGACATTGATCTCTCGACTGACAGACCGCCCGATCCGTCCCCTCTTCCCAAAAGGCTTCAAAAACGAAGTGCAGATCGTGATCACGGTTTTGCAACATGACCTTGAAAACGAACCAGACATTATTGGTATGATCGCCGCGTCTGCCGCTCTGACCTTATCAGGCGTCCCGTTCATGGGCCCGATTGCTGCCTCACGCGTTGGCTTGATTGACGGGGATTATGTTTTGAACCCAACACTCGACGAGATGGAAGATTCAGAACTCGACCTTGTTGTCGCCGGCACAAAAGACGCCATCATGATGGTGGAATCTGAAGCCAAAGAATTGACGGAAGAGCAAATGCTCGGCGCTGTCATGTTTGCGCATGAGAGCTGTGAAGAAGTCATTGAAGCCATTACAAAATTGGCTGAAAAAGCCGCGAAACCCGCTTGGGATTATGTGGCCGCTGATCTATCTGCTGAGAAAAAAGCCGTCAAGAAATTGGCTGAAAAAGGCATCAAAGCCGCTTATAAATTGACAGATAAAATGGAACGCCAAGAGGTCCTTCGCGATACGCGGGACGCAGCTTGGGCAGCGTTGTCTGAAGAGATGGAAGAAAATATCTTCTCTGATTGTTTCAAATCCATCGAATCTGAGACTGTTCGCACAAGCGTTATCAAAACGAAAAAACGTATTGATGGCCGGAAGCTCGATCAAGTTCGCCCGATTGTATCCGAAGCCGGTATTTTACCCCGTACGCATGGCTCTGCCTTGTTCACACGCGGTGAAACACAAGCGCTCTGCGTGGCCACTCTCGGCACATCAGATGATGAGCAGTTTGTTGATCAATTGACAGGTACTATCAAAAACAAGTTCCTCCTGCACTATAATTTCCCGCCATACTCTGTCGGTGAAACTGGCCGTATGGGCGGAACATCCCGTCGTGAACATGGTCATGGTAAGCTCGCTTGGCGCGCGCTTCAGGCCGTTCTGCCGACAGCGGAAGACTTTCCTTACACGATCCGCTTGGTTTCAGAAATCATGGAATCAAATGGCTCGTCTTCTATGGCAACCGTTTGTGGCTGTTCCCTCGCGATGATGGATGCGGGCGTGCCGATTAAGCGCCCTGTTTCCGGTATTGCGATGGGTCTTATCAAAGACGATGCCGGTATCGCGGTTTTGTCTGACATCCTCGGTGACGAAGATCATCTGGGTGACATGGACTTTAAAGTCGCCGGCACAAGTGAAGGTATCACATCGCTTCAGATGGATATTAAAATCGCCGGTATCTCTGAAGAGATCATGACGACAGCCCTTGAGCAAGCTCATGCGGGTCGTCTTCACATCCTCGGCGAGATGAATAAGGCCTTGAACGAATCCCGTGAGGACGTCGGCGAGTTTGCCCCACGTATCGAAACCATGAAAATCCCGGTTGATAAAATCCGTGACGTGATTGGGACGGGCGGCAAGGTTATCCGTGAAATCGTTGACACCACAGGCGCCCGCGTCTCTGTCGAAGATGACGGCACTATCAAAATTGCGTCGAATGATCAAAAATCTATTGACGCCGCCAAAGAGTGGATCACAGGCTTAACAGCTGAGCCAGAAGTCGGCATGATCTATAAGGGTAAAGTCGTGAAGGTTGTCGATTTCGGTGCCTTTGTGAACTTCTTTGGCCCCAAAGACGGCCTCGTCCATGTCTCTCAAATCAAACAAGAGCGTGTAAACCATCCGTCTGATTTCTTGAAAGAAGAACAAGACGTCTATGTCAAGCTCATGGGCTTTGATGATCGCGGTAAAGTGCGTCTCTCCATGAAATTCGTGGATCAGGACACAGGTCTCGAAATCCCACGCGAAGACAACGATGCCAAATCTGAGGACGAAGGCGATAAAGGCGAAGACAAGCCAAAACGCGCCCGTCGCCCCCGTAAGAAAAAAGAGGACTAGGAACGCCCGAATTTAATCCAGTTGGATTAAATTCCGTGACTAGCCGATGTGGTAACGCATCGGATGCACGCCTCCAAAAAAGAAAGCCCGGCCATTTGGTTGGGCTTTTTTATTGTAAGTAAACCAAACAAGTTTCTTAGTTGTTTTTCTGCTTCTTTAAACATTGCATTAATTGCGGACGATGCTCAATTCGATACGTCGAATCCTTAGTTTCTATGCTCAAATCAACGCAAAGAACATCGCCCTTTCTATAGAAGTACCCATCCATAACAACCGGACTTGTAGAATTGCTGCACGCTCTGTTAGTACCAAACCGTCTTCCTAATGCAGGGCCAAGAGAATAATTCTTACCAACCAAGCGGCAATCTGGATGAAATTGTAAACTCTCACCTGCTCCACTCTCAAACGTTTCAGCTCTGAGGGTGGCATTAAAATTATACGACTCATCCCTCTCACGCATAAGAACTTGATGCCATTCTTCCACTGCCAATAAGAGCTTTATCGGCTGAACATCGACATCAGATTGGTATGTCATTAGCAAAAGCTGTTCTGCGATATTTCCTAGCTTTACTAAATCTAGAGTCAGCTTGCTATTGCGGGCTTCTAAAGGATCATGTCTGAACTGCGAGGAAGCAAATGTTCCTGTCACTGGGAAGTATTGTGCTGGCCTAAAGCTAGTGGTGTTTTTTCGGATAAGTTCTGGAATCCAATGCCATGCAAAAACAACAAAAATCATACCAAATATAAGAAAGAGTGTGATTGAACACCCTGATGCTCGTTTTTCACTTAGATCCATTTTTCATTCCTAAAGGAAAAATTCGAACTATAAGCGTATAAGCTACCTTTTCGATTGTAAATCACGGTTGAAAACTATTAGAATTGCTTATAACCGCATAATTCCACCAAACCAAAGGAGGGTATCATACCAAAATTTACACATAACCCAGACCTCCCTTGCTTTCGAGCGAACGTCTAAACGGCGTAAGGGCTATCCATCTGAAACACGCGTGAAACACGGCCGCCGCTTTATCAAAGGCGGAGAGATTGAACTCACCGAAAAACTCGGACGCAACGACCTTGCCCCTGTGGTTCAGGACGTCGGTTTCAAGACATGCTGCCTGCAATCAGGCATATATGACGGCGAAAATCGATCAGATTATTGGCGGGATTAAGTCGTACATACAATCTCCATTCACCCCGTGCTTGTGTTTGCTCGCAAACACTGGACACGGGGTCCATCTCCCAAACGGCCCTACAAATTGATACTACAGGAGATGGTTCCCGACTTTCGTCGGGATGAGCAGATTGAAAAATAACAATTTTTACTTTTTTAATCCTCACTCTCAATTCTTGACGTATTTTACTCTTGTTCTTTTGCTCACGGACAGGAACGCGTCAGGTTTTGGAGCAAGGGACAATGGGGTGGATTGGAACTGGGGTTTGACATCCTTCGACCAAGAGCCTTTCGGTTCGGAGCCATACGGCTTTACTGCCGGACGTGTGTTGTTGATCTTGCAACCCAAAGCGCTCACGGTTCTCCGGTAAAGTCGCGCCCCCAATAGGGCCGTTCGTCAAAAACCGCTGCCGCAGAGTTCACCTCTTGCGAAACAAACATATATTCGGTCTCCGGCAGGAGAGCGAACTCTGCGGACTGTCCATCTATTATAGACGAACGTCACCGAAGGCTTGTTACTGAATTGCAAGTGGGAAAGAAAGTGCGCCTATCTCTCACACGTCATTACCTGCCGCCGTGCAGGTAATCCATATGATGAAAGTGCGGCAAGCGTTAATTCTCGCAAGGGTTTGAGTATGGTTCTGTAAATGTAGTCATCCTACCTGCTGTGAAGGCATCGCATGGATTACCGGGTCATGCCCGGTAATGACGAAAAGAGGGTGATTAGCAGTTAGGCCAAAAAGATCGCTTGAGGAAGAAAGTATGTGACATACCTTATCAACTCGGCCCGACACCGACGCTGGTTGGCGCAGGCTCAACGACCACGAAACGCCCATTGCGGATCTCATAAACCGCCAAACCGCGTTGCGGACGACCATCCCGACCAAAACGTACGGCCCCATCCGCGCCGTAAAAGCCTTGCGGGTCTTCCATGCGAAACTGACGAAGTTTGGGATCACCATCCGCGACATAAGCGCCGATCACCACGGCATCATAAGCCAGGCTGGCAAGGCGGGAATTGTCTTCGCCAAAAGCGCGGTCATAGCTTTGCTCAAATCGGTCTTGCGCCTCGGGATCCGGCCCGGCAAAGACGCCGCCAGACAGAGCGGGTTCGCGCACGGTCTCGTCATTTTTCCAAAGTCCGGTGCCGAGAAATTGCACATCGGCAGGATCAACATCATAGAAGGGAAAGAGAGGGGCAAGGCTTCGCAGCGCCGTCCCGCCTTCGGGTAAAATAATCGCTTCAAACGACATGGGCGAACGGCCGCCATTCGCGCGTGCCGCACGCTCCCCTTCGCGGTGGAAGTCGGCCAAGCGCTTGGCTGGCTCCTGCATCACGGAAATGTCACGACCATCATAGGTTTCCGACGCCGTAATTTGACCCCCGCGATCCGCAATCGCGCGCTCATAAGCGGCTTTCACACGACGGCCATATTCGCTTTGCGGGCCGATATAAGCAAAACGGCTTGTGCCGCTATTGGCGGCATAATCGACAATACGCTGCACCTCGGCTTCGGGCGGAAAAGACAAAAGATAGGCGCCGTTCCCGGCCACAGTTTGATCAGTAGAGAACGCAATAACAGGCGTGCCCGAACGACGAGCCTCTCTTGCAGAGGCTGTCACAGAATCGGCTAGGATTGGGCCGAGGATAACATCTGCCCCGGCTTTAATCGCGGCTTGGGTCGCAGACTTCGCGCCTTGCGGTGTGCCTGCCGTATCCAAAGCGACCAAGAGAACATCCGCCTCTTCGCGCTCAAAAATGGAGAGTTCCGCCGCTTTCATCATAGAGGCCGCCTCTTCGCGCAGGCGCTCAGAACTGGCAGAGAAAGGCAGGAGAAGCGCCAGGCGTTTAATATCACGTCCCGCCATATGCGGGAGTGTTAAGCCTTGTCGATTGTTGAAATATTCACCGGCGGTTTCATTACCGACAATCTCTGTCTCTTCGGGATCAACCTCTTCTTCAGGTGATTTTGTCGGGTCTGTTTGTGTGGGTTCGTCGACGGGTGCGCGCTCGACAACGGGTTCATTCGGAAATCGTGTCGGCGCAGAGTCAGTTGTCGCGCAAGCGCTCATAAGCAGGGCAAGTGCTGAAATCGCAAACAGGGATTTACCCCGATTTAAAGATTGGCCAAAATGGGCGAATATCATCATAATGAGTCTACCTTTAACACGCCTGACTATCCCCGAAGGAGCGTTCTTCTGTCCATAGCCAAGAACATACCCGCGCCGCAACACCAAAACACGCTCTCGCCTTCGGGTGAGCTCGCACCCGGGCTTTATATTGTTTCGACGCCTATCGGTAATCTTCGTGATATTACCCTACGCGCACTCGATGTTTTACAGGGCACAGAACATATTCTCGCCGAAGATACGCGGCAGACGCGTAAACTATGTGACGTTTATTCTATCGCCACACCTTTATCAGCCTATCATGACCATAATGCGGCGGCACGAGTGCCTGATTTGGTCGAAAGATTAAAAAATGGGGCCACAATCGCCTTAGTCAGTGATGCCGGCACACCTCTGGTCTCAGATCCCGGCTTTCGACTTGTGAGGGCGGCCGTCGAAGCGGGAGTCGATGTTTGGCCAATACCGGGGGCCTCCGCCGTTTTGGCAGGATTAGTGAAATCAGGCCTACCGTCAGACGCGTTTCATTTTGCAGGATTTTTGCCGCCGAAGTCAGCGGCGAGGCAATCTGCGCTGTTAAAATTAAAGCCTGTTCAGGCGACGCTTATCTTTTTCACAACAGGCCCACGGATCAAGACCTTCCTCTCAGATGTGATTGAGACGCTGGGTGACAGAAAAGCGGTGCTCACCCGAGAATTGACAAAGCATTATGAAGAGGCGCGACACGGTTTGGCGAGCGAATTAGTTCAATCCGTCACAGAGGCGCCGCCCAAAGGGGAAATCGTGTTGCTCATAGCGCCACCCGAAGAGAGTGCGGTTTGGGATAAAGCACAGGTGAAAAAAGCCTTGTCAGACCAAATCTCTGAACTCGGTGTTAAGCGCGCTAGCGCCGCAGTGGCGGATATTAGCGGATGGGCAAAGCGTGATGTCTATGCTTTGGCCCTGTCACTGAAATGAAGACACGCCAAGACTATGAACGCGAGGGGCGAAGGGCGGAAACACGCGTCACCTTACATCTCCGTCTGAGAGGGTATAAAATTCTCGCAGAACGGTTCAAAACCCCAGAAGGCGAGGTCGATATCATCGCGCAAAAAGGCCATGTCATTGCGGCCATAGAAGTCAAACAGCGCGCCACCAAAGCCGCGATGGATGAAGCCATGGATTGGCAAACGGAGCGGCGCATTATGGCAGCCGCAGAAATTTGGGTGGAGCGCCATTTTCATGACCTACCCCAAGATTTTGAATTACGATTTGATTTAGCCACCATTATCGGCCCGGTTACGCCTTTATCCCGCGTGACCTATCTGAAACATGCCTTTCGCCCCGATTAATGATATCTCAAAAAATACGACCGTTACGGATATTAATTGATTGCCCGTCAAATTTTATTAGATTAAATCCATCAAAATCCTCATTATATGTCAGGCTATAGTCTTGTAACATCCCTATAGCTTGCTGCTCCCCAACAGCCAGACCATCTACGCCATCAGAGCGATAATGCACGCCGGCCCAGTCACGGCCAAGTGCGATGTTGTTGGCGAGTTTATTAATCTCACCCCCTATCGTAAGCGTGCCAGAATAGGGAATTAAATTACTTCCCGTTACATCTGTTACAACGGGATTCGGAATCGGCAAAGACTCTTCAAAAAAAGCTTTTAAAACAGTCGTACAGGCCCCGGCGATCGTTGCGTGTCCGGCAGGGTAAGCCGGATGAGTTGGCGACCCCTCGGGAAAGGCTTGAGGAAGGAAATAGCTGCCTTTAGAAACAAATGTTCTACCGACGGCCGCCGAGTCAATTATTTCATCTTTAAGGCCATAATTTTTTACACCGGTAAGTTGCTGATGTAAACGCCCTCCATAAACTTCTGGGCGTGCACGGCGATGCACCAACCATTTTTGATACCAAGCACCTGTCAGCGCAAGATTTCCGGCTTTGGTTACAAGGTCCAATATATCCGGGCCACCAAGTGATGTAAAAGCTCCCTGAGATACGCTACCTGTATAGAAATTGCCTTGGTCAATTGAGCCTGGAATACCGAGTAGAATCAAAGCCGCTGATAAATAGGCCTGATAAGAAAAATCAACATGGACAAATTCACCCAAAGCACGAGCGTCATTAATATAACGTTTGTTTCCCTTGCTAAGTGGAGAGGGCGCGACGCCGTTTTGAATGCCTAACCATGATCCAAAATCCGTCATATAATCATCGCCCGGGGCGGGTGTGTCATAGCGTTGTTCGATTTTCGTATTTCCGAAAGGAATATCTTTGAGCAAAAATTGCGTGATATAAGGCCCGTCTAAATCCCCTGGAGTTTCGCCTCTGAAAATTGTTCCGGCTGTGATTTGTCCTCCCTCTTTCGGTCCGACCGTTTTTTGAAATGCGTTCAAATCTGAGACGGCAGCGGATATCAAAGGGCTGCTATCATAAGCATCAAAAGGAATATCTCTGGCTAAGGCTTTCCAATAAAGCTCTCCCATTTCAGCAGATGTTTCTTTACCCAAAAACTTTGGGGCCGGACGCATAAATGTTGCATGGCTATCGAGCCCTGTCATTTCGAATTTATAGGCGCCTTGGGGATTTGCTAATTTTCGTTGCCCTCCCAAAGGCACACTTTCAATATCAGCGTGACGACCACTTTCTAATCCGCGTAGTAATTGGTTATAAGCAGGTTTTCTAACTTCACCGCGTTGATTATGGGGTAGGCCCTTTGAGTAGCTCGCTCGAAAATCATTAAACCGTCCCTCATCACCATTGGTTTCTTGCGCGGGCAAACGATTCGATAAATAATTTCTAGCCGCCCTTGTTCTTGCTAAATATGCATCAGCACGACGTCTCTGTTTATTGCCGCCATAAATGGGGTGGTTATTGGTTTTGGCGGACTCAAAGCCGTTACCCCGCATAAAGCTTGCTGCAGCAGGTTGTGAAGAGGCACCGATCAAAACACTCGCCCCTGCAGCTTTTTTCAAAATTGATCTACGCGAAGGTATCTCAACATTATTTTTAGGTGAGTTTTTTTGTGAACCCCGAATGGAGTCCTGTTGTTGGTATTCCGTTGTCATGATGCGCCCCGTAATTAATTCCGACGAAATCCACATGCTTCATCGGTATTATTACTAAAACTTATTATTAATTCTCTGTCAATTGTCACTTAAGGTCAAAAGAGTTGTCTTTTTTTAAATATTTACAACTTAAAACATGAATTGAGTTTATTGCCCCTTATCGCTTTGGTGTTTTTAGTAACGCTTCGTTCACCATAAAAGCTTAGTTTGTTCAGCATGAAACATTTTATCTTGCCCCTTCTCTGCGCCTCTCTTCTGTCCGGCTGTGCTCTTACGACCGCCGGCATCAAAAAAGGGGATGAACGCAACTTCGCGCGATCCCTCAATGATGTGAATGCAGGCCGCGTGATTGAGGCCCGAATGAAGCGCGCCTATGATTTTGATCTAAAGGGTGTGGATGTTGAAGTGGTAGAAGGCGTTGTGCTGCTGTCAGGCAATGTTCCCGATCAAGAAGACAGAATTGAAGCCGCACGCATCGCTTGGTCGGCTCCGCGCATTGATCAAGTGGGCAATGAAATCATGCTCAAAGGGAAGCAGGGGTTCGTCCGCAACGCGAAAGACGGCCTTCTCGAAAAAGCTGTGCGCGCCCGCTTAGTTGCAGATAATGAAGTGAAGGCACGTAATTTTAATGTGGAGACACATGACGGGATTGTTTACCTACTTGGGGTGGCCAGAAGCCAAGGTGAATTAGAACGTGCCGCTAAAATCGCTGCCCAAACCAGAGGAACGGCTGAAGTCATTTCATATGCCCGCATTACAGACTTGCCCCAACAAAGCCTCACAGATCAAGAAAACTATAAGTCTGTCCAAGCGCCTTCAAACACACGTCGCGAGCTACCTGATTTTTTGACAACAGAACCTCCTGCAGCAGAGCAGCCTGATGCGCCCATTCATAGTGCCCCTTTGGATCAGCCCATTCCGTTTAAACGCAGTGCCCCTACGCAAGAAGTAACCGGGCCCACTGCCCCGCCAAGAATTGATATTGGCGAACGCTTAGGAAAAGAGCTCCCAACAGATGAAGAGCTTGGGGCTTACCGAACTGGGGCTGCGGGAGATGCCATCTCCGTCATTGAGTCAGAGCCCTATTATATCGATCCCGACACAGGCGAAGAAATTCCCGTCTCCTATGTGAATGGTGTGGTTGTGCCTAAGGTGATTAAATAAATCCGTTCAGGCACAACCAACTTTTCTCTCGCTTAGAATTGTGTCGCAAGTGAGAAACGGACATTGCGTCCCGGAAGAGGCACTTCATCTTTTAAGAATGACGTATGTTGACGCGCGTCCACATCAAAAGCATTCATCAATGACACACTTAGCCTGACGGGCTGAGTGTCTACCGGGGCCTTCCAGCTTACGAATAGATTCACCAAGCCATAATCATCTGTCGGTAATTCAAATTCGCTGACTTTATTTTGCTCCGAAACATAATCAAGTTCTGCCCGGAATGAGAAACGATCAGATTCGGCCTCAAGCCCAATAAGCGTAGATAGTGGCGGAATACGGGGCAAATCACCCGAGTCCGTCTTTGCTCGGACATACTCAACCAAACCATCAGCTTTAATATCAAACGTGCCAATCGTGGTCAGATCCAAACCACCTTGCACTTCAAAACCTCTAAAGGTCGCGTCCTGAGCGGTGAATTGGAAAATATCTAATCCGTCCTCTTCTCCGCCCGTCGCTCGTTCAAAAATAAAGTCATTATAATCAGTATAGAAAAGGTTCAATGTGAGGAAGTGACCGTCTTCACGATGACGGATAGCCGCTTCTACCCCTGTTGCTGTTTCTATCCCTAAGGAAGAGTCGCCTAACTCAAACTGATTGGTCGCGAGATGCGGGCCATTTGAGAAAAGCTCTTCCGTCGTTGGCGCACGCTCCGTACGGAAGACTGTACCACCGACACGTATTGCATCTGAAATGTGATAATCACCTCCGGCAGACAGGCTGATCCCGTCAAAACTCAAGCTTTCGCCGGTAACAGAGTTTTCCTGATCCGTATTTTCAAAACGAGCAGCCCCTTCAAGATGAAGGTCACCAATTGTCTTTTCCTGGAATGTATAGATACCAAACTGTTGTGTCGTCGTCGGCGGCACGAAAGCCTCTTCTCCAACGGCAGAGAAATCACGGTCACGATATTGAACGCCATAGGCTGCCGCCCATCCGTTGCGTTCCGCCTGAATGGCCTCCGCGCGGACTTCATAGCCTTCATTTGAAAAGACTGTTCCGACTTCTGAACCTTCAAATTCCGTGTGCTCATAATCAGCGTAGCCACCAAAAACCTGTAACGTTTGAATAAATCCGTCCATATCCAACCGACCGTTCACATCAATACGTGTTTGATTAAGGCCAATTGTGACGAGTTCTTCCTCTTCTTCGCCTTCTTCTTCATCGTGGTCTTCACCCTCATGATCTTCTTCATCATGTTCATGCCCATGTTCGTGTCCGCCAGGAATACCATAATCGCTTTCAAAACGATGAACGGCAACACCGAAGAAGCCGCGTTCGCCAACATAGGAAAGACCGCCTGTTATAGATTTTGTTTCCGTTGCAGAATTGTCAAGACGACCAAACATTTCTTCTTCATCTTCGTGATCATGCTCTTCGTCGTGGTCATCATCACCATGCTCTTCCGCCTCTTCGGCCGCCATAAGGGCTTCCGACTCAGCAAATCCTGGTATGCGGTAATCATCTGTCGCTTTATAAGTCCCGTCCAAATGTAAAACGAAGTTTCCGGCACCGGCATCTATTGATCCAGCGACTTCACGGCCATTATCCACGCTGGACGCACCAACACGAAAAGCGCCATTAATGCCGTCTTCCGGAACTTCGGTCGGGATGCGGCCGTCAATGACATTGACAACGCCACCGGAGCCCGAAGAACCATATCGCAATAAGGCTGAACCTCTAACAACCTCTATACGCTCCGCCTGCGCCGGCTCGGCAGCTACGGCGTGATCCGGAGAGGCGGCGGAGGCATCAATTGACCCAATGCCATTTGTTAGCACGCGGATACGATCCCCGCCTTGGCCACGTAAAATGGGGCGAGAGGCCCCCGCCCCAAAAAATGTCGAAGACACGCCGGGCTCATATTTCAGTGTTTCGCCTATCGTTGAAGCTAAGCGGTCAGATAATTCATCGCCAGACAAAACAGACACGCCTGTAATGGCTTCGTCAACAGAACGGGTTAGGGGTGACCCTGTTACGATAATTTCATCGACTTCTGAGTCGAGGTTTTGCGCCATAACGGGCGCAGCAAAAGCAAGTGTGGCACTGAGGGCCGAAAAAGAGAGTAAAGAAGAACGCAACATAGCGGTAGCTTTCCATTAAAACAAAAAAGGGTATGAGCCACGTCGAATTATTTCGTACGGGCGATAAAGATTTGTGTGCTTTAATGGGAAAGTGGGGGCGCCCGTGGAGGCGGCGCTCGCATTTGCGGTGCGAGATATTGAACAGGCGTGAATGCCGAAAATTCAGCAGCAGGCGATGTAAGCGGAATAAAAGACGGCACCTTAGCATCAGGTGCAATCACTAAATCTTCTTCGACCATAGCCAGAACGGCACAAGCGACGCCGTCATGTTCATGCGGCTGGTCACCATAAGTGGTGGCGTGCGCGGTCGAGAAAGACTGCACAGCCAAGAGCCATCCTGCCAATAAGACAAAGGCTAAACGGTATAAGTGCGATAAATTCACGTTATTATATTACACAATGACAATAAGGGCAGGCAAGCCCTTAAATCATTCAAAAATGGATTATTTTTCCAAAGCCGCCGCTTGTGCCTGACACAATTCAGCAATGCCTTTTGTCGCCAAACGAGTCAGCTCGGCCATTTCAGACGGCTTAAAAGGGACGTCCTCAGAACTGGCCTGCACTTCAATTATGCCACCATCCTCTGTCAAAACAAAATTAGCGTCCGCTTGGGCGGCACTATCTTCGACATATTCAAGGTCCAAGCGACACGTTCCGTCAACAATACCACATGACACTGCCGCCATTTTATCCGTCACAGGGTTTTCAGAAATCAAACCTTGTTCCACTAATTTTTGACAGGCTTGGGACAACGCGACCCATGCGCCGGTGATTGAGGCCGTACGTGTGCCGCCATCGGCCTGCATAACATCGCAATCAATAATGACCTGACGTTCGCCCAGTTTTTCCAGATCTATACAGGCCCGCAGAGCTCGACCAATAAGGCGTTGAATTTCAACGGTACGCCCGCCTTGTTTGCCACGCGCAGCCTCGCGGCTATTGCGGGAGTGTGTGGCGCGCGGGAGCATGCCATATTCCGCCGTGACCCACCCCTTACCTGAGCCCTTCATCCATCGCGGCACATTCTCGTCAACAGACGCCGTGCAAAGGACATGTGTTTCACCAAATTTCGCCAAACAAGACCCTTCGGCATAACGCGATACGCCTGCCTCTAGTGAAATTGGGCGTAATGCATCTAAGGCACGATCATTAGGGCGAGTAGACATAGAGGTCTCCGAAACAGATGTGGTGTGTGCGGGCCTTAGACGTCAGGCACGGTGGTGGCAATGGGGCGCAGAAATTGTGGTTGATAGGGTGTGAACGACGGGAGGAACTATATTATGTCAATATTGTCTAGCCTCATTCCCGAACCATCAAGCTACACCTCATTGAGTTATATGTTTATTGAGTTATATGTTTAAAGACATCATCGCAAAAAGCCTCAATCCGATTGCGCCATCTGAACAATCAGGGGAGCAGTAATTGGAAATTGCTTCTCCGCATCACCCTGCAGAAATATATTCCCGCAAATTCGCGGCTTCTTCTTCTGCCATGGCGATTTTTCGTTTTACCACATCGCCGATAGAAATCAGGCCGACAAGGACTGTCTCATCCACAACGGGTACATGACGGATACGGTGGTTTGTCATCAAATCCATAACATCATCTACGCTTGAGTTACTTGAGATCGTAAACACATCCTTGGTCATGGATTTTTCAACGGGCTCATCGCGAAAACCGGACTCGCGTTTAAGGCTGCGGCGAATAATATCCCGTTCGGACAAAATGCCCTCCAGCTTACCGTCAGGGGTCGTGACCAAAACAACACCAATATTGCGCGAGTTGAGTATATCAATCGCGTCCCGCAAAGGTGCCGCTTTGGTAATCGTGAAAAGCTCTGATCCTTTATTGGCTAAAATTGTCTTTACACTCATATATTTCCCCTAAATCTTCATTATTGTCCCAATATAGCATAGTTTTTGCCATTTGCCTAAAGAGGCTTTATCTTTCTGCTTGAAATGCCTTTCATTTTCCGCCTTAAAAGCTCCATGAAATATCGCGCTCTCCTCCTTTCTGCCGCTGCCCTACTTATGGGCTGCGACCCTGCCGCCTCTGACAATACGAAAAAGGACAATGCTGATAATGCACCGCCCTTCCCGTCAACCTATATACCTATGCCGTCCCAAACAACATTTATCAGTAATGCCAGTCTTATTGATGGCGTGAGTGAGGAAATATCAACAGGTCATGTGCTCATCACGGATGGCCGCATTACAGCGATAGGCCCGGATGTTGTCACGCCAGAGGGCGCCGTTATTGTTGACGGCACAGGCCGTTTTGTGACGCCGGGGATTATTGATATTCACTCACACCTTGGAAATTATGCCTCCCCCAGCGTGCGCGCCCACAGCGACGGGAATGAAGTCACCTCGCCTATTACCTCCGAAGTCGACGCGGAACATGGCGTCTGGCCTCAAGACCCGGGCTTTGACGAAGCGCTTCAAGGCGGAATCACGACCCTTCACATCTTACCCGGCTCCGCGAATCTATTTGGCGGTCGTGGTGTAACGCTTCGCAATGTTGCGTCACGCACCGTTCAGGGCATGAAATTCCCCGATGCGCCTGATACATTAAAAATGGCCTGCGGTGAGAACCCAAAACGCGTCTATGGCAATAAAGGCGGCCCCGGTTCGCGTATGGGTAATGTTGCGGGCTATCGTAAAAATTGGATCAAAGCCCAAGAATATAAAGAAAAACGCGATAAAGGCGGCGAGAGCTTTAAGCGAGACCTTCAACTCGAAACACTCGCTGATGTTTTAGAGGGTAAAATCCTCATTCAAATGCATTGCTACCGCGCCGATGAAATGGTGCAAATTTTGGATATTGCCAAAGAATTTGATTATAAAGTCACAACATTCCACCACGCGGTCGAAGCCTATAAAATCGGCGACTTATTAGCCGACAGCGACACCTGTGCCGCCATGTGGGCCGATTGGTATGGCTTTAAAATGGAATCTTATGACGGCATTCGTGAAAATGTGCCTTTCGTTCATGCCGCCGGCGCCTGTGCCATGATCCATTCGGATGATGACATGAACATTCAACGCCTGAACCAAGAAGTCGCCAAAACATGGGCGGATGGCAACCGGGCGGGGCTCAACATTCCCAAAGCAACCGCTTGGCAGTGGCTCTCAACCAACCCAGCCAAAGCGCTCGGCATTTTAGACGAAACAGGCACATTAGAAGTCGGCAAACGCGCAGATATTGTGATCTGGAATGGCGACCCTTTCTCAACTTATTCACGCCCTGACACTGTCATGATTGACGGGGCTATCGCTTTTGACAGAGCCACAGGCGTTAAACCCAAGAGCGATTTCCGCCTTGGCCAAGGGGCGGGCTTGGGAGATAAGCTATGAGCATCAAACGCACACTTCTGACATCCGTCATTGCGGCGGCTCTGATGGTCACGTCTGCTTTTGCGCAAGACCTTCTTATAACGGATGCCACAGTGGTTATCCCGGGCGGAACATCTCCTGACACAGACGTCCTCATTCAAAATGGTCGCATCACGAATATCGGCACGGATCTTACAGTGCCAGCAGGCATCGCCGTTCATGACGGGTCGGGGCAATGGGTCACACCCGGACTCTTTGCGCCTATGTCATCTCTCGGACTTGTCGAAGTAGGCGGCGAAGCTATCACGAATGACACCACGGCGTCTGACGCCATGACATCTGTCAGCGAACGCGCGGCCGATAGTTTCAACCCCCGCTCGAGCCATGTTGCCATCGCAAGACGGCGCGGCGTGACACATGCGGTGATTACAGGCTCTCCGTCCGGAGATTCCATATTTGCCGGAACGGGTATGATTGCATCAACATCCGGCGGTTTTGACTCTGTCGTGAATGCCGACGCCTTTATACATGTGGCCCTTGGCGAAACAGGTGCAAATCGCGCAGGCGGTTCGCGCAGTGCCGCCATGGCACAATTACGCGCCGCATTATCTGACGCGCGCAATTATCGTACGCTCTTTAATGCACCTCAAGACGGTGACGCCTTATCCCGTCAAGACGCGACAGCCCTTGCAAGCGCAGCCCGTGGAGATGTGCCTTTATTAATATCCGCGAACCGGGCCTCTGACTTGATGAGCATTATCGGACTCAAGCGGGATATGCCCATGCTCGATATTATCGTCATCGGTGCCAGTGAAGCCTGGCAAGTCGCGGACGAATTGGCACAAGCCCAAATCAAAGTCGTGATTGATCCCGTTTTAAACCTACCAGGCGCATTTGAAAGCTTGGGTGCAGGATATGATAATGTCATGATTTTGGATGCGGCTGGCGTGGATTATGCGATTTCTAATCTGACATCTCTCGGCGTCACCAAAACGCAAGGTCTCGCACAACATGCGGGCAATGCTGTCGGCAACGGCCTTGATTGGGATAAGGCCTTTACCGCAATTTCGACAACACCTGCGCGGTGGTTTGGTTTACGCCCTTCCAGTATCGCTGTAGGCCCAGTTGATGATATGGTTGTCTGGGACGGCGACCCTTTGGAGGCGACGTCTGCCCCTATCAAACTTTGGATTGACGGCGAAGAACAAAGCCTTGTCTCTCGCCAGACTTTATTGCGTGACCGCTATAATCCAACCTCTGAAGACACACGCCCGCATAAATATCGGAATTAGAGCATCAACCCCATATGAGAGGTTCGCACGCCTCCTTTAAAACATCTACCAATTCAGCATCCAAGAATTGATAGATGTCGGGTATATCCAGAACGTAAATTTGCGTTCGCATAATTGATTGTCTGAAATCTGCCTGTATTCTGGCCTTATGCTTTTCTTCCATGACCAAAATAATATCTGCCCAGATTATATCCTTGGCAGATATTTTTCGCCTCGCACCTTGGCCCGTTCCTGCCGATCGCACCGATAAGCGATTATCCTTGCGAAAAATGGCTTCCGCTGTTGGGCTCCGCCATTGGTTTTTTGAGCAGACAAATAAAACATGTCTTTGGTTTTTGAACTCGCTCATTCAACCGCAACAATATTCCCGAAAATATCTAATTCCGTTACGACCCCCTTGCCGCTCGCCGACGCAAAGGCTTGAACAGGCGCTAGTTGAGTCGCTTTGTCCCCAACAATTAAATAGGTCATCTGGTCTTCATTCAAATATTTCTCGGCCATAGCTTGAAAATCCTCAACATTCATTGCCAGTAATTCAGCTTGTTCTTCTTCCACATATGTTTTGGATTTTCCATATTTAGAGATGGTGTGAAGCGTGCCGAGTTTAGCATTTAGGCTTTCAAAGGCGCGTGTTTTCTCTTTCACGAGTTTTTGCTGAACAATGTCAGCCGCAGATTTATCAAAATTCGGGCCATAGTCGCGGATCATATCACGCATCACCTCCAGCGAGGCCTGTGTGGCATTTGCACGAACAGAAGTGCGCGCCCGCCATGGCTGGGCAACTGTTCCGCCGGACACACCTGATCCCGCGCCATAGGTATACCCTTTTTCAATTCGCAAGACTTGGGCCAGATCGCCACTAATACCGCCGCCTAATTTCTCATTCGTGATGTCGAGCTTATTCGCCTCTTCATCCATTGTAGAAACCGTCAGCTTACCAATGGTAATGACGCTCTGCTTGCTGCCGGGGACATCAATGAAAAAAACTTTGCCTTCATTTGTTTGGTCGGGAACTTCAGCCTTATTTGGCGCTTGAGTATCGACATTCAAAGCCTCGGCAATCTCATTAAATCCAGCTTCGGCACGCTTTGGATCAATGTCGCCTGCAATATGAAGAACGGCTTTTGAGCCCAGAAGAGTTTGATGCGCCGCTTTCATATCGTCTAATATCAGCGCAGAGACCGTATCAGCGGTTCCGCCTGCCGGGCGGCCCATCGGATATTCCGGTGTGTAAATCAATTTACTGAACGCTTGTCCTGCAATCGCGGTGGGGTTGGCTTCACGGCCTTTTATCTGTGTGAGCGCTGCAGATTTTACACGTTCAAAATCATTGCCCTCAAAACGAGGCTGCGTCATGACTTCTCTTACCAAGTCTAATGTCGGTTCAAAGTTCCGCGCCAGAGTCGTCACGCTAATGCGGGTTTCTTCACGCCCGGAGTTAATCGATATGTCTGACCCCAACAGCCCGACAGCCTGTTCTAACTCAGCAGCCGTTTTGGTCGCAGTCCCCTCATTCATCAAATCGGCCAAGAGAGACAGAGCCCCTGATTTGTCGGCGCCTTCTGTCCACATGCCGCCCGAGAAAGTGACATCAAAACTCACCAAGGGGATTTCATTATTCTCAATGCCGAGCAGTTGCGTGTCATTAGCTAATTCAGCGGTCCAAATTTCAGGCATTTTTATGAGGGGAAGATCACCAAAGGGGGGCTCTGAGCGATCAAATTTTGTTGGCGTTTTTTCAAACTCAGCGACATCTCCAGCGCTAACCTCTTCACTGGCCACGTCCGACTTCACTTCTTCAATCCAAACTGTCGCCAATTCTGAGCCTTCCAAGGCTAGGTCAGTTTGACCCTTAGGCACGAAGCTTGTGATAACGGCAGGCTTGTCTTTGATATATTTATTATACACAGCCATGACGTCATCGGCTGTTATCGCCTTCAAAAGCTCCGCCTGTTTTGCGGCATAACCCGGGTCGCGCGCAAATTCATTGGCTTGGGCAAGTTGTCGGCCTTTCCCCAAAATCGTCGCGACGCTATTATAAAGTGCCGTTTCTTGTTCTGCCTTGATCCGTTGGAGATCTTTGGGCTCAATGCCCTTTTCCTCAAATCGCTTTAATGAATCCTGTAAGGACTGATAGACATCATCAAGGTCAACACCGGCATTCGCCCGCACACGAAAGACAAATTCACCGGCAAGTTCCATGCTATTATTAAAAGCGCTGACCCGCGGCGCGAGTTTATCTTGCTCAACGATTTGGTTGAACATGACAGAGTTTTTGCTGCCCGCGATAATGGCACCCAAAACCTCCAGGGCAATCTCATCTTCGTGAAAGTCCTCGACGGTTGGCAATGTCAGGCGGAGCTCAGGCAGCTTCGCAAAATTATCTTCAAAATAAAGTTTCTTATCGGCTTCAACTTTTACGGGCATGGGCGGCAGAGGCTCAATATCTTTACCTCGCGGGATTTCGCCAAACCACTGCTCGACTTTCCGTTTTGTCTCTGCAATGTCGATGTCGCCAACAATAGAAAGCGTGGCATTGTTCGGGCCGTAATTCTCTGTATGAAATTCTTTCAAGTCTTCCAATGTCGCCGCCTGTAAATCAGGAAGCGAGCCTATTACCGTCCAATTATAAGGATGCCCCTCGGGGTAAAGTGCTTTGCGAATGACTTCCTGCGTGTAACCGTAAGGGGCATTATCGACGCGTTGGCGTTTTTCGTTTTTCACGACCTGCTTTTCACGGTCCAGTGCGGCTTGTGTCACGGTATTGATCATATAACCAAGGCGATCACTGTCGATCCAAAGGATTTTATCAAAAGCGTCTTTCGGAACAACCTCGAAATAAATGGTGCCATCGCTCCATGTGCCGCCATTGCGCAAGCCGCCCCATTCGGGAATGGCCTTACGGTTCCATCCGCGCGGGACGTTCTCTGAATCATTAAAGGCCATGTGCTCGAAGAAGTGCGCGAAGCCTGTGCGGCCCGGTTTTTCGCGATTGCTCCCGGCATGGATAACTGTTGTCACGGCGACGATCGGATCGGATCTATCAACGGAAAGAATAACTTCCAGCCCATTATCGAGTGTGAATTTTTCATAGTCGAGTTTAAATTCAGATTGTTCGACAGTTGGCGGCGCAGTCATATCGACGGTGTTCGTTTGACCGCAAGCGACCAGCGTGACAGCAGCAACGCCAGCGAACAGAAAAGATTTAAACGACATAGAAAACCCCGAAAATGATTTTGACATAATTTATTTAACCCGTTTTAACAATCCGACAATATTTGTCACGCTTAACCCATTTTAGGGAATACACTCGTCTTCTTCACAACCCCATAAGCAAAACTCGTATCAATTGAGGCAATACCACCGATGGGATGAAGTCGACGGCGGACAAAACTTTCATAGTCACTCAAATCGGCAACAACGACTTTCAAAAGATAATCCGCCCTGCCCGTCATGACGTGACACTCCAAAACATTGTCAGTTGCTCTGATTTCCTTCTCAAAATTTTGGACGACCTCTTCTGTATGCTTTTCGAGCTGAATGCGAACAAAAACGGTCACGGGCAAACCATAAGCCTTGGCATCCACATCAACACTATAGCCTTGGATAATGCCTGCGGTTTCAAGGTTACGAATGCGGCGCAAACAGGGTGAGGGCGACAAATTGACTTTATCGGCCAAATCTTGATTAGTCATGCGACCGTCCTCTTGAAGCGCCCGAATGATTTGTCTGTCTTTGCTGTCCATTTTGACCCCTATATTAGCAGATACTGCCAAATATTAACCGGTATGGCGCATAAATAACACCAAAAAACGTCTTACTTTGTCATATTATAGGGGCAAGGGAGCTTGCTATGTCTCATAATTATCACGGTTTTGCCACACGTGCCATTCATCAAGGCTATGACCCAATGGCGCATGAGGGGGCCCTCACACCGCCCATGCATCTGACATCGACGTTTACGTTTAACACAGTAGAAGCCGGAGGTGAGACTTTCGCAGGCGAGCGAGCCGGTCATGTTTACTCTCGCATATCTAATCCGACGCTTTCTCTGCTTGAAGAGCGCATGGCGTCTCTTGAAGGTGCAAAGGCCGGATTAGCCGCTGCCTCCGGTATTGGCGCGATATCTGCGACGCTCTGGACACTGCTCTCTCCGGGTGATGAAATCATTGTCGACAAAACGCTTTACGGCTGTACCTTTTCATTTCTTCATCACGGGCTTGCAAAATGGGGAGTTATCGTCACGCATGTTGACCTCACGAGCCCTGATAATCTCCGAAGTGTGATGTCTGATAAAACAAAAGTTGTTTACTTCGAAACGCCCGCGAACCCCAATATGCGTTTGGTTGATATTGAGGCCGTCTCCGCCATCGCCACGACACAAGGTGCAATCACTGTCGTCGATAACACCTATGCCACACCCTATTTGACGCAACCTATAAAGCTCGGTGCAGATATTGTCGTGCATTCAGCCACAAAATATTTAGGCGGTCACGGGGATTTGGTTGCCGGTATTGTTGTTGGCACAGCAGACATGATAGAGCAGATCAGACTCTTTGGTCTCAAAGATATGACAGGAGCCGTCATGAGCCCCTTTACCGCGATGCTCGTCATGCGGGGGCTTAAAACTCTCGAACTGCGCATGGAGCGTCATTGCCAAAGCGCGATGATAGTCGCAAAAAGCCTGGAAGCATCGCCCTTTGTCGAAAAAATCTGGTATCCGGGCCTGACCGGTTTTGAGCAACATGCTCTCGCGGCCAGTCAAATGAAAGGCTTTGGCGGGATGATAGCGTTGGAGCTAAAGGGCGGGTTTGCAATGGGGCGTGACTTTATCAATAGCCTGAGCCTTATCCGATGTGCCGTATCGTTAGGCGATGCGGAAACGCTCATACAGCATCCTGCGTCAATGACCCATTCGACCTATACGCCCGAAGAACGCGGCAAGCACGGCATAAGCGAGGGACTTATTCGCCTCTCCGTCGGTTTGGAGAGTGTCGATGATATTCTGGTGGATTTACAGAATGGATTTAAGGCGCTGGAAAGACCCAGAGCCGCTTAATAACGTTTGGATTTTGCCAAAACCGTAAAGAGCAAAGCCAATATCGCCGGCACGGCCTGAACGAAAAATATGGACGGTTTAACCGTCATGGCCCCGTAAACACCCGCAATTATCACGCAGAGCAGAAAGAAGATCACGACATCTTTCTTTTTACTGAGCAACCCCCAAATCAGTCCTGCCGCCAGAAACCCATTATAGAGTCCTTGGTTAGCAGCCATAAAAGCTGTCTCTTTCGCAAACTCAGCTGTTATGTTGAAAGCGTTCAAAGCAATCGGTTTTTCCCAAAGAAACATTTCCAATACTAAAAACCCACTATGCATCAACGCAACAAGCGCCGTCAGAAGATTTGCGATAAGTTTCATGTCATTCCCCATTTCATAGACCTAAAACATCACAGAAATGCAGGCTCGGGTCGAGTCTGAAATTTTAAAGGTTGGCGTTATCAAGCCATTGAAATTTTGGCTTATAGCCCTCACATAAGGTGGGCTATGAGTAACCCGTTTCCCAGTTTCACATTGACGGATCTCGATACGCGCGCGCGCGACGTTTTCCGAGACATTGTCGAGAGCTATCTTGAGACGGGCGTGCCCGTGGGATCCAAAAGTCTGGCCATGTCGAGCGGGCGTGACCTGTCGCCCGCCACCATCCGTAATACAATGGCAGAGCTGGCGCGCTACGGCCTGCTTGCCTCGCCCCATGTCAGTGCAGGGCGTGTGCCGACACAAGCCGGGCTTCGGCTGTTTGTCGATGGGCTCTTGGAGGTTGGAGACTTGGGCAAATCCGAACAAAAGAAATTGGAAGCGAAACTCGCCGCGGGGAATCAATCGCCGGATCAGTTTTTAGAACAAGCCAGCGGGATGTTGGCGGGTCTCGCAGGCGGCGCAGGTCTGGTTCTCAGTCCCGCAACAACGAAATCACCGCCCTTACGACACGTTGAATTTGTGGCTCTTGATGACGGCCAAGCTTTGGTTATTCTGGTTTACGAAGACGGGCACATTGAAAACAGACTCATGCCAAGACCCGAAGGCTTGCTTCCTGCTTCACTCGAACGGGCGGGTAATTTCTTATCAGCGCGGCTGAAAGGTCGCCGATTAGAGGATGCACGTGCAGATATTTTAGATGAAATTGCGCAAGGCGAGGCACAAATTGACGCCGCAGCCGCAGGTCTTATTAAGCAAGGTCTCGCCTCTTGGTCCGGAGCTGACGATATAATTGACAACAAACGGGCTTTAATCGTTCGCGGACGCGCACAACTCCTTGACAATTTGGAAGCGCAAACCGATTTGGAGCGCATCCGATTGTTGTTCGAAGATCTGGAGCGCAAGGAAGAGCTTATCGCCTTGCTTGACAGAACGGAACAAGCTGATGGTGTGAAAATTTTTATTGGCACAGAGAACCCTCTGTTTTCTTTGTCAGGGTCGAGCCTTGTTATCGCGCCTTACCGCGATGCGGCTCAGAATATTTTAGGAGCGGTCGGAGTCATTGGCCCGACACGTTTAAATTATGCGCGGGTTATTCCCATGGTGGATTATACCGCACAATTGGTCGGGCGCTGGTTAAACAGCAAATCACTTGACCCCAAACAATAGAGAGACGCCTCATGTCGAATCCAAACAAGCCCACAATGCCAAATATAAAGGGTATGAGCGATCTGCCCTCAGACGCAGAACTTGAAGCCCTACAAGCAGAAATCGATAATGCGACGCAAGGTATGGGCTCTCGTGCTGAAGCCGCTAAAGCGGAAGCGGCAGCAAATATGTCCGAAGAGGACATTAAAGCTCAATTGGAAAAAGCCGGCATTCATAGCGATGCGCCGGATGCAGGTGCGGCCGCGGTTGCCCGCATTCAAGAATTAGAAGCTGAGCTTGCCAACCTTAAGGATCAGGCCCTTCGCGCTATGGCGGATGCCGAAAATGTCAAAAAACGATCCGAGCGTGAAGTAATCGCCGCCAAAACATTCGGCATTGAACGTTTCGCACAGGACGTTCTTTCCGTGCATGATAATCTCTCCCGTGCGCTCTTAACGCTTGAGGGCACAAATAAAGACGAGCTAGGCGAGAACGCCAAAAACCTCGTAGACGGCATTGAGCTGACCGAAAAAGATTTGATCATGGTTTTGGCGCGTCACGGTGTGAAGCCTGTGCCGGGTGTCGGGTCTAAATTTGATCCGAATGTGCATCAAGCCGTCGCCAATATTCCGTCTGATGAAGACAAGGGCAATGTCGCCAATGTCATGCAGACAGGCTTTAAGATCGGAGACCGCACCTTACGCGCCGCTATGGTCGCTGTTAGTACAGGCCCCGCGAAGTAATACGTGCCTGAACTCCCCGAGGTTGAAACTGTGCGGCGCGGTCTTGCCACCGTTATGGAGGGGGCCGTTTTTAAACGCGTCACCCTAAATCGCCCTGACCTTCGCTTTGCTTTTGATCCTCATTTTATTGCGCGTATCCAAGGCCAACGCCTTGAAAGTCTCACTCGTCGTGCCAAATTTCTTCAGGCTGAACTGACATCAGGCGAGCGCCTTTTTATGCACCTCGGTATGAGTGGGCGCTTCATTATTGATAATGCAGAGACGGCGCGTTTTGTGCATGAACATAAAGCTGACCCCAAGCATCATCATGTCGTCTTTGAAATGGATAATGGCGCGATCATTACTTTCAACGATCCGCGCCGTTTTGGTTTTATGGAGCTCGCAGGTAAAGGTGAAGCTTACCGGCTCGACCATATTGGCCCCGAACCGCTCTCCAATCACTTTAACGGCCCCATCCTGCGGGACGCCTTGAAAGGGAAAAAGTCGAAAATCAAAGCCGCCCTTTTGGATCAACGCATCGTGGCCGGCCTTGGCAATATATATGTCTGCGAAGCTTTGTTTCGCACAGGCATTTCACCACGCCGCGGCGCCGGGCGTTTAAAGGTGTCCGAAACAGATAGCCTCGCCGCCCACATTAAAGACGTTTTATCAGAGGCGATTGAGGCGGGCGGCAGCAGCCTGCGCGATTTTTCCAATACGGATGGCAAGCTCGGCTATTTCCAGCACAGCTTCGATGTCTATGGTCGCGAGGGTGAAAACTGCCCGAAATGCGCTGCGCCCATACAGCGAATCGTCCAAAGCGGTCGCAGTTCATTTTATTGTAAAGCTTGCCAGTGGTAAAGCCTTTGCGCTAAAAGGCGCGCTTAAAATCAGGGCAGAGTAAAACATGACATATAATGATATTGACGTAACACGCGACGGACATGTCGCCATTGTTCAGCTCGACCGACCAAAGGCATTAAATGCACTTTACGGCCCTATGATGGCGGAAATGGCTGACGCCCTCGCAACATTAGAAAAAGACGACGCAATTGGCTGCGTTATCCTAACGGGATCAGAAAAGGCTTTCGCGGCGGGGGCTGACATTAAAGAGATGTCCAAGATGACCTATCTGGATATGTATAAAACTGATATTTTTGACAATCACTGCGCCATTGAGCGCTTCCGCAAGCCGATTATTGCTGCCGTGGCGGGCTATGCCCTTGGTGGGGGCTGTGAGATTGCCATGATGTGCGATTTCATCATCGCGGCGGATAATGCAAAATTTGGTCAACCAGAGATAAATTTGGGTGTTATGCCCGGTATTGGCGGCACGCAGCGCCTGATGCGGGCGGTGGGTAAAGCCAAAGCCATGGATATGTGCTTGACGGGACGTATGATGGAGGCTGAAGAGGCCGAGCGTTCAGGCTTGGTTAGCCGTGTTGTTAAGCTCGACGATCTGATGGATGTCGCAAAAGAGGCAGCTGCCAAAATTGCCACGCAAAGCCAACCTGTAGCGATGATCACCAAAGAGACCATAAATGCAGGCTTTAACTTAACACTTGATCAGGGCATTCAATTTGAGCGTCGGCTCTTTCAAAGCCTGTTTACCACATATGACCAAAAAGAAGGGATGGCGGCCTTTATTGAGAAGCGCAAACCGCATTTTAAGCATAAATAGCACCCTTAGCTTCTGTGATATTGTGTGGTTGACGAAACGAAAGCAGGCGCGTATAGGCCGCATCTGAAATTCGGGTAGGCTACCGCCTGCCCTTTTATGATATGGATATAGAGGAATAATATGGCAAATACTTCGTCTGCCAAGAAGAACGTTCGCAAAATGGCGCGTAAGACTGAGGTCAATCGTGCCCGTCGTAGCCAAGTGCGTACATTTTTACGTCGCGTTGAAGACGCAATTACAGCCGGTGACAAACCGGCTGCAAGTGAAGCGCTTAAGCAAGCCGAGCCCGCCATGATGCGTGCTGTGTCGCGTGGCGTCTTTCACAAAAACACTGCGGCTCGTAAAATCTCTCGCTTAAATAAGCGCGTAAAAACGATTGGCTAAGCCCTTCCCTCCCTTGCTTGTCGCAAGTGAAAATTAATATAAAACAACCGGGCAAGACGTCCGGTTTTTTTATGCTTGCTCTAAAAACAAAGTTGGTTAGTCCAATTTCGCAAGTGTAAATTTTTACATTTATATGACAGGGTGAATTGTCCTGAAAAATTCACTTTTTTAGCGGCCATCTGTAAAAAATTTTAAGGAATATGAATTTTTTACGACGCCACCTTTTTGAGATTCTTATGTTTTTTTGAGTCAACAGAAAAGGTATGCGGATTCGCAACATTTGTCCGTTGACGAAAGCGAAAAGAGTCGGTTTAAAAGGGAGGCTGAAACCTAAGTAAGGGGCTCAGCAACCGAGGAAATCCGAATAGTGAATGGGGGGACTATTCTTTGTTCGGGTCCATTATATTTTTAAAAGTATCAAGGGTTTAAGCATTTAAACCCTCGGGGTTCGTTTGGGATAAAATTCGATGCAGGACGCAAAAACAGGCCATAAGAATGCAAATGCAGGCTTAAGCCATACGACTCCTGATCTTTATACAGGCGAGCCACCGCTACAAAGCGCCCACAACACATGGGCTAAGGTTAAAACCGATCTCGGCTACGCCCTTGGCCCAAATGTTCACCGCTCTTGGACGGGACAATTGCGTGTCAGCCAAGCCAATGACCGCATTGTGACATTGGCAGCACCGTCACGCTTTATCGCCTCCAAAATCGAGGCCAATTATGCGGACACCGTGCGGCGTCTTTGGAAAAAATATGATATGGTCGCCCCGCCGCGCGACATCATATTCTCCGCCGCAAATGAGCGCGCCGCAATTGACGCCGCCCGCAACCGCAGAAAGCCGGCAGAGCAGCAGACGCATTTAAAAGACGTGACTCCGCTCTCTGCGACCAACATCACAGAAACAGTCACGGAAACGCCAAGGGCTGATAATCCGCGAGACCGCTTTACATTTGATAATTTTGTCGTTGGCGCCTCAAACGAGCTTGCCTTTGCCGTCGCCCGTCAAATCGCGTCTTGTCGGACACCACAATATAACCCCATCGTTATTCATGGGGCCAATGGAATGGGTAAAACCCATCTTTTGCACGCAATTGAAGAAGCGGTTATATCATCCCACCCCAACCACCGCGTAAAGCTTATTACGTCTGAGAATTTTGTGTCCGCCTTTGTCTCTTCTGTCCGTGGCACCGGGTCCGGCAGAGATGCGATTGAAGCGTTTAAGGCGTCCCTTCGCGATGTGGATCTTCTGATTATTGATGATGCCCATTTTATTGCCGATAAGCCCGGTAGCCAAGAAGAGCTTCTGCATACACTTGTCAGCCTCGTTGCTCAGGGGCGTCAAATTTTAATCGCGGCGGACCGGCATCCGGACAAAATTGAAAAGGCTTCTGATCGGTTAAAATCTTATTTGTCGTCAGGTCTCGTCTGTCGTATTGGGGCCGCGGACTATGAACTGCGACTGCGTATCTTGGACCGTCTTATTCAACGTCGCCGCGCATCTGGGAACCCCGGCTTGGCAATTCCACAAAATGCGCGTGATCATTTGGCCGCGCGCATGAATGCGACGCCCCGCGACCTTGAAGGTGCCTTTAACCAAATCGTGGCGCAAAGTGAATTTCTTGGAACGCCCATTACTTTGGAAACTGTGCAAGAAACATTGTCTGATTCCCGCTACATGGCAGGACAGCGACTGACCGTTGATCGTATTCAACGTGCCGTCTGTGAAGAGTTTGGTGTGACCCTAACAGATATGGTGTCAAAGCGGCGTGCGCGTCAAATCGCACGACCCCGACAAGTCGCCATGTATTTGTCCAAAAAACTCACCAAGCGGTCCCTGCCGGATATCGGGCGGCGTTTTGGCGGACGCGACCACACAACTGTTATGCATGCCGTCAAGCGGATTGATGAACTGCGCGCGGATGATGTTGATTTTAATAACCAAATCGAAACCGTCGAAACGGTGCTGAAAGCCTAGAGGCTTCCCGTCGCTAGAAAACCCAAAAGTAGCCTGAAAGAAACGGTGCTTTATGCGCCGATAAAAGCGTATTTTGTTGAACGCGGCTATGAGGTCAAAGGCGAAGTCGGCGCGGCGGATCTGGTTGCCATACCGTTTAAAACGCCTGACGCAGATCCGATTATCGTAGAGCTCAAAACAGGTTTCACGCTTTCATTATTTCATCAAGCCATAAACCGTCAATCCATGACGGATAATGTCTATATTGCCGTGCCGCGCAAAACCGGCAAATCGGCATTAGTTGCGATTCGCAGGAATAAAATGTTGTGTAGGCGGCTGGGTATCGGCCTGATGACTGTGCGCCTGTCGGATGGGCGAGTGGATATACATTGCGAGCCAGGACCGTTTAAGCCCCGCAAAATAAAAGCCCGTAAAACAAAGCTCTTGGCTGAGTTTGAAAAGCGCCACGGCGACCCCAATGAAGGTGGGATGACCTCAGAAGGTTTAATGACGTCCTATCGTCAAGGGGCCTTACGCTGCGCCAAGGTGCTGCATGATGAAGGGGCGTGTAAAGCCTCTTACGTGGCGAAAATGGCCGGTTTTGAAAAAGCCCGAAATCTTATGGCCGATAATCACTATGGGTGGTTCGAAAAAGTCGACCGCGGCGTCTATGGCCTCACACCACAGGGAGCAGCTGCACTCAAAGAGAACACAGTCATTGTAACGTCTATGATGGGAGACTAGAGCGCTATATTGCCCACATCTGAGACATGATTAACGCTTGCTCTCTCCACACGCTTGATTATGGTTGGCGTCCGATATTCTGCGGCTTTTCCAGCCCGTTTGATATAAGAGATATAGCATGAAAGTCACCCTAGAACGCAGCACGCTGATGAAAGCTTTGGGCCATGTCCAAAATGTTGTGGAGCGTCGCAATACGATTCCCATCTTGTCGAATGTCTTGATGAGCGCAGAAGGCAGCACTGTGAGCTTGGTCGCCACGGATCTTGATATTGAAATGTCTGAATCAACAGATGCTGATGTCAGCCAACCCGGTCAAATCACAGCCCCCGCCCACACGCTTTATGACATTGTACGTAAGCTTTCTGATGGCGCGCAGGTCGTTTTGCAGATTAATGCCGACGAGCGTTTAGACGTTGATTCCGGTCGGGCGCATTTCACCTTGCCTCTACTGCCATCCGGTGACTTCCCGAAAATGACAGTGGATGGATTTTCGCATGAATTCGTCATGCCCGCCAAAGCTCTGCAGCGCCTTATTGATAAAACGAAATTTGCGATTTCGACAGAAGAAACACGCTATTACCTCAACGGTATTTACGTACACTCCAATGCAGGCAAGCTTCGTGCGGTCGCCACAGACGGTCACCGTTTAGCGCTTGCGGAATCCGATTTGCCTGCCGGAGCCGACGGTATTCCCGGTGTTATTATTCCTCGCAAAACAGTCGCGGAAATCCGCCGCTTGATTGACGGGTCTGATGGGGATGTTGCGATTAGCGTTTCAGAAGCCAAAATTCGTTTCACAACAGGCACAGCCGTTCTGACATCAAAACTCATCGACGGCACATTCCCCGATTATGAGCGTGTCATTCCCAAAAATAACCCCAAAGAGCTGACAATCGACAATAAGGTCTTTGCCGATGCTGTTGATCGTGTGTCTACAATTTCGGCTGAAAAATCTCGATCCATCAAAATGGGATTAACCGAAGACAATTTGGCGCTGACCGTCAATAACCCTGAGAGCGGGAACGCACATGAAGAGTTGATGGTGAGTTACAATGACGAACCGCTCGAGATTGGCTTTAACGCAAAATATCTTTTGGACGTGACGGGTCAAATCGAAGGCCGCGACGCGACCTTCTACTTGGATAGCTCGGCCAGCCCCGCCCTTGTTAAAGACAGCGAAGACCCTGACGCACTCTTTGTCTTAATGCCGCTCAGAGTATAAACACAAAGGCATAATCACGTGACCTATATCGCGTCTTTACGCCTGACGGACTTCCGAAATTACACAACGCTGGATATTGAGTTCGGCGCAGAGCCCGTTGTCTTTTTTGGGCCCAATGGGGCCGGGAAAACAAACCTTCTTGAGGCCATATCCTTTCTTTCGCCCGGGCGCGGTATGCGCCGCGCCAAAGTTGATGATCTCTCACGGCGCTATGAAAACACGCAATCGCAAGCTTGGGGTATAAATGCGGTTTTGGATAACGAGACACGCATCAGTATCGGCCAAGTGCCTGAGCATCCGCGCCGACGCTTGCTCCGTTTAAACGGCGTGAATGCAACAGGAACCCAGCTTGCCCAACTCATCAGCCTTATGTGGCTAAGCCCTGCCCAAGACAGATTATTCACGGGCCCCGCAAGCGATCGGCGCAAGTTTCTGGACCGCTTTGCCCTCTCACATGTGCCAGGGCACGGCGTTACAAGCTTGCATTATGAAAAAGCCCGTACGGAGCGCAATCGTCTCCTCTCTGACGGCGTCAATGATGCGGGGTGGTATGAGGCACTAGAGTCAGACATCGCCAATCAAGGCGCACATATTGCCCAAGCCCGCGCTATCACGCTCACCCACCTTAAAGAAGAAATAGAGGCCAGGGTCTCCGTTTTTCCAAAAGCCGCCTTGGCAATTGAGGGCAAATATGAAAACCGAATTTTAGCGGGCGAGACCGTTGACGATATTGAATATGCTTTACGCGAAGACCTTCGCAATGGTCGACCTTTGGCGCAGCGCGCCGGGCGCACTTTGATCGGGCCGCATCGCTCTGATCTCTGCGTCACGCATATTGCGAAGTCCATGCCCGCTGCGGATTGTTCCACAGGCGAACAAAAAGCCCTTTTGATCGGCCTCATTCTCGCACAAGCCCGTGCCCAGACGGATCGAAAACCGCTTTTATTATTGGACGAAGTAGCGGCACATTTAGATAAAGGTCGTCGTGCGGCCCTCATTGAAGAACTTATCGCCCTCAAGACGCAAACCTTCATGACAGGTACGGATGAAGGATTATTTGAGGCCTTCGCCGGACGCGCGCAGGTGTTTGAAGTCAAAGATGGTCACGTTGAAAAACGTACTTAAGATATTATAAGAAAGTGCCCTGTTACACCAAAGTGTAACAGGGCGGTTGACATCGAAACGGGGCGCAATGTCCGATACCAACATCTCGTCTATATGCTTTTCAAGTCAGCCAGCAGACAGGATGTATTTAACTATAGCACTTAAGATGAATGTAACTTTAACGGCTGCGACTTAGCGATTTCTTATGACCTGTAAAGCATTTACAACAGCATAATTACAGCAATAGGCTGGGACGCTCGCCAATGTCACCCGCCGCCTCACGCATTATAGCCTCCTTGGCGATATTTGCGTCGTTGAGTGCTGATAGTCCCACACGTCGCAAATGCCCTAAAGCCTTATAAACAGGTCGGCTTATGGGCCCGCGCGGCGACGCATACAGATAAGACAACCCATCGGTCGCCGCTGCCAAGCTAGTCATATCCAGTTTACGCCAAGCCGCATATTCCCCTAAAGCCGACCCGCCAATATCGCGACCCGTGGCTATAGCCGCTTTCAATACATCATGTAGCGCGGCAACATCCCGCAAACCTAAATTGAGGCCCTGCCCCGCGAGGGGGTGAATAACATGCGCAGCATCGCCGATTAAGACCAAACGCGTCCCGACATAGTTTTGCGAAAGCTGTAATCGTAAAGGATAGCTTTGGCGCGCGGCGGCGAGGGAAATTTCACCCAAATGATCCCCTAAACGAAAGGACAATTCGTTCAAGAAATCTTCGTCGGACAAAGAGAGGGCCGCCTTGATCGCGGCTCGCTTGTCGCTCCAAACGATCTGGCTACGCTGAGCCGTCAAAGGTAAAACGGCCAAAGGTCCGCCCGGCAAAAAACGCTGCAAAGCCAGTCCGTCATGTGGCAAGCTATGGGCGATGGTTGTTACGAGCGCGCTCTGCCCGTAATCCCGCCCATCTGTAGCAATACCGGCTCGGGTTCGGATAGGCGAATTTTTGCCGTCGGCGGCAATGAGAAGGCGCGCTCTTATCTCTTGCCCATCGATAGAGCCGGATACGCCGGACACATCATGCGCCAAACGCTCAATCATTGAGGGCGCGTAAACTGTAACCCCTTTCGTGGCGCGCAGCTTATCAAAAACAACGGCGCTGAGCCGGGCGCTTTCAATCATATGCGGCGCATTTGCCTCATAGCTGTCACCGCCAAAATGAAGGCGCCAAGACGGCTCTTCCCCTAAAGGGCCGTCGGTGATGAGCATGTCACGCATAGGCTGTAAGTCTTGTGAAATATCGATATTGAGATTTTTAAATAATCGCAACGAGGACGCGGAGAGCGCATAGGCCCGACCGTCGCGGGCGCTTAATTTCTCATCAAAAATATTGCGGCCATCCACTAAAGCTACGGACTGCTTTTTTAGCTTTGCGCATGCCAGAGCCGCCATCTGACCCACTAAGCCACCACCAACGATAAGGATATCAAACTTATTTTTCACGACCTCTTCACTAGCATAAATACGCAAGAGAAACAGCGCCTAAAAATGCGTCATTTAGGGTTACATTTCTTTGCCTGAGGCTTTATTCCTCCTTTATGCAAATCAAACTCGCCACTTGGAATATTAACTCAGTTCGCTTGCGTTTGGATCAAGTCCTGCGCTTCCTAGACGAGCAAAGCCCTGACATTCTTGGCCTTCAAGAGATCAAGTGTGAGGAGGAGCATTTTCCTTTTGAGGCCCTCCGCGCGGCGGGGTATGAATTTATTGAAGTGTCCGGCCAAAAAGGCTATCACGGCACGGCAACGATTTCCAAACTGCCCATGGAGCGATTGTCGACCGATTTTTGCCCTTTGGGTCACGCCCGCCATGTCAGCACGCGTGTCATTGCAAAGGGTGAAAACTGCGATCAAGATTTTGAATTTCACAATTTCTATGTGCCCGCAGGCGGTGATGTGGCCGACCCTGTTGTGAATGACAAATTTCAGCACAAGCTGGACTTCTTGGAAGCCATGCGCTTGTATTTCACTGATCGGTTTACAAAGGGTGACGATCAACAAGTGTTGGTGGGCGATTTTAATATCGCGCCGCATGAACATGATGTTTGGGGTCACAAACAACTATTGAAGGTTGTTAGCCATACGCCGATGGAGGTCGAAATCTTAGAGACACTTCGCCAAACACACGATTTTACAGATACGTCTCGCCTTTTCGCGGGTAAGGAAGAAAAGCTCTATAGTTGGTGGTCTTATCGCGCGCGGGATGTGATGGCGTCCAATCGCGGGAGACGGCTGGATCACATTTGGGTAAGCCCTGCCCTACGCCCTT
Source organism: uncultured Algimonas sp. (assembly GCA_964352855.1). Lineage (GTDB taxonomy): Bacteria > Pseudomonadota > Alphaproteobacteria > Caulobacterales > Maricaulaceae > Litorimonas. The sequence goes on along the minus strand of CAYGTR010000008.1, from coordinate 45,975 downwards.
CTGTCAAAGCCGCCGGCCGTGAGGGTCACGAGATTCATATCCCGTGTCGCACATGGCATGAAAAACCATCTGATCATGTGCCCATGACACAAATTATGGAACTGAATGACTAAGCCACACTCAGGGCGAAAAGTGCCTGTGCCGCAAAATAGAGCGGTGTAATCATCACTGCATTTCTGGGGTCTGGCTTTATAAAACGATCCCTCGCCACAAAAATATCTGAAACCGCGAACAGTAAAGCCGCCGGGAATATTAAAGCATAAGACCCCACAAAGTCTGATTGCGCCGCATAAACACACATAAGCACAATAATGATCGCATAGGCCCCGACAGGCCAAACCATCTCTTTGGGAACGCGTGATTTGAAATATCGGAAAACAAGCCAAATGACGGCGAGACCGATGAGAAAGCTTCCGATCCGGATATAAATCGAAAGATCAGGACGACTAATCATATTCGCCGCTAAAATATAAAAGAAATGCCCTGTGCCAAACGCGCTCATACCCATTTTAAAAAGCATTTTATTGCTCCGGGATAACAGTAAGATATCCCCTATGGCGCAGGCGGAAAGCCCAGTAAGAACAAGCAAGCCATAATCCGTATCCAATGCGCCGTTTTGCACGGCCAACAACACAAACCCCATGGCTGCCACAGGCTTCAAATAATATTGGGCAAAACGAGCTTGCTTAAGCTCGGCAACAAGCAGAGCGCTTACACTGAGAATATAAAAAGCGAGACCCAGTTTAGCCCAATTCAAGGCGATAACCGCCAGGTTCCGTCATCAATAATGTCGCCATGCCTTTTTCCGGTTCTATCTTTTGGCGTAAACGATAAACATGAGTTTCCAGAGTATGGGTCGTGACACCCGAATTATAACCCCAAACCTCTTCCAATAACTCTTCCCGCGATACGGGTTTCCCGCCGGCACGGTAAAGATACTTGAGAATATTCGTTTCTTTTTCCGTCAGGCGAATATCGCGCACAGGGCGCGCACCCTCTTCTTGTGGGGGCGTGAGGCGTTTAAAAGCGGGCTTAAAAGCATAAGGGCCAATTTGAAAAATGGCATCTTCGCTTTGTTCAAAGCTGCGCAGGTGAGCGCGCAGTCGTGCCAGCAAAACGGAAAAGCGAAATGGCTTCGTTACGTAATCATTGGCACCGGAGTTTAAGCCTAAAATCTCATTCATCTCGCCGTCATTGCCTGTCAACATGACGATAGGTGCGGCAACCCCTGCCTTACGCATAAGCTCACAAGCCTCGGTGCCCAGCATATCCGGCAAATCCACATCAAGAATAATGAGATCAAAGGTTTGCGCTTTTGCCGCTACTATGCCCAGTGTCGCTGTCCCGACATCATATGTTTCAAATTCATCATAGACAGCAAATTGCTCAACCAATTCACCGCGGAGCATCTCATCATCATCAACAAGCAGAATTCTTTTTTTCACAGCCATAGGGTTCATCCTTTTTCGACTCTTTTGAGCCTTTAGCAGCAAGTCTAAAATTTGGCGTGTATTATGCTGCTTTCTTTCTTAAAGCTAATCGCAGATTGCGCAAATTGCATCACAAAAATGAGAGTTTTACATGAAGGAAACGTTAGGGTTTGATATCAACTGTGCTTCTGGCGAAGCTGTTTTGGGTGATATATCCGTGCCTTGTCGCATTGGGCGTGACGGTTATGTCAATCAAGCCCGGGGCAAAGAAGGTGACGGAAAAACGCCCCTAGGCAACTATATGTTGCGATGGGGTTTTTTCCGTGAAGACCGTCTGGCCCGTCCGCCAACATATTCCGAGCGACCTTTGACTTGGCGGGCCTTACAAGAAAGTGATGGGTGGTGTGATGACGTGTCTGACCCTGCCTATAATCGTTTCATTCGATTGCCCTCCACCTTAAGCCATGAAAAACTTTGGCGTGAAGACGGGGCCTATGATATTTTATTGGTCTTGAGTCACAATGACAGCCCTCCCCAAAAAGGATTGGGAAGCGCCGTTTTCATACATGTGGCACAAGCTGATGATAGGCAGACTTTAGGGTGTGTCGCTTTAGCGCCCAATGACATGGTCAAGCTTCTCCCGCGTTTACAAGCGGGTATGCCAGTCAAAATTTACTCGTAGTCGCGATCACCAAACAGAGCGGAGCCCACACGAACAGATGTGGCTCCCATTTCAATCGCTGTTTCATAATCTCCGCTCATCCCCATAGATAGTTTCTCGATGTGGGCGTCATTGGCGAGTGTCTTAAGCAGCCAAAAATGTGGTGAGGGGGCCTCGTTTTGTGGGGGAATACACATCAGCCCCTCCGGCTCAAACCCATAAGTTTCCCGCATTGTTTTTACAAAATTTGGGAGGCTCTTTGGCAAAACGCCTGACTTTTGCGGCTCTTCGCCCGTGTTCACTTGAATATAAAGGCGGGGAAGTAACACCCCCTTTTCAGACACCTTTTTAAGAGCTTTTAACAGCTTCTCGCGATCAATCGTTTCAATGACATCAAACAGCGCCACAGCATCTTCGACTTTATTGGATTGAAGGGGCCCGATCAGACGAAGTTCAATTTTATTACGATATGTCGCGAAACGATCCGCCCAGCGGGCTTGGGCTTCCTGCACCCGGTTCTCGCCATAAACCCCATGACCGACATCTAACATGGCCTTTATCCGCTCATCCGGTTGAACCTTACTCACGGCCACGAGCGTTACCTCGCTCGCTGCACGATCTGCACGCTTGGCAGCCTTTGCAATCCGCGCCATAACGGCGCTATGTTTTGCTTTAATTTCGGAGAGTGTGTCTGACATGACGCTCCCTTACAAAGTCTGGTCAGGTTTGAAAAGCCACCCTTTGGGTGCGCAGGCTTTGGCTTTTCGTGAGGCCTATGGGAAACCCTGTCGATTATCTCCCCTCATTGCGATGAGTGACCCCGTCCGCACGCCGGATGTTTTGTCTTGGGCCGAAAGCCTGCCAGAGGGTTGCGCGGTTATTTATCGCTTTGATAATTTTGATGAAGGGGTTGCAAAATCCCTACGAGCCCTCACAGCCGCGAAAAACCAACAGCTTCTTTTGCGACAAAATAACTTTGCAGTAGAAGCAGATGGGCTTCATTTCAAACGACATACTAACCTCGGTCTCATTGAGAAAAAACGCGCTAAAAACCCAAATCTGTTAATCACATTGGCCGCTATAAAAGAGGGAACCTATAAACACCCTCTCCCCCTTTTGGATGGCCTTTTGGTCTCTGCCGTTTTCCCAAGTCAGAGCCCAAGTGCAGGCTCCCCGATCGGCATTGATGCCCTCGCAGCCAAAGTAAAAAGCTACCCGGCCCCCGTTTTTGCGCTCGGCGGCGTAAATCTGTCAACGACACCGCGCCTCTTAGGTACAGGCATTGCGGGGATTTCGGTTGTTGGAGCGCTCAATAAAATTGAACCCTGACGCCGGGAATTAGAACTTAATCCCACCTTCGATAAAGAGCGCCGTGGCCTTATCTGTTTGCGGGGCAACCAGCGTGCCGTCAAAACCTTGCGTTTCACGCTCTATATATTGCGCGCCGGCCCCCAAAGTGAATTTTTCAAAGTCATAGCTCACGCCCGCAATAAATTGATCCGATGTCAAATTAACAAGCTCATCTTTCGCGTGACCATAACCCAGCGTAAAGCCCAGAGCCGACGGTTTCCACGTCGCACCGATATCCCAAGCTTCATAATCGCCGTCGATCAAGCCATTATTGGACTTGAGGAACGACCCGCCCAGCGTCACATCCATCCACGACATTTCTGCGCCAAGATTGTAAGCTTCCAAACCGTCAAAAGCAGCGATGACGCCTTGCTCTGATCCGCGGGCATAAGTGGCCGTGGCTTCCACTTTCAAACCATTGTCAAATGTGCGGTCTAAGGCGACGCCCATTTCGAAAATATCTTCGAGGTCAGGCGACAAAGCCCCTGTCCCATCATTGCGTTTCACACAATAATTGGCGCCACACGCCCGCGCATTTAACGCATAAGACGCCCCGAATTGAACACCAAGACCGATACTGTCCCCCAACAAACGTGGGCTAGTGTACGTGATTTTTTCTGAAAAGCCTGAGGCATCATTAACCGTCTTCACACTATCAAGGCCCGTATAATCAACCGTCGAATTCGATGCGCCAACGGCTAAAAGCGTCGGGGCGCCGAGTGAGAAGAGATAGGCAGCACCATCATCACGACCGATTGTCACATCGCCATAGGCGCTTCGCAGAAATAAATGCGCACTCTCAAGGGCCAATTGCGCGTCTTCAGCCTCGTCGGGGCCATCTGTATAAAAGCGAGATGTGTGTCCGCGCAAACTCCGCTGCACACCATCAAGCAAAACGGAGGGACATCCAAGCTCTGTCGGCGGACAGTCTGTTATGCGCCCGCCAAATCCGCGGCGGAATTTATCATAGTCACCGCGTAACTCAAAATTGGCGCCATATTCGTAACCCGAATCTGTAACAGCACTGACCTCAAATTCGGCCTTTGCATCTGCAATAAATTCCTCGCTCCAGTTTGAATCTATTCCATTGTCCCGTTTCACCGCGGCGGCCCCACCCTTAATAAAGCCTTGGAAAACGGTTGTGAGGCGGCCAAGCCCTAGCTTGTCTTTCCAAGAACGCGGCGCACCATAAGTGCCTTGAGGCGGATAAGGTTGTGAGCCGCTCGTTTGGGGGGGATAAGGCGTGGGTGGGAAAGGCGAGGATTGGGAATATTGCGTTTGACCATAAGGGGACGCCTGAGGTGCGCCATAAGACGGGCGCATCGGTAAGTGCTCAGGTGCGACATAATTCGGCTGTAAAGATTGCGTTTGATATCCGCCCTGAGAAAATTGTGGAGGCTGAGATCCAAACCCGGATGCGGCGGCTGTTGGAGCCGCATATAGATAGGGGCTCGTCTGTTGCAGTTGAGGCGGCGGTGTGGACGTAATGGAGGGATAAGCCTGTGAAGAATAAACCGCACCGGGACTCGGCGCGGGCGATGCAGACATAACAGGTACATTATTGTGCAGTGGTGACGCGTAAACGGGTGCATTTGGATGCACCATGACCGGAGTTTGGACGGGCGCTTGGCGAATCGGTGTGGGTTGAGTCGCTGCAGCAGTCTCCCAAGCCTGCGTCTTTTTCTTGCTAGCGAAAGGCGATTGTGCGCTAGCCACGGTCATTGTCCCTAAAGCGGCAATGATAACGCCACCGACAGCATAAGAGAATTTTGGCGCAGAATGACGACGGTCTGACATAATTACCCTTTTACAGCCAAATGCGGTGCTACCTATTGACCAAATCACTTGATAAGACCGCGTTAACCTTTTGTTTGGCGTGCGCCTCCCTAAAAAATGGTTAACAAACCTTAAAATCTGCAGCTTTATGGGCGAATTCGTAAATGCATTAGGGGCGCTTTCCTGTAAACAGAGACTAGTCCCGCCAAGATTTTACGTTATAACGCCTCAAAAGCGTTATTTCCGTCGGAGCCCTTAATGTCATTCAACTTGACCCGCCCTTTACTTTTAAGTGCCGCCTTGGCCTTTCTCGCCACACCGGCTTTAACGGCTTGTAACACCTTTGGTGGCGGCAAGAAAAAAGCAGAGCGTGTTGCCGCACAAATGCAAGCCCCGAATATGGGTGTGAACTCTTATCTCTGGCGCGCCTCATTAGAGACGCTCAATTTTATGCCGCTTGAGCAGGTTGATCCTTTTGGTGGCGTTATAGTCACCGATTGGTACGCCTCAGCCGAGGCGCCAAATGAACGCTTCAAAGCTAATGTCTATATTCTTGATACAGCCCTTCGCGCGGATGCGCTGAAAGCCTCTATCTTTAAACAAACGCGCACACCGAATGGTTGGGATGATGCCGCTGTTGACGCGGATACAGCCCGCCAAATTGAAAATGCTATTCTGACACGCGCACGTGAGCTTTATATCGCGACAGTGGATAGCCAATAAGCACTTCAAAGGCTGGTATGGGGAACAATAAACCGGACAACAGAGAAATAAGCCAAGAAGGCGTAAACGTCCTGCTGGCTATGAAGGGTTTTGATAACGCCGAAAGCATTGCCTCGCTTTGGGATCAATTCACAACTTATGCTGAAGGCGTTGGTGCCGACCTCATGAGCTATCACCATTTCACCGCAGAATATGCGCCGGGCCATAAGAATGAAGCCGTCCATACAAAAGGGTTTCCTGATGCGTGGGTCGACACTTACATGTCAAATAATTACGTCGATTTTGACCCTATCATTCAAAGGTCAAAAATTACGTGTCGTCCCTTCCGCTGGAACTCTGTTCTTTTCCAAACAACCTTAACCGAACAACAAAAAGACTATATGTCAAAGCTCCAGGCTTGGATGAAAGGTGACGGATACGGCGTGCCTGTTTTTGGGCCGTCCGGGCGAAACGGTTACTTTGGCATTGGCTCTATGAAAGGTCTGAAAGATTGGAGTCCACTGGCAGCAGGACATCTCCACATGGCCTGTGAAAGCCTCCACTTAAGATATTGTGAGCTGCGTCTCTTGGAGATGGAACACGACTTCACCCTAACGCCGCGTGAGCTGTCGATCCTTGAGAATATGGCAATGGGCCGCTCTGACGCTCTGATCTGCGGGTTAATCGGCGTTCAATTAAACTCTATTGAGTCCGGGATAAGTCGCATATTAAAAAAAATGCGCGTGAATGACAGGCCGTCCGCGATTTTGCGGGGGGTAGGCTGTGGCCTTCTTAACCCGGTTATAATTGACGCCAAGCTCTAAAGAGCATTCAATAGAATTCCCCCGTTGCACCTCCCGTCTGATGGTATAGATAAGTCCTTTAAATCATAAGTGCCGCAACCCCTTTGAGAGTGACTATGTCCGTCAGTGACACATTAAATGACAATAGCCGGTATAATGCCGCCGAGGTCGAGCCGCGTTGGCAAAAGCTATGGGCGGAGCAAGACATTTATCGCGCAAACGATGCGGCTGAAAAGCCGAAATTCTACGCACTTGAAATGTTTCCTTATCCGTCGGGCAGAATTCATATGGGTCATGTGCGCAATTACGCGATGGGCGATGTCGTTGCGCGGTATAAAAAGGCGCAAGGCTTTGAAGTTTTGCACCCGATGGGATGGGACGCCTTTGGCATGCCTGCGGAAAATGCGGCGAAAGATAGCGGGGGTCATCCGAAAGATTGGACTTACGGCAATATTGACGCCATGCGCGCCCCTATGAAACGACTCGGCTTTGCACTCGATTGGTCGCGTGAGTTTGCGACCTGCGATGAGGCCTATTATAAACAGCAACAAGCCATTTTCCTCAAATTCTGGGACAAAGGCTTGGTCTATCGTAAGACCGCCAAGGTGAACTGGGATCCGGTGGATAATACCGTGCTTGCCAATGAACAAGTAATTGATGGCAAGGGCTGGCGGAGCGGTGCGATCGTCGAGCAGCGCGATATGGATCAGTGGTTTTTTAAAATCACCGACTATGCCGAAGAACTTTTAGAGGGCCTCGACACACTTGACCGTTGGCCTGAAAAGGTACGGACCATGCAAGCCAATTGGATTGGGAAGTCTGAGGGCTTACAGATGCATTTTGAGTGGATGCAGTCAGACGCCTTCCAAGTAATCGATAGAGAAACCAGAGACTTGATAGCCTCTAGCAACAGCCCGAAAGTTGACGCTCCCCACAAACCTTTTGATGCTTTCAAGCGTGGCGTGAAGATATTCACAACACGTCCAGATACACTTTATGGCGCGAGCTTTATCGCCCTTTCACCAGACCATCCTGTGACAAAAGAGTTGACTAAGAATAATCCGGCTATCGAAGAGTTCCGTGATGAGTGTACCAAAATCGGTACAACCGAAGAAGCCATCGCCACAGCCCCAAAGCTCGGTTTCGATACAGGTCTGCGTGTTGAACACCCCCTTGATGAAATGAAAACTCTCCCGGTCTGGATCGCGAATTTTGTCCTGATGGGTTATGGCACAGGGGCTATTTTTGGCTGTCCGGCCCATGACCAACGCGATTTTGATTTTGCCAAAAAATATGATCTTCCAATTTTGCCTGTCGTGCAACCTCCCGAAAACAAGAATGAGTTGAAATTAGAGGAAGCCTATACGGGTGAAGGCACATTATTTAATTCAGGCTTTTTGGACGGCCTGTCCAAAGAGGAAGGCATCACGGCGGCAATCGCCAAAATTGAAGAAATGGGCCTCGGCCAAGGTACGGTCAATTACCGCCTCCGAGACTGGGGTGTATCGCGGCAACGCTATTGGGGATGTCCGATACCTGTAATCCATTGCGACGATTGCGGGGTTTTACCTGTGCCGGAAAAAGACCTGCCTGTCGCCCTGCCCTATGATCATATTGATTTGACAATACCGGGAAATCCGCTCGATCGTCACCCGACCTTTAAACATGTTGATTGCCCGGGTTGCGGCAAGCCTGCCCGCCGCGAAACGGACACGCTCGATACCTTCGCGGACTCGTCTTGGTATTTTGCTCGCTTTGCGGGCGGCAATACAACCGACAAACCCTTTGACAATAAAGCCGCCAGCGAATGGCTCCCTGTTGATCAATATGTCGGCGGTGTGGAACATGCTGTGTTGCATTTGCTTTATGCGCGATTCTTTACAAGGGGCTTACGTGATTGTGGTTTGTTGGACTTGCCAAGCGGCGAACCTTTTGCCGGATTATTCACGCAAGGCATGGTGACCCATGCGGTGTTTACCGATGAAGACGGCGAGTTTGTTTTGCCTGATGATGTTATCGAAGACGGCAATCAACTTCTTCATATTCAAAGCAAAAAGATCGTCTCTAAAGGCGACGTCATTAAGATGTCCAAGTCCAAGAAAAATGTTGTCGATCCGGATGATATTATCAAAACTTACGGCGCAGATGTCGCGCGTTGGTTTGTACTCTCTGACTCCCCACCCGAACGCGATGTGGAGTGGACAGAATCTGGTGTTGTCGGCGCGTGGCGTTTTTCCAAAAAAGTCTGGGCGCTTGTCGCTAATGTCGACAGCGGCAACCCACTGGTCAAAGCCACATCCGCCGAAGGCGACGCACTGGAGCTCCGCCGCTTGGCGCATAAAGCGATGGATAAAATTACAGCCGGAATTGAAGCCTTCCGCTTTAACACATCAGTCGCCCAAATTTATGAACTGACCAATGCGCTCGGAAAATATAAGCACAATGATGAAGCTAAAATGGAATCGCTCGGAATTTTGATCCGTGCCATCGCGCCCTTCATGCCACATTTGGCCGAAGAATGTTGGGCCAGGCTTGGTGGAACAGATTTTGTTTATCATGCGCCGTGGCCTGAAGTTGATCCTGACATGTTGGTCGAGGATACGATCACCTTGCCCCTACAGGTCAATGGTAAGCGGCGGTCTGAACTCAATATTCCTGCTGACATGAGTAAAGATGATATTCAGGATCTGGCTCTTGCTGATGAACATGTTGCGCGGTCAATTGACGGCCTCACTGTCCGAAAAGTCATTGTTGTCCCGGGCCGTATTGTGAATATAGTGGCAAATTAGGAGACCTTTATGCGTAAATTTACCCTTTTATCTTTTGCTGCATTTAGCCTGATGACCCCCGCCCTAACCGGGTGTGGTTTTACGCCCATGCATGCACCGGGCACATTATCCGTAAATGGCATACAGCCTTTGCAACAAATTTCTTTGGATATGAAGGACGGTAGAAGCGCGAATGACAAAGAGGCAGGCTTTTATCTTCAGCAAAGACTAAGGGACCGCATGAGCACAAATGTCGATACTTACACACTGACAATAACACCGAGCTGGCAGCGGCGTCGACTCGGCATTTCTGGGGATGATGTGGCCTCACGTTATGATGGCGTTATGGATGCGAGCTATACGCTTACGGAAACTAAAACAGGCAACGTCTTGGATAAAGGTTCAGTCTCTGCAGTTACAACTTTTGGCGCTTCAGAAGACCCTTACGGCGTGATTACAGCCAATGATAATGCGATGCAAAACACAGCAGCAGAAGCCGCGGATCGGTTAATTGTAAAATTGGCAGGCTATTTCACCAATGCTAAAGATGCCCCCGCCCCTTAACATCTATAGAGTTCTGAGCGGATTATGAAATTAACTGGGGCACGAGCGACACGGTTTCTAAAAAGCCCACCTGCAGACATTATAGGTGTGTTGCTTTATGGGCCGGATAGAGGTCTTGTCAAAGATCGCAGCCTTGCCCTTTCTCAAGTCTTTATGCCCAATCCGGATGACGCTTTTGGCACAACAATTTTAACGGCAGATGATTTATCAGGAGATCCCGCACGCCTTGCCGATGAAATGAGCGCACTGTCTTTATTAGGCGATGACCGTTTGGTGCGTTTGCGACTGGATCACGAACGGAATGGTGCGACGATCTCAAAACTTATCAAACAATTCGATATAGACCCCGACAAAGCAGAAGCTAAATTAATTATCGAAGCCGGCGATATGACCCCGCGCTCCGCCATTCGGAAAGCTTGTGAGGCTTCAGCCCATTTTGCGGCCATTGGTTGTTATGCCGCCAGCGCCAAAGACATAGGCGAGCAAGTCAAATCAGCGCTCAGCGAAATCGGCATTGGTATAAATCCGGATGCGCTTGATATGTGGATACCCTTATTAGAGGGCGATCATGCGCTTGCCGCGGGGGAAATTGAAAAAATGGCACTTTATAAAGGCTACGGTAAAGTCGACGGCGCCACTGTCACACTTGCCGACATTCGCGCTATCGCTGCAGGTGGGCAAAGCGCCTCTATCGATACAATTGTTATGCAATTAATGAGTGGGGATGTTGACGGTTCGGATGCGAGCTACAGACGGGCCATGTCAGGAAAAATGAATCCTGTGGCGGTCTTGATAGGGTTACAGCGCCACCTGCTCCGTTTAATCGAAGCTGCAATGGCGATGGACGGCGGTGAAAATATCGGCCAAGTCATGCGGAGCCTGCGTCCACCTGTTTACGGGATGCAAGAAGATATGTTTAAACGCCATCTCTCGCTTTGGCCGCTCTCTATGTTAAGGCGTGCGCTTGTACAGAGCCAAAAGGCCGAACGCGAAATTAAAACGGCGGCAGCCCCCACAGAAGCGATTATGGGACGGTTGATTCTCGCCCTGGCGTCTTATGCCGCAAAAAGGAGTTAGTTATGGAACAATTACAATTATTTTGGACACAAACGACGGAACAGTTTCCAATTTTATTAAATATAGGCATGACGATTGCCTCGGCGCTGGCGCTTTTAATTGTTGGTTGGATGGTTGCGCGTTGGATACGTAAGCGTATTCGCAAAATCAAACTTGGTAAACACGAAGTCGATCCCACATTACGCCCTGTCCTCGCCTCGGCCGTTTTCTACGTCATTATGGCGATGACGCTTTATGCGTTTTTGATAAAACTCGGTGTGCCGCCGGCATCACTCTTGGCTGTTTTTGGTGCTGCAGGTCTGGCGATTGGTCTAGCCCTCAAGGACACCCTATCGAACATCGCCGCGGGTGTCATGATGCTCGTTTTGAGGCCGCTTGCTGTTGGCGACTTTATCGATACTGGCAGCACTGCCGGATCGGTGTTTGAAATCGGACTTTTTGCAACCACCCTGAAAACAGCTGAAGGTGTTTTTGTTTATATTCCCAACAGTCAAGTTTGGACAAATCGCATACAAAACTTTGGGCGTCATAATATTCGTAAAGCCGTCATCGATATCGGGGTTGGATATGAGACTGATCTAAAAGAGGCTCAGGCTTTATTATTTGCCACATTGCAAAACACGCCAGATCTCATTCCGTTTGATGACACAGCTAACAGCCCCGCACCGTCCGCGCCTGAAGTTTACGTCATGTCTTTTGGGGACAGCGCGATTAATTATTCATGTCGGTGTTGGCTCCCCGGGAATGATTGGTTTAAGCGCACATCTGATCTGCGTATGCAAATTAAAGCGGCTCTGGACGACGCGAATATCGAAATCCCCTTCCCGCAACGCGTCATCACAATGAAGGAAAAAGGCTAAATCAGCTCTTGGCGAGCTTTCGGATAATATCTTCCAATTGCTCGCCAGTTTTATAGGCAATTTTCAAAGAGCCGCCCGGGCCTTTATGATTAAGGTCTACCTGTAAACCAAGCGCATCTGTGAGGCGTTTTTCCACAGACTGCGTATCTGCATCCTTATATTTACGCGCCTGAGGTATTTTTCCGCCTGTCTTTTTAATCCGGCGCACCCAGTCTTCGGCTTCTCTTACGCTTAATGATTTTTCGGCAATTTCATCTGCCAACGCTGTTGGATCAGGTGCGGATATAATGGCCCGCGCATGTCCAGTCGTTATTTTTCCTTGCGCCAACATATCCTGAGCGCGTTCCGGTAATTTCAATAGGCGCAGCATATTTGTGATATATGAGCGCGATTTCCCGACGGCTTCTGCTACCTCGTCTTGTTTACGATAAAATTGCGAAATTAGAGCATCATAAGCTTTTGCTTCTTCGATCGGGTTCAAATCTGCGCGTTGAACATTTTCGATAACACCGATTTGAAGCACTTCTTCGTCATTAAGCGCTCGAATAAGCACCGGCATCGTTGTCAAACCTGCGCTTGTTGCGGCCTGCCAACGTCGTTCGCCTGCTACGATTTGAAACGAGCCCTCCTTTTTATTAGGGAGGGGGCGGACTAAGATCGGCTGCAAGACACCCTTCGTTTTGATGGACTCGGTTAATTCTGAGAGCTTTTCCTTGTCAAAGTAACGGCGGGGCTGATCAGGGTTACGCTCAAGCTTATCAATTGAGACAAATTGAACCCGTTTATCCGTGACATCTGGCGTTGATGTGCCTTCATCGGCTTTATCCGTTGTTTTTGGCGCTTTAGAGATTTTTTCTTGAGAGGTTTTTTCTGTAGGAAGGGCGGAAATGTCACTCATAAGCGCCGACAAGCCACGCCCTAAGCCACGCTCGGTTGTCTTTTTTTTTGGAGAGAGTGTCTTGTTATCTGGTGCTTTGGCCATCTGGCTAAGTCCTTGTTATAAATTATTTATTCTTATAAATTAATTTTTGTCCGACGGTGACGTGATAATATTTCCGTCGCCAGTTCACGGTAAGCTATAGAGCCGGCACAGATGGGATCATAAATCAAAACAGGTTGGCCAAAAGAGGGCGCCTCGGCGATGCGGACATTACGCGGAATAAGAGTTTTGAACACCGCACGCCCCAAATGTTTGCGGACATCATCGGCCACCTGCGCTGATAATCGATTTCTCTGGTCATACATGGTGAGCATGACACCATCAATCACAAGAGAGGGGTTGAGGTTTGCTTTGGCCATCTCAACCGTCTTCAAGAGTTGGCTCAAGCCTTCCAGCGCAAAAAACTCACATTGCAACGGGACAATCACAGACCGAGCCGCCACCAGAGAATTGATCGTCAACAAATTGAGGGAAGGGGGGCAATCAATAAGTACATAGTCAAACTTATGACGACCCCCTCTTACCATTTCAGCGATCGCGTTCCTTAAAAGTACAGTCCGACCCTCAGCATTGCCGATTTCCATTTCTGCGGCTGACAAATCAATGTGAGACGTCACGATACAGAGCCCTTCGATAGATGTATTTTGAACAGCGTCCGCCAATGGCAAGCCCTCAGTCAACACGTGATAAATTGAATCGTCTCGGTTATGGCGCGGGACACCCAAGCCTGTCGACGCATTTCCTTGGGGGTCAATATCAATTAAAAGCACTGACTGGCCCTCGAGGGCCAAAGCGGCCGCCAAGTTAATAGATGTCGTTGTTTTGCCAACCCCACCTTTTTGATTAACAATGGCAATTACGCGCATTTACATAGCCTTTTCAATTAGTTAGAGCTGTTTTGCGTGATTTATAATTAACACACACCCCATATCATCTGACAGACTTTTTACAGTTTCAAAGTCAAATGTCCATGTCGCCCGCGCTGCTTCTATCTCTTCATCCACAGCCGCGCCCTTCAGTAAAATCAACCGCGTGTCGGCTGAGAGGAAAGGCTCCGCGTAACTCAATAAGCGTTCCAAAGGCGCAAAGGCGCGCGCTGTTACAACATCAGCTTCAAACGAATCGAGGTCTTCTATCCGGCCGCCATGGACGGTTGCAGGCAAGCTCAGCTCTCGAATGGCAGTTCGTAGGAAACTTGCTTTTTTACCTGCCGACTCGGTTAGGACAACCGCCGCGCCCGGCTTACCCATCAACGCAATAGACGCTGCCAGCCCCGGAAATCCCGCCCCTGATCCAAAATCGAGTATTTTTGTGTCTGTTGGCGATAAATAAGGCGTGATTTGCCAACTATCAAGCGCATGGCGAGTCCAGAACTCGGGCAGCGTCGAGTCAGCCACTAAATTTATGCGGCGGTTCCATTTTAATAGAAGCTGATGCCATTTATCATAAAGCGTTAATGTTTCACGTGAAACTTTGGTTTTTGCTTGAAAGTCGTCCTTATGCGGCACGAGAGTTCTTTTTGAGAAAAGCAAGAACCGCCATTAAAGCACCCGGCGTCACACCCTCAAGCTTCGCCGCCTGTCCAAGAGTTTCAGGTCTGGCATCACTCAGTTTTTGGCGGACTTCATTAGAAAGGCCCCCAATGGCGCTATACTGCATATCTGTCGGGATGCGTAAGCCCGCATCACGCCGGAAAGCCTCAATATCTTTTGCTTGCCGTTCTAGGTAGCCGGCATAGGTCGCATGTGTTTTAAGATAAACAGCTTGCTCCTCGCTTAAACCTGACAGCTCCGGCCAGATAGGCTTGAGGGTATCAATATCAATGTCAGGGTAAGCCAACAGGTCAAGAACGGTTCGCGTAACCCCGTCTTGATTGATTGATAAACCCCTTGCTTTCAACACATTGGGTGAGGCTTCAAGCCTCTCAGCCAAAACCTTGGCCGCATCATAGGCCTTATGTTTCACGTGAAACACATCTGAGCGCTGATGGGTTATCATGCCTAAATTTTCGGCAATTGGAGTCAGGCGCGTATCTGCATTGTCAGCCCGTAAGGCTAAGCGATATTCCGCGCGAGACGTAAACATACGGTAAGGCTCTGTCACACCTTTGGAAATCAAGTCATCAATCATGACGCCTATATAAGCTTGGCTTCTGTCCAGAATTAAAGCCTCTCGCCCCTGTTCCGCCAAAGCCGCATTTGAACCGGCAATCAACCCCTGAGCCGCAGCCTCTTCATAACCTGTTGTCCCGTTGATCTGACCCGCAAGGTAAAGGCCTGAAAGTTTTTTAACCTCTAATGTGCTTTGCAGCTCACGCGGGTCTACATAATCATACTCAATTGCGTAGCCATAACGCTCAACCACCACATCTTCGAGGCCGCGCATTGTTCGAAGAAACTTATCCTGAACTTGTTCGGGCAAAGAGGACGAAATACCATTCGGATAAACAATATCACCATCAGGATTGCCGGGAAGGCCTTCGGGTTCCAAAAAGATCTGATGACGATCACGGTCGGCAAATCGCACAACCTTGTCTTCTATGGACGGACAATAACGGGGTCCACGCCCGGATATTGAGCCATTATTGATAGCGGAAAGAGTTATGTTGTCCTGAATAACCTTATGCGTATCAGCATTTGTGTGCGTGATACCACAAGATATCTGAGGTACAGTGATGTCAGAGTTCAGAAAAGAAAAAGGCACAGGAGAATCATCGGCAACCTGCATATCCAGCGAACCCCAATCTATTGAGCTTTTACGCAAGCGGGCAGGGGTCCCTGTTTTAAGGCGGCCCATTAAAAGGCCTAAATCATAGAGACGGTCACTTAAACCGATAGATGGACGTTCGCCAACACGACCGGCAGGAATACGCGTGTCTCCAATGTGGATCATACCCTTTAAGAACGTGCCTGTTGTCAGAACAACGCGTTTTGTCAGCAAAGTCTCGCCATTGGAGGTAATAACACCAGCCACCTGACCGCGCTCAATCAAGAGATCTTCAGCCGCGCCCGCCATTAAAGACAGGTTTTCAACACTGCCCAAAGCCGCCTGCATAGCATTTCGGTACAAAAACCGATCCGATTGGGTTCGGGGACCCTGAACAGCGGGACCTTTGGAGCGGTTGAGAAGACGAAACTGAATGCCAGAGGCATCAGCAACCAATCCCATTAACCCCCCTAAGGCGTCTACCTCACGCACCAAATGGCCTTTACCCAAACCACCAATCGCAGGGTTACAGGACATTTCACCAATTGTTTCTAACTTATGAGTCAAAAGAAGTGTTCTGGCCCCCATGCGTGCGGACGCACTCGCTGCCTCACAACCGGCATGCCCACCGCCTATAATTATAACATCCCATGATTGGGTCATAATCAGTGTCTCAAATATGTTTCACGTGAAACATCAACTTACATAGTCAATTTGAAAGGCTCATAATGGAAGTCATACACTCTGTCGAGAGCGCGCTACTTCCCAACGCAGAAGCGGGAGAAAATCCGATCAAAGACAGCCTCAATATCTGTTTCACCAGCCAATTCCGACAAGGCGCGCAAGGCGGACCGTAAATCGTCGCCTGCAAGCTCGGGAGCAGCACCAAGATGTGATTGTGCTTTTAAAATAAAATGATGCGCTCTGCCCACACAGTCTCCATGCCTTTCGCGCGTCAGGCTCGCGTCTTGACCTACTGAAAAATTGTCTCGGATGATTGCGCTTAATTTTTCAAATACAGCTTTTTCCGTTGAGGGCTGCAGCAAATCACCCACAATCACAGAGCACGCCGCCTCAACATCAAAATATTCGTAAGTCATTGATTTATTTATTAAAATAATATCATTTTCTGTCAGGTGTGAGACTATATCATCACTTGGCTCCGTTACACCCGGGCGCAACACGTAAATTGTTATCTCCGCCTCATCCGCTCTCTTTTTCGCCCTTTTAACGCCTTCGGCCTCAATCGCATTTTCCGTTTCTCTTAAGCCCGCCGTATCGGATAGTGTTACGGGCAAGCCCGCAATCACCATTTGTGCCTCAACGATATCACGTGTTGTTCCGGCCTCCGGTGAGGTAATCGCCACGTCCCGTCGCGTCAACGCATTGATAAGTGTCGACTTGCCTGCATTCGGGGCCCCGATAATTGCCACATCCAGCCCTGAACGAATAGATGCCCCCCGACCCATATCGCCTAAGGCGTCTTGCATATCCAATGCCAGCTCTGAGAGCGGCCCATATGCCCCATGTGAGAGTGTGTCTGGTATATCCGCCTCGTCGGGGAAGTCGATTTCACCCTCAATCTGCGCCAAAGCATCCAATAAGCGCTCTCTCCAACCCTCGTAGAGATCGCGAAGCCCCCCACCCATCTGCCGAATCGCTTGAACTCGCTGCCCTTCGGTTTGCGCATCTATTAAATCAGCGAGCCCCTCTGCCTCGGTTAAGTCCATTTTGCCGTTTTGCACAGCCCGTCGCGTAAACTCTCCCGGCTCAGCTTGGCGAAGGCCGAGTCCCAACAAGGTACGGCTTAAACCCTCTATCACCGCCGCGCTGCCGTGTGTTTGAAACTCTGCACAGTCTTCACCTGTAAAACTAGCGGGGGCCGGAAACCAAAGCGTCACGGCCTCGTCAATAGGTTGGTTTTTCGAGTCCTTAATCATCCTTAAAGCTGCAAACCGCGCTTTCGGAAGAGCCCTTTGCGTGATCCGCTCTATCACATCAGAACAGGCAGGCCCGCTTAACCGAAAAACGGCGACACCCGCGCGTCCGGGGGCAGAGCTTAATGAGAAAATAGTCTCACTTGCTTCTTTAATGGGGCTTGGTTTATCCATGCGCGGCCTATAAAGCGAAACAGCACGCTACGTAAAGATAAAGGATTGTGCTCATGTTTTCAAAACGCTTGTCTTTGTTATTGGCCACAAGCCTCACAGCTTTAATCGCCGTGGCTTGCCAACCCAAAGCCGTTGTCAGTGATGTTTTAGAGGCACCCGTAGTAGAGATAGCCTCTGAGACGAAGGCTGTCCCGAATTTATTTGATTACAGCTTCGCTGACGTCCTCGCTTGTGTGCCCAAAGACAATGCCATTATTGCGGCACACCGGGGTGTGTCACGTGCTTGGGATATTCCTGAAAACAGTCTTGAAGGCCTCCGTCGGCTTATTGATGAAGGCACGCTCATCGCAGAGATAGATGTTGCAGGCCTAAAAAGCGGAGAGCAAATTTTATTTCATGACGGTGTCTGGGAGAGAAAATCAACAGGCACAGGCCCTGTTGCCAGCTCCACACTTGAAGACGTTGAAAAAATCTTACTTAAGTCTTTTTCAGGCACACTCAGTTCCGAAAGACCGCCATTTCTTGAAGACGCGCTTAAAGCCTCTAAAGGCAAAATATTTTTAGAAATCGACTTCAAATCCAGCGCCAAGACGGATGACGTTTTACGCATGATCCGGGACAATGATATGGCAGATCAAGTTGTCTTGATTGCTTATACGAGTGAGCGCGCGAAAGAGCTCCATGCCTTAGCGCCCGAAATGCTGATATCTGCCCCGGGTGAAGATAAAGGCGAGGGTCTAACGCCTGAAAAAACGCTTCTTTGGATGGGTCGCAATATCGATCAAGCCACAGAGCCTACACAAGCCCTCGGCTATATTGGCCTCGTCAGTCGTGAAGATGATGTGAAAGCAAAAGCAGCCAATGCCGTCTTTCTTGTATCAGATTGGTCGACTGACTTACCTGCGATTGTTGGTGAGGGCGGAAAAGACGTGCTTTATAATTGCCTAAGCACCCTTAATTAGCTTCGCGGTCCCAGAATTTTTGCCAAATCATATCCTGGCCCATTTTCGCAATAAAAACGTGATGGGCAGCCTCTTCTTCCGCAGAAGGCCTATGGTTTAAGGGGGTTGGTCGCTGGCGCGCCATTTTTCCATTAGCGTTTCTGTAGGGGTTGTGCGTTTCAACAATTTCAGTTTCCAAGCCCAATGTACGCGCGCGACCACCCTTCAGCTCTAAATAAACAGCCGCCAAGAGCTCGGAGTCAATAATGGCGCCGTGTTTGTCACGTGAGGACAAAGACACATCAAAGCGCCGACACAATGCATCAAGCGAGGCGGGTGAGCCAGGAAACATGGCATGCGCCATGGCTAAAGTATCTTTGAACTTTGATGGGGGAAGAGGCTCAAAGCCAGCCCGCATCAACTCGGCATTGATAAACCCTTCGTCAAATCGCGCATTATGAGCAATTAAAGGGCTGTCACCAACAAAGTCGAGAAAGGCCTGCGCTTGATCTTTAAAAAGGGGCTTTCCACGTAAAAACTCGGTTGTCAGACCTGTGATCTCAACAACCTTGTCAGGAACCACTCTTTGCGGGTCTAGATACGTATGGAATTGCTCTCCTGTAGGCAACCAATCGATAAGCTCGATACAACCAATTTCTGTGATGCGGTCTTCACCCTTAGCATCAAAGCCTGTGGTTTCCGTATCGAAAACAATTTCTCTTACGCCGCTCACAATAATTACCCTTATCTAAACGGTCTGACCCCGCAGCTTATCTAAAAGAGACTGCACCTGTTCGCGGGTATCTGAAAGAGATATGGCTGTGGATAGAACAAAATCTGCACGTGCGCGCTTTTCTTCGTCGGGCATTTGCCGCGCCAAAAGCGTTTCGAAAAGCGAGGCGCTCATGCCTTCCCGTGACAAAACTCTCTCTCTTTGTATGGCTTCGTGCGCAGACACGACGATTGAGTAGTCCACCGCTTTGTCGCCTCCTGTTTCAAAAAGAAGCGGGACATCAAAAACAACGATATCAGCGCCGCCCTCTTTCGCCTTCTTTAAAAACTCCGCCCGCATGTCTCCTACCCAAGGATGGATAAAGCTTTCCAGCACTTTCAAGTTTAGTGGGTCTGCGCGCATATGTTGCGCTAAAACAGATCTATCGATCACCTCGTCTTTTATGGCGTCTGGAAAAACGGCGCGGATCAGTGGAACGGCCTTGCCGCCTTTGTCATAAAGTTTGTGCACGGCCGCGTCAGCATCGAAAACAGGGCATCCGGCTTCTGCAAACATTTTTGCCGTTGTCGTCTTCCCCATACCGATAGATCCTGTCAGTCCGAGAATAATCATCTTTCGCCTGTTTTTAAACACTTATAGAGAAGCTCTGTGGGGTTGGCGTCTTTCGGGGGGAGTTGGCCGAAAAAATAACGAAAGCTGGGTCGTGCCTGTTCAATTAACATCTCTAAACCCCCAAGCGTCACACAGCCTTTTAATTGTGCCGTTTTCAAAAAGGGGGTGCGCCTCGGTGTATATATAAGGTCATAAACCAAAGTGCCCCTTCGCACATTCTTAAGGGATACATCCAGTTTAGGATAGCCTACCATGCCCGCCGATGTCGCATTTATGATAATATGACTGGCCCCGACAGCTTCATGTCTTTGTGACCAAGGCAGGTTATAAAGACTGGGCACATTGACGGTGTTTACGAGTTCCTCGGCCTTACTGTCTGTTCTGTTTGTTATCCGGATTTCAGGCACATTTAGAGATAATAACGCGCCGATCACGGCTCTGGACGCCCCACCGGCACCGATCAATAAAACCGAGCTTTGCGAGAGGCTCTTTGCGTCAATTTTTGAAAGGAGCGGCGCCGCAAAACCCTGCATATCCGTATTATGCGCGATGAGCTTACCCTGACTTTTATAAAGGCAATTTGCGACCCCCAGCTTTAGAGCGTCCGCTGTATGATCATCTGCGGCGAGAAAAGCTTGTCGTTTCAAAGGGAGTGTCACATTTACGCCGGAGATTGATGTCTGCTTCAGGCTCTTAAATGCAGCGACCGCATTATCCGGACGCACGGCGAAAGGAATATAAGCACCCGGCAAGCCGGCCTTTCGCAGCCAAAAGTTATGCAGGACAGGAGAGAGTGAGTGATGGATAGGCCACCCGCACACCCCTGCAAGCTTGGGGATAGGTCTCTCAGCATGGCTCATGAGGGCACAATGCCTCGTGTCCGCAAATAATCTAAAAGCGGTAATAAAGGTAGGCCAAGGATTGAGAAGAAATCGCCTTCGACCTTGGAAAACAAGTGCGCGCCTAGACCTTCAAAACGATAAGCCCCAACGGACTTTGTTAGAAAGTCGCCCTCAAGCTCAATATAGCGCTCGAGAAAATCATCAGAGAAGCCTCTCATCGTCAGAGTGGTTACCGCTAAATGCCGCCATACCGGTTGACCGTTTTCGCAAACGACAACAGCGCCCATCAGTTTATGTGTTTTGCCCCGCATCTGTTTAAGACGCTCTCTGGCGGCATCAATTGTCGGGGGTTTATCGAAGAGTTGATCGTCCATCACCATGATTTGATCTGCGCCAATCACAAATCCGTCCATTTGGGCGCTCACCCTTAATGCTTTGGCCTCAGCGAGGGCGTCTGCAATGTCACGAAGAAGGGCGCCTTCAGCCAACATGGATTCTTTAATCGCCGTTTCATCAACGGGCTTTGAAATAACCTCATAGTCGAGCCCTGCGCCGTCCATAATTTTCGCCCGTATGGCAGAACCGCTCGCAAGAATAAGGCGTCCTGTGCTTTGGAAATTCCGGGGTTGACCATCTTCAGACAATGTCATGATGCGCCTTATAGAGATTGATAATCTGAGCTGATGTTTCTTCAATAGATTTTCGCGTCACATCAATCACTTTATACCCTTTTTTCAAAAACATGCGCTTGGCTTGACGCATTTCGTCTCGAACACGGTCTTGATCAATATAATCTGTTTGTTCGGTCTGCTTCAGCCCCATCAAGCGTTGCTGACGAATTTGGACAATGCGGTCCGGTGAAGCGACCAACCCAATAATAAAGGGCTGTTTAAACTGATCTAAGATTAAGGGTAGCGGCGCCCCCGGCACCAAAGGAATATTCCCGGCTTTGTAACCACGGTTCGCCAGATAGATGCAGGTCGGTGTCTTGGATGTGCGGCTTATACCCAAAAGAATAATGTCGGCTTGTGCTAATCCTTGTACATTTTGACCGTCGTCATGCACCATGGCGTAGTCCAGCGCTTCAATGCGGTTATAATACTCCGCGTCCAATGTGCGTTGAGCGCCGACTTCCGAAACAATCGAAGCGCCCAAATAACGCCCCATCATAGCAAGAGTCGGGTCTAATATGGAAATCGCCGGAATTTTGTGCTCCGCGCAAAAGGTTTCGAGACGTTTTCTGCGTTCACTATTCACAATCGTGTAAAGAACAATGCCCGGTTTATCTCGAATCGTTTGCAAAACACTTTCCAGCTGGCTCTCGCTTCTCACCAAAGCGTGAATATGCTCCAAAGCCGTCGCGTTGCGAAACTGCGCCGTCGAAGCCTTCATCAAACCCACTAAAGTTTCACCCGTCGAGTCGGAGACTAAGTGAACGTGAAAATATATAGCAATATTTGGATTTTGTTCCACCATGATTCGCTCTTAACGCTGCAATCATGAAATCACAACTCAAGTCGAAAATTGGAGTATCCTTAGAAAAGGGTGAAAGGCATCGTTTGTCCACAGTCCACATCTCAGTAAAGCAGTCTGTGTGAATCAAGAACACAATATAAAGCTTTAAGCTTCTTTTATCCAAAGGCGCTGTCCGTCTATATTAATACTCTGAGTCAAGTGGATAAGTTTTTGTTAGGTATTCATCCTCAGTTTTGTTAGTTCAATATCTCTCGATTTACTGTAAAAAATAAAAGATATCCACATTACTAGACTTATCCTTTTCATAATTTATCCTTTGTGACTTATCCTGTTTTGTCCTGTGTCTATTAAGAATGGTTATCAAAAGGTTAAGCCTGTCCACATATCCAGCTTTCTACGACTATCACTTCTTTTTTAAAAATATATAAGAGGGAATAAGGATGTTCGAATAACATTCGGGCATAAGTTAAAAGGCATTCAAAATGACGAATATACTTTCCGTACTCAACGGACAGGTCAGTGAAATTCCTCCGATTTGGTTTATGCGCCAAGCCGGACGGCATTTACCTGAGTATCTCGAAGTCAGAGCAACCGCTAAAGACTTTATAGATTTTTGTTTTTCACCTGAAAAAGCAGCTAAGGTGACACTTCAACCCATCCACCGGTATGATATGGATGCTGCTATATTATTTGCAGACATACTCCTCATACCGATTGGGTTAGGTCGAAATGTGACATTTATAAAGGGAACGGGCCCCGTGCTTGACCCTATTGACGCTGAAGGAATCCAAGCTCTTAGAATTGAAGGTGCCGCTGATCGCATTTCATCTGTCTATGAAACGGTCACTAAAGTCCGAGAAGCTTTACCCGAACATAAAGCATTGATCGGCTTTTGCGGTGGGCCATGGACAGTCGCCACCTATATGATCGAAGGTAAGGGAACCACCAGCAAAGAAAAAGCAAAACGATTTGCCTATGAAAACCCTACTGCAATGGCGCATCTACTCGAAGCGCTTGTTGTTTCCAGTGCAGATTACTTAATCGCACAAGCAAGGGCAGGGGCAGACGCCCTTAAAATATTTGAGAGTTGGGCGGAAGGTTTGGCGCCTGACATGTTTGATCGACTTGTCATTCATCCGACCAGAGATATTATTGAGCGTGTCAGAGCAGCTGGCATTGAGATTCCCATAATTGGTTTTCCGCGTGGCGCCGGACTGAATGCTATTCGTTATGCGCATGAAACGGGTATCACAGCCATCGCTGCCGGAACGCAGATGCCAATGGATGATTTCCGTTGTGCCATTCCTGAGGGTATGCCGCTCCAAGGAAACTTAGATCCTCTCGCTTTACGTATCGGGGGTAACACTTTACGCAAGGCTGTGGATCATGTGCTGGAAGACGGAAAAGGTGGTCCACATATTTTCAACCTAGGGCACGGAGTGACACCTGACGTTAAAATTGACAATGTTCAGGCTGTTGTGAACCATATTCGAGGTAAAGAGGCACATTATGTTTGATGCTTATAGCTGGCTAAAAGCTCTTCATTTATCCGCCGTTATATTTTGGATGGCGGGGTTGCTCTATTTACCACGCTTGTTTGTGTATCACTCTGTTGCCGAAAAAGGCGGAGAACTCGAAACAAAGATGGAAGAAGCGGAGCTTAAGCTCTTACGGATTATCATGAACCCGGCGATGATCATTGCTTTTCTTTTAGGTATGGTTCTTATTTTCACAAATCTATCTATGTATGCAGGTGTTGGTTGGATTCATGTGAAGCTGCTCTTGGTTTTGGGCTTGATGGGCTATCATGGTTACTTAGCAAAAACACGCAAAGCCTTTTTGGACAGCGGTCGTCCCAAGTCAGAGAAATTCTTTCGGCGTATCAATGAAATCCCTGCGATCATCACGATAATTGTTGTTGTTTTAGCGATTGTGGAGCCTTTTTAGGTCTAATTTCACCTACTTGACATTGGGTATAGTTGGTTTATTTTATAACTACCGCCATTCGTGCGGCAACTCTTCCTTTTTAGATATTACTATTGTGTATGTCAGAAGAGCCAACCCTCCCATAATGAAAATTACTATGACTGAAACGACTGAACTTAAGCTGGAGGGCATGACCTCCATAAGTCTGGAAGACTTAAAACAATTAAAACCTGCTCAATTGATCAAATTTGCCGAAGAAGTGGGTGTCGAAAACCCTGCTTCAATGCGGAAGCAGGATATCTTCTTTGCGGTTTTGAAAGATCTTGCTGAAGATGAAATTCAAATTAACGGTGGAGGCGTCCTCGAAGTCCTACAAGACGGCTTCGGTTTCTTACGCGCACCAGAATCCAATTACCTCGCAGGGCCGGATGATATTTATGTGAGCCCAAACCAAATTCGCAAAATGGGTTTACGCACGGGGGACACGGTATCGGGTGAAATTCGCAGTCCGCGTGACAATGAACGTTATTTTGCACTGACAAAAGTTGTGTCGATGAATTTTGGCACACCTGAACAAGCCAAAAACAAAGCCCATTTTGATAATCTTACACCGCTTTATCCTGACCAGCGCTTCCAGTTGGAGATCGAAGATCCAACACTCAAAGATATATCAGGCCGTGTAATTGATATCGTCGCGCCGATTGGTAAAGGTCAGCGTGCCTTGATTGTCGCACCGCCGCGCACTGGTAAAACCGTTCTTTTACAGAATATTGCCCACTCTATCGAAAGAAACCACCCCGAATGTTACGTTCTTGTTCTTTTGATTGATGAACGCCCGGAAGAAGTTACAGACATGCAAAGATCCGTCAAAGGCGAAGTCGTCTCTTCTACTTTTGATGAACCTGCAACACGTCACGTCCAAGTGGCTGAAATGGTTATCCAGAAAGCCAAACGACTGACCGAGCACGGCAAAGATGTGGTTATTCTTCTCGATTCAATTACGCGTTTGGGACGTGCCTATAATACTGTTGTGCCAAGTTCCGGTAAGGTTCTTACGGGCGGTGTGGATGCGAATGCGCTGCAACGTCCGAAACGTTTCTTTGGTGCTGCCCGAAATATCGAAGAAGGTGGATCACTGACCATTATTGCGACAGCCTTAATTGATACGGGTTCACGCATGGATGAAGTGATTTTTGAAGAATTTAAAGGCACAGGTAATTCTGAAATTGTTCTCGATCGTAAAGTCGCAGATAAGCGCATCTTCCCTGCCATAGACGTAACAAAATCCGGTACGCGTAAAGAAGAGCTCTTGATTGATCCTGTTGAGCTACAAAAAACCTATGTTCTCCGTCGTATTCTCAATCCGATGGGAACTATGGATGCAATTGAGTTTTTACTGTCCAAACTTAAAGATAATAAAACCAATTCAGACTTTTTCGAAAGTATGAATACTTAATGTAATTTTCGTTTAGAATATGAGTTTAAAAAAGAGTCAAACGTCGACTAATTTTTGAAGTAAAGTCGAAAAACATTCAAAAAAAACTAATCTCAAGCCCTGTCCTATACAGGGCTTTTTTCTTTGATTGAATACCCTCGCGACAGACGTTCAAAAATCAGACCGCCAACAACTCCAGCGAAGACCTGAAGTGTAATACCAACCGAATCACTGGCACCAGCAATTAAATGCACGTCAAAAAAAGCTTGTTTCATTGCAAAGAGCATAACCAGTATTGCGACTCCACCGGAGACGGCATAAATAACCGGGCGTCCAAATTTCGCAAAATAAAAAACAAGACCCCCCGCCAAGAAGGCGACCAACAAAGCTATAAAAATAAAAAGTCCATAAAGCTGGCTCAGATAAGTTAGATCATAAGCCGTCATAGAGAGGCTTTGACCTAAACTTATATTGGCACCAATATCATTTAAGCCTGAAATTACCATTTGTGTTTGCAGGCTGACTCCCAAAAGAACAGTGAATAGAGCAGAAAGAAACCAAGCGATTAGGCGATGCAGAACTCTTTTAAACACGGGACAGTCTCACCTTTTGTTTTCTCAAATATAAGGTTAAGTTCCCATCTGAAAAAGTCAATCAAGGTCTTAAAGATGATTATACGATCCCTTTTAACAACCACTCTAGCCCTTGCTCTTTCTGCTTGTTTGGAACCGCAGGCAGCTCCTGATTTACCGACAATAGGCCAAGAGAGTTTCAATATTGAGGTCATTGCAGATGGTTTAAATAACCCTTGGTCAGTTGCCGAACTGCCGGATGAAGGCTTTCTCGTTACTGAAAGGCCGGGCAAAGCTTACCGGATATCAGGGGATAAACGCGCCGCAATAGAAGGTTTGCCAAAAGACATTCTTGTAGAGGGTCAAGGCGGACTTTTGGATATAGTTTTGGCTCCCGAATTTAATGAGACCGCCGAGGTCTATTTATCCTATGCTTACGGGACACTGGAAGCGAATGGCACAGCGGTTTTAAGAGCAAAACTTAATGGAAACACCTTAGAAAACTCCATTGTCATCTTTCGGGCCAGCCCGCCAAAACATGCTTCTTCGCATTTTGGCGGTCGTATGGCCTTTTTAACGGATGATACGCTTATACTTACATTAGGTGATGGATTTGCTTATCGTAAGGACGCGCAAAAACCCGATACGCATTTAGGCAAAATTGTTCGCCTCAACCGAGATGGCGGCACACCGCAAAATAACCCCTTTTTAGGACAAGACGGGTTTAAGCCACAAATCTATTCGACGGGGCACCGTAATGTTCAAGGCCTCGCTTATGACGCGACGACAAACACATTATGGTCGCATGAGCACGGCCCTCGTGGAGGAGACGAGCTGAATATTGTTAAGCCCGGCCAGAATTATGGTTGGCCTGTCGCGACCAAAGGGACGGATTATCAAGGCGCAAGAATTACACCGCATGAGAGTTATTCAGGAATGGTCGATGCGGTGCATGGTTGGACGCCCTCCATAGCGCCGTCAGGCCTTGCAATTTATCGTGGTGAGATGTTTCCGGAATGGAACGGCGATGCGTTGGTGGGAGGATTGGCTTCAAAAGATCTGCGTCGCATTGATTTAAAAGGCGCAAAGTTCGTCAGCGAAATTGATATGCTTAGCGATATGAATGAACGCATTCGTGATGTGCGTGTTGCGAAAGACGGCGCTATCTTAATTCTAACAGATGACCCGGAAAACGGACGATTGTTGCGTCTTACACCTAAATAAAAACCCACCTGATGTAATTCCTGAGGTGGGTTCCTAAAGATTAGTTTTTTGGGGCGTCAGCGGCACGACGCATCATTTCCTCACGGAACATCGCGGCAAAATCCGGCGGCTCCAGCATAATGGGCGGGAATCCGCCGTTCTGTGTCATCTCTGCCATGATTTGACGGGCAAACGGAAAGAGCAAGCGTGGACACTCAATCAAGATAAGCGGTTGTATTTCTTCGACACCGACACCTTGGAATGCGAACAGACCCGCATATTCTAATTCGGCAATAAAGGCGACTTTATCACCGCGCCGCGCTTCGGCACGCAACATGAGTGTTACTTCGACATTATCGTTTTCGAGCATTTGACGCCCGATTTCGATATTTATGCCGATTTGCGGGGCTTCGAGACCGGAGCGCAGACTTTCCGGCGCGTGCGGATTTTCAAAGCTCATATCCTTGGTATATTGCGCCAACACACTCAACATAGGGCCGGAAGGCTGCTGAGCGGGTTGCTCGGGCGCAGGTGTTGCGCTATCGATAGACAGGCTATCGTCTTCTTTCGACTTTTTAGGTTTTTTGGCCATTCATGGCTCCCGTTTATGGGGTTGATTTTATCGCATGCTTGCTATCATGACGCGCATTGGGCCGCAATTCCTTATTGCGACTCCGCTCTACAGTCCCTATCTGGTTGTTCAGACGTATTGTTTCAACACGCCTTGTGAATTTTAGCTATAAAAGACGCTCTTATGTATGAAGTTATCCTCTATGCCGCTATCGCCACTGTCGTGTGCGTCATGTTTTACAGCATTTTAGGAAAATCTGTCGGTCGCGGGCCTGAGGATGCCATTGATCCTGAAAACCTCATGCTGAACCCAAAAGAGGACAAACCTATTATTGAAAGCTCTTTGTCAGAAGAGCACCAATCCAAGGGGCTAGGCGCGATTGCAAAACGTGATCCAGATTTTTCACCCGCTTTTTTCGTCGATGGCGCGAAGCAAGCTTATTCTATGATCCTAGAAGCTTATGCAGCAGGAGACCGTGATGCACTATCGAATTTACTCTCAGAGGATACACTCGCTGTTTACAACGACGCCATTACGGAGAGAGAGAAATCCGGTTACACACAAATCACAGATTTAGGTCGTCTCCGTAAAACCTCTATAAACTCTGCTCATGTAGATGGAAACACAGCGCGCGTGGCTGTTTTATATGAAGCTGATTTGACATCCGCGCTTTTAGATGATGACGGAAATATCGTGCAGGGAGACCCTGATATTCTCTCTTCTATTTCCGAAGTCTGGACATTTGAGAAAAACCTGAAGTCGTCTGATCCGACATGGCGCCTTTGTGACGTCGAGCCTTCAGAAGGCGATGATTTGGAAGCAGACCCGTCTCCTGACACAAGATAAATGACGCTAAAGCCTTTCATCGGATTTGTCTGTGCGCTTGTGCTGAGCGCTTGTGCGACGACCAATGAACAACCTCCCTATTTCCCCACCGAAGATGTTGAAAACCCCGGCGTTATAGTCATCGCAGAGCCGCTGGAAACGCCGCCACCAGCCCCTGAAATCCCGGCACCGCGAACGCCTGACCCTGACCCACCCGAGGAGCCTTTAATTGAGGCCCCTCTTTGGTATGACAATTTACAAGGGTGGAGCACGGCGGATCATAGGCCTGCTCTAAAAGCATTCCGAGGCTCTTGTGAAAGCTGGTTAAAAGCGGACCCCAATAAATCACTAAATCCAAACCTTCCTGAATATGGACATTACCGCGATTGGCTCCCGTCCTGTGAGCGGCTGGAAAGCGTTGGCATCAGCCAAGAGGAAGCACGTCAGTTTTTCGAGGCAGAGTTCGCCCCCCTTTCTTTGAGCACGGCGAGCGCTGAAACCGGATTACTTACCGGCTATTACGAGCCTGAAATTGACGTGCGGTTGACGCCCGACAAAACTTACTACGAACCCATTTTGGCTAAACCAACAAAGGAGTCTGTCCTTGATTTACCGCGCTCGAAAATAAACACATATTCCTCGCGCGTTATTGCCTATGGTCGACCCATTGATGTGTTCTTTATGCAAATACAGGGATCGGGTCGGATAAAATATAATGATGGTCGCAGCCTCCGCGCTGCCTATGCCGCCAATAACGGGAAGCCTTATAAATCCATTGGTAAGGTGCTTGTCGACCGCGGGGAGCTGACGCTTGAAAAAGCATCTAAACAGTCCATTGAAAAATGGATGAAAGATAATGGGCCCCAAAAAACCCGCGAACTCATGAACGAAAATCCGCGATATATTTTCTTTGCCGAGCAAGCGATAACCCCAGGCGAGGGGCCAAGTGGGGCCATGCGTGTGCCTCTGACAGATATGGGCTCAATTGCGATTGATCCACGCTATCACCCTTATGGAACCTTAGCGTGGTTGGAAACAACACTCCCACAAACTGGGGGTGACTATAAAGGAAAGCCATCTCAACTCTTGGTCACAACGCAAGACACAGGCAGCGCCATACGCGGCCCATTGAGGGGAGATCTGTTTTTCGGTTCCGGACAAGAGGCGGGCGCAAAAGCGGGTGTGATGAAACACCCCGTGCGCTGGACAATTTTGGTGCCCAAAAACATAGCGCCCTCAACACTTCCCATAAGCTAATGCGAACGCCCAAGGACAACAGGCCTCTTGAACCTGAAGAGCGTGATGTCTGGAAACGTGTTGCCAAAACAGTGGCGCCGCGCCGTTACTTCAAAGGCAAAGGGAGCGCAAAACCTCTGCCCACCCGAGACGACTTTGCCAATATGTTGCGGGTCGCACCTGTGTCTCCAATAGCGAGTGCGTCTGTGCCTCAAACATTGGATATCAATAATGATAAAAAGACCCGCCGTGGGCGCGTTGAGATTGATGCTAAAATCGACTTACATGACATGACCCAAGACGAAGCTAGAGCGGCTTTAGCGCGAGCCGTCATGCGCGCCTCCAAACATAATAAAAAATGCTTGCTGGTTGTGACGGGTAAGGGCGCACGTTTAAACGGTGTCTTACGGCAAAACTTTCCGAATTGGATTAATGACCTATCCCTGCGCCCCCATATATCCACCTATGCGCAAGCCCACATCAAACATGGCGGTGCAGGAGCGTGGTATGTGTTCTTAAAGGGTTAGAGAATAAATTTCGACAGATCTTGATTTGCCGCCAATTTGCCGACATGTTCTTTGACATAATTTGCATTAATCGTCAGGGTTTCGCCGCTTTTATCTGTGGCGGAGAAACTAATTTCATCCAACAGGCGTTCCATCACTGTATGCAGGCGACGCGCGCCGATATTTTCAATGCTCGCATTTACTTCGGCGGAGATTTTCGCAATCTCGGCAATACCATCTTCGGTGAAATTAAGCGTGACCTCTTCCGTTTCCATGAGGGCTTTATATTGCTTGATTAAGCTGGCCTCTGGTTCCGTCAGGATGCGCACAAAATCTTCTTCTGTCAGAGCGCGCAGCTCAACACGAATGGGTAGGCGGCCTTGTAGCTCCGGCAAAAGATCAGACGGTTTAGCGACATGAAAGGCACCACTGGCAATAAAGAGGATGTGATCTGTTTTCACGGGCCCATATTTTGTCGAGACGGTTGTGCCTTCAATGAGGGGCAGCAGGTCGCGCTGCACGCCTTCGCGTGAGACGTCGCCGCCCCTTGCATCAGATCGCGCCGTAATCTTATCAATTTCATCGAGAAAAACGATGCCGTCTTGTTCTGTGCGCTCCACCGCTTCCCGTTTTATGGCGTCATCATCAAGTAGCTTATCCGCCTCTTCTGACAAGAGGGGGCCATGGGCATCCCCGATACGAAGTGTGATTTTTTTCGTCTTGCCGCCCTTACCAAAGAGTGCGCTGAGATCCATCATCCCCATACTTGCGCCCGGTTGGCCGGGAATTTCAAACCCTTGAAAAGGTGAGCCTTGATCTGAGAGTTCTATTTCAACCTCTTTATCATCAAGCTCTCCCGCTAGAAGTTTTTGACGAAATTTCTCACGCGTTGCGTCGCCCGCATTCTCACCGACAAGCGCGTCAAGAATTCGACCTTCGGCGGCTTTCTCGGCTTGAGCTTTAACTTGTGTGCGTTTTTGATCTCGTAGGAGTGTAATTGCGGCCTCGACCAGATCACGGATGATCTGTTCGACATCACGCCCGACATAGCCGACTTCCGTAAATTTTGTGGCTTCAATTTTGATAAAAGGGGCCTGGGCTAATTTGGCGAGGCGGCGAGAAATTTCTGTTTTCCCCACGCCTGTCGGGCCGATCATGAGGATGTTTTTGGGGGTTATCTCATGCCGTAGCTCTGCCGGCACCTGCTTGCGCCGCCAGCGATTACGTAGGGCGATAGCCACGGCGCGCTTGGCGTCGCTTTGCGCCACAATATGGCGATCTAATTCTGAAACAATTTCGCGTGGGGTAAAACTATCTGTGGTCATGAATTCAAAATGGGGCATGGAAATTGAATTTCAAGTGGCACAACTCTTTGAAGTTTGCTGCAAAAAACACCCCAGAGGCTTTCATTTTAATGTGGGCTCGGTAAGTAAGAATAAGTAGGTGGGCCTTTTGAGGTGTCTTCGGGTTCATCTGACTTGTCTTTAGGGATGAGCCCTCTAAACCTGATTTTATGACAACACAAATTGATGATATGACACCCGTCATTATCGGGGTCGGGCAATTTCAAATGGATGTGCCGGAGCAGCTGGAAAACGCGCCGGGGCCGATAGAGGTGACGGCACACGCCATTAAGGCCGCTTTTCTTGATACGGGCGTCGAGGGGATAGTCTCGCATGTTGATAGTCTGACATCTATCCGTATTTTTAGTGATAGCGGCCCTATTTTCCCATGTCCCTTCGGACGCTCCAATAATTTACCAGCCTCAATATCCAAGGCGGCGGGTATAAAACCAAAACGCTTGGTCTATTCTAAACTGGGTGGTGACCAACCCCAGGTTCAGGTTGCAGAGACTGCAAAGGCTTTACAATCAGGCGATACGGAAATGGCGATTATCTGCGGGGGCGAAGCGATTGCGAATATGAAAGCGGCTATGCGCGCGGACCTAAAACTGGATTGGTCTGATGACCCAACGGTTTCTGATAAGATAGAGACAATAGACTATGGGTTTGACTTTTCGGACTTGCCTATAAACCCCCAAGAGGTGCGTCATGGGCTTTTTAGTCCGATTTCTCTCTATGCCTTGATAGAAACAGGCTACCGATTAAGGCAAAAAACGAACTTAGAAACTTATCGGCAAGAAATCGGAATCCAATTTGCGCCATTTGCAAAAATTGCAGCCAAGAATCCCTATGCAATGTTTAAATCTGAACTATCTGCATCTGACATAGCCACGCCTTCTCAGAAAAACCCAAGAATAGCGAGCCCTTACACAAAAGCTATGGTTGCTAAAGACGGCGTGAACCAAGGAGCTGCGGTGATTATGACGACAGTAGGGCGCGCTAAATCGCTCAATATACCCTCTGACACATGGGTGTTTTTAAATGGTTATGCTAAAGGTTCGGAGCCAAATACAAGCGAAAGACCTCAGATTTATGCCCTGCCTGTTTTAGAGCAGGTCGTCGAAAGCGCCCTTAAGGGGGCGGAAATCGAGAAAAGCCAGATTCAAAACGCTGATTTTTATAGCTGTTTTCCTATTGTTATTTTCAACTCTATACCTTTGCTTAAAGAAGCCAAGATCAAACAACACACTCTGACGGGAGGTCTTCCTTTTTTTGGCGGCCCAGGAAATAATTATTCGCTTCACGCCATCGCTGAAATGGTAAAAACTTTACGCGGCACTGACCAATATGGTCTTATACATGCTAATGGGGGCATCATGACAAAGCATGCTGTCGGTATCTATTCAACCCATGCGTCTGATTTCTCTGAAACGGAGGTTAACTATGAGGCTGAAACAGTTGAGATTGTCTCTGACCCGCAAGGACATGGAAAGCTTGTTTCTTATTCTTTGACATATAAAAACAATATACCTCAAGAGGCAGTTATATTGGCAAAGACGGCAGAGGGTTTACATGCGCTTGCAAAGTTCGAGGGTGACTTGGAGCAACTTGAGACAGTCAGGCTCGACCATCCGATAGAGCTTGAGAGCGGCAGGCCTCATAATATTGCCAGATTGATGTCGTTAAAAACCTTAGGTCTTTGACTCCAGACTTTCCAAGGTCAGATTATTGTTGGTGAAAACACAGATACGGTCTGCAATCGCCATCGCTTTACGGGCTAAAATTTCGGCGTCTTTTTCATATTCATCCATCGCAATTGCGGCCGATAGGGCGTAATTCCCACCCGATCCGATGGCTGTAATTCCGCCGTCAGGCTCAACAACATCACCATTACCCGTCAGAACAAATGTCTCTGATTTATCCGCCACGATTAGCATGGCTTGTAATTGACGTAGATATTTATCTGTGCGCCAGTCTTTGGCGAGCTCAACGCAGGCACGCGCAAGTTGCGTCGGATATTGTTCGACCTTGGTTTCGAGCCGTTCCAGCAAAGCAAAGGCATCCGCTGTCGCGCCCGCAAAGCCGGTCAGAATTTTCCCGCCTGCCAGTGTACGAACTTTGCGGGCATTGGCTTTCATAACGGTGTTGCCGGCACTGACCTGCCCGTCACCGACAATAACCACTTTGCCATTTTTACGAACTGTTAAAATTGTGGTGCCTCGCCATTGGCTGGCATCGGCGTAATCATAATTGTCAGACATAATTTATCCTTACCTTCCTCAGGTAAATGGGAAGGGACGGGGTGGGCGTCAAGGCGTTAGAGAGGCCGTGCCTCATCAATTAATAAAATTGGCACGCCCTCACGTATAGGAAAAGCTAGTTTACCTTTTTTACTAATCAACTCTTTGGTCGCTGAGTCATATGTCAACGGCCCGCGAGTTTTAGGGCAGACGAGAACGCTTAGCATTTTGGGGTCGATGACGGGTTCATCACTCATGTTTTGTCCTACTGGGTTTTAGAGTCGCCGGAACTTTCATTGCCTGCATATAAATGCATTAAGCCAATTAATAAGCGTCGGCGTTCATCCGTTGAAATCGCCTCAATAAGAGATTGCTTGTCTTCGGGTTGAAACGGCGAAATCATGGCGGCTTGATTGATGAGGACAGGAAGAGGGATGTCTGACAAAGCGTCCCAATCAACTTGCACACCTAATTTTTTGGCCAATGATTTCATAGCGACGGTGAGCGCGGATCGGTCTGTGCGGCCCCCTTCGGACAGGGCTTCAGTTGTGCGTTTGGCTGCATGAATCTCCGAATCTTTTTCAAAGGCGTCGTAAACCACTTTAGCTTGACGATAGGGAGATGTCGTCTCGACCTCTTTAACGATCTTAAATCGTTTGAGCCCTTTTAAGACAATCAGGTAGCGGCCATCTTCTGTCTCTGAAAACTGAATAATACGTCCGAGGCCGCCAATAGACGCCAAGCCGTCTTTTCGGCTTTGGACCATGCCGATGAGCCGATCCCCTTTTAGGGCGTCGTCGACCATATTGAGATAGCGGGGCTCGAAAATATTGAGCGGCAGATCACAAGCCGGCAAAAGCACAGTGCCGTTCAATGGAAATAGCGGCACGACCTCCGGGGATGTGCGTCGGGCTAATGATTTGTAATATGCGCTCATAATCTCTTTACGGCTAAGCGAACAAAATAGACGACAATTCGCGACGCCCATCTATGGATATTTCCGATTGTGGCCCCTCAGCTTCAAATATCGTCAACAAGAAAAGCCGCGCGGCCTCGCCGTTATGCGCGCGGTTTTTTCGAATGGAGTAAAGCAGGTGCTCAACCGCCTCTCCATTACGTTTCGTCGCCGCCAGACCTTGAGCGAGCTTTAGGCGAGCATCAAGGTCATTGGGATTTGCCTCTACCGCTGCGGCAAGCTCAATCGTTGGATCAAGGGCATCAGGTTCCGGCGCGGCTGCGGCTAAAGTCAGTTTAGACCGAATGGCGGCGATTTCAGGGTGATCTTTTTTGGCTTCGGGTGTTTCGGCAATTAATTCGGCTGCGCCTTCCTCATTGCCTGTATCTAAATAAATTTGAGCCAAGCCTGCACGCGCGGATGGGTTATTGCTGTCAAGGCTAAGCGCTTGGGCGTAATCCTGTGCCGCGCCGCCCGCATCCCCTGCTGCGAGGCTGTCGCGCCCGCGATCCACTAATATTTGCGCCTCATCAACGGGGTCAACATCACCTGCCAATCGCCCGATAAATTTCTCAAGCTCGGATTCGGGCTGTCCGCCCATGAATCCGTCTACGGGCTGCCCGCCTTTAAACGCAAACACAGCGGGGATAGACCGCACCCCCAGCTGTCCGGCAACTCCGGGATTTTCATCAATGTTGATTTTCACCATTTTGACCTTGCCGCCCGCCTTTTTGACGGTGCGCTCCAGTGCGGGCATCAGCTGTTTACAAGGGCCACACCATGGCGCCCAAAAATCAACAACAACAGGCGTCTCATTCGAGGCCTCAATCACATCGGCCATAAACGCCATGTCTGAGGAGTCTTTGATAATGTCTTGCATTTTATCGGCCGCTAGATCGCTCATGCTCTTATCCTATATGTCAATCTGTGTTTCATAGCCGAGGACAGTAAAGTCGACAATTGTCGGGACATGGCCCGCCGCCTCGGTGAAACGTATAATATCTGATGTGTAAATGGCGGTGCTGGCGGTATTTCGCAAGGGGTGAAACCAAACCCGTTTAAAATCAAATAAGGCTTTATCAAGGACAAGCCGCACTTTTGCGTCTGTGTCGTTTAAAACTGAAAACAATGTGACAGAGCCGGGTCGCACACCCAAGAGCTCATAAAGCGGCTCCTCTTTCCCAAAGGACAGGCGCTTGGTGCCCAAAACCTTATGGAGTTGGTTCAGGCGGATCGGGGTCGCGCTGATAGCGCTTATCAAGACGTAGTCGCCGGCTTTGTCTTTTAAAAACAGGTTTTTCGTATGTCCGCCCGGCATGTCGGTTTTAATATCTTGGCCCTCATCGACAGTAAATATGGCCTCATGCTCCCGCGTTTCGTGAGCAATACCGAGCCTGTCGAATAAGGCAAATA
The DNA here is from genome assembly GCA_964352855.1 of uncultured Algimonas sp. Classification (GTDB taxonomy): domain Bacteria; phylum Pseudomonadota; class Alphaproteobacteria; order Caulobacterales; family Maricaulaceae; genus Litorimonas. The sequence continues at coordinate 9,398 of CAYGTR010000008.1, read as the reverse complement.
AGCGGGTTTCGGCGGGGTGCGTCATAGCGCAATAGCTAACGCGAAGCCCAAATGAGTGCGAGTGAAAAAACTACATCAAATCGCTTGAAAAACATTGGAAAGGGGGTATATAGCGCGAATTCTGCCTCACGGGGTCATATTGACTTCGATACGCAAATTTGAGCGGGCGTAGCTCAGTGGTAGAGCATCACCTTGCCAAGGTGAGGGTCGTGAGTTCGAATCTCATCGCCCGCTCCATTTTCCGGACAGTTTTATATTTTGAGGTCGCGTCAGGATTGGCGCTTTCTTTTTTGTTGAGCGCCTCATACAAAAAAGACGCCGCTTTTACGACGTCTTTATAAAGCCATTATGAGTAAGGTGTTTAACCTTGCATATCCTCGAGCTCTTTGCCTTTGGTTTCTTTGACCATCCAGAAGACAAAGAAGACAGAGACGAACGCAAAGAAGGCGTAGATGCCATAGGCCGCAGCGAGGCCAATACCCGCCAGGAAGACCGGGAATGACCATGTGATCGCAAAGTTTGTGATCCACTGAGCGAAACCTGCCACAGCCAGACCGGAGCCGCGGATTTGGTTGGGGAACATTTCACCCAACATCACCCACATGACCGGCCCCCAGCTCATGTTAAAGCAGACAACATAAGCATTAGCCGCAATCAGCGCGACAAGGCCCATCTTGCCTGGGAGTTCTAGCGTGCCGTCAACAAGTTGACCCTGAGAGAAGGCGAAGGCGACTGTGGCAAGTGTCAAAAACATCCCCACTGAACCCCAAAGCAAGAAAGGCTTTCGGCCAATTTTATCAATGGTCGCAAGCGTCACGAGAACCGCCGCAATGGACAGTCCGCCTGATAGGACGTTAATCAGCAGAGCGTCATTTTCTGTAAAGCCAACAGCTTGCCACAAGACGGCCCCGTAATAAAAGACAACATTAATACCGACAAGCTGTTGGAACATGGCAAGGCCAATGCCGACCCAAACGATTGAACGAAAGACAAAGCCTTTATTATTTACGCCTGCCAAGGTGTCCCGCAGAGAGGGTTTATGATCATTTGCCAGTGAGTTGCGGATTTCTTCGACTTTCCTGGAGGCTTTCGGCTCACCAAATAATTTCACCAAAGTTTTTTTGGCACCAACCTCGTCGTCTTTGAACATTGAATAGCGAGGGCTTTTCGGGATGAAGAATAATAGTCCCAAGAAAAGGAAGGCCGGAATAAGTTCCATCCAGAACATCCAACGCCATGTTTCAAATCCACCCCAAAACATCTCTGTCGAGCCGCCCGCTGTTTTCGCTAGGAAATAGTTAGACAGGAAAGAGAGGAACAAGCCTGCAATGATGGCAACTTGTTGGATGGAGGTTAGCTTTCCACGTTGCTCGGCGGGCGCAATTTCAGAGATATAGGCGGGTGCCATGACTGACGCCGCCCCAACGGCTAGGCCGCCAATGATACGATAAATAATAAATTCAGTGGGTGCGTTTGCTATGCCCGACCCCCAAGCACTTACAATAAAGAAAAGCGCGGCGATAATAAGCATGTTGCGGCGCCCGAATTTATCGGCAAGCCACCCGGCGGCAAAAGCACCCACGGCAGAACCCAGCAGCATTGAAGATACAGAAAGCCCGGTACCTACACTGTTTGAATTAAATGCTTTTTGTAGGCCGTCAACCGTTCCGTTAATGACGCCGCTATCATAGCCAAAGAGAAAGCCGCCCAGCGTGGCGACAATCGTTATCAGGAAGATAAAACGCGTACTTCCCATTTCTTTTGTGTCTGACATTATATCCCCTTAAGACTTTATGTTATGAGGCAAGTAGATTGCCTTCGTTAAAATGATATTCAGCCAAAATGACAGCGGTGTCAATTTTTGATTGGTTAAATTTGAGGGACAGGCCCGGTCGAGTCCCGTTCAATCAATGTGTGATCCATGATAAGTTTTGTGATGGGTGTGTCCTCCGGATGCTTGACCAAAAGCTCAACGGCTGTCTCTACCATATCTGTAAGGGATTGCCGGATAGTTGTGAGTTGAGGGTAAACAGCCGTTGCAATGGGGGAGTCATCAAACCCCACGATGCTGAGTGTGTCAGGCACGCGCAGGCCTTTCTTATAGGCAGCGGCAAGGCACCCCGCTGCCATTTCATCATTGCTGGCAAAAATGGCTGTCGGGCGCGCCGGATATGATAGAAGTTCTTCAGCCGCCTCAAGACCCGAGGCGTAAGAGAATTGCCCATGCTTTATAAGATCAGAATTAAGCGTGATGCCGTTTTGGGTCAACGCAGCTTTATAGCCCTCAAATCGATGGCCCGACACATCATAATCAGGATGGCCTTTTATAAAGCCGATATTTTTATGCCCGAGCGATAAAAGATGGTTTGTTATTTCAAAAGCTGCACCTCTGTCGTTCACGCCAATACGAATTCCCGCCGCATCGGCATGTTCTGAGCCTAAGCAGACAAAGGGGAGGCCGATTTTCTCAAGCGTGTCTAACGCCGCTTTACTATCGGATATGGGCGGTGCCAGAATAAACCCGATAAATTGATTGCCGTCTGCAAGTCCATATAATGTGTCTGCATCTGCAGTGTCATAGAGGCGGAGAAAGAGGCCGTGTTTTTGGCACCCCATTAAGGCCCCGAGCTGAAGGCTTTGAGCGTAACTTTCACTCGGATTATTTATAAGAAGCGCGACCATTTTAGGGCGCTTTGATCGCAAATTGCGGGCAGCGGTATTGGCGCTATAATTCAGACCCCTTGCAGCTTTGAGCACTTTTTCACGTGTCGTTGGGCGAACATTGGCTTCGCCGTTCAGGACCCGCGAAACGGTCTTAAAGGACACACCGGCTTCTTTCGCAATGTCGATGATTGTCGTCATGAGGTGTCAGCGTGCCTTATTGTGTAATTGACAACGTTGTCATATTGGCGTAATTCTGGTTTGTAATCAAGAATAAATAGCTCCCCCGCCAAAGAGCGCACAAAAGGACTTCGCCATGTCAACCTTTAGTCTTTTAAAACACAGCGCGAGCGCAATCATTCTAACGGCTTTTTTGACAGGGTGCTCGGCCTCGACACCTTCCGAGACGATATCGAGAAGCGAAAAAACGCCTATCGTCACTCAGTCCTCATATGACCGCGTCAATACGTTGCTAGAAGAAATGACGCTAGACGAAAAGCTCGCGCAAATATCTTGTATTTGGTTTGACAAGAAAAAAGTGATTGAGCAAGACGGCACATTTAATCCCGAAAAAATGAAGGCTGAATTCCCGCATGGTGTCGGATGCTTTGCGCGACCCCAAGATACGCAGGGCATGGAGTCCAGCGGTGAGCGAAAAGATGTTAATGACGCAACTGTCGTTCGAAGCCTCACGGGACGAAATGCCTCAAACACCGCGGAACTCATCAATGCTATCCAAAAGTGGCATATTGAAGAAACGCGCTTGGGCATTCCAACGCTGTTTCACGAAGAGGGCCTTCATGGGTTTCAGGCTTATCAAGCGACGAGCTTTCCACAATCTATTGCCCTCGCGGCAACGTTTGACACAGAATTAGTAGAAGAAGTCTATTCCGTAACAGCGCGTGAAATTCGGGCGCGCGGCGCGCACCACGTGCTGTCGCCTGTTGTGGATATTGCACTTGATCCGCGATGGGGACGGATTGAGGAAACTTACGGCGAAGATCCCTATCTTGTGTCGCGCATGGGCGTGGCGGCAGTCAAAGGCTTTCAGGGTGATAGTTTTCCGATTGCGGATGATAAGGTTGTTGCAACGCTAAAACACATGACGGGTCACGGCCAACCTGAAGGCGGGATGAATGTTGGGCCCAGCCAAGTCTCAGAACGCGAGCTTTATGAGCGGTTTTTTCCGCCTTTTAAGGCTGCGATACGAGTAGCTAACGCGGCCTCTGTTATGGCATCCTATAATGAAATTGACGGGGTTCCGTCTCATGCGAATAGTTGGTTATTAAATGACGTCTTGCGTGGGGAGTGGGGATTTGACGGGGCTGTGGTCGCGGATTATTTCGCCATAAATGAATTAGATCGTCGCCATAATATTGTCGATAATATTGCTGACGCTGGGGCGATTGCGTTGAAGTCCGGTGTGGACTTAGAGCTTCCCGACGGCATTGCTTATTATGCGCTGAAAGAAAAAATCGAAGCAGGTGAGTTTGATGTTGCTTTAATTGACCAAGCCGTGCGTCGTGTGCTCGAGATGAAAATGCGGGCCAATCTTTTTGAAACACCTTTTGCAGATCCGGATTATGCGGAAGAGATAACTGGCAATCAGGAGGCGCGTGACCTGGCCGAAGAGGCCGCGCGTAAGGCCGCGGTCTTGTTAAAAAACGAAAATAATATCCTGCCTTTGGATAAGTCGAAATATAAGAGAATTGCCGTGATTGGCCCCAATGCCGCTATTACAGTTTTGGGCGGATATTCTGATGAGCCCCGCCAAACAATTTCAATTTTAGACGGCATCCAAAATAAAGTCGGCGATACGATTGATGTGATCCATTCACAAGGTGTAACGCTGACTGACAATCGGTCTTGGTGGGACGATGAGGTCAATTTGATCGACCCCGATCAGAACCGCAGTGATATTTTCAAAGCCGTCTCAATTGCGAAAGATGTCGACTTAATCATTCTTGCAATTGGTGGCGATGAGTCCACATCACGCGAGGCGTGGTCAGAAACACATCCTGGTGACCGGAGCGACATTACGCTTATTGGCGAACAAAAAGAACTCGTCGACGCTTTGGCAACAACAGGCAAACCAATTGTGTCGGTTATTATCTCAGGCAGACCTTTGTCTCTGGTCAATGTTGAGGATAATTTAGATGCCATTCTCTATGGGTGGATATTGGGTCAAGAAACGGGGACGGCTGTGGCCGATTTGCTATTTGGCGACGCGAATCCCTCCGGAAAAATGCCTGTCACAATCCCCCGCACAGTTGGCCAAATTCCGGCCTTTTATAATCACAAACCGACAGCACGTCGTGGTTATGCTTTTGTGGATGCATCTCCACTTTACGTTTTTGGCGAAGGTATGAGCTATACGACTTTTGATGTGTCCGAGCCCACTTTATCGTCTCCAACAATAGGCATTGACGGCAACACAAATGTGTCCGTAACGGTCACGAATACGGGGGATGTGGCCGGAGATGAAATTATCCAACTTTATATCCGAGACAAAGTCAGCACAGTGACGCGGAACGTCAAAGACCTTAAGGGTTTTAAACGTGTGAGCCTAGAGCCCGGTGAGAGTAAAGTCGTGACGCTTCCCATCACAAAAGAATCGCTTTGGTTCTACAATCTGGATATGGACCGCGTCGTAGAGCCGGGTGAATTTGATATTATGGTGGGGAATAGTTCTCAGAACGTCAAAACGACGACTTTGACTGTGCAGTAATGTATCTCGGTCTCGACATTGGCACATCCGGGGTTAAGGCCGTCTTGGTCGATGACGCTCAAGTTGTGATTGACCAAGCCACAGCATCTCTATCTGTCTCCCGTCCCAGACCTCTATGGTCTGAGCAGGATCCGGCAGATTGGTGGCGCGCGACAAATGAGGCCGTCTTAAAATTAGACAGTCGCGCGCGGCATGCGGTCAAAGCGATTGGTCTTACCGGCCAAATGCATGGCGCGACCTGTCTGGACGCAAATGATAAAATCATTCGTCCGGCAATCTTATGGAATGATGGACGCAGTGGTGAGACTTGTCAGACGATGATGACGGATATGCCGTCTCTCACCGATATAACAGGCAATCTGGCCATGCCCGGATTTACGGCGCCCAAACTCCATTGGATGCGAGAATATGAACCCGATAATTTCAAACGCATCGCCAAAGTGCTCTTGCCGAAAGATTATGTTCGGCTCCTCATGAGCGGGGTGCGTGCCTCCGATCTATCAGACAGTGCGGGCACATTATGGCTAGATGTCGCCAAGCGTGATTGGTCTGATGATGTTTTGGCGCTGACAGGCTTGGATCGATCCCACATGCCGGAGCTTTTTGAGGGCTCTGAGGCGACGGCGAAACTTAGCCGCAAAATGGCGGATGATTGGGGTATGCCTCTGGTGCCTATTGCGGCTGGTGGCGGGGATAATGCGGCGGGTGCTGTCGGAGTAGGTGTCGTCAATTCGGGCGAAGGTTTTATCTCTTTGGGAACTTCCGGCGTTGTCTTTCTGGCAGACGATAAATATCGATCCAACACAAAAGGTGCCGTACATACATTTTGTCATGCACTACCCGGTCGATGGCATCAGATGAGCGTGATTTTGTCTGCTGCCAGCGCGATTGATTTTGTCGCAAGTATCGCAGGATTTAAAACCGAAGCCGAACTTTATAACCAAACAGCCGATGCCAAAATGCCGGGCAGAGGCGCTATATTTTTGCCCTATCTTTCAGGAGAACGCACTCCGCATAATGACGCAAAAGCGAAGGGTGCATTTTATGGGCTCACCCATGCGGATACACCCCTGACAATGGCACAAGCGGCCCTAGAGGGCGTTGCCTTTGCACTGGCTGACGGTGTTGACGTGTTGAAAGCGACAGGTGCCAAAATAGACAGCCTGTCCGTTATCGGTGGTGGCTCGCGGTCAAACTGGTGGGGTGAAATCATTGCCAGCGCAATGGATTTGCCGCTTACCTATAGAAGAACCTCAGCTGTCGGGCCTGCCTTCGGTGCGGCTCGCCTTGCGCGACTTTGTATCAGCGGCGAGGCTTACCAAGATATTTGCATGCCGCCTCCCGTTGATCACATCATTGAGCCCAACACAGACATGCGTGATCTTTACCAAGAACGCCGGGCGACGTTTTCCAAGCTTTATCACGCAACAAAAGATTTAGATTAAGGACATTATAATGAGCGGATATTTCGACCATATCGACCCGATTAAATTTGAAGGCAAGGAGAGTGCAAACCCTTTGGCGTTTAAACATTATGATGCAAATAAAAAGCTGATGGGTAAAACGATGGCTGAGCATTTACGCGTCGCGGTTTGCTACTGGCATAATTTCTGTTGGGACGGATTCGATATTTTTGGCGGCGGCACATTTAATCGTCCATGGCACGACGCGAAGAATAACCAAAAAGCCGCAGAGGCCAAATTAGATGCTGCGTTTGATTTCTTTGAGCGATTGGGCAACCCCTATTTTTGTTTCCATGATGTCGATGTCATGGCCGCAGCAGAGACACCGAAAGAACATGTTAAAAATTTCACCAAAATAGTCGATAAGATAGAAGCCAAGATGGAGAAGTCCTCAACGAAGCTTCTCTGGGGGACAGCGAATATGTTCTCTCACCCGCGCTATATGGCCGGGGCGTCCACGAACCCGAATCCTGATGTGGCGGCTTTTGCCGCTTTACAGGTCAAACACTGCCTTGAAGCAACGAAGCGTTTGGGCGGGCAGGGTTATGTCCTCTGGGGTGGTCGCGAAGGGTATGATACGATTTTAAACACGAATGTCGGGCAAGAAATGGAACAGCTCGGGCGGTTCTTGACCATGGTTGTTGAGCATAAACATAAGATCGGCTTTGAGGGGGATATTTGGATTGAACCGAAACCCCATGAGCCGACAAAGCACCAATATGATCGCGATGTCGGCACAGTTTATGGTTTTCTAAAGCAATATGGGCTTGAAAAAGAAGTCGGCGTAAATATCGAACCCAACCATGCGACGCTGGCCGGAAACAGCTTTGAGCATGAAGTCGAAATGGCGAATGCTTTCGGCATTTTTGGCTCCATTGATTTTAATCGCGGCGATCCCCAAAATGGATGGGACACGGACCAATTCCCAAATGATCTGCGTGAAACAACATTGGCTCTTTATTATATTCTCAAAGGGGGCGGTTTCAAAAAGGGCGGCTCTAATTTTGATGCCAAAGTCCGGCGTCAATCTGTGGATGCAGAAGACCTCTTTCATGGACATATTGGCGGGATGGATCTCTTGGCCCGCGCTTTAGAAAACGCTGTCGCCATGATTGAAAATGATCAGTTACAGGCGTTCAAAGATGCGCGATATAAGGGTTGGAACTCCGGATTGGGCGCCGATATGCTGGCCGGAAAAGCGACACTTGATGATATGGCAACGGCCTGCTTGAAGGACAACACCTCTCCTAAACCTGTCTCGGGACGTCAGGAGCTACTGGAAAATATTGTGACGCAGGCTGTTAAATAAGCAAGGCATAATATTATTTGTTTGTTGTACTAAAAGTGTCCCTTAAGAGAAGATTTCTCCTAAGGGACACTTTTCTTTGCGGCTTTGGTTTTCTGAGTCTAAGGTAGAAAAAAGATAAGGAGCCTTTTATGCGCATGATTCACACACTCGCCCTTTTGCTCGGTACAGCTTTGCTAAACACATCTGCTATGGCAGAAAATTACGAGAATGATGAAGGAGTCAAACTCATTGAGGCGGGCCGTCTGATTGATACAGACACAGGTCGCGTTTTGAGAAATCAGATGATTTTAATTGAAGGCGGAAAGATAAAAGCCATTGGCGCGAGGGCTGAAATTGAAGGGCTGGACATTCCTGATTCTGTCGAGCGGATTGACCTCTCTGGTTATACAGTCCTGCCGGGACTAATGGACAGCCATGTGCATTTGATCGGAAATTCTAACTTGCATGGTTATAATCGGCTTAAGGAATCTACACCCAGCGCTACGATCCACGGCGTTTCTAATGCCGAGAAAACCTTGATGGCCGGGTTCACAACGGTGCGGAATTTGGGCGCACCGGGCTTTGCGGATGTGGATTTGATGAATGCGGTGGATGACGGGGTTGTCCCGGGGCCGCGGATTATTCCGGCGGGGCCGTCTATCGGCATTACAGGCGGGCATTGCGACAATAATCTTTTGCCTTATGAAGACGAAGTTGTCGGGCAAGGTGTGGCGGATGGGCCTTGGGCCGCGCGAGCCAAAGTGCGGGAAAATAATAAATACGGCGCCAAAGTGATTAAATTTTGCGGCACGGGCGGTGTTTTGTCCAAGGGCACAAAAATCGGCGCACAACAATTCAGTTTTGAAGAAATGAAAGCGATTGTGGATGAAGCCAAATTATTGGGCTTGAAAGTTGCAGTTCACGCCCATGGCGAAGACGGGATTAACACAGCCATTCGCGCAGGTGTCGATTCTGTTGAACATGCCAGTTTTATTTCTGATGACGGCATCCGTGAGGCAAAGAAAAACGGAACTTATGTCTCCATGGATATTTATGTGTCCGATTATATTCTGGGCGAGGGCGAAGCCGCAGGCATCTTGGAAGAAAGTCTCGCCAAAGAACGCGTCGTCGGCAAAAAACAACGCGAACGTTTTGAGGCCGCCGCGAAAGCTGGCGTCAAAATCGCTTATGGTACAGATGCAGGTGTTTACCCGCATGGCCAAAACGGACGCCAAATGTCCTATATGGTGAAATACGG
>CAYGTR010000007.1:8172-90678 GCA_964352855.1 uncultured Algimonas sp. | reverse complement strand
TCTCATACACGAAGTGTAAGCGAAGTTTGGGAAGCGGGGATGGGGTTTTTGAAAGCGGCGGGTTTGGCGGAAGAAGCGAACGGTCTGATGGTGGATCAAAGCTTTCACAGCCTATAGAATCTAACAACCACCTCTATAAGAGGCGAGCCAGTTAACTAAATATAGTGAAAAACCATGGTCGGGGTGGCAAGATTCGAACTTGCGACCCCCTGTTCCCAAAACAGGTGCGCTACCAGGCTGCGCTACACCCCGACACATGGTGAGAGCCTATTAAAGCGACGCGAAAATAATTCAAGCGCTTAAGGTGCAGAATTCCCGAAAAATGTGTGTTTTATTGTGTCGCCGGGTTGAATACCCAACGCATTGGAGCGGCCGCCCTTGATTTCCACAACAGCCGCGACGACAGCCTCTGAAGACGCACTGCGTAAGGAATACGGTTGTGCCATATGTTCAATCTTAAGTATCTTTCCATCAGAGCGCACGAATAAGAGATCAAGCGGGATAGCGGTGTTTTTCATCCAAATACTTGCGACTTTCGGTTCGGCAAATTCAAAAATCATGCCTTCATTATCACCCATATTGTCGCGAAACATCATACCCCGCGCCTGTTGATCCGCCGTCTTGGCTTCTTCAACCATAAAGTCCTGAACGCCTGACTCTGTTACAATTACAAGCGGTTGAGGTGGTCCGAAGTTGACGTCATCATCCGGGTTCGTCTGTGCAAAAGCAGAAACAAACATAAGGGCGAAGAGAACAAGCGTGACAAGTATTTTTTTCATGTCGCAGACATAAACAAAAAGAACCTCAAGGTGAAGCGCATAATATCAGTTAAAGAGGAGGAAAAACTGATGGCAGTCCCTAGGGGAATCGAACCCCTCTTTCCAGGTTGAAAACCTAGCGTCCTAACCGATAGACGAAGGGACCGCATCATCAGTCCGCGCGATATAGAATTGAGTTTAAGACGGTGCAAGTCCTATTTTACAAAAAAGTCAGCAAAACTCTCATTTTCGAAGCGTAAAGTGACGTCGTTATTAGACCAAAGCCACATCAAGGATATGGAAATCAGCAGAAATACGGCCGTTCCATTCATTCCGCTTAATTTGTCCTGCGATGTGAAGCGGTTGATTCCCGCCTGAGAGCAAAATTTCGGCAAGCCCCGAATCCTCGGCACCAAATGCCATGGCCCGCAATGTCGTTCCGTCGCGGCTTTTTATTGAAACCCGCACATGATGGCCTTTTAGGCGTTCCGCATAATCAATAATAACATCAGAAAATGCAAAAACAGGGCTTGGGTTGCCTGCTCCATATGGCCCCACGGTGTCGATGATATCCAGTGTTTGCAAGGATACGGCTTTGGGATGAATAAGAGCATCGATTTTTAAAGCTTGGTTTTGAAGCGCCAGTTCAACAGAGGATGAGAGCTTTTCAGATATAAAATTCTTGAAAGCTTTGATTTGGGCGGGATCTATCGCTAATCCGCCCGCCATTTCGTGACCGCCACCTGAGAGAAGGATGCCCTCGCCTTTCGCTGCCGCTAAAGCTTCGCCTAAATTGACGCCTTTAATGGAACGCCCGGAACCTTTGCCGATATTCTTGTCATCAATCCCTATGACGATAGCAGGTTTATTAAACTTGTCTTTAATGCGTCCGGCGACAATTCCAATGATACCAGGATGCCAATCTTTCATAGCGACCACAATAATGGCATCCGTTTCATTACTTTTGGCGGCGGCTTCCATGGCTTCTGATTGAATACGGTCTTGAATTGCACGACGCTCTGCATTGACGCGGTCTAGTTCCGCCGCGTGAGCATAGGCAAGCTGTGCATTTTCTGTAAGCAGCAATTCTGCGCCCATATGGGAAACACCTATGCGTCCGCCTGCATTAATACGAGGGCCAAAACCAAAACCCACATCGCGGGTGGTAAAAGGCGGTTTGAGGTTTGCGACATCAGCCAAAGCTTGAATGCCTGCGTCCTTTTGCTTGGAAAGCACCTTCAAGCCTTGCGCCACAATTGCGCGGTTTAATCCCGTGAGAGGCACCACATCACAAATCGTCCCGAGTGACGCCAAACCCAATAGCTCCATCGTTGAAACCGGCACTCGCATACCCCGCCGCTTGGCTTCTCGGTTAAGCGCAACAACGGTCATGAATGTCACGCCCGCCGCCGCCAGATGGCCGAGCCCAGATGTATCATCTTGTCGGTTGGGGTTCACAATGGCTTTGGCCTTGGGCCGACTTTCATCCATCAAATGATGATCAATCACGATGATGTCCAAGCCAATATCCGTAGCATGAGACAACGCCTCATGCGCGGCAGCCCCGCAATCCACTGTGATGACCAAATCCGTCCCATCTGTCTTTATTTTTTCGAAAGCCTGCACTGAGGGCCCATAGCCTTCCAAGAGCCGGTCAGGCACATAAAGTGACCAATCTTGTCCCATACCCCGTGCCCAACGCAAAAGTTGAGCCGCTGACGTCCCCCCATCTACGTCATAATCCGCAAAGATACAGACAGATCGCTCTTGATCGATTGCCTCAAAAATCAACGCGACGGTTTTGTCCATATCCATCAATGAGGATGGGTCAGGCAGACTATCCCTGAGCTTGGGTGATAAAAACTGGCTCACATGAGAGGGCTCAACACCCCTACCAGCCAATAACCTAGCTGCGAGTGGAGACACGTCACACGCTTGCAAAAGAACTTCGACCGCCGCCTCAGATGCGCGATTTATCCATTTTTGACCACGAATAGAGTGAGTTACATTCAGAAGCGCGTCAGTTGTCACGAGATAGGGCGAGCGGAACGGAGCTTCTGCACGGCTCGATCAACAGAGTTCATGATAAGTGTGTGCGTATGCACACGTCCATTAGATGTTCTGACACCATCCAAGAGTGAGCCTTGCGTCACGCCTGTCGCAGAAAAAATAGTTGGCCCGGAAGCAAGACCCATGAGGTCATATTTCGCGTCTAGTTTGTCGATTCCTACGCGACGCGCACGCGCGACTTCATCATCATTCCGAAAATGCAAGCGACCTTGCATTTGTCCGCCAACACAGCGCAGAGCTGCAGCTGCCAAGACACCTTCGGGCGCGCCGCCTTGCCCGATATACATATCGATTTGTGTGTCGGGGTCGGTCGTCGCGATGACGCCTTGGACATCACCATCCGTGATAAGGCTAACCTTGGCATCCATACCACGCAGCGCTTCAATGATTGGGCTGTGACGCGCACGATCAAGCACGCAAACCGTGATGTCTTTGGGGCTAACACCTTTGGCTTTCGCCAGAGCCATCACATTGTCCTCAACGCTTTTATCCAAATCCACCAAACCCTCTGCATAGCCGGGGCCAATGGCGATTTTGTCCATATAAGTATCTGGGGCATAAAGAAGTCCCCCGCGCGGCGCAAAGGCCATGACAGCCAATGCATTGGCCATATTTTTTGCGGTAAGTGTTGTGCCCTCGAGTGGATCCAAAGCGATATCGATCTCCGGCCCTTTGCCTTTACCGACCTCTTCGCCAATATAGAGCATCGGAGCCTCATCGCGTTCACCCTCACCGATCACAACGCGACCTTTAATGTCCATTGTATTCAAATCTGTCCGCATTGCATCGACAGCAGCTTGGTCCGCCGCCTTTTCGTCGCCACGCCCTGCGAGTTTAGACGCCGCAATCGCGGCTTTTTCTGTGACGAGGGCCGCACGAAGCGCCAAACCTGTATTAAATCCGATTTTTGACACATCAGCCTCTTAAAGAAATTTTGTCTGCCCTATCACATCCGCCCCTGATTTGTGGAGACATAAATGAAATTTATTCGGCTGCAGTTTTAGAATGATTGGAAATAAATGTTTTGATATTCCGCGCCGCTTGCCGGATACGCTGTTCATTCTCGACCAAGGCAATTCGAACATAGCCTTCACCGTGCGGGCCAAAACCATTACCCGGCGAAACTGCCACACCTGCCTCTTTCATCAAGAGTTTACAAAATCCGACCGAGCCCAAAGACTCAAACCCTTTCGGCAAAGGCGCCCAAGCGAACATAGAGGCATCGGGCGACGGAATATCCCAGCCTGCGCGGCCAAAGCTATCGACCATGACGTCTCGGCGGCTACGGTAGATGGCTCGCGCGTGTTCAACAACATCTTGTGGGCCATCTAATGCTGCACAGGCGGCCACTTGAATAGGCGTGAAAGCTCCATAATCCAGATAAGACTTCACTCGCGTGAGAGCGGCAATGAGGCGTTCTGATCCGACGGCAAAGCCCATACGCCAACCGGCCATCGAATATGTTTTTGACAGGGACGTTGTTTCAATTGCCAGAATGTCTTCTTTTGCGCCTTTGACCTGAAAAATAGACGGCGGAGGATCACCAAAATAGATTTCAGAGTAAGCAAGATCAGATAACACAATGATATCATTCGCTTTTGCAATCGCGACGATCTCTTCGTAGAAGCTCAAATCACATACATGTCCTGTTGGATTAGACGGGAAACAGACAACGATTGCCATGGGTGGCTTATCAGCTTTGGCCAATGCCTCTTTGACACCTGCTAGATATTCATCTGCCGTAATCGCCGGAATCCCCTGAATTTTCGCGCCTGCAATAATAAAACCATAGGCATGAAGCGGATAAGACGGGTCTGGCGCATATATGACATCCCCCGGAGCCGTGATGGCCTGTGCAAGGTTTGCGAAGCCCTCTTTTGAGCCAATCGTGGCGATAATTTCTGTTTCAGGATTAAGATCAACATCAAAGCGACGCTTATAATACCGTCCACAAGCTTGCCGAAGGCCTTTAATCCCTCGCGAGGCCGAATAACCGGTAGTCTTTGGCTTTTGAACCGTTTGTATAAGCTTATCAATGACATGCTGCGGGGTCGGCAAATCAGGATTGCCGAAGCCAAAGTCTATAATATCCATGCCACCGGCGCGCAGTTCGGCTTTGAGCTTATTGACCTCCGCGAATACATAAGGCGGAAGGCGTTTAATTCTGTAGAATTCTTTAGTCTCAACCATGACTGTCCCCTTAACGTTCAGCCCTTATTGCGGGTCATCAGCCTTGTAAGCCTGCGCTTTTGCTTTCAGGTCCTCAAAGCGTTGTTCTAGTTCTTCGGGTGTTAATTGTTCATCAGAAACATCTGGCACTTCGAACCCATCACGTATCGACAGCATCGCCCGCGCAGAATTATCCCATTCGCTTGCAGATCGCACATCTGTCGGAATGCTTGGGGCCTCATCAACCGAGGGAATAGACGGGTCTATATTCTTGGCATCTTCCTCAAACCCTGAACCCAAAAAATCGAGGTTGGGCATTTTTACTGTTGCGCATGCAGATAAGCTAAGCGCCGCAACCACGAATATTACTTTTTTATACGCCACGCTTATCCTCGATTCGTATATTTGCCATTTCCAAAAATAGATATGGGCTTGTTTCGTCTCATCGTCATCTAAAAATTGGCTCATATCATGCAATTTGGGGGCTGCTATGGGAAAAGAGCCAATGTATTAAGCCCCAATGTTTCATCCAAACCTTGAGACAAATTGTAATTTTGTATGGCTTGGCCTGATGAACCTTTCGTGAGGTTATCAATCACCGCTATGACGACGGCTGTGCCAGGCGTTCTATTCTCAAACACATTGATATGGCAACGGTTTGAGCCGCGTACATGTCGTGTTTGTGGCACATTGCCGTTATCCAATACCGATACAAAGGGAGTATCTGCATAAGCCCTAAGCAAGGACTTACGTAAATCATCGAGCGACGCATTGTCTTTCAAATTAACAATAGTCGTCGTGATCATACCACGGTTCATCGGCACCAAATGGGGTGTCAGGGTCACAACACTCTCTTGCCCCGTCACACGTTTAATAATTTGATCAATTTCAGGCGCATGGCGGTGATGCCCAACACCATAAGCATGAGCGCCTTCGGCTAATTCTGTGAAAGATAAACCTAAACTGGCTTTTCGTCCGGCGCCCGTCACACCCGTAATCGCGGACACAGGCAGCGCTCTGCTATTTATGAGGCCGTCTTTTAACAAAGGTAAGAGCGGGAGAAGCGTACATGTCGGAAAACAGCCCGGGCATGAAATAAGTTTTGCGCCTTTTAACGTGTCTTTCGCCCACTCTGATAGCCCGTAAACCGCCTCATTGAGTAAATCAGGAAAGTTGTGGGGGCGATTATAAGTCGCTTCATAAAGTGCCGGGTCGCGCAGACGAAAATCTGCTGAGAGGTCTATGACAATGCCGACATGAGGCAGTATCTCAGCAATAGTCTCTTGGCTCGCCCCGTGTGGCAGACAGGCAAAGGCAACATCAATGGACGACCAATCAACATCTTTCCAATCTTGAAGATCAGGTAGGTCAAGGTGAGAGAGATTCGGGAAAACATCTCCTGCCGCCTCACCGGCACGGCTATGGCCTGTCAGCGCAGCGATCTCCAAGTAAGGATGATTTTGTATTAAGCGAATAATTTCGATGCCCGTGTAACCAGACGCACCCAAAACAGCAGCTTTCTTGATAGTCGACATGATTTTATTCCATAAAAAAAGCGCCTCGGTCTCCCGAAGCGCTTAATAGATAGCGATGATTCGCTTGGTAAAGGCTTAACGCCCCAATTCTTAGCGCTTTGAGAACTGGAAGCTCTTACGGGCTTTCGCTTTACCGTATTTCTTACGCTCAACAACACGCGAGTCACGTGTGATAAAGCCAGCTGCCTTCAATGGACGACGTAGAGCCGGCTCATAATATGTGAGGGCTTTTGTAATACCATGACGGACAGCACCAGCTTGACCGGACAAGCCACCACCTTTGACAGTGGCAACAACGTCATATGAATCAACGCGGTCAGCAACTTGGAATGCTTGAGCAATAATCAAGCGAAGCACAGGACGGGCGAAATAGACTTCTTGATCACGACCATTGACAGTGACTTTACCGTTACCGGGTTTAATCCAGACGCGGGCGATAGAGTTTTTCCGCTTGCCGGTGGCATAAGCACGGCCAAGATTGTCGATTTTTGGTTCAGGAAGCGCAGCGCTTTCAACAGCAGCGGAATCGCCACCAGCTGTACCGTCCATGACGTCTTTAAGATCTGCAAGTGTTTGGGTCTCAGCCATGACTTAGGCTCCCTTCACGTTTTTAGTGCTCATAGATTTGAAGTCGATGACTTCAGGATTCTGAGCTTCATGTGGATGCTCTGTCCCTGCGTAAACGCGAAGGTTAGAGAGTTGTTTACGCGCCAATGGGCTTTCCTTTGGCAACATACGCTGCACGGCCTTACGAAGAACACGATCAGGGAATCGACCATCGAGGATCTTATCCGCTGTACGCTCTTTCAAACCACCCGGGTGACCTGTGTGCCAGTAATAAACTTTGTCTGTACGCTTCTTGCCAGTGAAGGCAACTTTTTCAGCGTTGATGACGATCACATTATCACCACAATCAATATGCGGTGTGTATGTAGGTAAATGTTTGCCGCGAAGACGCATAGCAATGAATGTTGCCAAGCGACCTGTCACGACATCTTTCGCATCGATGAGAATCCATTTCTTCTCAACTTCAGCGGTTTTTAAAAACTTTGTCGTTTTCATAATATCCTCTGTGTTCAGTAGATTAAACCTACTGGCTAAGCGCGGCTAACTAGAGGAACAACCGGAGACCGTCAACACTACAATTCAGCGACCTATTATAAAATATACATTAAATTCAGATAGTTAGAATTTAGGTATTATATTACCGTATAAAATGTCGACTTTTCCAAGCCATCCCCAAGGCCACAAGGAATACGAAAATAGAAGAGAATTGATGAACCAGTGCCAATTTGATATGGAGCGGGTCAAAATTTTCGCCAGAGAGTAAAGTCCAAATACCTAAACCGACCTGCCAAAACAAAATGATAAGCATCATTGTTGATATGGCGCGCATCTCTTTTGTCTTCCGTACTGAAATCCATATCCAAATACCGAGTGCGAGGATGATATAGGCCAGCATCCGATGATTAAACTGGATAGCTGCCGTGTTCTCAAAAAAGTTTTTCCAAAAAGGTGACATTATTCCATACCCCGCAGGGATAAAATCACCATCCATCAAAGGCCATTCATTATAGCTTCGTCCTGACTTTGTCCCGGCAACGAAGGCTCCTGCGATAATCTGCAGATAAACCAAAGCCGCGAAGAGCGTCGTCCGTTTCACATAGGGTGAACCCGATATCGTTCTCGCAAAGTCATTCTGAGTGTTTTTCCTCAGCCAATAAAGAAAACCAAGAATAACGAATGCCATGCCCAAATGCGTGGCTAAGCGATATTGGCTCACATCCACCATGCCCTCTTGCAATCCGCTATGCACCATCCACCAACCGATGGCGCCTTGAATACAGATCAAGACAAACGGGATAAGGAACAGAAAAAATTTACCACGAGGCAAACGCTGACGTACTGCGAAATAAGCAAAAGGTAATAAATAAGCGAGCCCTATCAAGCGACCGAGTTGACGATGTGCCCATTCCCAAAAATAGATAAATTTAAATCCCGCCATATCCATATCAGGATGCTCGGTTTCAAATTCAGGAATCTGTTTATATTTTTCAAACTCCGCCAGCCAAGCCTCATTAGACAACGGCGGTAAAGCCCCTGTAATGGGATCCCATTCGGTAATCGATAAACCGGAATTGGTGAGACGCGTCGCGCCGCCGACGACGACAATCGCAGCGACCAGGAACATTACAAATAGCAGCCATGTCGAGAGGGCACGTTTATCACGTTCTGAAATAATCATGAGCTTGATATAATCCGTTTAGTCAAAATTTCGCTGTGACATTTTCTCAGAAACGTATGACCAAAGATGGTCGGAGTAGCAGGATTCGAACCTGCGACCCCTAAGCCCCCAGCTTAGTGCGCTACCGGACTGCGCTATACTCCGACGATCTTTAGTGACCGGGCGTATAATCATGCCCGAAAAAGATAGCAATAGAGGAATCCCGTTAAGATTTTTTGGACTCGAATTGTGACCATCGGGATTTAAGCGCCTTAAGCCGCTCAAGGGCTTCTTGAAGGTCTTGTGTGTTCTGTGCTTTTTCACCCTCTGACATTTCATGATCGGGTTCAGGTATCGCTATCGGATCAGGCTCGGCTTGCTCAGGCGGCGGCTTTTGTTCAACAAATGACGGCTTTGGTTCTACGACCGTAATGGGCGGAGTTGGCGGGGCGGGTTTGGGTTCAGAAGAAACAGGCTGAGGTGCCTCTACGCGTTGAATACTCTCGGAGCTTTTACGTAAACGATCCGGAATAAGAACCGTGTCTTTGACTTCCCTCTCACGCGCGGCTTTTTCGACAGATTGTCCTAGCTCCATGACGCGCCCCGGACCCTTGAGGCGGATAAGCTTTTGAACGTCTTTAATAGGGTGGCCCTCATCATGCAGGAGAATTTTTATGCCACGTAGGAATTCAATGTCCTCAGGGCGATAAAAACGACGCCCGCCTCCACGTTTGATAGGCTTGATTTGTGAGAATTTGGATTCCCAAAACCGCAAGACATGGGGTTGCAAATCGAGCTCTTCGCCCGCTTCACTGATGGTTCTAAATGCGCGTGTCGTCTTTTGTTGCATGGACTCAGCCGATTCGTAGCTTCACAGAATCACACTATATCACTTTTTTACGGTCAATGACGAATCAACGCGTTCTCGAAGCACTTGAGAGGGTTTAAAAACTAAAACACGGCGGGAGGTTATAGGAACTTCTTCGCCTGTCTTTGGATTCCGCCCGATACGCTCTTTTTTATCCCGCAGAGAAAATGTACCAAAACCTGCAAGCTTGACTTGCTTGCCTTTCAGAAGCGCATCACAAATATAATCAATAACAGATTCAACGAGTTCCGCGCTCTCGGAACGAGAAAGACCGATTTCCCTGTAGACAGCTTCTGCCAAATCGGCTCGTGTTACTGTTCCGGGATTTTGCATATCCATCGCCATGTACCCTTAAAGCAAATATGAAGGCCTAGACGCAAGCGAAATTTAAAAAAAGCGTTAAATTTCAGACCGATTAGCCTCTTGCGTGTAAAATTTCATCCTTAGTATCGTAAAAGTGCAGCGCCCCATGTGAAACCGCCGCCAAAGGCCTCTAGCATCACCAAGTTTCCCCGTTTTATACGTCCATCTTTAACAGCACTCAGCATTGCCAAGGGAACAGAAGCCGCAGATGTATTCGCATGCAGCGCAACCGTCGATATAACTTGATCCGGTTCAATCTTAAGTCGTTTTGCAACGCCGTTTAAAATCCGTTGATTGGCTTGATGTGGTACGAACCAGTCAATATCAGCAATATTTACACCCGCTTTATCAGCACAGGCTTGCATCGCATCGGCGATTTCCGTCACGGCATGTTTGAAGACCTGATTGCCTAGCATCCTCAACTTGCCGACTGTCTGCGTTTTTGAAGGCCCGCCATCCACGTAGAGCATGTCGCGATGCCGTCCGTCAGAGCGGATAAAGCTTTCAATCACACCGTTTTCTGTATTGTCTTGAGCCTGAAGAATCATAGCTCCGGCCCCGTCGCCAAACAAAACACAGGTCGAACGGTCATCCCAATCCAGAATGCGGGAGAATGTCTCCGCGCCAATCAGCAGCACGGTTTTAGCCGCACCTGACCTTATCATCGCATCAACTACACTGATGCCATAGAGAAAACCGCTACAGACGGCTTGCAGATCAAAAGCGGCCCCATGCGACATACCCAACCGTTCTTGGATAACCGTCGCAGTCGCAGGAAACGTGTAATCAGGCGTAGATGTTGCCACGACGATCAAATCCAAATCGTCCACGGTAAGATTGGCATCTTCAAGCGCATTTAATGCGGCCCGATAGCCAAGGTCAGATGTTGTCTGCCCCTCAGCCGCAATATGTCTTTGTTTAATCCCCGTACGTTCTTGTATCCAGGCATCGCTTGTCTCAAGCTTTTCGTCCAAATCATCATTTTTGACAATATTTTCAGGGAGATAGCCCCCAATACCTTTAACAACCGCACGTAACATCAAGCAATAAATCCAATATTATCATCTTCATCATGAAGCGCTTCGACTTCACGTTCAATCTCTTCTAGGAAGTTACTCTCGGCCAATCCAATGGCAATATTGAGAGCGTTAGCATACCCAACCTTATCCGTGCCACCATGGCTTTTGATAACAGCCCCATTCACGCCTAGTAAAACCCCGCCATTGACCTTACGAGGGTCCATGCGTTTTTTTGCTTTTTTCAGAGCAAAAGCATTGAGAGCCGTTGTTATTTTTGACCAGAAATTACCAAATAAAGCCTCGTTAAGAACATTATTCACTAGCTTGGCAGTACCTTCGGCGGCTTTAATCGTAATATTTCCGGTAAACCCATCTGTCACGATAACATCGACATTCCCCAAAGATATATCATTGCCCTCAACGAATCCGACATAATTTAAGCCAATATGAGTTTGACTGAGGCGCTCATGCGCATCTTTCACACTCGCATTACCTTTTTGATCCTCAGACCCGACATTCAAAAGACCAATCGAAGGCTTTTCAACTTTATATAAAGCCCGATAAAACGCGTCACCCAATACGGCAAATTCAGTGAGTTGAGAGGCGCTGGCTTCAACATTGGCACCGACATCCAAGACAACGCATTGACCGTCAATTCTTGGCCATGCAGCAATCAATGCTGGACGTTGAACACCCTGCATACGCCGCAGGATCATCATCGACATCGCCATGAGCGCCCCTGTATTGCCAGCAGACAGGGCGATTTCCGCACGACCCTCTTTCACAGCTAGAATAGCATTCCACATGCTGCTGCCTTTACCCTTGCGCAGGGCTTGGGACGGCTTTTCGTCCATCGAGATGGACGTTTCAGTATGACAGACCTCTGAGCGCTCGCGTGTGCGAGGCGCTTTTTTTAATAAGGGCTCAATTTGGGTCTGATCACCATGAAGAAGAAAGCGCGCCTTACGGCCCTTCCCTTCATGTTTCAAAAAATATTCTATCCCATTAATAACAATATCGGGCGCATTATCCCCCCCCATTGCATCAATAGAAACCACCAAACCGTCAAGCATAGCGTCCCTTTTTTTGTTTCCTCATTATAAAGGAGGCTAAGTCGAATGCCTAATCTTTAATCTAAAATCAAATTAGAAATTTTCAAACTCTTCAAGATAAGGTCTGGAAATGAAAATCTGCCTGAGCGATTTGACCTAGTGTTTTTGGTTTCAGATCAGCCGTAAAAGCATCCGTATAAGCTTTGACCTGCCCCTTAAAAACGTCATCAAAAGGAGTATCGGTTTTGTTATATAAACCCGCCGCAACGTCTTGAACTTCGCCGCCGTTCAAAGCTTCAGTATAGTCTTTAACACGTGTGTAGAATAAACGAATCATTGGCTTAATACGTTTAGCCACACCTGTATCAGAAATTCCCTCTTCTCTCAGCGCTACTTCAAAATCATCCTTCATTTCATCGAATAACGCTTGAGACAAACGCCCACCTTGCTCACCATGGCCTCGCAAAGCCTCTAAAACCATGGCTATGTGCAGCGTTAAAACATCGATGCGACCATCATAACTATCAGGAAAACGGCCCTGTCCATAAAAACCGGGCTGTCGCGATTGTTTCATAAGCGCGTTGTAAACAATACGCGCATCGCGTTTTGCTGTATCCGTTCTTCCGAGTAGTCGGGAAAGAAGTCCCATAAAACTAACCTTTGTTTAACGCAGTATGCATCTTGCCAGTCGACGATGCTTTGGGTAGGTCATACAACGTTCTGAAAGAAGTAAAAGTGGCTATATGACCTCTACGTTTTTGAAATCACTTTGTCTTGTCGCTGCGGCGATGAGTCTTTCTGCCTGCAATCCTATTTTGCGCACGCATGGATATGTTCCAACCGGAGATAAACCTCAGGAAGTTAACCCTGAGACAGACACAAAAACGAGCGTTTTGGCGCGCTTGGGTAATCCGTCCGTCAAAAGCACATTTGACGAAGACATCGATGAAGATGTTTGGTTTTACATGAACAGTGTACGCCAACGTTATGCCTATCTGCGCCCACAAATTGAAGAGCGGTCCATTACAGCAATCTCTTTTGATGTAGACGGAAAAGTGTTGGAGGTCGCAGAATACGGCATTGAAGACGGCCAATTTGTTAATTATGTGGACCGCGAGACACCTACCCGAGGGCGGCAACTTTCAGTCTTAGAGCAAGTCTTTGGGACAATTGGACGTATTCCGACAGACCGTATCGGTGGCCAACAGGATGTTCCGGGTGGCCCGGGTGGTCCGCGCTAATGACACTTAATGGGAATAACCAAGGCGTCTCGGTACGATTGATGTGCCTTCAAGCCCGATGCAATCCAAACCTTTACCGGATCCAACCTGCCCCACTTTAGTTACTGGAATGCCGAGCTTTTGTGATGCCCTCACCATAAGTTCCGCGTTTTCAGTCGGAACCGTAAAGAGTAATTCATAATCATCCCCGCCCGTCGCAAGCTTTAACCTTCGGTCTTCCGGACTCTTAAAGTCGCACCACGCTTGCGAGGCTTTGCTGAGCGGCATATCTGCTAAATGAATAGACAGAGATGTCCCGCTCGCTTTGGCAATATGTTTGGCCTCAGATAAAAGCCCATCAGAAATATCTGCACAGGCTGTGGCATATTTTCTTAAAACTTTCCGGAACAATAAGCGTGGAATAGGATGCCTAAACGCCTCTTCCCATGTCCATAAATCGTCAGGCTTTGGGCCATGTTCAAAAAGCTGTTTTGTATCCTGAGACAGTAAAAGTCCCAAATGCGCATCGCCAATTGTACCCGTTACCCAGACATCGTCTCCTATTTTCGCTCCGGAACGTTTCACCATGCAATTTTCGGGGACAGTCCCAATAAATGTAGCTGAGACCGTCATAGGCCCGCTCGTTTTGACTGTATCTCCCCCAAAAAGTTTAAAGTCATAAGTATTTTGCTGACTTTCTAGCCCCTTACAAAACCCCTCCATCCATTTTTTCAATAAACTACCTTGAAGATGACGCGGCCAAGTTACCGATAAAAGGTAGCCTAACGGACGTGCCCCTTTTGCCGCCAAATCAGACAAGTTAACAATCATGAGGCGCTCTGCTGTGCCGGCACCATATTCACCCTCAGAGAAGTGCACGCCCTCAATAAGTGTATCTTGCGTCAGAACTAAATCTTGATGAGGTTTGGTTTTTAAGAGGGCAGCATCATCCAAAAGCTCTAACCCTTCCGGCCCAGCGAGAGGTTTGAGATAGGTTTCGATCCAATCGAATTCGTTCAAGACCTGCCTCTTTCAAACACGCTAAGTATCTTCGGGTATAGGGCCTGCCAAAGGGCCTGTCAGACCAAATTCAGCAGCCCTCACCTCTTTGGCAATTTTATCAAGTATACCATTGACCATGCCCGGTTCTTTTCCGTCAAAGAAATCAGATGCAATGGATACATATTCATTGATAATCACAATTGCGGGAATATCAGGTCGGCGCATGACTTCATAAGATGCGGCGCGAAGCAGACTTCGCAATGTCAGATCCAAACGGCGAAGTGGCCATTTTTCCGGCAGAAGGCTACTGATTTTCGTATCAATAGCCTCTTGCGAAAGGACGACTCCGTCTATGATGTCTTCAAAGAAGGGCTCATCCACCTGCACCATGCCGGGCTCATCACTATATCCAAAGCGATGGTTTTGAAATTCACGAACAACAGTTTTAGACGGCGCCTGAGCGACATCCATTTGGTAAAGGGCTTGAACGATAGCGACTCGCGCCGCCCGACGATGTTTCGGATGAGCGCCACTCATTATTTTGCATGCTCCGATAGCGCTTTACGAACACTGATCATTTTGAGAACTGCATTGGCCGCAAAGCCACCCTTGTCTTTTTGATCAACCTTCGCCCGCGCCCAAGCTTGGTCTTCATTTTCAACTGTGATGATGCCATTACCAATGGCAAGGCAGTCTTTAACCGCGAGGTCCATCAGTGCACGAGCCGACTCTTGGCAGACGTAATCATAATGTGTTGTCTCGCCGCGGATAACGCATCCCAACGCAACATATCCATTAAATTTCTGCGGGCCAGCTTCGGCATAAGCAATCGCATGAGGAATTTCTAATGCTCCCGGAACGGTGAGCTTTGTCACCTTAGCGCCACCTTTTTGAAGCGCGGCCACGGCGCCATCCAAGAGTGAGTCAGAGATCGCTTCATAGTAGCGGGCTTCAACAATAAGAATATGGAGCATTTAGCGACCCTTTTGATTGCTGAGTGGCTGAATGCCGACCAGTTCCAAATCATAAGCTTCAAGCCCGATCAGCTTTGGCATAGTATTCGTGATAAGGCGCATCTTTTTCACACCTTGATCCACTAAGATTTGAGCCCCGACACCATATTCTCGGATATTTTGTTCTTTGCGATCAACAACGGATTTATGGGCGCCGAGACGCTCTAATAGCGTATCAATTGACCCTTCTCGGATGAGAACGAGGACGGAATGCCCATCATAAGCAGCAAGGTCCTTCATCGCGTCCCAAATGAGCCCTGACCGCGGACTATCCTCATAAAGAACATCACCTGCGAAATCGATTTTATGAACTCGCACAAGTGTTTCTTTATTGAGGTCAGGCTTGCCTCGACTCAGGGCAACGTGTTCTTTGTTGTCCAAGAAATTTCTGTAAACGTGAATTTTGAAACTATCGCCATTTTGAGAGGTGAAATCAGAGGATGCAACATGTTTGACGAAGTGATCCTTCTTCATCCGATAAGCCACAAGGTCTTCAATCGTCCCGATTTTCAGACCATGAAACTGCGCAAACTTTACCAAATCATCCAGACGCGCCATTGTGCCGTCATCGTTCATGATCTCGCAAATAACAGCTGACGGATTAAGGCCTGCAACACGAGAAATATCAACTGACGCTTCGGTATGTCCCGTCCGCACAAGCACGCCACCATCTTTGGCAATTAGGGGGAACATATGCCCCGGCGTGACAATATCATCAGCACGGCTGTCAGGGTCAATAGCGACTTGAATAGTGCGGGAGCGATCTCCGGCACTAATGCCTGTTGTCACGCCTTCGCGTGCTTCGATAGATTGGGTAAATGCCGTTTCAAAACGAGAGCCATTATTCTTATTTTGGGGTTCGAGACCTAACTCTGCCGCACGCTCAGCTTCTATGGCCAAACAGATTAAGCCTCGACCATATTTCGCCATAAAGTTAACGGCGTCAGGTGTTGCAAATTGAGCCGGGATAATCAAATCGCCTTCATTCTCGCGGTCTTCTGCATCGACCAGAATATACATTCGACCATTCCGCGCATCCTCAATTATCTCCTCCGGCGTGGCAAGATTATAGACGTCTTCAAATGTCGCTGTATTCAGTTCGTTCACGATTTCTCTTTCATTTGTGACAGATATCGGGCGACATAGCGGGCAATCAGGTCAATTTCCAGATTTACTTTGTCACCGGGCTGCAATTGCCCAAGTGTCGTGACCTCAGCCGTATGCGGGATGATATTCACGCTAAACTGTGTGTCGTCGGCCGTGTTCACAGTCAGAGAGACACCGTCAATTGTGATGGAGCCTTTCGGCGCAATCGTCGCCATCATCTCTTTTGGCGCGCTGAAATCTAATTTTAGTGAACCCGCTAAATTTGTTTTTGCAGCCAATACTCCGACTTGATCGACATGACCTGTGACCAAATGACCCCCAAGCTCATCTGCAGCCGTCATCGCCCGTTCGAGATTCATATTATGGCCCGGCAACCAATCGCTAAGCGTTGTTTTATCCAAGCTCTCATCGGAGACATCGAAGGCATAACGGCAGCCACTGTCTGTTTTTGTCTTCTCGACCACGGTCATACATGCACCGGCATGAGCGATAGAGGCGCCAATTGCAATCGTGTCGCAGTCATAATGACTGTCAATCACCATCCGCGTGTCACCCCATTCAGAGCGATTGCCATTTTGGTCTCGGTCAACACTAACAAGTGTTCCGACATCTGTAATTATTCCTGTAAACATAGTCTCTTATGTCTTTGTTTTAATTCAATTATAAATGAGGATGCAATGCGTAACGCTCCCAAACATCCTCACCTATTTCCTTTAAATCTATACGGCTGAAATGGTAAATTTGATTGATAGACTCCAAACCTAAATCACCAATGCCGGGACGACCTTCTGCTCCTAAAATCACGGAGGCTCTGAACCACTCAATATAATCTACAACGCCATCCTTTATAAAACTCGCAGCAAGTGTGCCACCGCCCTCTAAAAGTAAGGTCTTTACATTCATATTCCAGAGCGCTTTCAAAGCAGCTCCTATATTTAGCCCTGACGGTGTCACCTCGAGAAATATAACAATGACGCCCAAAGCCTTGAGTTCTACCGCCTTCGTCGAACCGATGTGGTCGGCTGCACAAAACACAATAACAGGTGTTGTTTTCGCCGTGAGCACCAAATTAGACTGCAAGGAAAGGCGTAATCGACTATCAAAAACGACGCGCTGAGGGTCGGCTAGATCAGAAATGCGCGTTGTAAGCTGCGGATTATCGATAACAGCCGTATTTGAGCCAATCGCAATCGCATCATGTTCAGCGCGTAGAAGACGCCCTTGTCGACGGGCCGCTTCCCCCGTAATCCATTCCGATTGACCATTGGCCAAAGCAATTTTGCCATCCAGAGATGTCGCAAGCTTCAGAGTGACACGCGGACGGTTCAAACCGATTTATTCCTCTTCGCCATCAACCTGAAGGTTTTCTTTTTCAATGAAAGTTTCAAAATCTTGAGTGGCGCGGAAATCCTTATAGACTGAGGCGTATCTCACATAAGCCACTTTATCGAGGCCTGAGAGCCCTTCCATGACAAGCTGCCCTATCTGGTCGGACGTAATATCCGCCTGCCCCATACTTTCCAGTTGGCGAACAACGCCGCTGATCATCTGCTCGACACGCTCAGTCTCGACAGCGCGTTTTTGTAGCGCAATCATCACAGATCGCGCCAATTTATCGCGGTCAAACGGGGCGCGGCGGCCTGTCTTCTTCACCACCGTCAATTCGCGCAATTGCACGCGCTCAAAGGTCGTAAAACGACCCCCACACTTCGCACAAAGACGCCGACGGCGCACAGCCGTATTGTCTTCAGCCTGACGGCTATCTTTGACTTGAGTGTCTTCTGATGAACAAAATGGGCATCGCATCCATGCGGATTAACATAGTTTTTCAACACCGCAAACACTGTAAACCGCATAAGAGGGAGTCACATATGAGCCAATTATCTGCCGCAGAGATAAATAAGTTTTTCCAAAACGCGTTCAAAGGCCAGCCAAAACCTTGGCCCAAGATTATAGAAGCCGAAGAAGATTATGTGAAAATCGAACTCGAAGCCGGCCCCGCGCAGCTGCGTCCGGGAGGCTTTATCAATGGCCCCACACAAATGGGTCTGGCGGACCAAGTGGCCTATGCCGTGATCTTCACGCGCCTCGGCGTAACGCCTATGGCCATGACATCGAATTTGAACATCGATTTTCTGCGCCCTTGCCAAGGCGATACACTCATTGCCGAAGGCAAAATGATAAAACTCGGACGGAGCCTAGCTCTGATAGAGGTAAATCTTAGAGGCAATCAAAACAAGCGCCCGTCAAGTCGCGCAACCGTTACCTATGTTTTACCCAAAGAATAACTAGCCCGCATAAATCGGGAAACGCGCCGTTAGCGCTTTCACGCGTTCACGCACAGAGGCTTCGACCTCTGGATTACCTTTTGGATTCTCTGCCAGAGCATCTAGGACTTCTGCCATTAACTGACCAATTTCGCGGAATTCAGCGATACCAAAGCCGCGGGTTGTCCCCGCAGGTGAGCCCACACGAATACCGGAAGTGATGGTGAATTTCTCTTTATCGAACGGAATACCATTTTTATTACATGTAATGTAAGCGCGGCCGAGCGCTTTCTCGGCAGCATTGCCTTTCACGCCTTTGGGCGAGAGATCAATCAAAGCCAAATGCGTATCTGTACCACCTGTAATCACAGCATAACCTGCTTCAACTAAGGCGCTCGCCATCGCACGGCAATTATCAATCACGGCTTGACTATAAGCCTTAAATTCGGGCTTCAACGCATCCCCAAACGCAACAGCTTTACCCGCAATGACGTGCATAAGCGGACCACCCTGAAGGCCTGGGAAAATGGCTGAATTAAACTTCTTCGCAAGCGCCTCATCATTTGTCAGAATCATGCCTCCTCGAGGGCCGCGTAATGTTTTATGCGTTGTTGTTGTGGCAACATGGGCATGAGGAAAAGGCGACGGGTGCGTGCCGCCGGCCACAAGACCCGCAAAATGTGCCATATCAACGTGAAGGTAAGCACCTATTTTATCGGCAATTGTGCGAAAACGTTTGAAATCTACCTGACGCGAATAAGCAGAGCCACCGCAAATAATAAGCTTCGGTTTATGCTTAAGCGCCAAAGCTTCAACCTGATCATAATCGATAAGGTGCGTGTCTTCACGCACGCCATAGGTAATAGCGTTAAACCACTTACCTGACATGTTTGGCGGCGCACCATGTGTCAGATGTCCACCGGAAGCCAGATCCATCCCGAGTATTGTGTCTCCAGGACTCAAAAGCGCCAAGAACACACCTTGATTAGCTTGCGAGCCTGAATTCGGCTGCACATTGGCAAATCCGCAGTTAAAGAGCTGACAAGCGCGTTCGATGGCCAATTCTTCGGCAATATCCACATGCTGGCACCCGCCATAATAACGTTTACCGGGATAACCTTCGGCATATTTATTGGTGAGGACGGAGCCTTGGGCTTCCAGAACAGCCTTAGAGACGATATTTTCCGACGCAATCAATTCAATTTCATGCTGCTGGCGCTCGAGCTCATCCTGTATAGATTTAAATAAATCTGGGTCGCGGTCTTTCAAACTCTCGGTGAAATAATTTGAAAGATGGGCGGATGCCTGATCGTTAGCTGCTGCACTCATTTGGGTAACTCCATGCGTGAATAACGCGGTCTTAACCAAACACGCTTATTTTCGCAATGGTGAGAGGCAAGCTTAAGTGGATATATTACGCGACTTTTTCGCGCTTCAATTCAAATTCTTCCCACACAATGTCTAAGGCCGCCATAAGCTCGTCCATCATGGCATCCGTGTGTAAGGGCCCCGGCGTAAATCGCAGGCGCTCTTCCCCCTTTGGCACGGTGGGATAATTGATAGGCTGCGCATAAATACCGAAATCTTCAATGAGTCGATCGGAAATGGCCTGACATTTGACCGGATCACCTACCATTAAAGGCACTATATGCGTCGGGCCATCGACAAAATCATAGCCTGCGGCGCGGAAACGCGACTTTAAGGCATTCGCCCGTTCGTGAAGCTGTTCCCGTTTTTCAGGTGTCAGCTTTAACACGCGTACGCTCCGCAGTGCGCCCGCGGCCGTGCTGGGCGGAATGGATGTTGTGAAGATAAACCCTGACGCCATAGAGCGAATTGCATCAATAATAATGCTGTCAGCAGCGACATAACCACCAATCATCCCGTAAGCTTTTGCTAGTGTTCCTTGAATAATATCAAGACGTTGCGTCAAATTTCTCTCTTCACTCACGCCGCCGCCTTGTTCGCCATACATGCCAACAGCATGCACTTCATCGATATAAGTCAGCGCATTATATTTATCCGCCAGATCACAAATGTCTTTGATTGGCGCAATATCGGCATCCATAGAATAGACACTTTCGAAAGCGATAAGTTTTGGGCGGTCCAGCGGAACAGATTTCAATTTCTCTTCGAGATCTACCAAATCATTATGCGCAAATATCTTTTTTTCGCAACGGGCGCGCTGAATACCCGAAATCATAGAGGCGTGATTCTTTTCATCAGAGAAAATCACCAAATCAGGTAAGATTTTGCTCATAACGCCTAATGTGGCTTCATTTGCGACATAACCGGAGGTCAGAACAAGAGCGGCTTCTTTTTTATGAAGCTGAGCTAATTCGGCCTCTAACTGGACGTGATAGCGAGTTGTACCGGAAATATTACGCGTCCCGCCGGAGCCTGTGCCGGCTTTATCGACAGCAGATTTTACGGCCTCAACAATACATTCCATCTGGCCCATACCGAGATAGTCATTCGAGCACCAAACCGTGATCTCTTTTTCTTCGAGTTCACCACGAAACCATGTCGCTTTCGGGAATTCACCCTTTTTGCGACGAATATCTCTGAAGATACGGTAACGTCCTTCATCATGCACTTTCTGAACAGCATCTGCGAAATACTGTTGGTACGCTTTGGCCATGCCCAGTCTCCATTCAATGCTGTTTATAAGATAGCGAAGGAAGAATTGCTATGCATAAACCGCACTGTTATGTCGCAGATACAGCAAGAAAGTTTACGCATGTTTGAGAAAAGGCAGAAGACATGAGGCAGTTCCCGGAGACACGTTTACGTCGCACACGCCAGAGTGACTGGATGAGACGCTTGGTACGTGAGAACAGACCCAGTGTCGATGACCTGATCTGGACACTCGTGATCACTGATTCGAGCCAAGCTGAAACGCCTGTTCCCAGCTTACCGGGTGTCTCTCGGCTGAATATTGAGGCCTTGGTTAAAAGCGCCAAAGAGGCTGAGAGCTTGGGCATTCCGGCGATCGCCCTTTTTCCACATATCGACCCTCCCCTTAAAGATGCAAACGCGTCAGAGAGCTTGAATGCGGATGGGTTAATCCCTAGGGCGGTGAAAGCGATTAAAGCCGAAGCCCCCAACCTCGGCGTTATCGTCGATGTCGCGCTCGACCCCTATACAGATCACGGTCACGATGGTCTCATGAAAGGCGAGATCATAGAAAATGACCGTACGCTCGAGATGTTATCAGAAACCGCTGTCATACTGGCAGAAGCAGGGGCAGATATTGTCGCGCCATCCGATATGATGGATGGGCGCGTGGCTTTTATCCGTCAATCACTTGATGACAATGGTTTTACAAACCTTCCCATTATGTCTTATGCCGCCAAATATGCTTCAGGGTTTTACGGACCTTACCGCGACGCCATAGGCACGAGTGCCGCTCTGAAAGGTGATAAACGTACCTATCAAATGGATCCGCTCAACCGCGATGAAGCTTTACACGAAGTTGCGCTCGATATTGCCGAGGGCGCAGACATGATTATGATAAAACCCGGCCTGCCCTATTTGGACATTATCCGCGATATTAAAACAGAATTTGGGATGCCGACATTCGCGTTCCAAGTCAGCGGCGAATACGCTATGATAAAAGCGGCAGGCGCGAATGGCTGGATCGACGAGCATAAAGTTATGATGGAAACCCTCAGCAGTTTCAAACGTGCCGGATGTGACGGGATTTTAACTTATTTCGCCAGAGATATTGCCCGCCAATTACACCAAGATGGTTGAACCGAAGAATGTCACTTAGGCTGTAAAAAGAAATGACTATCTTTTCATGATATTTTTGATACTCTAAAACCACAACGGGGCTATTCTGTTTGGCCAATTTATAATTTTCGACTTATCAAATTGGTCAAATAGCCCCTACTTTCACAAAGCTTTTATAAGTGAAGACGTATCCCAGCGGCCTCCGCCCATCTCTTGTATTTTTGCGTATCTGGCCTGAACATCTTTGACCAGCGGGAGAGATACGCCTTTTTCTTTTGCTGTATCTAAAACAATCCCTAGATCTTTGCGCATCCAGTCGACAGCAAACCCAAAATCAAACTCATCCTCAGCCATTGTCAAAGCTCGATTATCCATTTGCCAGCTTTGTGCGGCCCCTTTTCCGATCGCTTGAAGAACAGTTTTCATATCCAAACCCATTTTTTCGGCAAAATAAACGCCCTCTGAGAGCCCCTGCAAAATACCTGCGATGCAAATTTGGTTGATCATCTTCGTGGCCTGCCCCGCACCGCTTGGCCCGATAAGGGTCACCGCTCTGGCATAACTTTCCATAATCGGCAGAGCTTTTTCAAAGGCTTTCCCATCACCCCCGCACATTACACTCAACTGGCCGTTAACTGCACCGGACTCTCCACCGGAAATTGGCGCATCTAAGAAATGTAGCCTGGCCGCCTTTGCGTTTTTATAACAGGATAGTGCACATTTTGACGACGCTGTTGTATGGTCAATAATGATGGCGCCTTTTTTTGCAGCAGGCAGTATTTCATTCATAACCGCATAAACATCTTTGTCTTCGCCCACACATAAAAACACAAAATCAGCGCTTGCGACACAATCCTTTATGTTTGAACAGGCTTGCCCTTTATAGACCTCCGCCCATTGCGTCGCCTTTGCAGCAGTTCTATTCCACACATGCACATTATGTCCGGCAGAGGCCAAATGCCCTGCCATCGGGTAACCCATGACGCCTAATCCGATAAATGCGCAATTTGTCATAAAAGCCTCCATCATAAGGAAAAATTCTAGGAAGTTAGATTTTACGCTTGCTTCTAAGCGCTAGTCTTTTCATGTAAAGCTGTGAAACTTATTTTTCAAAACACATACTAAAATGCCAACAGTCGATAATGCCGTAGCACTTTCAATGCCTATGATCGCCACATTCGTTATCGTGGCTATCGCTGTTTATTTTTATATTCGCGAGACGTTCTCTATCGAAGTCGTCTCTGTGGGCGTTATCACGGCTTTGATGCTGTTCTTTGCGCTCCCGACTGTTCAAGTCAGTACGGAGCTTAGAAACTCCGATATTTTGTCAGGTTTCGCTGCGCCTGCGCTGATCGCGATCATGGCCTTATTGATTGTTGGACAAGGCCTTTTCCAAACCGGCGCATTAGAGGGGCCCATTGGTTCCATAAATAAAGCACTGGATAAACAACCCCGCAAAACGCTTTTCGTTGTTTTTATTTGCGCTTTTGGGATTTCAATGTTCATGAATAACACACCCGTTGTGGTTATGTTTATTCCTGTTTTAGCCGCAATGGCATCACGGCTTAAAACCTCCACCTCGCGCTATATGATGCCCCTGTCTTTTCTGTGTATTTTAGCCGGCATGACAACCTTAATCGGTTCTTCGACCAACCTTTTGGTGAATGATGTTTTGCAACGCACAACCGATTTTTCACTCTCTTTCTTCACCCAATTTGGCCCGGGTATGGTTCTGGCCATTATCGGTGCCGTTTATATTATTATCGCCGCGCCCTTATTGATCCCGGAACGCAAGAAACTGGAATCCGAGATCACAGATACAGGTCATCAATATATTGCACAGATCCAAGTCACACCCACACATCCCTTGGTCGGCGTGGAACCGATTGCAGGTCTCTATCCAAAGCTAAAAGACGTCACTGTCAGGATGATACAACGCGGAGAGCAATCTTTTTTGCCACCTTTCGATGTTACCCTACAAGCGGATGATGTCTTGATAGTGGCGGCTACACGGCAATCGCTCTCAAAATTATTATCCTCACGACCGGCCTATTTAAAAGGCATGCTTAGCATTACAGGTTTTGATGCAACCGAAAGCCTATCTGATGAGCAAGACTCACTTGTTATTAGTGAAGCCGTCATCGCCCCGGGTTCCAGAATGATAGGGCGTAACATTGAGCAAATAGGTTTCCGGCGTCAAACAAACTGTCTCGTCCTTGGCATTCAACGCCGCTCACGCATGATACGCACACGAATGTTAGACATCCGTTTAGAGAGCGGTGATGTTTTATTGATGTTTGGTTATGATAAAGATGTGCGGGCTTTGCGTAACAATCGCGATCTCTTACTCTTGGATTGGTCACGCGTCGAATTGCCGGATATCCGTAAATCCATTATTGCGCGTACAATATTTGTCGGAACGATTGCTTTTGCGGCTTTAGGTATTCTACCGATTGAAACCGCAGCCTTAGGCGGCGCACTCGCGATGATTTTGACAGGCTGTTTGAACATTCGGCAAGCCGCACGCGCTCTAGATATGCGCATATTTCTCTTAATTGGCGCTGCCTTTGCGATGGGCCTTGCTCTGGATGCAACAGGAGGCGCCGCCTATATTGCTAATGGTGTTGTGGCATCCTTTATGCCTTTTGGGGACCAAATTCTCATCTCAGCTATCTTTTTGATTGTCGCTATAATGACAAATGTGATTAGTAATAGTGCGACTGCCCTGCTGTTCTCACCTATCGCTTTATCGATCAGTACACAAACAGGTATAGACCCAATCATTATGGTGCTGACCGTTATTTTTGCTGCCAATTGTTGCTTCGCAACACCTATCGCTTATCAAACCAACTTGCTTGTCATGGGCCCCGGTCATTATAAATTTTCCGATTTCGCGCGTTTTGGCACACCCTTAATCATACTTCTCTGGCTAAGTTACACTTTGCTTCTACCTTTACTTTTTCAATTGTAATCTTGTGCTATCGTCATAAAGTCATTTTATGAGTCACGCCTTTGACCCAAATAGATTGCAGTTCTACCTGACCATTCCAGGGCCATGCCCTTATTTGCCGGGGCGATTAGAGCGCAAAATTTTCACGCAGCTTGATCCACTCGACGGTCCGCACCTCAATAATTACCTGACCCACGCCGGGTTTAGACGCTCACAAAATGTAATTTATCGTCCTGCTTGTGAAAGCTGTCGCGAGTGCCGCTCTTTGCGAGTCCTCACAGCCGATTTCAGGCCGAGCAAAAGATTTCGGCGCGTTATCAACAAGAACAATGATCTAAGTCTCGAGGCCAAAGGGCCAATTGCAACGAGAGAGCAATTTGATCTGCTAAAACTATACCTAACCAAGCGTCATGAAAAAGGCGGCATGGCTGATATGGACTTCTCTCGCTATGAAATGATGGTTGAGGACTGCGCTGCAGAAACAGAAATTCTTGAGTATAGAACTGAAAACGGAGCACTTATTGCCGCAATTTTAATCGACAAGCTGACCGATGGGCATTCTTTAGTCTATAGCTTCTTTGACCCTGCAGAGGAAAAACGGTCGCTTGGACTATTAATGATATTGGATCAAATTAAACACTGCGCGTCTCTGGGTCATCCTTATCTTTACTTGGGCTACTGGGTGCCTGAGAGCCCCAAAATGCAGTATAAATCAGCTTTCAAACCCTGCGAAGTCCTCACGCATAAAGGCTGGTTGCCTCTGGAAGACAAAACATGAAACGTCGAGACATCATAGCGGGGGCAGCCGCTTTAACCGTCGGTGCAGGCACTGTCGGGGCGCTCAGTCGCACTAAAACAATACCTCAAAATAATTCAAATGCGCCATCTGAAGTAGGTATGCCGGCAATTTCAAAAAATCGACGTCGTTTACGGCTCGCTACCTCTTGGCCAAAGGATTTCCCCGGTCTCGGTGTTATGCCTGTCAATATAGCTAATGCTGTACGACAAATGACAGACGGACGCATTGATATAAAAGTCTATGCCGCAGGTGAACTTGTGGGCGCTTTAGAATGTTTTGACGCAACTTCAACAGGTGCCGCAGATATGTATCACGCGGCCGAATATTATTGGCAGGGCAAGGCAAAAGGGTTCAGTTTTTTCACAGCCGTACCCATGGGTATGACGGCCACAGAAATCATGGGGTGGGTCGATCAAGGGGGTGGTCAAGAATTATGGGATAACCTTTCAGGCGACTTTAACATCAAGCCCTTTCAAGCCGGTAATTCAGGACATCAAACAGGCGGGTGGTTTAAAAAAGAAATGCGATCCGTAGAGGATTTCCGTGGGCTGAAAATTCGCATGCCTGGACTTGGCGGTGATGTAATAAGAGAACTTGGCGGCGCGGCCGTAAATTTGCCCGGTGGAGAAATATACCAATCTCTGCAATCCGGCGCGATTGATGCGACGGAATGGGTAGGCCCTTGGAATGACCTAGCTTTTGGTTTCTACCGAGAAGCCCCATTTTATTATGCGCCGGGATTTCATGAACCCGGAGCTTCTTTATGTCTCGGTATCAACAAAAATATATGGGACAGCTTCTCTGCTTCAGATCAGTCTGTCATTCGATATGCTTGTCGCGGTGCCAATGATATGGCGCTAGGTGAATATACTTACCGCAATGCGGCCGCTCTCAAGACCCTGAAAGATGATCACAATATCGAGCTGAGAGCTTTGCCGGATGATGCACTTGCTGCAATGGCGGAGGCGAGTAAAGATGTACTCGCCGATGTTGGTCAATCAGATGGTAAGACAGGTGCCATTTACAAAAGTTTCTCAGAAAACCTGTCGCTGATGCGGGCTTGGACAGAAAAAGGCGAAGGTGCATTTATTCGCGCCAGAACTTTGGCAGGCGAAAACTAGGAGTGTCCGCTTCTTTCTTAGATATGGCAGGCAATAGCCTTCACTTCATAGGCTGGACATTTTTACCGTTGCTCTTTTTGCCTGCGATCGTCCTTTTTACGGGGCGACTTATTTCATTATCTG
This sequence comes from uncultured Algimonas sp., assembly GCA_964352855.1. Classification (GTDB taxonomy): domain Bacteria; phylum Pseudomonadota; class Alphaproteobacteria; order Caulobacterales; family Maricaulaceae; genus Litorimonas. The sequence continues at coordinate 63,283 of CAYGTR010000007.1, read as the reverse complement.
AAAACTTAATTAGCGTCATAGATTTGAGTGTTATTTTCATAGGTGAAATCGTGAAGTGGGTGATGCCTCTCATGGTTATCTCTGTTGTGATTGCCGTTTTTGCCCTCTCCATTTATGGCGTGTCTTCAATATTATGGGATGAAAGCGCCATTTATCTGCATGCGATAGGGATTTGTTTAGGCGTCGCGCCGACTTACCTCGCGGGTCAACACGTAAAGGTCGATATTTTTTACGATCGTATGCGCCCTAACGCCAAAGCATTAGTTGAGGTATGTGGATTTTACGCGCTTCTTATTCCTGTCTGTCTCGCCGTCATTTGGCGTTCACAAAGTTTTGTCGCTTTTGCATGGCAAAGCTTTGAGGGATCAACGAATAGCGGGGGTATCAAAGGTGTCTACTTACTCAAAACAGCGCTTTCCGTCATGTTTATTCTCTTGCTTATTCAAGGGTTATCAGTTGCGCTTCGCGCGGCTATTCAGTTGCGCGCCAAAAAAGCTCTGGATATACCGGAGCATGCTTCTTTTCACTTCATTCAAGGATCTATCCACAAAAGCGACCCGCTATGAGTTTACCGGAATTTCTCGCTATTATGATGTTCGTCTGCGCCTGCGGCGCCTTAATGGCGGGCTATAGCGTTGCTTTTACCTTAGGCGGCATTTCACTGACATTTGCAGCGATTGGCATTTTAACAGGACAATTTGATCTTATTTTCCTTCTGTCTTTGCCGGGACGCATATTCCCTATCTTAACCCGCGAGATCCTCTTGGCTGTTCCCCTCTTTGTTTTTATGGGGGTTATGCTCGAAAAATCTAGGATCGCTGAGGATTTGCTGGAGAGTATGGGCGAGTTATTAGGCCCTCTACGCGGCGGCATGGGGGTATCCGTCATTATGGTGGGCGCTTTATTAGCGGCATCTACAGGTATTGTCGGGGCAACAGTTGTGACAATGGGTTTAATATCACTGCCAACATTACTACGCCGTGGATATGACCCTGCTCTTGCCTCCGGTGCAATTGCCGCCTCCGGCACCCTAGGTCAGATAATTCCGCCCTCCATCGTTCTTGTCATTCTTGGCGATCAAATATCCAACGCTTACCAAGAGGCACAACGTAGCTACGGACTAGAAGGCGGTGGTGTTATTTCAGTCGGCGATCTGTTTGCAGGTGCGCTCCTTCCGGGCCTGCTTTTAGTCGCGTGCTATGCACTTTATATTGTTTTCGTGGCTGTGACCGCTCCAAATCGCGCTCCCGCCTTCAGAAGCGATGATGTCAATATCAAAAGCGCGATGTTAAAGGCAATGCGCTCAATGCTGCCGCCTATTCTCCTTATTGTTGCGGTTTTAGGCTCAATCCTGTCCGGATACGCCACACCCACGCGTGGAGCAGCCTTGGGCGCTTTGGGCGCCGTGTTACTTGCCGCTTATAAAACAACAGACCGGCATTGGGTAAAACGCACAATAATTTTAGGCACGCTCAGCTTAGGCGCCCTTATCTTGATGGATTTATTGGGTGTTGATTTACGACTCAATATCGAAGACCGAAGTAGTCTCACCAGTCTCGCTCTCTATGTCTCTTTTCTTCTCGCAGGTTTAGGCACCTTTGGGGCTCTCCTAAGTTTTGGTTCACTACAGAAACAGAAAGACCTCGCTGCAGTCTCACGCTCAACCCTTCATATTACGTCAATGGTATTTTTGATCCTTATATGTGCCACCATATTCAGTTTAATTTTTAGAGGGTTCGGCGGCGAAGAAATGGTCGCCCACTGGCTTAGCCTTGCGCCCGGTGGTGTGTGGGGTGCCTTTGCTCTGGTCATGTTGGTTATGTTTATTTTGGGGTTCTTCTTAGACTTCATTGAGATTACTTTCGTTGTCGTTCCCTTGGTGGCCCCACCTCTCTTGGCTGCGGGGATTGACCCGATCTGGTTGGGCGTTGTGATGGCGCTAAACCTCCAGACAAGCTTTTTAACGCCGCCTTTTGGCTTTGCCCTCTTTTACCTACGCGGTGTTGCGCCGCCCGAAGTTACGACACCCAAAATTTACAGAGGGGTCTTACCCTTTATCGGCATACAGATATTCGTCATAGGATTGGTGATATTGATGCCGAAAATCGCAACCGCTCTGCCGCAACATTTTTATGGTTAGGTCAATTGTCTCTTGCAAGACGGCACGTTTAACGGCACATATATTTAAATTAGAATTGGGGATTTGATATGACCACATTACTTGTGATTATCGGCATTATCGTCGTAGTTGGCTTTATAATTGTCGGCATCTACAACAGACTTGTCGCACTGCGCCAAACAACGAACCAAGCTTGGTCGGATATTGAGGTTCAACTGAAGCAACGCCAAGACCTTGTCCCGCAATTGGTCAATACAGTTAAAGGTTATGCTGCCCATGAAAAGAGTACTTTTGAAGAGGTTGTGCGTGCCAGAAGTGCAGCCGTGAATGCTGATACTGTGAAAGGTCAAGCGCAAGCAGAGGGCATGTTATCCGCGGCTCTTGGAAAGCTTTTCGCTCTTGCAGAAGCTTATCCGGACTTAAAAGCCAATACAAATTTCCTTCAACTCCAAGACCAACTCTCCGATGTTGAAAATAAAATCTCAGCCTCTCGTCGTTTCTACAATAATGCTGTTCAAGAGTATAATACAGGACGCGAGCAGTTCCCTGCCGTTCTTATTGCGGGCCCATTTGGTTTCAAAGAGCGTGACTTCTTTGAAGCCCCTGAAGGTCGTGAGGCACTACAAACGCCACCAACTGTTGATTTTAGCTAGTCTATAGGTTCGCCGTGCTCAAATCCTACGGCTTACAAACACATATTTGGAATAATAATTTGCGCAGCCTTATGCTGCTCATCTTTTTTCCAATTTTACTTTTGTTTCTAGCATATGCCCTCATATTACTCTGGATTGGTTTTACCTCCGATGGTTCAACAACCGAAGGTTTACTGTATGCTGCAGAGACTATTCCAACGGCGGCGCCTATCGCTCTTGGTGCAGCAGGTGCATGGTTTATCGTCGCGTTTTTCTCTCATCAAGCCATAATTGACGCTGCCACCAAAGCACGATCACTGTCACAAAGTGAGGAACCCCGCGCGTACCGGTTATTAGAAAACCTCGCGATATCCCGTGGGGAAACAATGCCTAAATTAAAGGTTATCGAAACGCCTGCACTCAATGCTTATGCCAGCGGTATTCGTGATAAAAATTACACCGTGACTTTAACGCGCGGTATTTTGAATGAATTAGATGACGAAGAACTGGAAGCCGTCATTGCGCATGAGCTTTCGCATATTCGCAATCGTGATGTGCGGATGCTCATAATAGCGATCATTTTTGTCGGGATATTTGCTTTTGTCGGGGAAAGCCTGTTTCGCGGCGTTTTCCGAACAAACCTACCGCGCGCCAATCATCACAGACGCAGTGGCGGGGGTAATGCGGGCGCTTTGATATTTTTCGCCTTAGCCATTATTGCGGTAACTTATATGATCGCCATCCTCATTCGGTTTTCACTCTCTCGAAAGCGCGAATATCTCGCAGATGCAGGAGCGGTTGAGTTGACGAAAAATCCCGATGCGATGATCCGTGTTTTGCAAAAACTCTCAGCCAGTCCGGATCTGAAAAATGTGCCTGATGAGGTCAAAGAAATGGCGATGCATAACCCGCGCATTGGCTTTGCGGGCGTTTTTGCCACACACCCGCCTATTGAGAAACGTATTGAAGCCATTGTAAAATATGCAGGTGGACGTATTGGCACAGAGAGCAAGGTCAAACGACCTAAGCCAGCAAATCTTGCTGAGGATTCACGCAAACGTGAAAACAAAACCTTTGGGAAACGCAATCCTTGGAAGCCTAAGCCATAGATTTACAGCTACATGACTGTTAAGGCCATTCAAATTCATTTTTTGGGAGAACACGACGTGACATATTTTAAACCAACAGCACTACTTGCAAGCGCGGCAATTGCTTTAGCCCTCGCCGCTTGCCAACCTAGTGGTGATGCCGCTTCATCCGGCGAAACAACCACCACAAAAATGGCGGACATCAAAGTTCCGGCCGGTGTAACGCTCGTTGAAACTGTTTCTAAGACCTCTGCAGACGAAGTTGTTATTCCATATAAAAAATTCAAATTAGACAATGGCTTGACCGTCGTTCTTCATGAAGACAAATCGGATCCTCTCGTTCATGTTGACGTGACCTATCATGTCGGCTCAGGTCGTGAAGAGCCGGGTCGTTCAGGTTTTGCCCATTTCTTTGAACATATGATGTTCCAAGGTTCTGAAAATGTGGCGGATGAAGAGCATTTCAAAATCATTACAGAAGCTGGTGGTACGCTTAACGGAACAACCAATTCTGATCGCACGAACTATTTCCAGACCGTGCCAAGCAACCAATTAGAAAAAATGCTGTGGCTTGAAGCTGATCGTATGGGCTTCTTTCTTGATGCTGTGACCCAAGAAAAATTCGAAGTTCAACGCGAAACTGTGAAAAACGAGCGGGGCCAGCGTGTTGATAACCGTCCTTATGGGTTACTATTCGAACGGGTTGGTGAAGCCATGTATCCCGAAGGGCATCCTTACAGTTGGTCAACGATTGGCTATCTCGAAGATCTCGACCGCGCCAGCTTGAATGATCTCAAGAAGTTTTTCCTCGAGTGGTATGGCCCTAATAATGCTGTCATCACGATTGGGGGCGATTTTGATACCGAACAAACATTGGAGTGGGTCAAAACATATTTTGGCACGATCCCCGCAGGTCCAGAGCAAGCGGATCCTGTTTTTGAGAAGACGACCTTAGACGAAGATCGTTATATCTCGCTCGAAGATAATGTCCAACTTCCCCTTCTCTATATGTCATGGCCGACAGTTCATGCTAACCATCCTGATGAAGCACCCCTCGATGTCTTGGCTAATATCATGGGACAAGGGCAAACATCACTTCTTTATAAGAACCTACAAAAACCAGGGCTCACAGTTCAAGCATCTGCCAGCCACGGATGTCGCGAAATCGGTTGCACATTTACGATGCTAACATTAGCCAACCCTGCAAAGGTTCAAAATCTTGGCGATTTGGAAGCGACCATACGTGAGTCACTTGTTGAGTTTGAAACTCGTGGCGTGCTGGATGATGACCTGACGCGTGTAAAAGCCTCTATTGTGTCAGGCCTTATCTACGGTCTTGAGAGTGTTTCAGGTAAAATCTCTCAACTCGCGGCCTATGAAACCTATCGCAACAATCCAAACGGTATTGGTGATGATATCGCGCGTTATGAAGGCGTCACGAAAGCAGATGTTCTCCGCGTTTACAATCAATATATCAAAGATAACAAAGCCGTCATCATGAGCATCGTCCCAAAGGGCAAGGCAGAGATGATTGCCCGCGAAGATACATGGCAGCGTTATGAGCGGACCATTCCGGATACATCCGGTGAGTCAGATGATTTCAATTGGACACGACCCACAGATCCTGAGGGTCTGGATCGAAGCCAAGTCCCGCCAGCAGGTGCCAACCCCACCATTAAAGTGCCTGACACTTATACTTTCACAGTTGGTGATGACATCGAAGTCCTTAGCGCGCGAAATACGGAAGTTCCAACAACGACGATCAGTCTTCGAATAAAAGCTGCACAAAGTCATGAACCGCTAGATAAGCTTGGTCTCGCAAGTTTGACCGCTGGTCTCATGAATGAAGCGACGATGGAGCGTACAGCCGAGGACATATCTAACGAGTTAGATAAATTAGGATCCTCAGTCTCATTTTCATCGGATGACACTTACACAACAATGCGTATCCGGACACTCACTGAAAATCTGGACGCCACAATGGCCATTGCCATGGAGAGACTGTTGTCGCCAAAATTCGATGAAGTTGATTTTGAGCGCGATAAAGCCAACACCATTCAAGGCATTGAAGCGAATAAAAAAGAAGCTAGCGGCACAGCAAGTAATCTCTTCAACCAATTAATGTATGGTACAGACAACCCAACAGCGTTTTCCAGCAGCGGTACTGTAAAAACAGTCGAAGCCATAACTCTGGATGATGTGAAAGCCTTTTATGCTTCACATTATTCACCAAAAATCGCTGACATCATTGCCGTGAGTGACTTGGACGAAGGCGCATTAAAAAAAGCCCTGTCGCCATTATCCAATTGGACAGGTGGTGACGTCTCAGTGTCTGAGATGAAGCCCTTCCCTGAATTAGAAACGGGTACACTTTACTTCGTCGACAAGCCAAACGCGGCACAAAGCGAAATTCGTATTGGTAAGCGAGCTTTGCCGTTTGACGTAACGGGCGAATATTATCGTGCGGGCTTAATGAACTATGCGCTTGGTGGCGCTTTCAACAGCCGTATCAACTTAAATCTTCGCGAAGATAAGGGTTATTCCTATGGGGCTCGCTCCTTCTTTAGCGGCGATGAAAAAGCAGGTTGGTTCCGCGCCAGTGCAGGTGTGCGTGCCGATGCCACAGCGGCGTCAATTGTCGAATTCGTAAAAGAGATCGAGCAATATCAAGCCTCAGGTATTACACAGGACGAGCTTAGCTTTACTAAAGCAGCTATCGGTCAAAGAGATGCGCGGGCTTATGAAACGCCCGGGCAAAAGCTAGGCTTCTTATCACGTATGGCGACTTATGATTTGAAACCAAGCTTTATTGACGAGCAGTCCGAAATTTTAGCCGATATTACTGAAGCTGAAATTGACGCTTTGGCCGCTAAACATCTAAAACTTGATGAAATGATCATGGTTGTGGTGGGTGACAAAGCCAAAGTTTATGAAGACGTCAAAGATCTAGGCTACAAAATCATTGAAGTCGACGCCGATGGAAACCCTGTGAAATAATATCAACCTAATCTAGCTTACAAAAAACCCCAAAACACCAGTCGTGTTACGGGGTTTTTTATTGCTGTTTTATACTTGCTGGTGGCTAGAGATTTTTACTAGGGTCAAAGACGCCTTTTCGAGAAAAGCCTCTTGGGGCCATACGCCCGGCCTGAGCGCGTTTGCCCTCTAAGAGTGTCCAATCAGCAACCTCCGTTCTACGTCCCGCACTATCCAAGAAGTATAAACCCTCATCCGCACGGAATGTTGTAACATCAGCTAGTCCGCCGTCTTTGTAATTTTGTAGACGGACACCCTTACCACGCGTCATTTCCGGCAATTCCGATACATCATAGATAAGAATTTTGCGGTTTTCACCCATCACGGCGACTTTGTCGCCTTTAACCTCGATACAGCGAACAGCTTCTGAGGCGCCCTTAACGTTAAGCGTTTTGCGCCCGCCGCGTGTTGACGCAATAATATCCTTTTCTGCAACACGGAAACCATAACCGTCTGTGCTGGCCACAAGTAATTCACGATTCTCATCATGAACAAACATACCAACCGGCAAGTGATCATTTTCGAGATCGACCATCAAACGAATGGGCTCGCCATTTCCGCGACCACCCGGCAATTTATCTGCCCCCAATGTGTAGAATTTACCATTGGACGCGAAAATAATAATCTTATCCGTTGTCTGTGCTTGGACGGAGAAGCTAAGATTGTCACCATCTTTAAATTTCAATGTGCTCAGATCATCGACATGCCCTTTCATCGTACGAATCCATCCCATAGAGGACAGGACAACTGTGATCGGCTCTTTGGTTATAAAGGCGGTTGTTAAATCGATATCAATTTCGGGTTGGTCTTCGAAATGCGTACGACGCACGCCAATGTCTGTCTTGGCACCATAAGTATTTCGAAGCTCGCGGATCTGATCAGCAATGACAGCCCACTGCTTTGTTTCAGAGTCTAACAGCCCTTCTATTTCAGCTTTTTCAACGGCAAGCTTATCATATTCTGATTTAATCTCGATTTCTTGTAACTTGTTCAGAGCCCGCAAGCGCATATTTAATATCGCGTCAGCCTGACGTTCTGTCAGATTAAAGGCTGCGATCAATTCATCTTTCGGCTTGTCTTCAAATCGAATGATCCGAATGACTTCGTCGAGATTGAGGAACGCGATCATGTAACCATCAAGAACTTCCATGCGGAGATCAATTTTACCTAAACGTTGTAACGAGCGGCGTTGTAAGACCTCCCGACGATGATCAAGCCAACATTGAATAACTTCGCGCAGGTTCATCACGCGCGGCGTGCGTGTGGCGTCCAAGACGTTCATGTTCAAGCTAACGCGGTTTTCCAGTTCGGAGATTTTGAACAAGCTCTCCATGAGCATTGCGGGGTCAATATTCTTGCTCCGCGGCTCTAAAACAATACGAACGTCTTCCGCGCTTTCGTCGCGCACATCGGCAAGTCCGGGTGCTTTCTTTGTCTCAATCACCTCAGCCAGTTTTTCGATAAGCCGTGATTTCTGCACCTGATAAGGTATTTCCGTCACGATGATTTGGTAAGTCCCACGCCCTGTATCTTCGACCGACCAACGACAGCGAACTTTGAAGCTCCCCTTACCGGTCGCATAGGCTTCCAACATAGAGGCTTTCGGTTCAACAATAATGCCGCCTGTGGGCAAATCAGGCCCGAGTACATGATCCATCAGCGTTTCAATACGGGCTTTCGGCGTTTTAATAAGATGTAGAGCCGCGCCACATATCTCGGCCACATTATGTGGCGGGATCGACGTGGCCATGCCCACAGCAATCCCTTGAGACCCGTTGGCTAAAAGGTTAGGAAACCCTGCAGGCAGAACCTGTGGCTCGAGATCTTCTTCGTTATAAGTCGGGATAAAATCAACGGCATCTTCATCAATGCCTTCGAGCAAGGCGAGGCCCGCCGCCGTCATCTTGGCTTCCGTATAACGCATAGCGGCAGGGCTATCCCCGTCAATATTGCCGAAATTCCCTTGTCCATCGACCAGCGGATAACGGGCTGAAAATGACTGAGAGAGTTTGACCAAGGCGTCATAAATCGAAGCATCACCATGCGGGTGATATTGCCCCATCACATCACCGACAATGCGAGCACATTTTTTATGGGCGTTTTCAGGGTTCAGCTTTAACTGCCGCATCGCGTAAAGAATGCGGCGATGCACAGGCTTCATACCGTCGCGCACATCCGGCAGAGCGCGTTGCGTAATCGTAGACAGCGCATAGGCAAGATAACGCGTCGAGAGTGCATCATCGATATGTTCACTAATCACCGAGCTTTCTGAAAGCGTGTCATTTCCATCTGAAGGTGTCTTCGCCATAAGTCCTCATTCCCGAATCAAATGTAATAATAGCGGGCCATGCTCAAGAGGCCACGAGAATAGACAGATTTTTGGGGTTATTCTTGAGAAGACCGCGCGACCTCTGCTGCGATCAGGCGCTCAATCAATTGGTGCCGCGCCTCAGGTAATGTTCGGTTTAAATTCCATTGCACACGCGTCTCCAGAAAATGACCCGTCAGCTTTAGACCATCCAAAACATCCTCAGCTGTTGAATAACTTTCTCCTCGCATAAAGGGAGGTAAGCGGAGCAATTTATCCAAATAAGGCTCGGCGGCACTGGCGCTGACCGCGCGGCCTGAGCGGGGCGAAATATGGGTTAAGTTGTCATTGGTCCCCGTCGCGGCACATCGGGTAAAATCAAGACCGTAGCCCAATGCCGATAACAGCCCCGCTTCCCACCGAATATAAAGTGCCGGCCAGATATCAATATCGTGAAGATTTGCCAAAACGATTTCAAAAACATCATAGATCTGAGCGTGCGCTTCTCTTTCAGGCAACATTTCACGACACATAGATGTCATCGCATTAAGGCCGGAGAGCGACAATCGATCATCCATGAGATCTGCTGCGCGGGAGTCTATGCCCTCAACGATATAATAACCGAGTTGTTCCGACAGTCGGCCTCTCCATTCGACACGCACATGATTTCCGGGTTGTAAAACAGGACGCATCCGACGGCTTATACCCCCACGTACTAAGCCCTGATGACGGCCTTTTTCACGGGTGAAGACATCAATAATCGCAGACGTTTCGCCGTGTTTACGGGTCGAGAGTATATAGCCATCTCCCATCCAATCCATTTAGGCGTCATCCATGTTTACACGTCAAATTCTAGGCCTGTTTCGGAATAACGGGCTTTGTCATTCTGCCAATTATCCCGGACTTTTACGAAAAGAAACAAATGAACTTTGCGGCCTAACCAATCGCTCATATCTTTACGGGCGGCAGCGCCAATGTCTTTAATGGTGCGACCGTTCTTACCCAAAACAATAGGTTTTTGACTGTCGCGACGGACATAAATGACTTGCTGCACGCGTAAGTCACCGCTTTTAAGCTCTTTCCAGCTCTCAGTCTCGACTGTGGACGCATAAGGTAGTTCATCATGCAACCGCAGGAACAGTTTTTCGCGCGTAATTTCCGCCGCCATGAGACGCATGGGAATATCAGCGGATTGATCTGGCGCATAAAGATAAGGCCCGGACGGCATCGCATCGGCAATCAGGGTCGCCAGTCGCTGCACCCCGTCCAAATTTAAGGCCGAGACAGGAATGATATCACTATAGACACCGCGCTCTGCAAAGCTTTGAATGAGCGGCAGGGTTTCATCATGCGCAATTTCATCAATTTTATTAAGGGCTAAAACCGCATTCGTAATTTCACGCTTTTTCAAGCCCTTGATAACGCGTTCGCTATCATCACATGACAAGCGATCCTGAGCTGACCCCTCACCTGCTTGTTGGCGCAACCACGCCGGCGCATCAATGACATGAACAATCACATCTGCATCATTCATACCCGTCCACGCTGCATGTACCATAGATCTTGATAAGCGATCACTGTCTTTGGCTTCAAAAATTCCGGGCGTGTCAATCATAACAGCCTGCGCAATCTCGCCTTTCGTATTGTCGAGCATAGCGATACCACGAATTTGGAAACGCGTGGTTTGCACCTTATGAGTCACAATAGAAACTTTTTCACCGACCAGAGCATTGGTCAGTGTCGATTTCCCTGCATTAGGGGCGCCTATAATGGCTGCGAATCCTGCGTAAGTTAGGTTCATTCTATATCTTTATCTTTGTAAGCAATTTGGCTGCCGCTAATCTCTCGGCTTCTTTTTTTGACGTACCTTGACCTTCAGCAAAGCCTAGTTTTTCGACCTTGGCTTCAATGATGAATTCAGGACGGTGGTCAGGGCCTGAACGACTTTTAACTGTATAAGTAGGAACAGGAAGAGTTTTTGACAGCGCATATTCCTGCAAAATCGTTTTGGGGTCTTTTGTGGATTTATTCAGAACCCGATCTAATTCATCTGCCCAATGCGTATTATAAAAGACCTCAACAGCATGATAACCACCGTCAATATATAGGGCCGCCATTAAAGCTTCACAGGCATCGCCCAGAATTGATGTTTTATCCCGTCCGCCTTGCCTGTCTTCACTTGCTGAGAGCAAGAGTGCATCTCCTAATTTTAGCTTCCGCGCGACGTTGGCACAGGTTTCTTTTCTGACAAGCGCATTTAGGCGCGTCGCCATAACGCCCTCTTTTGTCTTTGTGCGATCAAACAGCATTTTTGCAGTCAGCAACCCAAGAACACGATCTCCCAAAAACTCAAGGCGTTCATTATCAACCGTATTACGGCGGCCATCACCATAAGACGCATGTGTAAGTGCACGCTGAAGCAAATCGGTATCTTTAAAAGTATAACCTATACGCTCAAACAGCGCGATTAAACGCGGTGGAACGATATCAGTTACGTCTTTTGTGCTCACTTTATTCTCTTAAAAAAGCGATCACCACGCATATTAGCCCATGTCCAAGGCTTATATAAGACAAAATCATTATCAACGGAAAGCAGCACGATCTCAGCGCGGCCAATGATGTTAGATGCCGGAATATTGCCTGCGCCGCCATTTCGAACAGGGACACGACTATCTGCGGACGCGTCGCGATTATCACCCATCATAAAGTAATGACCTGCCGGCACAGTGAAAACAGAGGTATTATCGCTTGGACTATTTTTCTGGCTGTCATAGATGATGTGGCTGTTACCTTCCGGAAAAGTCTCCCGCCAGATTTCTGCTAAGACATCATTATCAAATCGATCAGCAAAGCTATCTTCGCCTTGTCTTTCCAATTCAACCCTCTCACCATTTATGAATAAACGCCCTTGTTGCATCTGCAACTTGTCTCCCGGCAAGCCCACTAAACGCTTGATGAAGTTCTTATTATCTCCATCAGGACGAAAAACTAGAACATCCCCGCGTTCAGGTTCACGCTCAAAAATACGCCCTTCTTTGCCTAGAAAAGGCAAAGGCGCAGCCGCATATCGCCCATATCCAACGGAATATTTTGAGGTAATGATGTAATCCCCCTTCATCAACCCGGGCAACATAGACCCCGACGGTATATGAAAGGGTTGGAACAGAAATGTTCTGAGAATCAAAGCAATCCCAACCGCCCAAATAATTGTGGAGAGCGTTTCGCTAAGGTCCGATTTTTGTTTTTTAGCCATGCCCATTCTTAGTCAGACTTTATCGCTTCCACAATCGCAAATGCCTGCGCGTATGGGGGATCATCGCTTAGGCTCAAATGCACAATGCCGTCATAACCATCAGGCAGCCTATCCGAGAGCCGCTTTAAAGCAGTACCGTGCAATATCGCGTCAGGGCGACCCGACGCTTGATTCACGACCTCGACATCTGTCCATGCCAAAGCACCTGTTTCGCGCCCCGCAAGCGCCTTGGCAACAGCTTCTTTCGCTGCGAAACGTTTGGCATATGCGTTGGCCGGGTTCGCTTTAGCATCGCAATAGGCTTGTTCAGCCTTGGTGAAGGTCTTTTTTTTAAAACGCTCACCATGTTTTTCAAGTGCTTGCACAATACGGTTAATGTCACAAATATCTGTGCCTACCCCGATAATCATTCCGCTAATCTCGCGGCTATCGCTATCTCGCGCATTTGTTTGATTGCGGCTTCCAACCCCATAAACACGGCTTCACCGATGATAAAATGTCCGATATTCAGTTCCATACACTCGGCGATATTGGCGACCGGGGCGACATTATCAAATGTCAGACCGTGACCAAAATGCACTTCCAATCCCAAATTGTCTGCTAATGCTGCGCTTTCACGGAAACTTTCCAATAAAGCCTCTGCTTTACCTGTATTCCCGTTATCCAAAGCATGCGCATAAGCGCCTGTGTGAAATTCAACCACTTTCGCCGCTGTTTTGGCTGCATATTCAATTTGCTCGCGTTTCGCCTCAATAAACAAGGACACACGTGCGCCATTCTCGTCCAATTGCGCGATAATGGGCACCAAAATATTGTGAAGCCCTATAACATCCAAACCACCTTCTGTCGTGCGCTCTTCGCGTCTTTCGGGAACAATACAAATGGCATGGGGTTTCAGTTTAAGAGCTATATCTAACATCTCTTGCGTAGCTGCCATTTCCATATTCAGTGGAATGTTTTCGCTTGAACAGAGCGCTTGAAGGCGCACCATATCATTATCTCGCATATGACGCCGATCTTCACGTAAATGCGCGGTAATCCCGTCTGCGCCGGCCTGAATAGCAGCCCAAGCGCCGGCTATAGGATCGGGATGCTCACCCCCGCGTGCATTCCGAATAGTCGCTATATGATCAATATTTACGCCGAGACGTGGTAATGCCCTCTTGCTCATGAAAGGCCTCGACTTCCGGGTTTAATCGCTGGTATTGCCTGCAGCGCAGCAGGTAAGTTTTCGGGATCATAATCAGGAAATTTTCGCGAGGCCAAACTTATTAAAGGCACCCCAATATCCACAGTGCCGCCGGAACGATCAAAGAGACAGGCGCCTCCAACCACTTTTGCGCCTGTCTTTTCGATGCTTTTGATACATTCGCGAGAAGATAGGCCTGTCGTCACAATATCTTCGACCATCAAAACTTTTTGCCCGATCTCAAGGGAGAAACCTCGACGCAGAGCAAATTCTCCGTTTTCACGTTCCGTAAAAATTGACTCAAGCCCCATGTGACGCGCTGTTTCATATCCTGGAATAACTCCGCCCATAGCCGGTGCCACAATAATATCAGGCTGCACATCAAGTTCTGCTTTCACTTTAAGCGCCAGAGCTTTGCAGAGCTTTTCTGTCAAAATAGGGTTTTTGAAAATCAGCGCTTTTTGCAGGAATACGGAGCTACGACGGCCGGAGGACAAAATAAAATGCCCTTCTAATAAAGCGCCTGCTTCTCGGAAAACATCCAAGACATCATCAGTATTCATAAGGTTCATTCCAATCAGCTTGAGATAAAGTTTTCAGCGCGAGACCGTTCCGCAGATATTACATAGGGGCTCGCCCGTAGAGCCGCAATAATCTGCACTAAATGCCGCGTATCGCGAACTTCAATATCCATAATCATATCAAAGAAAACAGGGCTTCTCTTGACTGTTTTAATATTAATGAGGTTGCCGTCGGCCTCGCCAATAATTTTGGTCAAATCAGCGAGTGCACCTGGCACATGCTCAACTGTAACAATGACCCTGCCGACAGCTGAGGATTGTTCCACACTTCGGCGCCACCCCAAATCCAACCAGTCTTCGGGATCGACATCCGTCGACGACAAAACGTCACAATCAATTGTGTGAATATCAATTCCGCCCTTCTCGCCTGTATTTTGAAGCCCGATAATTCTATCCCCCGGTATCGGCGAACAACAATCGGAGAAATGCAACGTGACGCCTTCGCGCAAACCGTCACCTTTGACAAAAAGGCGAGCGGTAGAGTCCTCAATCACCTCTTTTGGTACCCATCTCTTTGACAAATTTTCTTTTCTTCGAGACGGATAAACCAATTCCAAGAAAGTATTCATAGAAAGCTTGCCGCGCCCTAAAGCTTCAAAAAGCTCATCAACAGCATCCATATTTGACCGCTTCACGGCGTCACGCATCAGAGCGTCTGAAAACACCAAACCTTCACGCGCGAAGGCGTGTTTGGCTAGGAGCTCTCCTGTGCGTGTAAACTCTTCCGCTTCTCCTGTACGCGTCAAGCGTCTGAGGGCTGAACGTGCTTTGCCGGTGATCACCATATTTTCCCAGCCGGAGACGGCTTCGGGTGCGCCTCCACGAATGATCTTTACGACATCGCCATTATTAAGCTGTTTACGCAAAGGATGTTTTTGCCCATTTACCAAAGCTCCAATGCAGGTGTCGCCAATTTTTGTATGGACGGCGTAAGCAAAATCCAGCGGCATCGCCCCGCGGGGCAAAGCAATCAAATCCCCTTGAGGGGTAAAGGTGAAGACCTGATCCGTGAACATTTCTAATTTAGCATGTTCAAGGAACTCGTCTGCATCGCCGCTTTGCTCCATCATCTCAACGAGTGGGCGAATACGTTTTAGGGGATCAGACCCGCTTTCTTTGGCGCTCTCGGCATCGTAGCCATAACTCTCATCTTTATAGGCCCAATGCGCAGCAACACCGCGTTCGGCAATATCTTCCATGCGCTCAGTCCGGATTTGAAGCTCAACCCGACGGTTGTCACTGGTCCTAATCGTTGTGTGCAAAGACTGATATCCGTTAGGTTTAGGCACGGAAATAAAGTCACGAAAACGCGAGGGCACAGCGCGATAGACTTTATGCAAAAGCCCGAGTGCAACATAACATTGTTCCCGCGTCTCAACGATAATGCGAAAGGCATAAATATCAGCCACATCCTCAAAGCTGATGTTTTGACGCTGTAATTTTCGCCATATCGCATAAGCACGTTTTTCACGCCCATATATCCGCGCTTTCAATCCTGCCTTATCAAACTGATCTCGCAAATCGATAGAGACCTCAGATATCGCCTCACCTTGGGTTTTGCGCCATTCTTCTAATCGGCGCTCAAGCGACTCAAAGGCAGATGGATTAATGTAACGAAAAGACAGATCTTCTAATTCTGCGCAGATGCGGTCCATACCGACACGCCGCGCAAGGGGCGCGTAAATATCAAGCGTCTCTATAGCGATGCGTTTTCGAGACTCAGGCTTTGGGTGATGATTAAGAGTACGCATATTATGAAGGCGGTCACAGAGCTTTACGAGTAAAACCCGAACATCTTTACTCATCGCCAGAACAAATTTTTGGAAATTTTCTGCCTGCGCTTGCTCTTTCGTCGCATTCGGCATGCTCAATTGACCGAGCTTCGTCACTCCATCAACAAGATCAGCAATTTCCGGCGTAAATTCTGCTGCCAGTTCTTCATAAGTCGTATCGGTGTCTTCTAAAACGTCATGTAATAGAGCCGTACAGACTGTGGCGACATCCAAATGTAAATCCGCCAAAATTCCCGCCACTTCTATCGGGTGGGCATAATAAGGATCACCGGAATGGCGCGTTTGGGAACCATGCGCTTTTACCGAAAAAACATAAGCTTTATTCAGTAAAGCCTCGTCAACCGATGGATCATATTTACGCACACGATCAACGAGCTCGAATTGGCGTAGGAAGGTTGCCTTTTTTGCAGGCAGGTCTTCTTCAATGTTTATAGGCTTATTCACGACACAACCATAACAGCTGAACCATCATGGGCAATTCTTATATGCGGCCCTATGATATTTTCCTGATATCGTTTCATCTCAGTTGCGCATAAAAAAACCGCCTTTGAGGCGGTCTTTCATAAATCTATATAGTCAGACTTAGAAGCGTGAAGAATTATCATTATCACGATCACCTTGAAGGGCGCGGAGAAGATCATCAGCATTCATTTCTGTAGGCTTGGATTCACCATGACCAATGGCCAATAATTCTTGATCATCGTCTTCCTCAGGTAAGTCATCATCAAAGATAACACGCTGAAGCCCCACAACGAGACTCTCACGAAGATCATCCATATCAAGTGTTTCTTCGGCAAGTTCACGTAATGCAACAACAGGTGTTTTGTCATTATCACGATCAATGGTTAAAGCAGAACCCGCTGAGATGTTGCGCGAACGGTGGGCCGCCAAGAGCACCAAATCAAAACGATTTGGAACTTTTTCAATACAATCTTCAACAGTAACGCGAGCCATGGAGCATCCTATAAATCTTGGTAAATCAAATTCCTGACGAAACTTGGCATTAATGGGTCGCTATATCGCCTCATCCTGTGAAACGCAAGTGTCAGATTTCAGCCAATCGCGCTCAATTACATAATGGGCCAGCACATCTTTGAGCGTTAATTTTGAGAGCGCCTCTAAGCCATTTTCACCCGTTACAGGATGCCGCCAGTCAGATGCTATTTCCACAAGCGGCAAAAGGACAAAAGGTCGATCCAAAAGCCTTGGATGAGGTAAATCCAACCGCCCCGATAGGATGTCTCCGGCATAGTCTATAATATCTAAATCAAGGGGTCTTGGCGCATTTTTCGTTGTTCTACGCCTACCGTATTTAGCCTCGATGTTATGTAAGAACATCAATAAATCAAGCGCGTCCAAGGATGTTTCAATCTTAACACCAGCATTAACATAGTCAGGTTGCCCCAACCCCGCTGGCCAAGCCGGACTGTGCCATAGCGAAGAAACGCCTTTAACGACGAGGCCGCCTGCTTCCATATCCGCAATACATCCTCGGAAATTTGCTTTGGGGTTGGACAAGTTAGCCCCTAAGGCGATATAGGCTATTTTCAATATTTTATGCATATTTTTGGTGACATTAATGGCCTTCTATCCTGATGAACGCATAGCCATGTTTATTGATGGCTCAAACCTTTATTCTTCCGGCAAAACGCTTGATTACGACATTGACTACAAAAAACTACTCGATTTGTTTAAAAATAAGGGACGTCTGATTCAGGCGAATTATTATACGGCTCTTTTGGAAAATGATGACTACTCTCCCCTTCGTCCTTTAATCGACTTTCTCGACTATAATGGCTTTCATGTTGTTACAAAGCCCGCCAAAAATTACACCGACCGTGACGGAAGAAACCGTATTAAGGGTAATATGGATATAGAGATGACGGTAGATATGCTGGATATCGCCCCATATATTGATCATATCCTCTTATTTACAGGTGATGGCGACTTCCGCGCTGTCGTGAAAGCCGTTCAAGCCAAAGGCGTTCGCGTCAGCGTCGTCTCAACGCTAAAGTCCAAGCCGCCTATGCTGGCTGATGAATTACGCCGCCAAGCCAATGATGTGATTGAGCTTGCTGATATGGGCACGTTAATCGGACGACCTAAACGCGACTATAGCTCATCTGATGATGAATATGACGAGACTTAAAATGAACGTTTCAGAGAGCCAGACAGCCGAACCGCCTTATAATTGTGACAGATGCCCCCGCCTGCGAGACTTCATCTTAGACAATCGTAAGACATACCCGGAGTTTTTCAATGGGCCCGTTCCAAGTTTTGGCGACCCAAATGCACGCCTCTTGATTGTTGGCTTAGCCCCGGGCCTGAAAGGTGCCAATGCAACAGGCCGCCCTTTTACGGGCGACTATGCAGGAGATCTTTTGTATAAGGCATTGGAAGTTTTTAGTTTTTCAAATGGACAATATGATGGCCATGCGAAAGATGGTCTAAAACTGAAAGACTGCCTTATCACGAATGCCGTGCGGTGTGTGCCACCACAAAACAAACCTGTTGGCGCAGAAATCAATACGTGTCGAGAGTATCATAAGGCCCAAATAGATACCTTAGAAAACTTGAAAGTTATCATGTGCCTAGGCAAAATCAGCCATGATAGCACAGTGCGCGCTCTTGGCTTAAAGTTAAAGGACTATCCGTTTAAACATAACGTTGCTTACCTCCTTAAAAATGGCCAACATCTTATCTCAAGCTATCACTGCTCACGATATAACACGAATACAGGGCGCTTGACTGAATCTATGTTTTTCGATGTCTTTGAAACCATTCGTAACGTTATCGGACACTAACATTACACGAAGATGAGAGCATTAATCACGTTTTTTGCTCAATTCATCACAACCCACTTCGGGTGTATTGCTCTTCAAAAATTATAAGCTAGCTGTCTCTCATCGAAACCTGAAAGAGAGAAAATTCCTCATGTTTACAAAACTTTTAATATCTGCCTTGTCAATTTCGACGTTAACAGCAGTATCTACCAGTGCAAATGCACAAGATAGCCAATGGTACCTTGGCGGGTCTGTTGGTTATAACCAAACCTCTGATCAAACTAGCGAAGGTGAAAACCGCTTGGTCGAAACAGAATTTGATACTGGCATAACGACGTCTTCTATAGTCGGTTATAATTATAACGACTCTATTCGTTTTGAAGGCGAATTCGCTTGGCGCCGTAATGACGGAAAATCACTATCCTTCAATGGTATTGACCGCCCCTTTACCGCAAAAGGCGCAGAAAGTTACAGTCTTCTAGCTAACGCATTTTATGATTTTGATACAGATTCAAAAATCACACCTTATATCGGCGCTGGCGTAGGTATTGGGTTTTTAGAAAATGAGTTTTTATATGGCCCCGTAAATTTTGAGGATAAAGACACGGCCTTTGTCTATCAGGGCATAATTGGAGCGTCTTTGCCAATAACGGAACGTATTGTTGGATTTATTGATGCACGCTTCTTGGGTTCAACTGGCGTAGAGTTTGAACGCCTCTCACCTGCTGACAATGGTGTTTTACTAGACTCAGAATATGATAATTTCTCAATCTCAGTGGGTTACCGCTGGAAACTTTAATTTTGCTCTCTCATAATACGCGCTTTTTGTCTCTGCCAATCGCGCGTCTTTTGGGTTTCGCGTTTGTCATGATTTTGCTTACCCGTCGCAATGCCAATCAAAACCTTGGCTTTGCCGGACTTATTGAAATACATTTTCAAAGGCACAATCGTACGGCCTTTGCGTTGAGTTTCCCCGAGTAAAATGTTGATTTCACGACGTTTTAGTAAAAGCTTTCTTGGCCGCGTCGGTGAATGATTGAACTGACTTGCAGGCGCATAGATGGGGATATTTGAATTTATCAGCCAAGCCTCATTGCCCTCTACACTGACATAGGCCTCAGCGATATTCGCACGCCCTTCACGCAGAGCTTTCACCTCTGTCCCAACGAGCTGAATGCCCGCCTCCATATCGTCTTCAATCGCGTAATTAAAACGTGCGCGACGGTTATCGGCTATCTGCGTTTTAGGGGTATTCTCTTTGGCTTTGGCCATTTTTAGTACTTCACACCTGCGCGTTCCATAGCAGCTTCAACCGCGCGTTTCGTCGAGTCGACGCAGAGCACAATCGGCAACCGCACTGTAGGTTCCATCATTCCCATCAACGACAAGGCATATTTTGCAGGTGCAGGGCTTGGGCAGAGGAACAAATCCTTATGCAAGCGGTCAAGTTTCGCATTCATCAACTTTGCTTTCTCATAATCACCCGCAAGCAAAGCCTCATGAAAATCTGCATATTGACGAGGTGCAATATTTGACCCCACAGAAATCGCCCCTGAACCGCCATGCGCAGAATGCCCCAAAGAGCTTGGATCGTCACCCGAAAGCTGGATAAAATCTTCTCCACAACGGTCAATCAATCCTTGAACACGCGTAATATCGCCTGTGGCATCTTTGCATCCAATAACAGTCGGTAGCTTTGATAAACGGCCCATCGTTTCATTCGTAATATCAACAACGCTCCGTCCCGGAATATTATAAACAACGATAGGTATATCCACCGCTTCGGATATGGCTTTGAAATGTTGATAAATTCCCTCTTGGTTGGGCTTATTATAATATGGCGTAACAACAAGCGCGGCATCAGCGCCCTCTTCTTTTGCATGTCTGGCATATTCGACGGAGACACTAGTCTCATTCGATCCGGCACCTGCTATCACCGGGACACGACCATCAGCGGCTTCAACACAGAGCGCCACGACACGGCGATGTTCTGCATCGCTCAAAGTCGCAGACTCGCCTGTTGTGCCACAAGGCACCAAACCATGCGTTCCATTTTTAATTTGCCAATTCACAAAATCTTGAAAAGATTTTGCATCAATCTGACCGTTTTTAAACGGCGTAACTAAGGCTGTTATAGACCCTTTAACCATCTTGCTCTTTCATGTAGCCAATCGAATCAGTTCATACCGAAACATGTGGAATAAAATGCGGATATTTCCGACGCGTCATAGCTGCCTTTTACGGCATCAAGCAAGCCCCGCTTTCGCAGGTTTCTCAAAACTATTTCGTAACATTCATATTAACGCCGCTGTTATCCTCTCGGCACTAACTGTTTCTGTGCCATTTACGGCTTACGCTCTCAGCATTCCCTCACCCAGAATCAAACCTGCGGCTCCGGCCCTTTCAGAATTCATATCTGACCAAGATGCCAGAAATCTGCGTAAAGGCATTGCGGCTGCTAAACGTGGCTCATGGCAAGAATTCGACCAAATCAAGTCTGACGTAAGTGACACCCTTACGAAGGACGTGCTCATATGGATCAGAGCGACTCGAGACCCGAATGCGCCGCAGTCACTTCTCACAAAAGCCGCACATGATCTCTCTGACTGGCCAAGACAAGTAACAATTAGAGCCAAAGCAGAAGCAAATTTA
This sequence comes from uncultured Algimonas sp., assembly GCA_964352855.1. Classification (GTDB taxonomy): domain Bacteria; phylum Pseudomonadota; class Alphaproteobacteria; order Caulobacterales; family Maricaulaceae; genus Litorimonas. Next base: position 41,849 of record CAYGTR010000007.1, on the reverse strand, counting down.
TTCGACGACCCTATCTCTGCTCGCAAAACCGTAGAATGGTTTCGGGGGGAAGTCCCTGTATCCGGCGAAGGTCGCGCAGCGCTCGCGAGGGCGAATTATGAATTGGGTAATAATGAAACAGCAGATATGTGGCTACAATCCGCTTGGCGAGACTCTCGCCTTACACGCGATAGACAACAACGGGCATTTGCAGAGTTCAAGTCTAAGTTAAGCCGGGAAGATCATGCCAAACGCGCAGATCACCTCATTTGGAATGGCTCGAGACACTTCTCCAAGGCCGAAGCACTTCTGCCGCATATGTCACAAGATGAACGCAAGTTGATGCAAGCCCGCATCTATGTTGGCAGTAATAAATCAGGCATGGACTCGGTAATAAGTGCTGTACCCGCAAAATATCAACAAGATACAGGACTGCTGTATGAGCGCGCAAAATGGCGTCGCAAGAAACGCACCAATGATTATGCGCTGACTGTTTATCAAGAGATTCCAGGGGCACCCTTAAATGAAACGGGCAAAAATTCACTCTGGCGTGAAGAGAAACTTATGGCCTATTGGCTCATAAGTGAAAAACGTTTCAAAGATGCCTATCAGATTGTTTTAAATCATGGATTTGATAGCGGACAAGCTTTTGCAGAAGCTGAATTTTTGGCAGGATGGTTAGCACTTAGAAAGCTCAATGATCCTGAATCCGCTCAGGTTCATTTCAGCAAGTTGGCATCTGCGGTCACAACACCCGTGTCTTTATCTCGCGGCTATTATTGGTTAGGCAGGTCGCAAACAGGCTTAGACGCCACACAAAGTTATCAACAAGCAGCGCAATATCCTAATACTTTCTATGGGCAACTGGCGATTACTGAACTTGCCAACGGAGATCCCATTCTCATTTTGCCTCCGGAGGCATCAAGCGAAACCGCTCTCGCAAACTTAAAAACTGACCGCCGCGTTCGGGCGATGAAGCTTTTGGCTGAGGCCGGTGATGAGCGTTTGTTTTCACAATTTTCATTCCACCTTGATGATGTCTTATCATCTCCGGAAGAGCTGGCTGCGCTTTCTAAAATTGCCAAAGATTACGGATATATGCGACCCTCTCTGCGTGCAGCCAAACAGGCCGGGCGCTTCCAAACCATGCTGACAGAGTCCGGCTACCCAATCATTCAAGTCATTGAAAATATGTCAGACCAATTTGAAAAAGAATTTGTCTATTCCATCGCGCGCCAAGAAACAGAGTTTGAAACAAATGCAATCAGCTACGCTCGTGCCTATGGTCTGATGCAAATGATCAATTCGACAGCAAAATATACAGCTCGAAAACATCGTATTCCTTATAGCCAATCCAGGCTTTTGAGTGATGCTGATTATGCGGCAAATTTGGGAGCCCATCATTTGAATGACCTTTTGGAACAATGGGATGGTTCTTATATCCTAGCTGCCGTGTCTTATAATGCAGGGCCACATCGTGCAAAAAGATGGATAGAGACTTATGGTGACCCACGCACCGGAGAAGTCGACCCAATAGATTGGATTGAGTCGACACCATTCTCCGAAACACGTAATTACGTCCAACGCGTGATGGAAAACATGCAGGTCTATCGTGCGCGCCGCAACGGGAACATTCACTCGCTCCACCTTGAACGAGACCTCAGAGAAGGTCAAAAATAGTTATAGCGACATTGCCCGTTCAAAAATATTAGAATCTACATTCCCACCTGACCCAATCGCCACAATTTTTTGACCTTTATCGAAAGACGCATGTTTGAGGATAGACGCCAAAGCCACGGCGCCTCCAGGCTCTAAAATGATATTCAGTTCTCTCTTCGCTAATGCCATTGCTTTCAAACAGTCTTCATCACTGACCGTAAAAACACCTGAGAGAGACTTGGAATTTATAGCCCATGTCAATTCGCCGGGCATTGGCGTCATCAAAGCATCACACAATGATGGCGGTGTCGTTGAGAGACCTATACGGCTCCCGGCTTTAAATGACTGCTCATGATCGTTATAGCCCTCCGGCTCGGCTCCATAAATTTGGGTATTTGGACAAAGCTGATTGAGAGCCAGACTAATGCCCGCGCACATACCGCCGCCGCCCATACAAACGACAACGGCGTCTACGTCAGGACATTGTTCCGCTATCTCAATGCCAATTGTGCCCTGCCCCGCAATAATATGCGGATCGTCAAAAGACGGCACAATAACACGACCTAAACTTTGCGATATCTCAGTCGCAATGTCTTCCCGACTTTCTGTCAGCCGATTGTAAAAACGAATTTCCGCACCACATTCTAAAACCTTATCAACTTTAATCTGCGGTGCATCTTCGGGCATGATAATAATAGTCGGTACGCCCAGCTCTTTGGCCGATATGGCGACACCAATCGCATGGTTTCCGGACGAAAAAGCGACAACACCTTTTTTTGCCTCATCTAGTGAAAGTTGCGATATTCGGTTTCTGGCACCCCGATATTTGAATGCGCCCCCTTTTTGCTTGGCCTCTGCCTTTAGAAAAAGGTGGCATCCCGCCAAATCATCCAAAACGTCAGACCGCAAAAGGGGTGTTATGAGACTGTGTCCTCTCAGCCGATCCGCAGCCGCTTTTACATCGGTAAAATGAGGAAGCCTTTGTGTCATTTTTCACCACCTTGTTATACGCTAACCCATTGACCCTAACGGGCCTACGTGGAAAGAAAAGACTTAATAATTTTAGCCAATAATATGGGGAAATGCCAATGCAAGGCTTAATGATGAAGCATGAGTTGATGATCAGTGATTTGATCGAACATGCAGCAACCGTCCATAGAACACGTGAGATTTATACGCTCAATACAGACATGACTGAACACCGCTATACATGGGGTGATTGCGCCATCCGTGTTAGGAAACTCGCAAACGCGCTTCTCGATGCAGGTGTCAAAAAAGGTGACCGCGTTGCAACGATTGCATGGAACAATTATCGTCATATTGAGATTTATTACGCTGTCTCCTCAATCGGCGCGATTGTTCACACCATCAATCCGCGGCTTAAACCTCAGCAAATTGCTTGGATGGTGAACCACGCCGAAGATACAATGCTGATGTTTGATACGACCTTTGGCCCCATCATTGATGGAGTCTCGGCCATGTGTCCGACGGTTAAAAAGTGGATATGTCTGGCGGATAAAGCCGGTATGCCCGACTATAAAACTGACGTTCAGGATTATGAGAGCTTTATAGCGGACGCGTCTGAGACGATTGAATGGGAACGGTTTGACGAAAACACAGCTTCCACACTATGCTATACGTCAGGAACGACAGGTGATCCCAAAGGGGTTCTCTATTCTCATCGTTCAACGATCTTACATGCCATGGCCGGCAGCATGCATGATGTCATCGGAGGCGGCGCTCAAGATTCTATTCTGGCCGTTGTGCCTATGTTCCATGTGAGTGCTTGGGGACTCGTTTACTCCGCCGCGATGGTGGGTGCAAAACTTGTCATGCCTGGCCCAGGGCTCGATGGCGCGAATATGTGCAAAATGATCAACCAAGAAAAAGTAACATTGATGGCGGGCGTACCAACAGTTTGGCTTGGCATTTATAATCATGCGAAAGCCAATAATATCGACCTACCAACAGTGAAGAAAGCCCTTGTTGGCGGCTCCGCTCTACCTGAGTCCCTCTTACGTGCTTACGAGCAAGACTTGGGCATTCCTATGCAACAAGGTTGGGGTATGACAGAAACCTCCCCATTGGGCGTCACATACTCACCACTACCTGGAACTGAAAACGATCCTTACGATCAAACCGTAAAACACAAACTTCTAGCGGGGCGCCGTATTTTCGGTGTTGATATGCGGATTGTTGACGATGACGACAATATTCTGTCGCAAGACGGCGAGGCTGAAGGCCATCTCCATGTCCGAGGCCCTTGGATATCATCAGGTTATTTCAAAGGCGCAGGTAAAGACAGCTTTACGGATGACGGATGGTTTCGGACGGGCGATGTAGGCGTGCTTCACCCAACAGGTTATCTCGAAATAACCGATCGCTCCAAAGACGTTATTAAATCAGGCGGCGAATGGGTTAGTTCTATCGAGGTTGAAAATGCAGCCTCCGACCATCCTGATGTCGCTATGGCGGCCTGTATCGGGATTGCGCATGAAAAATGGCAAGAACGACCTTTCCTTATCGTGCAACCCGTTCCCGGAAAATCGCCTGACATAGAAGAGATTAAAGCCTGTATTACGAATAAATGTGCCAAATGGTGGCTACCGGATGAAATTGTCTTCCAAGAGGAATTGCCATTGGGGGCAACAGGCAAAATTCTCAAACGTGAACTGAAAATCGTTTATAAGGATCAGTATACAAAATAAATTTATCGCATTTTAGAACTTAAAGCCTCTCGTGTCTCGCGGGAGGTTTTTTATTGGGAACTCTGTCCAATCTCAAAGAGCTTCCCTTTTTCTGTCCATAAGACAATGACCAAGGCCAGAATACCTAAAACAGCGAAGCCCCTTAGAATTGGGAAAACCGTGCCGTCAAATTGACGCGCAATAAACCAACCTATCCAAGCTGATAATGTGGTTGTCGCAAAACCATAAGCTGCACTCGCCGTGCCTGCAATTTTTCCCAATGGTTCCAATGCAATAGACGAGAAGTTAGCCCCCATCATACCGAAACATCCAAACATGAGGGTAAAAAGAGGGAGGAACAGCCAGAAGCTCTGATTGGTAAACTTCATTATAACAAGGTTCGTCATTGCAAGAATGATAAAGGCTAGCAAAGCGCAATGACTTATGCGCCGCATACCTAGCTTTTCGACAAGTCGTGCATTCGTAATATTTGCAACCGCAATACCCGATGCAATGACGGCAAACCATATCCAGAAGCGCTCGCCCTTTCCAAACACATCGTCAAAAATTTGCTCAGAAGCACCAATGAAGGCAAAAAGCGCCCCAAAAACAAAGCCACTTGCGAGCATATATCCAAGAGCGATACGTGTTTTAATAACAGATAAATATGAGCGGCTAATATGCTTGACGTTCAGAGGTTGACGCATATCGCTCGGCAATGTGTAAGGCAATCGAAACAAGGTCCATAAAAAGACAAGAGCGCCTGCAACAGCCAAGATTCCGAACGTCCACTTCCAGTCTCCAAAAACCATCACCAAAGTTCCAATACTTGGTGCAACAATCGGCACAATCATGAAAACAGTAAAAACAAGTGACAGAATTCGTGCCATCGTTCTACCGGACGTCAAATCACGAATGATCGCACCCGCGATTACCCGAATACCTGCTGCAAAAACTCCTTGTACAAACCTGAACGCCAAAAGCATCCAAAAGCTCGATGCAAATAAGCAAAGCAAACCGGCAATGGTAAAACCGGCAAGGCAGATTTGCAGCAGACCTTTACGGCCATAACGATCTGATAAGGGACCAAATACCAGCTGCGGAAACCCAAAACCAAAAATATAGGCAAATATAACAAGTTGCTGATCGTTGGAGTCTGTAAGTTGATAAAAGTCTGCCACTTGCCCCAAGGCCGGCAGCATCGTATCAATCGCCAATGCATTCAGTGCGAGAAGCGAAGCCATCATCGCGACAAACTCATACATCGGGATATTTAAAGAAACCCCTGTCGTACTTCTGGATTGTTGAATGCTTTCAGACATGCCGCGCTATGGGCGAGTTCTATTTTTGCTGCAAGTTAGAATAAGCGTTTTTATCAGTCTCAACTCAGAAAAGTTGAAATGTCTTCGAGGGGCTTCTTAATCAAAGCATGTTTTGGAACTTGCGCACCTTCCGCGGCATAACCTACGACCATCAAGACAAAGGGCTTTTCGGTCTCCGGACGCCCGCATATGTCGCGTAAAAACCCCATAGGCGCCGGCGTGTGCGTGAGCGTGCCTAAACCTGCGGAATGAAGAGCCGTAATCAGCATGCCTGTCGCGAGGCCGACTGACTCTGTGACGTAGTAATTCTTTTTATCTTGACCAGAAACTTCGCCACCTCGTCTTTGTGCAAAGACCGCGATCAACCAAGGGGCTGTTTGTAAAAAAGGTTTACTGGCATCCGTACCAAGAGGCGCAAGCGCATCCAACCATTCATCAGATGCACGGCCGCCATAAAATTCGGCTTCTTCCGTCTCGGCGGCAATCCGAATTTTCTTTTTTATTTCAGGATTAGAAATTGCAGCAAAGTGCCAAGGTTGATGATTGGCACCGCTTGGCGCTGTGCCTGCGGCTTTGATACAGGTTTCAATAATATCGCGTGGGACAGGAGCATCTGAAAAATCACGAATCGTGCGGCGTGTCTTGAGTGTTTCCAAGACTGCCTCTGCACGTTCACGCATAATAGCTTCAGACAAGCGCTCATAATGTTCCAGAGATACGTAATCTGCACTCATCGACATAATCTCATCATATCTGTGTCCAGTCCAGAATGACTTTACCTGTCTTTCCCGTCTCCATCAAATCAAATGCCTTTTGGAAATCACGGGCCGGGAACCGATGTGTAATCAGGGGCCCCATATCCAAGCCACTATCGATCATAGCGAGCATCTTATACCACGTCTCATACATCTGGCGGCCATAGATGCCTTTGAGTGTCAGCGCCTTACCAACAACTTTTCCGAAATCGACCGGGAAGGGTTTGGCCGGAATACCGAGCATAGCGATACTTCCACCCATCAACATAGAGTCAATCATTTGATTAAAAGCCGGCTCAGCTCCGCTCATCTCTAAACCCACATCAAAGCCCTCTTCCATTCCGATATCATCCATAACCTTCCGAAGGTCTTGGTTCATTGTATTGACCATATGCGTGCGTTTCGTGAGTGTTTTTGCGAATTCCAGACGCCAATCATTTATGTCCGTCAAAACAACACGTCTGGCACCCGCATTTTCTGCTACCGCAGCCGCCATAATGCCAATAGGGCCTGCCCCCGTAATCAAGACATCTTCGCCCACTAGGTCAAATGCCAAAGCCGTATGAACGGCATTGCCTAGCGGATCGAGGATAGAAGCGATTTCCAACGGGAAGTCGGAGCCAAGCGGGATGACATTAAATTCTGGTAGGGCTAAATATTGCGCAAAAGCCCCCGGAAGGTTGACTCCGATCCCTTTTGTATCGGGATCAAGATGAAACCGCCCCGCTCTTGCATTTCGAGAGCGACGCCCGACAACATGCCCTTCTCCGCTCACGCGGTCGCCAACCTTTACGCGCGTCACTGTTGACCCCGTCGCAGCAACTCGGCCACCATATTCATGGCCAACCACCAAAGGGACTGGCACATTTTTTTGCGCCCACTCATCCCATTTATAAATATGCATATCCGTGCCGCAAATGGCCGTTCGCTGAATTTCAATCAGAACTTCATTGGGCGCGATATCAGGCACAGGCACGTCTTGCATCCACAAGCCTTTTTCAGACTTGGCTTTCACAAGAGCTTTCATCATTTGCGTCATGCAATCACTCCAAGAGATTTCCCGACTTTCGTAAAGGCTGCGATTGTACGATCTATTTGTTCCGGCGTATGCGCTGCGCTCATTTGTGTGCGGATACGCGCCTTCCCTTTGGGTACAACAGGAAAGAAAAATCCGATGACATAAATACCCTCATCAAGTAATTTGGCGGCCATCTCTTGCGCAATATTGGCATCGCCTAACATCACCGGAATGATCGGGTGCTCGCCCTCTGGCAAGTCAAACCCTGCCTTTGTCATACCTTCGCGGAACCGTTTGGAATTTGCCTCCAAACGCTCCCGAAGATCATCACCATTTTTCGCAAGGTCGATCGCCTTTATACTGGCCCCAACGAGCCCGGGCGCCAATGAATTCGAGAACAGGTAAGGACGAGAGCGTTGGCGCAGCATATCCACGACTGACTTCTTCGCACAGGTAAATCCGCCCATCGCGCCGCCAAGTGCCTTGCCTAAAGTGCCCGTCAGAATATCGATTTCGCCCTCAACACCGCGATATGCAGCAGAGCCTCGACCACCCTCGCCCAGAAAACCGGTAGCATGGCAATCATCAGCCATGATGAGTGCGCCGAATTCTTTTTTCAAAGCAACGATCTCATCAAGCCTAGCAATTGTGCCGTCCATTGAAAAAACGCCGTCGGTCGCAATCATTATGTGTCTTGCGCCATCCGCTTTTGCGGTTTCTAGCTGCGCACGCAGGTCATTCATATCGGATGTTTTATAGCGGTAACGCTTGGCTTTACACAGACGAATACCATCTATGATAGAGGCATGGTTAAGCGCATCTGAAATGATCGCATCTTCTGGCCCTAAAAGCGGTTCAAATACGCCACCATTGGCATCGAAACAGGCTGCGTATAGAATACTGTCTTCGAAGCCTAACCAATCAGCTAAGGCTTTCTCTAATTTGCGGTGCTGCATCTGTGTTCCGCAAATAAACCGTACGGATGCCATGCCAAACCCATGTTCTTGAGTGGCAATATTAGATGCCTTAATCAGCTTGGGGTTGTTGGCTAAGCCTAAATAGTTATTGGCGCAAAAGTTCAAAACCTCCAGCGTTTTACCATTTTGCGTAATTTCAATATCGGAGGATTGATCGCTGACAATCAAACGCTCAGTCTTCCAAAGACCCTCTGCCTTAATCGATTCAAGTTCTTGATCAAGCGTGTTATAAAAACTGTCCGACATGTAACTCTCTTTAGCTATTGGGTTGGCTATTATATTACATGACAACCAACATCAAAGCGACACAGTAAACCAGACTTATAATGGACGAAATCAAAAATAATTTTTCTCAAAATTGGGCGATTGGTAACCTTCTCGAAACAATTCGCCAATGTCAGATATGTAGAGACAGTAAGCCTCCATTGCCCGTAGAGCCTAACCCGATCATTCGGGCATCCCGTTTATCAAAAATACGAATTATCAGCCAAGCCCCCGGAACACTTGCCCATGAAAGTTCTGTTCCCTTTAATGACCCTTCAGGGCGACGACTTCGCGACTGGCTCGGTGTGGAGGAAGATGCTTTTTATAATGAACACTTTTTCGCCATTACGCCTATGGGGTTTTGCTTTCCCGGGCAGGACAAGCATGGCGGCGATCTACCGCCCAGAAAAGAATGTGCACCTTTATGGCAACCTATTGTATCGGATCATCTCCCAAACGTGGAGCTGACACTTTTGGTCGGTTTATATGCGGTGAAACATTATTTAGGATCGAGGGCAAAACACAACCTGACCGAAACGGTTCGACATTGGGATAATTACGGACCAAATGTCATGCCCCTACCCCATCCGAGTTGGCGCAATAATGCTTGGATCAAAAAGCATCATTGGTTTGCAGATGAGTTAAATGTTTTAAAGCGACGGGTTCGGAATATTATCGGAGCGGAAAACACGAAACCTTGACCGCGCAGTCTGTCCCTGAGAGTCGATTACCTTCAAGGTATAAAAACCTTCAGATGGCGGAGAAAAATCAGCAGCACCATATTTTGCGTCGAGTTTTTGTCCATTCACATAGAATCGAATCTCATCGCTGGATTGCGCCCTTAAACGCAGGACTTTAGCATTTTCTTTCATCAAAACATCACTACCGTTAGCCGGAAAGGAGATTTGCGGGCCGGCATCGAGAACCGTTTTGAACGGCATTTTCTCAACCTGCTTAACGCTCATGACAGGGAGTTCCTCGCGTGAGGACCCACTCAGATAATCAAAGACGTCAAATAATAAGGGGGCGGCTGATTTACGACCTGTTTCACCCGGCCGTGGAGCACCATCTGGACGCCCCACCCAAACAACAACCGTATAATCCTGTGTATAGCCTGCGGCCCAACTGTCCCTTGCCCCATAAGATGTCCCCGTTTTATAGGCAACAGATTGGCGATGAGACGACAAATGCCCAGGCAACCGACCTGCAGGCGGAGTGGCAGACGCCAGAACAGACGTAATCTGCTTAACTGTATCGGAGGGTAAAATTTGAACCGCCTCACTAGATACACTTTGATCGCGCGTCCAAATCAGTGGCTTTGCCACGCCTTTGTTCGCGAGAGCTGTGTAAAGCGTTGCCAACTCAACCGATGTCATACCCGCCCCGCCTAAGGCCAATGATAAACCACTTTCTTTTTCTCGCTTCTTAGACACTCTTGGGGTGGCACCTGCGGAGGCAAGAAGTTGTTCAAACCGTGCCGCGCCAACCCTATCCAAAGCCGCAACAGCCGGGACATTAAGCGAATGCTTGAGGGCATCTTTTAGTCTCACATCCCCATGATAACGCCGATTGAAGTTTTCGGGTTGATAAGCGCCAAAACGTGTCGGGGCGTCCCTGAGCGAGCTGTTCACATTCGCCTGCCCATCACTCATAGCCAGACCATAGATAAAGGGTTTCAGCGTCGACCCCGGCGAGCGTATCGCTTGGGTCAAATCCAGCCAACCACCGTCATGGTCACGCGCGCCCGCCGTCACATGCGCAATCACATGATGGGTTTTACTTTCTACCACGACAATAGACGCATTAACCGCGCTTTTATCGTGTTGGAGAGCTTTATTGAGCGTTTTGTGTGCAACGCGTTGTAATGCACTATCAATATAGCTTTTTACGTCGTCATGCCGTGCACTGAGTAAAGGCGCTCCATTATCGTTATCTGATGGAAATGCGTATAGCGTCCTTGGCACGGGAATATCCATGGCTTCTAGCGCTTGAAGATCAGAAACCATACCCGCTTTTGCCAACTTATTCAGAATCCTATCCCGCCCCGCCTTTGCGGCAACAGGGTGACGATCTGGACGGCGAGCTTCGGGTGCTTGCGGCAAAGCAATGAGCAAAGCAATCTCGTCCCACGTCAATCTCTCTGGGTTTTGCCCAAAATAACGCCAACTCGCAGCCTTGATACCTTGAATGTTCCCGCCATAGGACACGCGGGTCAAATATTGCTCTAAAATCTCTTCTTTTGAAAAAACTAGTTCGTATTTTAAGGCAGCAATTGACTCGATCACTTTTGATTTAAAGACGCGAGCGCGAGGTTTATATTGCCGGACGAGTTGCATCGTCAAAGTCGAGGCACCGGAACTTGGTTCACCCAATTTATGCCAAGTCCGTAAGGCGCGTCCAATCGCGAGGACGTCAACCCCGCTATGAGTGTAAAACCGCTCATCTTCGATTGCGAGCAAGGCCTTTACGAAATTTGGATCAATCGCATCGCTTTCTGCAGCAAAGCGCCAATAGCTGCCTTGGGTCGGGTAATGTGCGAGAGCTTGATCATGTGCATCGTAAAGCGTTGTCGCATTATCATAACGCACACTGTCAGGTGCGATTGGAAAAGCTAGCAAACCCGCAATTGCCAGAGCAACCAAGCATAAGCCAAATTTTAACGGCTTCGGATATTTTACCCTCGCAGCCATTTAATTCGTGCCTGAGCCTGTGACTTTCAAGCGACTCGCAGCAGTGCGGCCTCTGATTTCAGGGCGATACATATCTTCGGCAACGGCTCCCGGAAAAATGAAGTCGCCTTCCGTTACGGCACGCACGATATAAGCTGTCACTAAAGGCTCATTATCCCACCGGCTCAAGCGGTCAGATACCACAAGCCGATCATCACGGGCTTCTGCCAAATCAAGGTCTGAAAGCTGCCCCACGAAACTATAGGCCATGCCTTCCGTTGTTTCCTCGGGTGTCAATATCGATTCAATTTCTAAACCTGCAGGCAGAAGATCTGCTAAAACAATCATGGCAGAGCGTTTGCGTTCGGGCTTAATATTGACACGAATAATTGCCCGCTCACCTTTTGTTAATGCCGTATTTGAGAGGACATCGCCTGATATAGAGAGCATCTCTTTGGTAATTAGGTAGCCTTCTGACAAGCGGCCCGGATCGCCTGTCGGCAAACCACTCAAAGTCTCACTCACCCAAACAGAGCTATCCCCCTTATTGATAAATGATTTTTCGCCATTGATTTGACTGCCAACCAAGGTCGCCGTTTGAGAGGCTTTTGTTACCGTAAAGTCTAAGCCCACACCCTCAATGTCGATGGGCGTTTCACGACTGCCCAAAGCCGCAATCATACGTATCAAGTAAGACTGCTCTTGCGTATTGAGATAATCATTCTCACCTGTTGCATTGGCTACATATTGTACGAGACTGCCTAATTGCTCCGGCGATAAAAATTTATGGGCAATTGCCACAAACGCTGAGGCATCACGCAAATCTGAGGCATAATAATCATCGGCATTTGGCTTTGCTGGGGTCTTTAGCGCTTGTTCAAATATTATCTTTGCTCTTCGTTCGTCTCCAATTTTTGAAAGTGCCGTCGCAAGATAGCTTGAGGCCAATGGATTTCTGATATCCTTAGCTTGATTGTCTGCCATATATCGCAGATCCGGCACATCCACTTTTCCTGCAATAGCCAAAACATAGTGGGCATAGGCTGCCCGTTCCAATTGCCGTGCATCGCGCTTAATTCCACCCGAACTTGTCCAACCATAATTAAAGTCGAGGTTCAAATTGGAATATTTATCTGGCTCTGAAATTTTACTAATCGCAGAGAGTGCGCGCTTGATTGCATCATCAGGCACAGTTTGGCCGCGTTCTTTTGCAAGGAGTAAAAACTCGGTGACATAGATTTGCAACCAAGGTGAGCTGTTACCGTCACCCACGCGCCAAAGACCAAAAGCCCCGTCACTATCCTGACGCGCGACCAAGCGTTTAATCGCCAAATCAATACGAGCGCGTCTTTGCGTATCCGACAGACCTTTGATGCCACCTAATTCATCGACAAAGAGAAGCGGCATAGCACGGCTAGTTGTTTGTTCCGTGCATCCATAAGGATAAACAGATAGTGCTTGTAAATACGTCTGCGCTTCCAGCCCCGGCAAATTCGAAACCGATACCATCACATCCGTCGCTTGCGGGATGAAACCCTCTAGGCGATCGGCAGAAAGCGTGTAAGTCTCGCCGGGAGCCAGTTGCGTCAATCTCTTTTGAACACGCGGCCGGAAAGGCGACCGCACTTCGATTTGACGCATATCTATTTGCGCATAATTTTGCGGGCCGGAAATATTTAAATCAAAATTAGAGACACCAAGCTCATCTGCCCTGATCGGCACGCTGATATCACGACGAATACCACGCTCTAATAAAAAGCTTTCGCTGAAGGCGTTCGCCAGAAGGCTCGATGTTGTCTGAACCTGATAATCCCCGATCGGGCCGTCCAAATTATCAAGGCTGACGGTTGCGACAGCTGTGTCGCCCGGTGCCAAGAAACGTGGCAAACCAACTGTAACAGGCACGGGGTCACGTACGATGAGGTCTTGTTCACCGCTGCCAACAGCTGTTTTTGACCAAGCCATTGCCATTAATCGCAACTGACCTTGAAAATCAGGTATTTCTAGTGGAATTGATGCTTTGCCGTTTTGTATTTTAACGGGTCCTTGATACAGTGACACGGTTCTTTCAGGCACGACACTTAAGCCTGCACCGCCGACACTATCACCTCCTTGAGGTAAAATAGCGGCCAGTCCTAGATTAGGATTCAGCAAGCGCGCATAATCGTCTCTCACATCCAGACTAAACGCCTTTTTGCCAAAGTAGTGTGCCGCAGCATCAGGCGTCTCAAATTGGGTAAGCTGGAGAATACCCTCATCAACAGCTGCCAAACTGACCCAAGCAGCTTCGCCAGACGGCACATTATCAACTTTGAACTCAACATTATAAGTTTGACGAGGCTCTATCGTTTCAGGCACATCAAAATTAACTGACAGCGTCTGATCCGAACGATCAAGTGCAATATAGCTCATACCTGCTGCGCGTCTTTGAATGGACTGCCCTGTTTCGTCTTCTGGCGTATAAAGGGTCAACATCGCATAGACGCTATCGCCCCAGCTCTTATTGAACTTAAATGTCAGCTCAGACTCACCTTCCGGTAAGATAACGCTTTGAATGGATTTAATTTCTTCATTCGCAATAACAAGATCACCTTTGCCTGCATAAGGTGCATCCACAGACAAAGTAATCGTCTGTCCAACGCTGACGGTCTCCTCAACCTTCCCCATAACGATGCGGTCCGGCGCATCGACACCACTGCCCGGTCTGGCCCACCCCACATTAAAGCGGATCGAGCCTTTTATGCCTTCAGAGCTCAAAGCATCAAGACGATATTGGCCGCGTGGAAGACGCCGTGACCATGTTACAGGATCAGATGATAATGTAAGCGCATCGCTAAACAATGCGACTTCGGATACGTCTTTACGGTAACGCCAACGGCCATTTTCCCGATACCATTGGAAATCGTGAATTTCTTCGAATAACCGCCATTCGACGTCACCCTCGAGAACCTCCCCGGAATCTGAGACATGAACAAGATCTATGTCAACGGCCTGTTTATGACTGGCGTAGCTACCCTCAAATCCAGGTTTAAAACCAATATAAGAGTCCTGCGTCCTCAGGGGGACATATTGCGTTTTTCGGACATAACGCCCGCCAGGTTCTGCCACACCTGATGTCACCATCAAACGCAGCGGAAAAGTGGAGCCGATATCTTCGCCCCTTAAATTAATTGGCAGAGACAAGGTGCCTTTGTTATCCGTGACACCATACCCAATTTCGATAATACGTTCTTCAAATGTTTCTTGCGTGTCGCCAAATTGATAGTCTTTAAACGCAGCAAAGGGTTGGTTTTCAATCTGAACACGACCTTCCGCCTCGGCACCCAAAGCTGCACCCGGTGCGCCGTAAAGAAAATCAGACTGTATTGTTAATTCGCTTCGGCTATCTTGTGTGAGACGTTCATCTGCGACCGTCGCTGACACCTTTAATTTCTGAGGCACAAAATCCTGAACATCAAAACGTACTGTCTTTTCAAAATCAGTACCTTCGGGGTTTAATGTGAAAGACCAAAGGCCGCGCGGAGCCCCTACGGGTAATTCATAATCAATCGCCAGAGCGCCGGCCATATTCGGGTCATCATATGATTGTTTAAAAGCAACACCCCCGTCAGGTTTTGTAATTGTAACATTTAGAGGGCGATCAAAAAATGCTGTGCCATCACCCCCGCGTAACAAACTCGTTAGATAAACAATCTCACCCGGACGATACACGCCGCGCTCTGTATAAGCAAAAATATCGATCGGCCCTTGGGCAATACGCCCTTCAACATCATAGGCCGTCATATCCAAGGGACTTCTTGCGAGGTCTAACATCGCGAAATCATCATTTGGGCCATAAGCTAAGATCATTTTCGGAGAGTCATTGCCCTGCCCATCGAATAGTGCCGCCGGGAATTTTGCGCGTCCATCCGAACCCGTTTCAACCTGACCTAGCAGATCATTATTACGTGCAATCAGATCCAAACGAACATTGTTTACAAGCTCGGCCGTCTTTAGCGAGCGCACATTGACATGCATTGCATCCGAGCCGCGATAGCTCGTCAACGCCATATCAGTTGAAATAATCCAGCGCCAAGCTTGCGCCACGCGGGAATTGTCATCCTTATCGGTTGAGCGTTTAGCGGTTACGATATAGGCACCATAGCCAAGGTCAGTTGTCACTTTTTGAAGCGGGAAAATTGTACGAACCGTCTCATTCGGACGATTGGCAATATCAATCGAGTCGGACCATACTTCTACCTTTTCCTGCCAAGCCTCATAATCATAGCTGTATTCGCCTTCAAGAGCTTGCGACCCCTCACTTGGGTCTGTTTGGCTCAAAATGCGGTGATTTACTCTTTCAATTATGATGTCGAGTTGGGTGACATTGACGGTCTCAATCGCTAGCCCGCCTGTTTCTGTTTTCGGTAGGATAATGCCGTTATCTGTAAACCCGACGAATGCAGGTTTATCGCCAAAAGCAATATTGATGCTTTGGTCAGCCGCTAACGCAATGTCCGATTTTTCAGACGGCAAACCCTCTTTGACCCGAACGGTATAATCTTGGTCATAGGATAATCCACCCAAGCAAAGTGATTTTCCAGACACGATTATTGCCGTTGGGGTCGTAGGAGAGACCTCAATATAAGGCTGGAGCTCGACTTCTCTGCCGGTAGCGACATTGTAATTAAAGGCAATACAGGCTTTCAATTGGCCATTCGCAGCCTCATCGGCATACCACCGCACATATTTCATTGTATCTATCGTCGCCAGCTCCGTTGACGTCTTACTCTGTAAGGTTTGTTCATCGGATTGCGACAAAGGTTCAATTCGGATATTTGTGGATTGTGTAGCGGATCCCGGCTCAGATATTCCCGGTTCATCTGAGGGATAGATTTCGTAACCCGCAAAACCTGCAAGTCCCAAGAGACCCATTCCTGCTAAAAATCCAAATATTTTACTTTGCATAGCACCACCCATTATTTCAATTTATTTATAAGCTGATTCTTGTCTTAACTATGACCAATATTTGTTGAATCCACGGAAACACATGTTTTAAGGCCAAATTTTACCCGCCCTTAACCACAAACTCTAACCTTGTCCTAAACCTAGTTTGGTAGACCCAAGTTAATCGGATCGACGTCCGGTCAAACTTTGGGAACTAAAATTATGTCTTTTAAAAAACTCGCATTAGCGGGCGGTGTGGCTGCATCGCTCATGGCAAGTACGGCTTACGCGTCAGTTATCGACCGTCCGTTCTTTCAAGTCTTAGGTGTCGTTGTCGTTTGGAGCGGTGATGCATCCGGAGACCCTATAGTAAATGATTTCGTCTTGTTGACACCCTCCGGAAACGCAAATGACCTCATCGGCGGAAATGCCGTTGATGGATCCACTGTTGTGACGGGATCACTAGATCCAATTACAGCCGGCTCTGGCGCGGCTGACCCTGACGCAACGGCTTATAACCCTGCCGCTGGAACAGGTGTATTAGATGCATCCGCTAGCCTCGCCGCTTTTGGCATTGACGCTAGCACAGATATTGGTGCCGGTCTTGTTGGTTCACATAATTCAAGCTTCTTTGTGGCGTCTAATACAGGCTTCGAAATTCAAGCTGTTGTCTCAAACGTTGTCGCCACACAGGACTTCAGTGGTGCTTATGATGAGAGCAATATTACGTATGCTCTAGCTGTAACTGAAACAGGTGATGTTGTCTCTGGCGGCCCAGCATTTGGTACGTCGGCTCAAGTTCCGCATACAACGAGCTCGGCAAATGAAGGTGTTATCACTGGAATCGATAGTCTGGATGATATTGGCGCGACAAGCACAACTGTCTATGCAGCAACACGTCGTACAGCTAATCTCCCCGGCAATCTGATGGCACAATCTGTGCGTTTCGATAATGTCTATAGCTTAGACTCTGATCCGGCAACGGCAGGTCTTCAAGAATATGACCTCTCTATGGGTGTCGGTACATTATCTGCAGACGTCACATACACAATCTTCGCCCCATAAGCGAAGTTCAAATCCACGAAGAAGGCTCACGCAAAATAGTCTTTCGTCAATGAGAAGGTCGTCACCCTCCCCGGTGGCGGCCTTTTTGGGTTTATGATCGCATTTCGTTCAACGTTTGGCGATATTCCCAACGTTGAATTTCCGCAACGGCCCGCGAAATGCGAAACTCGATATCCTGTACGGCAACCATGCGAGCCCCAGATGTTTTCTTATCGCCCACCAAACCCTCCGCACGGTCACAGCGTGCCGCCAGTGCGGTCGCCCCCACCGCATTGGCTGATCCTTTTAACGTGTGAACGACGGACACCCATGTCTCGTCATCGGCCTTAGCATCAAGCACGCGCGACCACATCTCGACTTGGTGTTTGAAAAGCCCAAAGAGTTCCTTCGTCAGAGGCACATCGCCATGAACAAAGCGATTCAAATGGTCAAAATCGATTTCGGTCTCAATCTCTGAGGATGCATTTGTCATTCGTAAACTGTAACGTCATAATAGATTAGTTACAGCCCTTTTTTGAAAAAGCACATTATGAAATATTTTGAACAAACACGGACAGATGGATATTCTCACTGGGCGCTGTGGGGATTCGTTTTTTGGATAACCGCCTTAGGCTGGATTGCCGCGCAAATGTTTTTGACAAGCCCCCTCCTTCCCATTGTGGAAAAGCTTGATCCAGCATTGGCGCAAGATTTCATCAATTCATCTGCTGAAATATTTGCAGACGCAAACCCTATGGTTTTAGTACTTTCAGGTTTAGGGTTCTTAATCAGCTCAGTTTTGGGGCTCGTATTTGGCCTCGTGGCTCTTAATCAGCCCATTGGCAAACGGCGAGTGTTGACCATAATTGCCACACTCTGTGTTGTTGTCTCTTTTACGTCCCTATTATCACTTTTTCCAATGATGCAATCAGCTGAAAGCTCGCGTGTTTTAAATCGCATATTAGCCATCAGCCCAATGGTATATGCTCTAATCCTTCTGACATTTCCTGCGACGCTTGTTTTGCTGTATGTCGGGCAAAAATACGTTCTGAAACGCTCTATACTCTCGCTTCACACTGCCTTTTCTCGCTTTCGGTGGTTTCGGGTTTTTCAGTCAGTAGCCATTACATGGATCGTCTTTGGTATCGCTACCTTTGCACTTAACGCGACAGGGCTGAAAACTTTCACTTTTACGTTCGATGCATCTCGCTTTTTCATCTATGCCGCTATTTCTCTTAGCCTCATTCCGTTGCAATCTGCTACCGAAGAAATCGTCTTTCGCGGCTATCTCAATCAAGCCTTTGAGAATATTCTTGGAAATAAATGGATCGCCTTTGTCATCACAAGTTTAATGTTTATGGCGCTACATCTCTCCAACCCAGAAGCCTTATCAGGGGCTGAAGCAGGCATATTACCTATCGTTATGAGCGGTTATTTCTTCTTTGGTTTTGCAGCCTGCTTAATGGTTTGGATGGATGACGGCCTTGAATCCGCCATTGGCGTCCATGCCGCCAATAATACCTTTGCCGCCGTCTTCATAAATTATGAAAATTCAGTCTTGCCAACCCCGTCCGTGTTTCAGGTCACATCCAGTCCGGTCATAGACAGTGTTTTGACGATTGTGACATTGAGCCTCGTCCTGATCATACTTTGGCATTCTCGGCCAAAAAGCGACGCCCGGACGGTGTAAGACGACAAACCATCCAATCCGGGCGCATAGGGTTCGCAAACCAGCCTTCCGCCCACCCTTGGGAAATGGCAATCTGTTGTATCGTCTTATCGATACGCTGCCCCGTATGGTCAAAGAGCGCCAAACGCCCTTCTCTGTTCGTTGCGCCTGTATAAAGCCAAGCGATGACATCGCGCCGAAGCGCTTTATTTTTTTGTTTATTGGAGAGCACAGCCCACCCCATTTTCAACCTTGGGGTTGTCGATCTTCGCCGCTTTCCCCTATTAAGAGAGCATGTTAAGGGTTTTCGTTCTATATTCCGTTAAAATGGCCTTTGGGCTTTATTAATAAAGAGACGTGTGTGTCAGACATATCAAAACGAATTCACAGTATCGATCCCGTAGATGAAACATCATCCACTAAATCAAAAACTCTAACGTCGCCATCAGAGCCGATGCCTGATTTCGTGAGACGACCTGAACCTATGATACCACTTTTGCAAAGCGACACCGGTTCAAGCACTTGGCTTCTATGGGTGGGCTCTATCTTCGCTCTTTTTTGGATGATGGCGAGCGCAGCCTATTTCTTTATGCAGCCCATTGGCGACCTTCAATCTCTGAGTCCCTTAGGCTTGTTGAGCTTGTTTGCCGCCATTTTATTTCCCGCCTTGACCATTTTATTGTTCTTTATTGCGGCGCATAAACTCAACAAAGTTACAGAAAATGCACAAAGACTTACGGAAATCAGTCAAATTCTTCTTAAAGCTGATGATACAGCTGCCGGACAGGCAAAAAATTTGGCAGGATCTATCCGTCATGAAATGAACCAACTCAATGAAGAACTGGCGAACCTCACTGATCGTTTGAAGTTTTTACAGGAAAATGCTTCTGACCATGCGGAACTCCTCAATAGCAGCTCATCCTCATTTTTGGCCACGAGTGATGTCATCGGACAAAACTTGACCACGCAACGTCAATCCTTGGAAAGCATGTCCCAAACGACTGAAGCGCGGCTGGATAGTCTCTTGAGCATGGTCAGCATGCGCAAAGATGCGCTTATAGAAGCAACGGCTATTTCTGCAAAAAAGCTGGATGCTGCAGGTCTGAGTTTAGAGCAGCAGCTTGGAAAGTATGAGGGATTTGTTGCAAATTTTGAGGCACAGTTATCAAACGCGACGAAAACACTGAAGCAATCAGAAGGCGACTCTAAGGCTCTCATTATAGGTTTATCGCAACAAACAACCGATATTAGCGCTACAATAGAGACCCTAAAATCTGAAAATACACGGTTGGAAACTTTATTGTCAGAGCGCTTAGGACTTTTGCAAACACTTAACCAATCCAACAACGAGGCTAATGAAGCGCTGACAGAAACCATTCAGCACAGTCTAAATGCGACAGATAAAATGCGTGAAGAAACGATCAAAAGCCAAGCTGCATTGGGCGTAAAACGCGAGGAGCTCTTATCAACAATCACGTCAGCAGAAAATAAAACGAAGCAAACGCTCTCAGACCAAAATGCCCTGATTTTATCCAAATTGACGCAGACTGAAGCCATTTTGTCAAAACTCGACTCGCGCGTGGACCGTCTACAAAAAAATACGGATGCCGTAGAGGCACAACAGCTCGCTCATGCCGAAACACGTGATATGGGCCTCGAAATACCTGAACAGCCCAAGAAAAAAAGCGCAGGCGGACGCCTTAATTTAACGCCTCTAGACACAGATAGGGAACAAGTCGTTTATCAAAGCAAAACAGATATCCCGACAGAAGGCTCGTATGACCTCACCATTGAGCCGCTTGAGTTAGGGGCGGATATGCGTCTGCCTTCGTCCTCCGGCCTTGTGAATACGGCCAGTGATCTCATTCGCCCCTTGAGCACCAATACCCCTCTTTTTGGGGGCGCAAAGAAAAAAGAAAAGTCCCCATGGCGTTGGAAAGATATGATGGGCGGTTTTGATAACGCAGATAATACCCCTGAAGATAATCAGGACAGCAACTTATCTATGGCGCCGTTGGGGTTTGATGACAACGCATCAGTTGAAGAACAAAACTTTGAGGCTTGGCTCCAAGAATTCGACCTCAATGCGAATGCCATAGTCAGTGACGGAACGATATTAGATGTGGCCAATGCTATGTCATTGGAACCCGAGAATACTATTTCCGTTTTACGGAAAAGGCTCCCTGAAATATCAGATCATCTCATCTCTCTTTCAGAAGACACAATTGGGTTTTCTAAAGCCGCGAAGATTTGGCATAATCAGTTTGCAGAGACGCTCAACCCTGAGATTATGAACCGTGACGCCATCCGCAATCAGTTGAGCACACGAGAGGGTAAGATATATCTACTCTCCATCCTCGCCTCTCAACGCTAAAACGTTCCAAAAGCGACAGTCATTTTTAGGCAATAAAAAACCGGAGCCAAAAGCCCCGGTTCATTTATTTGTTATGAGAGCTTCGGCTTAGAAGCTGTAACGCGCGGCCACACCATATGTACGTGGCTGGTTCGGATAGGCGTTAACCGTATTGGCTTGAACAACGCCTGGGAAGGCACTTGTATAAGTCTCGTGGTTAAACAAGTTGTTGCCCCAGAAACGTAAATTCAAACCATTGTCAAAGTCGAACCCGAGAGACGCGTTAAACACGCTTGTATCACGCGTCAGACCTGGAATATTATCAACGATTTGGACTTCATCTTCATACTGGTAGTTACCACGAACAAAGGCCGACATACCATTTTCAAAGAAATGCGTATAAGTCGCAGAGGCTGACAGAGAGATTTCATTGATACCAGCCGGTTTTTGACCTGAAATATCACCAACGCCATCAATTCGACCATCTGCCGCATCCAAATCACCCCCTACGGCAACAGGTGCCGCCGTGAATGAGTCATAAACAGGGTCTTGAATGATACCGGCAAATGTCAGGGTTAAGGGTTCAACAGGTGTAAAAGTTGAATCAAATTCAATACCCTGCGTTGATTGTTGACCCGCATTCGCCAGAACAAAGCCTGTGCCTTGGAAAATCGTCGACTGGAAGTTTTCAACTGTTTGATCGAAGACGGCTACGTTAATTGCTCCATTTTCAAATCGACCTTTAAACCCGAGTTCGAACACTTCGACTGTTTCTGGTGCTGAGAAACGCGTACCAAAATTACGGCCCGTTGTCGGGTTATAGTTATTTGGCAACAAGTTAGCAGCTTGAAGTGCGGCACCATCAGACAAGAAAGGACGTGAGTCACGTGTCAGGTTCCAAGATGACGCTTTGAAACCAGTCGCATAACTACCGTAGACATTTATATTATCGTTAACTTCATATGCTGCTTTGAACGTATAAGTTAACTCATCGTCTTTTGTTCTTCCATCTTCCACAGAATTCGGGAATGACAAGAATTGCGGTTGGAACTGAAGACCAAAGAGACCTGCAAGCGGGTTCACATTGGCGTCTAGGCTTGTACGGTCAATGGCCGCAGCGCCTGCAGCGACTTGAGCTTGGAAGCCAGGGAACACAACGGATCCTGGAAGTGGACCGTTAACCGTTTGACATGTCGCACCTAAAACTTGACCGACGTTTGCCGGGGAGAAAGGTAACATACCCAAACCACAACTCGCAGCCAATGCCGGGAAATTCGCCGCCAAAGCACCAACAGTCAAGAACTGTAGTCCAGCGGCGCCTTCTAGGTCCAGATCACCAAATACATCAGTATTTACTGAACTACCTGAGACATCTTTTTTATCTTCAGTGTAGTTGGCGCCAGCCGTTAGCGTAAGGCGATCTGTGACATTAAAGTCAACTGTACCAAAAATCGAGAAGGCTTGGTTATCCTGTAAGAACACTTCATTCACCCCTTGGCCTTCTGCAAAGAATGTACCAGGCGCAATGCTAAGAACTTGTTCAAGACTTCCAAGAGCACCACCGGCTAAAGCTTCTAGATAAGAGCGCGTATCCGCACCGTAATCAAAGCCGGAATCCTGCTCAATCGTTTCATCAAAGAAATAACCACCAATCATCCATTCAAGTTGATTGTCTCCATTTGACGTTAAACGGACTTCTTGCGTGAAAGTATCAAGAATATTGGTCTGGAATACATTTGGCAGAATTTCGAGTGAGTTATAATCAGAGTCATTGTTATATGATGAATCTGTTGTGCGATATGCCGTAATCGACGTCAATGTCGCAAACCCTAGATCATAATCAATTTGACCGGAAACGCCACTATCATCAATTTTATTAAGCGTTTCAGTATCCACAAATGTTTCATAAGAAAACTGGTTAGCAGCTGTTGGTTGACGTCCGCCAAGTGAGGCAATCAATTGCCCTGCAGTTGGGCCTGAAACTCCATTGAGTGGCCCTTCAATCGCGACACCTGTACCACAACAATTCTCTGAAAGCGTACTTAGATCACCAATTAAGCGTACTGAAAGATTATCTGTTGGCTCCCAAAGAATTTGTCCCCGTAAATTAAAGCGGTCCAAATTGTTCAGATCTTCGTCAACACCATCAATAACGTCGAAATAGCCATCACGCTTTTGGTAACCAACACCCAAACTAACCGCCGTATTTTCGCCGATTGCGCCTGTGATATAACCTTTCAGATAGTTCTGGTTATAATTACCGATACCACCTTCGACATAACCTTGTGTTTCAAACTGAGGTTTCTCAGTCACAACGCTCACAACACCGGCAGAGGCGTTTTTACCAAAGAGTGTTGATTGTGGACCAGCCAGAATTTCGATCCGCTCTAGCGCTGGCAAGTCACCGATTGCCGCTGCAGCGCGTGAACGGTAAACACCATCAATGAAGAGACCAACCGCAGGTTCGATACCATAATTGTTGCCACCATTACCAAAGCCACGAATGGTCAAGGTCGTGTTGGCAGAATTCTGAAGCTGAGACACACGGAAAGTCGGAACAACAGTTTGGAGATCTTTAATATCCAAAATTTGTGCTTTTTCGATAACGTCAGCAGACGTCACAGACACAGATACAGGCGTTTCTTGGAGTGTTGAGGACCGTTTGGTCGCCGTCACAATAATTTCATCATCAGCTGCACTTTGTGCATAAGCCGGTAAAGCAGTTGCAGTCGCCAGAATAGCAGCACTGCTTATAAGAAGAGATTTTTTGAACATAAGTCTTTCCCGTGTCCTTATTTGTGGAGCATTTAAAGACTGCAATTCTTCACAGCCCATTAAATAACTCGCTATCGAATGACTGAGATCAAAGCAAGCCCCCTTTAAGCTAAATGCATGATACTGTTGCCAATTAGTCACAACACATTAAAGCCCTTTTTATGACTGATCGCCCTATTCCCGTGTCCTCTGACAAACCCTCTTGGCAGACCCAAGAAGCGGAGGCAGATGATATCGGACAAAGACTTGATAAATGGCTGAGCAACTGGACAGGACTGTCACGCTCGCGAATCAAGGATTTGTTGGATCATGGCAATATTCGCTGCGGCGGCGATATCGTCACGAGCGCGACCCATAAAGTCAGGCCGGACATAGAATATGCGGTACTCGTACCGCCCGTCGTCGATGATACGCCTAAACCGGAAGATATACCCTTGGATATCATATTTGAAGACGACCAGCTGATCGTGATTAATAAAGCGGCCGGCATGACGGTTCATCCTGCACCGGGCTCGCGTTCTGCAACACTTGTGAACGCCCTGCTCTATCATTGCAAAGACACACTGTCTGGCATTGGCGGCGTTATGCGACCGGGGATAGTTCACAGATTGGACAAAGATACATCAGGCTTACTGGTCGTCGCCAAAACAGACCGCGCACATCGTTACCTCTCCAAACAATTCGCGAAACATTCAATTGAGCGCGTCTATACATTATTTGTCCGCAGTGCTCCGAAGCCGCGTTCGGGCACAGTTGAAAGTCGTATTGCGCGGTCGCCGCATGACCGTAAAAAACAAGCCATTGTGAGAGGCACACTCGGCGACATGGACGCCTCCGAACACGGCCGACATGCCGTAACGCATTATGAATATATCAGAGGCTTCGGGCAGCAGGCCAATGCAGCGGTCGGCACACCAAAAGTCAGCCACCTGGATTGCAGGTTGGAGACCGGGCGAACCCATCAAATCCGCGTTCATATGGCGGCCATCAATTGTCCACTTCTTGGCGACCCGCTTTATGCCAATCAACGGGGGTTTCTAACAGCCAACAAACCCGACGAGGCCGCTCTGCGCGATGCGATTGCTGTTTTCAAACGCCAAGCCCTCCACGCGAAGCATTTGGGGTTTTTGCACCCCATAACAAAGGAAGTCATGTCGTTTAGTTGTGACTTGCCGACTGATATGCGTGTTTTACAGCAAGCTTTATTAGGTCTGAAAAACCCTTAATTACGTCGATTTAACGTCTTAATCAAAAGCAAAACCTTTTATCTGCATCTGCGTATCCTATATGTTATGCCTAAGTTTAATCATGGGAGTCTTTTGTGGCTGAAACAGAAGCAACACTACCAAAGATCAAAGATACGTCTGACGTAACAAAAGCAGACGCGTCCTACACTGGCAATCTAAGCCTTTCTATGTCTTTATCTCCGGAGCAAGGGCTCAATAGCTATCTCCAAGAAATTCGTAAGTTTCCAATGCTCGAGCGTGACGAGGAATTCATGCTCGCGAAAAGTTGGGTTGAAAAAGGCGACACAAGCGCAGCGGAACGCATGGTAACGTCGCATCTTCGCTTGGTCGCTAAAATTGCGATGGGCTATCGTGGCTACGGCCTCCCTATTGGTGAGGTTATTTCCGAAGGTAATGTTGGTCTTATGCAGGCCGTCAAGAAATTCGACCCGGATAAGGGCTTCCGGCTGTCCACATACGCGATGTGGTGGATACGCGCGGCTATTCAGGAATACGTCTTGCGGTCATGGTCTCTCGTGAAAATGGGAACAACAGCGGCACAGAAGAAATTATTCTTTAATCTCAGACGCTTAAAGGGAGAAATGAAAGCTGTTGAAGACGGTGACTTGACCCCTGAAAATGTTGCAAAGATTGCGACGACCCTAAACGTGAAAGAAGAAGAAGTTCATTCTATGAACCGGCGCATGTCCAATGGCGGTGATGCGTCGCTGAACGTTACAATCGGTGGCGAGGACGGCACAGCCGAATGGCAAGAGTGGCTGGAAGATGAAACAGACTCACAAGAGGAAATGCTAGGCCAATCGCAGGAACACGATGAGCGCATGGAGTTATTGCAAAACGCAATGGCTGACCTGAACGCGCGTGAACGTGATATTATCATGAAGCGCCGCCTCTCTGACAGCCCAATGACACTCGAAGATTTAGCTTCTATATATGATGTGAGCCGTGAACGCATACGCCAAATAGAAGGCCGCGCTTTTGAAAAGCTTCAACAAGCTATGTTGGCGGCAACCCAAGCTCAAGGTTATCTGGAGGCTTAGCATAAAAGGTTCTTGGAACTAATCTCCTATCTACTCGTTGTTTAGTTGTAACTAATTAAGGAGATATTTATGAGTATTTACAATCGTTTAGAAAAAGATCATGACAAACAACGCGATCTTATCGATCAGTTAAAGAATACTGCCTCGGACTCGAATGAGCGTGAAAACTTATGGACTATGCTCAAAATTGAATTAGAGGCACACGCATCTGCTGAAGAACAGGCTTTTTATTCCAAATTGATGAAAGACCCGAACGGCACAGATGAAACACGTCATGCCGTTGAAGAACATCAAGAGATGCATGAAATGATTTCAGAACTTGATATCATGGACAAATCTGAAGCATTATGGATGAAAAAATTTGAGAAATTGGCGCATAAAGTTGTTCATCATGTTGATGAAGAAGAAGCTGAATTTTTTCCCAAAGCAAAAAAACTATTCAAAGGCTCAGAAGAAACGGAAATGCTCCAAGAGTTTAATGATAGAAAGCCTAAAGAAATAGAAAAGCAAAAAGATGCTGCATAAATGACTCAAACCCCGTATTTACGGGGTTTTTTTATGCGAACTGCGGGGCAATTTTAAGGTTACGAACCCAACCAACCTTCTCGAAGGCCAATAAAATTGTGCCGTTATAATCAAAAACGCGATTCCAAAACCCTTTGCGCGGCAGATGCAACGCGGATTGAGGCTCATCATGGTGATGATCATGAAACGCCTCTCCTCCCGTCAAAAGGGCCATAGCGTAATCCGCCCATTTTGGTGTCTTAAGATGCCCTAAGACGTTAATACCATAAGTCGTGGCATGAAATTGGATCGCCCGCCCTATAATCACGCAACCATGCAATATTCCGGTCAAAAACAACGATCCGCCGCATAACCAAACAATCAGATAAATGACGGTAGGCACGCCCAAATGCACACCAATTGAAAGGGAGTGATAAAACTTATCCATCCAAACCACAATGGGATGTCCCCTCAACCACATTGCCATGGGACGGCGACTGTCATTCACATCCCGCCAGAGAATCCATCCGATCCACGCCCAAAATTTACTCTCAAACGGGTTATGCGGATCGCCGGGTTTATCAGCGAAGCGGTGGTGCTGACTGTGATAATTCACCCACTCTCTCACGGTGCCTTGCATTGCAAAGATAAGATTGATCATCGTTAAAACTTGCGCAGTGGGCCTTAATTCTCCGGCTTTATGCTGCATGATACGATGTAAGGGACCAATGCCTGCATTGCACACGAAAATAGAGAGCGCCACGACAGCTAATCCCAACGGCAAGTACCACCATGAAAGCGCGAGACTATTTACAAATGCCCCGACCAAAATAAGCGTCGCCAATAAGGCAATTCCAATGATGGGGTATATAACGGCGGAGAATAAGCTCCCCAAATTAAGTGTTTTCAAGTTACGGGGAATGGTCAGCGAACGCGCTTGCATAAGGTCTCCAAAATAATCTTTTTCTGCATAACCTGAAAAATGCGCCTGTTACACCTAAACATTCGTTAAAAATGCAGAGTTGACAGCCACATCTATTTGCAACCCCATTAACCGAGCGGAAATCCTTTTCATTTACCCTTGGGTTGTGGAAATTTTAATATTGGGGAATGCGATATGACTTGTTCATGCGTGGGATCAGCTTTGGCCGCAGCCTTATTAGTCGGCACGGCAACACTTATTTATTCACCTTTGGCCAATGCATTTGGCGTGGGTGTACAGCCCTCTACTGTAGAAATGACAATTAAACCCGGCGACAGACAACGCCAAGTCGTCACGGTTGGTAATGTGCACAAAACAAAGACAATCAGTATGACCATGGGCCTTGCCGATTGGACTTTAGATAAAAACGGGAAGTTAGAGCTTGCCCCACCCGGCGATATGCCGCGTTCAGCCTCAGAATGGGTGCGTTTCTCCCCGGCCTCTGTCACGCTAAAACCCGGGACATCACAAGATGTTACGGTCGAAATTGCAGCGCCCTATAAAATTCAAGACAAAGGCGATCACCGCTTTGCGCTTTTGGCGACAACAATGCTGCCGGAGCTCAATGATCGCGGCGAAGCTTCAGGCGTATGGAACCGCTATCAACTCGCCTCTCTTTTCTATCTGACCCTCACCCCGTCCGAAAGCTTGCCGGAAGTAACGAGCTTGGTGCTGAATAAGAGAGAGTCTCTTCTGACGATGGAGATCAAAAATAGCGGTGATGCGCATGCAAGACTGCAAGGCGCAGCAAAAGTCAAAAATACGGCGGGTGATCTCATCTCCGAAACACCTCTAAACGCTGTTGTCTTGGACGGCGGAGAGCGTACCTATAACGTCAAGCTGGATAAAATTTCTGAACTGGAAGCCGGCTCTTACAAAATTGATGTTGATCTCAATAACACTTTCGCGCCGCAAAATAAATTCCGTTCAATGGCTGTTGATGTCGGAACGATTGAGTATGTCACCGATTAAAACCACCCTCCTCGCACTGGCCGCCCTTACAGCCTTCTCAAACCAAGCGGCGGCAAGTTTTCTGGATACGGATTTTTGGTGCCGCACCTATGGCTGCGCCGTTGTTCATGACGGCGCAAATTACGATATCTATGATAATTGGCGTTTTGATACCAACAGCTGCTGCGTGACAATTGGCGGACAGATGATAGACTACTACATTCGTGCAGGTGATACAAATGTGACGGGCACGCTCAACCGCGCCATTGGCCCCGAAAGTGACCAAGGCATGATGATGGGTATCACGGAAGACGGCTCGACCATTAATGCGTCTTTCGCTGATAATGGAAATGGGTTCTTAGACGCGGATGATTTATTCGGCACCTTTACCCTCAGCCCGACGACAGATATCGCCTTGGATGGTCCGGGGCGCGCTTATTCTCGCAGCTTTTTCATCAGTTCACGTAACACGCGTTTTAGCCTCAGAGCCTTAGCATCAATAGAAAACGCCACGGGCGATTTTGCCAACACAATCCAACTCGGGGACATCAAACTCCGCCCGTCTATTTCAACCTCGGGGAATGACGCAGGGTTTCAATATGGCAGTCGTGCAAATACGGCGAATATACAAATCGTCAACGGCGTGGATGACCTCGGCGATCTGGCAGGTGTGCCGACGCAAATTATCAATTTCGGTCGTCGCCAAGGCATCCGTCAGCGCAATGGCGATATTGACGAGCAAACAATACGGTTGGATTTCCTCTATGAAATGCCGCCCTATGATTTATCAATGGGTGTGGGGTCACTTGATATTGACGTTAGATTTGATTTTTACAGAGAAGATTAGCCAAAGGGAAAATTACAGCCCCAGTTCAGCCTTTGCCTTTTTGGTCAGGCGCTCAATTGCCATCTCATAAGACGCCTCGAAATGTTCTTTTAAGCCATCATCGCTCAAGCCCGGCAATTCATAATGCTGAATCCACTTCATGCCCCGTGAGGCGAGATAGGGAGCCGGGCGCAATCCAGGCATATCTTTCATAACGTCATAGCCGATGTCGGAAGCTTTGAAGGTGAACTGCAATGGGTCATGTTTCTGGAAACAAATCGCAAACATCTTGCCTCCGACTTTCCAAACATGCGCCCCGCCCCATTGCAAAACATGTTCAGCTTGCGGGAAAGATCCGCAGTAGGTGTTATATTCTTCGAGTGTCATTTTCCTCTCCCGTTTACGGGGGAGCGATTAAAACTGCGAAGGCACAATCGTCACACTTTCCCCGCACCCACAAGCATCCGTCTGGTTAGGGTTTTTAAACGTAAACCTTGAAGACATCACATCGACTTCATAATCGACAACTGAGCCGAGGATGAAGAGAACAGCTTTGGCATCGACCACGATTTGTACGCCTTTATCTTCGACAAGCTCGTCGAATTTTTCGATCTCCGGCACATAGTCCATAATATATTCCATGCCCGCACAGCCGCCATTTTTCACACCGACGCGCAAATAACCTTTATCGCGTTCAGCGAGGATAGACTTTACCTGCTCCGCCGCCGCATCCGTTAAGGTCACGAGTTTCGGACGGGGACGTCGGCTTCTTGTTTTTGTAAGAACGTCACTCATAGTTTTCTCCTACAACATGTTTAATTCGAGACGCGCTTCTTCGGACATGCGGTCAGGTGTCCAAGGCGGATCGAATGTCATCTGCACATCCACATCACGCACCCCTTCGACCATAGCGCAGGCATCACGCACCCAAATCGGCATTTCACCTGCCACGGGGCATCCAGGCGCCGTTAATGTCATATCCACGCGCAGCAGACGGTCGTCTTCCAACTCGACCTTATAAATCAGGCCCAACTCATAAATATCGACAGGAATTTCTGGATCATACACAGATTTAAGTTGATCAATCACATCATGGGTAATGCGTGCAATCTCGGCATCCGTCGGTGGCGTTACAGGCGCACCCGATACGTCGAGCACATCACGCTTAGGCGCAATATCACCTGTTTCATTCTCGGCGTTTAGGCCGGGAATTTGGGCATTTGCCATTTGCTCGGCTTGGCGTTGTCTGTCTGTCATATTTTCCATATCATCACTTATATAGCCCTTCGGCCTTAAGATAAAAAGAGGGCGGCTTTTTTCAGCCCGGCAACAAGGCGGTCTGCCTCGTCTAATGTGTTATAAATACCAAAGCTTGCCCGCACAGAGCTGTGAATATCAAAACGAGTCATAAGCGGCTGCGTACAATGCTGACCTGCCCGCACAGCTATACCATATTTATCGAGTATCTGCGAGACGTCATGTGCATGTGCGCCCAACAGATTAAAGGCCAAGACGGGCCCCTTCTCAGGCGCGTCGCCCAATAGCTTGAAGGAGTTCATATCACGCAGGCCATCCAGAGCATGATGATAAACCGCCATTTCATGTTGATGCACTGCGTTAAAATCATGTTGCGTGAACCAGTCAATCGCTGCTCCGAGGCCGATGGCTTCTAATATCGGCGGTGTCCCCGCTTCAAATTTATGCGGAGGTTCGTTATAAGTGACGCGGTCTTCAAACACGTCTTCGATCATCTCGCCGCCGCCGTTAAAGGGCTGCATTTTCTCTAAGATGCTAGTTTTACCATAGAGCGCGCCAATGCCCGTCGGGCCGTAAAGCTTATGACCTGTCATAGCGTAAAGGTCGGCATCAATATCAACGACGTCAACTTGGCTGTGAACGGCGGCTTGCGTGCCATCGACGATAAAGACAGCCCCCGCCGCATGTGCCCATTCAGCCATTTGTTTAACGGGGTTTATTGTTCCCAAAACATTGGACATATGGACAACGGACACAATTTTGGTCTTGGCAGAGAGCATGGATTTATAAGCGTCCAGATCGAGCATACCGTTTTCCAGAACAGGCACAAATTTCAACACGGCACCCAAACGCTCGCGCATAAAATGCCACGGCACAATATTGGAATGGTGCTCCATTTGCGTGATGATAATCTCGTCGCCTTCTTTAAGGGTGTGCATCAGGCCGTAAGCCGCAAGGTTTAGCGCTTCAGTCGCACCTTTAGTAAAGACGATATTGTCAGGCGATGGCGCGCAGAGAAATCTCGCGACCTTCGCC
This sequence comes from uncultured Algimonas sp., assembly GCA_964352855.1. Lineage (GTDB taxonomy): Bacteria > Pseudomonadota > Alphaproteobacteria > Caulobacterales > Maricaulaceae > Litorimonas. The sequence continues at coordinate 9,910 of CAYGTR010000007.1, read as the reverse complement.
CTCGCCCCTTCAAAGGCTTCTGTCGTCTCATTCGCCATTGTGTGTAATCCACGATGCACATTGGCATAAGACCCCGACATAGCATCAGACATACACTCTATTACAGCTGTCGGCTTCTGCGCCGAAGCCGCATTATCCAAATAGGCTAACGGGTAGCCATTTATCTCTCGACTGAGGATCGGGAACTGTGAACGGATGTGGTCGACGTTAAACATATTAAATACCAAAGGCCACTTTCAGGCAGCCATAAAAAACCAAAGCGAGGGCAAGCGTTTTATAAAAGCCTGCGCGTTTCATGTCAGTGCCGCGACTCGTCACATAGCGCAAAGTCATATAAATACAGACCCCCGCAATGATGATGGCGCTACCGATTATCGACATCAGAAATACCCAAAAGCGATTTTGATCAGACTGAATAAGAGGATCAAAATACCGCCGAATTTCAAATATCTAAAAAGAGGCTTATCCCCTTTAAAACCTGTCAAAACACGTCCTAAAAGGTAAATATTCACGCCAATAAATGCGGCTATCAGGTCAGGTGTCACCATGATGTCACCCCACAAACCTGTTATAAAAATAGACAGCCGCGAGGCCTAAAACGACCAGAGACAGCGCACGTCTGATGACATCAAGCGTCGGCGACTGACGATTAGGATTCCGCGTAAAGGCAGACACAATGAAAAGCGTGACAGCCAGAACGAGAATAACAATGGCAAGATCAGAATTAGTCATATTATTCGGCAACCCTCAACCAATCGCGGACTTTGTCCAAAAGCGACTCGCGCAGTGCTTCATCTTCCAAATCATCAAAAACTTCGGCGACGAAAGCTTCGGTCAATAAGGCCCGCGCTTCAATCAGAGGAATACCGCGTTGACGCATGTAAAACAGCGCGCTTTCATCCAAGGCACCAATCGTATTGCCATGTGCGCATTCGACGTCATCGGCGTAAATCTCTAGCTCCGGCTTAGACCGAATTTCTGCTGTGTCTGACAGCATCAACGCATCATGACGCATTTCGGCATCTGTATGTTGTGCAGGGCGGCGGACATGAAATTTGCCTTGGAATACACCGCGTGCCTTATCAGTCACAACGCCTTTCACCGCTTGCCGCACCAATGTATCCGGCACGGCGAGGTCGATATGGCTCGTCATGTCAATGTGACGTGTCCCATCGAGCAGATAAGCCCCATTGGCCCTAAGCTCGCAATCTTTACCCATAACGGCGACACGCGTTTCAAAACGAGAGAGTGACGTGCCAAAGCCGAGCATATGTTGTGTCAGCTTCGCTTTGCCCCACGCCGTAATATGCGTTGTGGCCACACGCACGGCATCATCCGGATCCGTTTGCATCATGATGCGGGACAGATCTGCCCCTTCACCCAACGTAATCGTCATATCAGTATTGCAAAATGTACCGGGCTCGGCGGCATAATGTTCGACGAGTGAAACTTTTGCCCCCTTCGCAATATTAATCCGAATACGGACATGGCCACGCGCAAAGCCTTCAATGATAATGGGCTCTGCGATATCCGCTCCCTCGGGCACGGTAATCGACCACACTTTGCCACCAAAGCGCCGGGCGAGCGACGCCATCGGGCTATCCGTGTTCATATCATCGGAGCCCGCCTCTGTAATGCTGACACCGTCTGGTAGTGTAAATTTCGGCAGGCCGGCAATAGACAAACCTTTCTGGTCGTCTTTCACGCACCCGCGCACATCCGTCCATTTCCACGCCTC
>CAYGTR010000007.1:0-8072 GCA_964352855.1 uncultured Algimonas sp. | reverse complement strand
TCTTGGCAAAATCCGCATCGCCACTGGCCGCGATTTTACCGCCTGACAACACATGCACTTTGTCGGGCACAATATAGTCGAGCAGCCGCTGATAATGGGTGATAATCAACATACCGCGTTTCGGATCTCGTAGCTTATTCACGCCGTCCGCCACGATGCGCAGCGCGTCCACGTCGAGGCCCGAGTCTGTTTCGTCCATTACGATGAAATTGGGTTCCAACATCATCATTTGGAAGATTTCCATGCGCTTCTTTTCACCGCCGGAAAACCCAACATTCAAGGGACGGCGGAGCATTTCCGGTTTCATCTTGAGATCTGCAGCCAAGGCCTTGGCTTTCTTAAGGAATTCCGGCGCTTTCATTTCCTCTTCACCCCGCGCTTTGCGTTGGGCATTCAAGGCTGTTTTCAAAAATGTCATGGTCGGCACGCCCGGAATTTCCAAGGGGTATTGGAAAGACAAGAACAGCCCTTTGGCCGCACGTTCTTCCGGGTCCATTTCGAGCAGGTCTTCGCCGTCAAGCGTGACCGTTCCGTCCGTCACATCATAGCCATCACGGCCCGTCAGCACATAGGACAAGGTCGATTTACCAGCCCCATTCGGCCCCATAATCGCATGGACTTCGCCTGCGGGAACTTCAAGCGAAAGCTTTGTAAGAATTTCCTTTTGACCGTCATCAACAGTGGCTGTGAGTTTATTTATTTTGAGCATAATTTTTCTTCCGAAAGATTTGAAAAACAAGGGATAACTTGGAAATGAGATCCAATTACTTCTTTTATTTCCATGGCGTCACCATATTTGGCGGCAATCATATATATCAGTTTGCAGTTCTTTACTGAGACCTCATTCAAATAACAGGCATCAAAGTCTGCCAAATCTCTTCTAATTGGTTCATCAAGCCACCCACATTCACCTTTAGGAGATTGAAAACCGTACCTTCTTAAATGAAGCTCTAGATTATCTTGAGTTATTGAACCCTTTAGCATTTCAGAGGCGCCCTTTAAGTCAACACGTGACTTCATGCTCAAGGTATCAAATCCACCAATAGCTTGAAGGAGGTAATTATCACAAAACACTTGGTCAGCATTTTTCCTCCAGAAAACATCGCTCAGTAAAAAAGTTGCTATAGTGCCTAAAGTCAGAAGAACGCTAATAATTGCCCAAGGAGTCGGCTCATTCATCACACCCACTCCCCGATAGGCGCGTCATATTCTGCTTCGACATCCGCTGTGCCGTTATTCTTCACATCTTTCGGCTCAAAGAGGAAAATCAGACATTCTTCTTTGGCAACGGGGCGGTGGACGACTCCTTTGGGCACCACAATCGCTTCGCCCTCGTCCACATAAACACTCTCGCCATTTTCATATTCGAGGACGAATGCGCCCTTCCAGCAAAAGAACATCTCGTCTTCTCCCTCATGCGCATGGAATGGATATTCGCCTTTAATCTTGGCGAGCTTAAATTCTTGCCCATTCAGCTCAGCGACAATTTTCGGTCGCCAATGCTCGGAGAATTTCGAGAACTTCTCGTTTATGTTAATCACCTCGGTCATCTTACCTCTCCTTGAGGAGAGGTCGGCCCGCCACAGGCGGAATAGCCGGGTGAGGTGAATGAGTTAGCCTTAAACAAACAATGTAAGCGGTGAGAGATCATTCCCCTCACCCCGCAATGGCTACGCCATGCGGACCTCTCCCCAAAGAGAGGTGTGATATGTGTTTTAATATGCATTAGCCCTTGAACGCCGTCACTTCGATTTCGACTTTCATTGCTTCATCCACCAATCCCGCGATCACCATCGTGGCGGCCGGTAAGATGGCGCCGAAATGTTTTTGAATAACGGGCAAAACGTCTTTTACATATTTGCGATCAGACACTGTGTATTGCACACGGATGGTGTGGCCGAGTTCAAAGTCAGCTGCTTTTAACGCCGCCATGATATTGGTAAACGTGTTTTGCGCCTGTTGCGCTGCGCCTTCCGGCAATTTCCCTGTGTTATAATCATATCCCACCGTGCCGGAGACAAAGCACCAATCGCCCTGCACGACTGCGCGCGACATGGCATAGGTTTTCTCACCTTCGCTCAATGAGATAAATTTACGTTTTGCTTTCGCCATTTTGTTTTCCTTTAAGGACAGAATGCTGTCTGCCACTCCGTTGTATTTTCGCCGCGGTAGCATTTGATACGCGACCCAAAAGAAGCCAGCGTTTGCGCGCCTTTCGGCCCTGTAACAATCAAATAAATCTCTTCGGCTTTGACTGAGTCATCTGCCAAGCCGGACGCGCGGTAAATCATCACGGCGCCGTCCTCACGTTCAAATACCGACTGCGATGTCCGGATCATATTATCGCCCTCTCCGGGTGCAAAATGCAGACGCACATTGTCAATCGCCTCGATGCGAGATTGCCCGATTTTCAATCCCGTAAACTGCGCCAGATCTTCTGAGTAAGCCGCGAAGTCGATGTCTTCGAGACGCAGTGACTCCGGCGGGGTCGGCACCTCCGGATATTGGAAATCAGAAATAACGGAACCCTCTAGGTCAATCTCTGCTTCAGACACTTCAACGGGCGCACCTTCACCCTTATCTGAATAAACAAAATAAAAACCAACAACGAGCCCGACAACAATAGCAATAGTCGCAGCGATACGGTTTCTCGGCGTATTAGGCGAATTCAAAAACATCTAACCCACACTGCCTTCGAGTGAAATTGCCACGAGTTTCTGCGCCTCAACAGCAAACTCCATCGGGAGCTCCTGCAACACATCGCGGCAGAACCCGTTAACAAGAAGCGCCACTGCGTCTTCTTCGGACAGGCCGCGCTGGCGGCAATAGAACAGTTGATCGTCGGAGAGTTTAGACGTGGTCGCCTCATGCTCAAATTGCGCACTTGGCGTATTGCTCTCAATATAAGGCACCGTATGGGCACCACATTGATCACCAATCAACAGCGAGTCACATTGCGTGAAATTCCGTGCGCCCGTTGCTTTCTTATGCGCTGTCACGAGGCCGCGATACGTCGAGTTCGATTTACCCGCACTAATACCTTTTGAAATCACACGTGATTTTGTGTTCTTACCCAAATGAATCATCTTTGTGCCGGTATCGGCTTGTTGATGCCCATTGGTGATCGCGATGGAATAAAATTCGCCTTGGGAATTATCGCCGCGTAAAATACAGCTCGGATATTTCCAAGTGACGGCGGAGCCCGTCTCAACCTGCGTCCACGACACTTTGGAATTATCGCCGCGACAATCAGCACGCTTGGTCACGAAATTATAGACCCCGCCCTTGCCTTCGCTGTCGCCCGGCCACCAGTTCTGCACCGTCGAATATTTCACTTCGGCGTCTTCATGGACAATAATCTCGACAATCGCGGCATGAAGCTGGTTCTCATCCCGCATCGGGGCGGTGCATCCTTCAAGGTAAGACACGTAAGAGCCTTTATCGGCAATAATCAAAGTACGCTCAAACTGCCCAGTACCCTGCGCATTCATGCGGAAATAAGTCGACAGTTCCATCGGGCAACGTACGCCCGGCGGAATGTAAACGAATGACCCGTCAGAGAAGACAGCGTTGTTGAGCGTCGCATAGTAATTATCCGTGACAGGCACGACGGATCCTAAATATTTACGCACAAGCTCCGGGTGATCTTTTACTGCTTCAGAAAAAGAACAGAATATCACGCCGTCTTTAGCCAGTTCCGCTTTAAACGTTGTAACAACGGACACAGAGTCAAATACCGCATCGACGGCGACTTTAGGCGCGCCCTTAACGCCCGCTAGAACCTCTTGTTCTTTGAGTGAAATGCCAAGCTTATTATATATCTCAAGAATTTCCGGGTCGACTTCATCCAAAGAGTTCAGCTCTTTTTTCTTCACCGGAGAGGCGTAGTAATACATGTCCTGAAAGTCGATTTCAGGATAATCAACCATGGCCCATTTCGGCTCTTCCATCGTCAACCAACGACGATAAGCTTCCAGACGCCACTCAAGAAGCCATTCAGGTTCCTCTTTTTTGGCGGAGATAAACCGAACAATATCCTCATTGAGGCCTTTCGGCGCAAATTCCTGTTCGATATCGCTATCAAACCCATATTTATATTTATCGGCCTCAAGCGAGCGCACACCGTCAACGGTGCTTTGTTCTATGGAGTCTTTTACTTTTACTGCTTCTGACATGCTTAAGCTGCCTTCTGTTCGCGTTTACGAATTTTTGCCCAAGCGGAGAGGAAACCCTCCACATCGGCCTGCGTTGAATTATACCCAAGGCTGACGCGCAATGCGCCTTTGGGGGCCTCGTCCGTGCGCCGCATGGCCGTGATCGCGCGGCTCGCCCCGACTTTGCCTGATGAACACGCCATGCCTGTGCTGACAGAGATACCTTGTAAGTCGAGGTTCATCATCAGCGTGTTTGACGCCACATCGGGGACAGCAAAAAAGCTCGTATTTGGCAAGCGCTTTTCGCTCTCTCCGAATATCATAAGTGCCGGTTCCATCGTTTTCAGCCCTGCCTCTAATTGGTTGCGCAGAACTTCTACGTGCGAGAGACCTTTCGAGGCTTTTAAGGCGGCGTGAAATCCTGCCGCACCCGCCACATTGAGGGTGCCTGCCCGGCGGCGACGTTCTTGCCCTCCACCCTGCAGAAAACTCTCGAAAGGCGCGTCAGGCGCAACATAAAGTGCGCCAATCCCTTGCGGCCCTCCAATTTTATGAGCGGACACGCAGAGGTAATCGGGCTGTGTCGTCATCGCGATTTTTCCGAGCGCTTGAACGGCGTCGATGTGCACGAGACCATTATGGTCATGGACGAGATCAATCACGTCTTCAATCGGTTGGATGACGCCTGTTTCACTATTTGCCGCTGTCGTCGAGACAAAGGGGCGACCATCTGCTTCGTTCCAATTCTCCAATGTTGTCTTGAGCCAAACCACATCCAACACACCACACCGCAAGGCGGGTATCATATCGACTTTCGCACCGGACGCCTCTGCGGCATTGATTGATGCAGGGTGATCTAGCGAGGATATCAAAAGTCGCTGACATCCGCCTGACACTGCGCTGCGAATGGCCGTATTGGCACTTTCCGTCCCGCCCGAGGTAAAAATGATATCTTGGGCGCAAACACCCATGGCGAGGCCAAGCTCTTCCCGCGCTTTAGACACGAGACTGCGAGCCGCGCGGCCATGACTATGTGGGGCCGACGCATTCCCAATAACTGTCATTGCCCGCACTACAGCCTCAATGACTTCGGGTCGTGCAGGGCTTGTCGCATTATGGTCGAGATATATATGTGAAGACGCGCTCATTCCGCAGCCTCCATAGATGGCTCTAATGCTTTAATGGGGAAGCGTTCCTCCAAGACATCTTTCACTGTGACCGACGCCAAAAAGGTTTCAATATGCACTTCCAATGCGCCCCAAAGGTTGTGGGTCAGGCAGCGATCTATGCGCCCTGTGCATCCTACGCGGTCTTCGGGCGTGCAGCCATGGGCTTTAATATCTTCATTCACAGCCGATATAATGCGATCCAATGTCAAGGCTTCCGGTCGCTCAACTAAAATATACCCGCCTTTTGCGCCCCGTACACTCTCCACCAACCCAGCACGGCGCAGCTTGTTAAAAAGCTGTTCCAGAAACGCGATCGAAATGCCCTGACGTTCACTAATGTCAACCAAAGACGAACGCACGCCCTCACCTTGTGCGGCAAGGTCAGCCATGGCCATAACGGCATAACGTCCTTTAGCAGTCAGTTTCAAAGCGCAAATCGCTCCTTTGTGAAGGTTTTACTCGCAATTCACATCGCGTCTTGTTAAAGGGCGCGCGAATTGATTAACTTAATGAGGATGTATGTATCCTGACTAAATTAGTCAAGATTAGATTAGGGTCTTTTAGCGCGACATTTGCACAAATGGCAGATTATCGTGACAAGCCATAGAACACTGTGAGGGTTGATGCCTGAAGTCATTTTTGCCGGACCGGAAGGTCGCCTTGAAGGTCGTTATCATCCATCGGATGACCCACAAGCGCCTTGCGCACTGATTCTGCCTCCACACCCCAAAGCGGGCGGACATATGGATCACCGCATCCCTGTCGCCATGTATGAGAGCTACAAGCGCCGCGGATTTTCTGTTCTGCGCTTTAACTTCCGAGGCATTGGCCGCTCGCAAGGCGTCTATGATAACGGCCAAGGTGAACTGCAAGACGCAGCCTATGCGTTAGATTGGCTTCAGAGCTTTAACCAGAACGCCCCTTTCTCTTGGGTTTCAGGATATTCTTTCGGCGCTTGGATTGGCATGCAGCTTTTGATGCGCCGTCCGGAAGTCGCGGGCTTTATTTCCATGTCCCTGCCGACAAATACTTATGACTTTGCCTTCCTCGCGCCTTGTCCTGCCTCAGGCTTGGTAACCTATGGATCAGAAGACCCGATTGTCCCTGCGGATGATGTTAACCGTGTGGTAGAGAGAATACGCGTTCAAAAAGGACATGAGATATCAACCCACCGTATTGAAGGCGCAGATCATTTCTACACGAACCACCTCGAAGAAGCACTTGAAGTTATTGAGCAATATCTCGATGAAAACCTAGATCCGCGCTATTCCCCACCGCGAGCAATGCGCTATCTCGAAGAACACTAATAAAAAGCTCTCTTAATGAGGGCTTTTTATTCACTCACCAATATCGCATCAATGCGGCGCTGGGCTATGGGGTGGTAGCCTGGTCTTGCATTAGCATAGACGCGGTTGGCCCACTCGGCTTTTCCGTTATCTTTGAGCGCCGCGTAAAGGCGATAGATAAATTTCCCGCGCCCCACCGTCATGAGGAAGTTTTCAAGTTCAGGGTAAGCAGGTTCATATCCCGCTTTGATCGCTTGCATATACCACGCAAACGCTGTCTCGGCGTTTTGAGTGCCTGTGAGACTAAAAGCTTCGTCCAACGATGAAAGCTGCTCTTGCGACAGTTCCGGCAGACTATTGATAAAATTCAACCATTCATGTGTTGACCATGTTTTCGCTGTTGCTTTCAACGGATCTATATTGCCGCCTTCAAACCAAGCTTGTGTCGCATTTTCCACTTGCGCAAAGGCATCAGACTGAGGGTTTCTTGCCGTCTCTGGTAGACCCGCCTCATAAACCCAAGCGTTGATTTCTGCATCCGTGACAGCATCAGGATATTCAGCTCGCAGGTTTTTATCCAAATAAGATAAGAAATCTTCGGTCGTCACGCTTTGAAAAGCATTATCATTGAACCAGGTTTTCAAAAACGGATCAAAGGCTTCACGGCCAAACCGATCTTCGAGGAAGAAGAGGAAATTCGCCCCCTTCAAATAAGAGACAAGCGTAAAGGCGTCATCAGGATGTTCTATATCCGTTGGCAATTTCAACCTTGTCAGCTCTGGGCGCTTGGCCTCGCCGATCGCGCGTTTCAACCCCTCCATGTCCAAAGCCTGCTCCATAACCGCACGGCGCTCGCCATAAATATCTTCCATGATACGGTTCTCAACATAGCTGGTGAAGCCTTCATTCAGCCACGCGTCAATCCAACTCGCATTTGTGACGAGATTGCCCGACCAGCTATGTGCCAACTCGTGAGCCACAACATTGGTTAAGCTCTTATCCCCCGCGACCAAAGTTGGCGTCAAAAAGGACAGGCGCGGATTTTCCATGCCCCCAAACGGGAAACTCGGCGGCAAAACGATCAAATCATAGCGGCCCCAACGGTATGGCCCGTAAAGGGCTTCGTTGGCGTCTTCCATCATCGGTGTTTCGGAAAACTCCTCCGCAGCCGCCTCAAGTATATACTCCTCGGCGTAAACGCCAATCGTGTCATTGATCGCTTTGAATTTAATATCCCCCACCGCAATCGCGATTAAGTAAGACGGAATAGGCTGCGGCATATCGAATTTATATTCGCCATTCGCCTCTTGCTCGCCTTGAGACGCACTCATCAACGGACGCAATCCGTCTGGAACACGCAAAGTCGCGGAGTAAGTCATACGCACCGCAGGCGTGTCTTGCAAAGGTGCCATCGTCCGCGCATTAATTGCTTGGGCTTGAGAAAAGAGGTAAGGCTTTTCTTT
>CAYGTR010000006.1:86860-93387 GCA_964352855.1 uncultured Algimonas sp. | reverse complement strand
GGAAAAGGCAGATCTTTAATCGGTGTGCCTTGCGTGCCCAGAGGCCCGGCATTTTCCGTACCGATGAGGATATCCACCGCCCCGGCATCCCGCACGGAAATAGACAGCTTGGAGCCTTTTGGTGCGCTATAGCTCTCGCCCGTGATGAAAATGCGGCTGATGACGGTTTTGCCCGCCGCGTCTTTGATCTGCACCCAGCTCGGCGCAGTGGCTTTGAGTGTGACCATGTTGGGATCGAATGTCGTTTGTTCGGTTTGGGTGTCATCAAGGGTATTGACCGTCGCGATATAGGGAGCGGCGGCCTCTGTCGTAACGTTCCCGCCATACCAGACACTCAGCATGACTGCGAAACCAATCACGCCCAGCGCAGGGATAAAGCCGCGCGGCAATTTGATCTTTTTCTGCGGGACAAAATGGGGCGTGCTGCGCATACCCAGATTTTGCGGGATTTGGCTGTCGGTTTTGTATCGCGCCACAGCGTCGGCGCCGTCGAGGCCCATAAAATTCGCATAGGCCCGCACATAGCCCAAGACATAGCCGACTGAGGGCAGCGCCGCCGTATTGAGCGCCTCAATCGCTTCGATAAAATCGGCCCGAATATGAATTGCCTTGAACACATCCGCAGGCGTCAGCTCCAGCGCTTCACGACGAAGGCGCAGAACCCATCCGATATGTGGTTTTATGTCGGTATTCTCTTCCACAGAAGACCTTGTAATAAGGGTGAGTGAAGGGAGCGTTAACGAAAATGAACAGAACGCGCAATATGCGTTAGCAGCGCAGGGCGGCGGTTTTGTGATTTATTGAATTTTCGCTCTGAACCTGACTTGGAAGGATGAATTTGGCGCCATTTGTCCGCCGAGCGTGATACGGATATAGCGCACATTATTGTCATGTCCGGGTTCAGGAACATAGCCAAAGACAGGCACTCCAATTGCTGTGTCAGAATACTCAATTTGGCCCGGGGCGGTGCAACATGACAGCGTCGAGCCACTATCGATAAATTCAACGGGGCCGGAGACAGGGGCGGAACTCGGATCCAACTCGTCATTGTAAAATGACATATCCGGCGGCATTTTATCGACCAGAACAATCGTCCCGGGATCAACAGGCGTGATTGTGTCATTGCGAATGGTAAGCGTATAGAGCGCATCTTCACCCGGCACCGCATAAACGCCTGTTCCGCTCGGATCCCAAAAGCTGACATCTTTGGTCGCTGTCAGACGCGTATTGGGGATACGACAAAAAGGTAGGGCTGTATCAGACGGCGCGCTCGCACTGTCTTGTCCCTGCGCACCTTGGGTGGCGCCATTGGGGATAAACTCCGTCATAGAAGACGAAGAGGTCGTGCCGTTATTACCGCCACTCGCATTGGTCGAGGTAAAGCCGCCCTCTATCGCGATGACGCCGCCGCCACCGCCACCACCGGGCCCTTCATTTTCATTATTGGTAATGAGTTGATTGCCGCCATTGCCGCCCCGCGCACGCAGAGTGACGCCGGAGAGCGTATCCGCTTTAATAACAATCGTACCGCCGCCACCGCCGCCGCCCGGCGCGTCATTATGTGACGGCGTAGAATTGCGTCCGGATTGTCCATTAGCAGAAATTGTGCCTGATCCCGTGACTGTCTCAGCAATCAGAAACGCCAAGCCACCGCCGCGTCCACCTGCACCACCCGCAGTGTTGTTGGCATCACCTGCCCCACCGCCGCCGCCGAAGAAAAGACGCCCTGTCGCGTCAAAAGGTACGGGTCGTCCGCCATACCCCCCCACATTCCGGCGCGCGTCAGAGCCTGTCCAACCCGGATCGCCCGGTGGCATTGTAAGGGCATTTCCGTCGCGACCGTAACTATATCCGCCGCGTCCGCCGCCGCCGCTAACAGAGGTTGAGGTGAGTAATCCGTCAATATCCCACGCTGCCGTCCAACTTGGATCGCTCAAATCCGGATTACCCTGCCCCGTCCAAGTCACGCCATTATTGCCGTTTGCCCCGCCACCACCGCCTGCATTATGCCCGTTACCGCCACCACCACCATTGGCAGGAGCCCCACGACCATACATGCCAGCTGTATAATCCATCTGATAGCCCGCAATGCTCTCGCCTTTTTCCGCGCCGTCATTCGGAGATGTGCTGCGGTAGCCATCTGGTTTCGTACCGGAAGTCGGTGAAGTCAGATTATCTAATTCACCGCCGCGAAAGCCGTCAGCATTCACATTAATTGTGCCATTAATTGTCGCCGTATTTTGCACATGCAGCGCAACCACGCCCCCGCGAGTGCCGTCCCATTGTGGCGCTGTAACAGTCGCACCGCTATTTAAGGTAAAATCAGAATATTGCGGCACGCGAATAACTTGCGCCCGCCCTGAATTATAGCTGTAATCCAGCCCCGAACAATTACCCGCATAGGTCTCAAAATTTATGGTGTTTCCGGAAATAGAGGCAACAGTTTGAAATTCATACCGCCCCGCATTGCCGAGTGAGGTGACTGCCCCATAAGCCGCCGTATCAATTTGAGATATCGCCGCGCCATTTGCTTGATAGATCATAATTAGATCACCAGGCGAAAGCGAAGGCAAACGGCTCGCTAGGTTCTCCACCGTAATCGCAAAGGCCCCTGCACTTGCACTAGAGGTCACACCCGCATATTCATTTAAAATATTGTTCCCAGACGACAGGGTCATTACCCCGTCTTTGCCCGGCGTTTCCGCCACAGCCCTATCTACGTCTATCAGCGCCATAAACGCCAATAACACCACACCCCACAAAGCCGGCTTCACACATCCCATACCGCATTCTACCCAAAGATGTTTAAAAAAAGATGTCTAGATCGGCTTGAGTGGCACTGAAATTCGCGTTTGCACCAAGACTATTAAAACAGGTTAACGACGTTGGGTATTTCACCTTGGTATTTCGTCGCATGACAAGGCGGGGTTTTGCACCTATATATCTTGTATGACATCTTTGCTGCCGTCCAACCGTGCTTATCTTGCGCCGCTTTTTGCGTTCTCCCTTTCGGGTGGTCTGCTGATTGGCGCTTGGGTATCCCAATATGGGTTTGGCTATGCGCCTTGCCAGATGTGTTATTGGCAGCGCCATGTTCACAAAGCCGTCGTAATGGTCGCCTTGATGGGAATAATGGTGGTGAAGCTGGGATTACCCCTCACCCACGCCATGCGCTTGCTGTTAGTTTTATTATTGCTCGGCAGTGCAGGCCTCGCTTTTTATCATTCAGGGGTCGAATTTAAATGGTGGGAAGGCCCGCAGAGCTGTGCCGTCGGCGATGTTAACTTACCTGATTTTTCAGGGAGCGATCCGTTTGCAGCATTAGATCAAAAGTTCAAACCGCCCGCCTGTAGCGAAGCAGTTTGGCTTTTCCTCGGCCTGTCTATGGCCACATGGAACGGTATTTTATCACTTTTCGGAGCCATAGGCGTCGCGATTATAGGAAGACAAGTCCATGTCGAATCATAAGCAAACCCAACGCAAAAGAACCAATCCGCGTGTGGCAAAGATGCTCCGCGTTGATCATGCGGGCGAATATGGCGCCGTTGCGATTTATAAAGGCCAAAAGGCCGTCTTTGCCGCTAATCCAAAAACCCGCGCAATGGCAACGCAACTCCAAGAAATGCAAGATGAAGAGCAAAAGCACTTAGACGCCTTTGATAAACTCTTAATTGAACGCAATGTCCGTCCAACCGCCATGACTCCCATATGGAATGTGGCCGGCTATGGCTTGGGGGTTGTTACGGCGCTGATGGGGGAAAAAGCGGCTCATGCCTGCACCGAAGCCGTTGAGACCGTCATTGAGCAGCATTACGATTCGCAATCCCGCGAGATTGAAGATGAGGAACCGGAACTGGCCGCGACCTTCCGTGAATTTCGCGAAGATGAGCTTCACCACCGCGACATTGCCGTAGAAGGCGGCGCGCAAGAGGCCCCAGGCTACGCCTTGCTCTCCCGCCTCATCCGCGCAGGTTGTCACGCGGCAATTAAGATTACTGAGAAGGTTTAGACTGAAAAACTGACGGAACGCCTCAGTCTGACAAGCGTAGTTTTCTTATACAATAAGGAGACGGTATGAGTGATATTAATTTACCCCAGCAAACATTGGTCGTAATTGCGACTGGCGAAGAAGCAAAATTATTTGAATATAAGAATGATAAGCTGACATCCAAAGGACACTGGACACCGAAAAATTTGGCGGATGAAGGCCCGGCTGGCAAACGTCCACCGGAAGAAAGTCCGAACAAATCCATGGAAGCCACATTTTCAAAACAAATTGCAGAACGGCTTTATGCGATGGCCCACAAAGGCGAATTTTACAACTTGGCTTTGGTGGCGGATCCTGAAACACTCGGTGAAATCAGACCCTCTTTACATAAAGAAGTCACAGACAAAATTGTGTGGGAATTAGATAAAGTCCTCATCAATTCACCGATGGATGACATTGAGCGGAGTCTCGCTAAAGCCGTATGATTCCTGGATCAGAGGACTGAAACCCTAGCTGCAAATTTGCGTTTTAAAGCTGTTTTTGTCAGACCCCATTCATCTATTACCCTGTAAAAATCTTTTGATTTATAAATAATGGGCAGATTAATGAAAAAATTCAAAACAGCTATTTTTACGAGTCTTATAAGCTCATGCGCTTTATCGGCTTGCGCAACAGGCGGCGCGGCACATCAACCCATCGTGGATGGGCCGCGTGACGGCGTTTATTACCAAGACCTTGCCGAGTGTCGGTCCTATGCCGAAGAGCGTCGTTACGATAATTCAGATGTGCGTACGCAGGCTTTGGTGGGCGCAGGGATTGGCGGATTATTAGGCCTCGCAAATGCTTACAGCGCCGATGAAGGTGATTTCTTTACAGGCGCCCTTATTGGCGGCTTGTTTGGCGGGGGCTCCGAAGCGTTAAAAACACGCGGACAGCGGCGGGAAATATTACTCAATTGCCTCGCTAATCGCGGACATAATGTTCTTGGATAAAACATAAAAAAGCCCGCTCACTTAAGCGGGTTTTTTATTGTCTTGTGAAGGTGACTATTTCTTTGTCACTTCTTCGGCTTTATCGCCCGCACTTTCGAGGTCTTGGCCAACACCTTCGACCGTATTACAAGCTGTGACAGACAGTGCGGCCAAAGCGACCAAAGTTGTCATAATATTACGTGCGTTAAAATGTTTCATTATTGTCTCCGTTAATAGATGCAGGTGGTACGCTTGAAAGTTCAGAAATGTTCCCCGCTTTCTAGATTTTTCGTTTTGCGTTTTCACTGGTTTTATCAATTCCACGACCAATGCTTTCAATATCCTGCCCTACCCCTTGAACCGTATTACAGGCGGTCAAAGACAGTGCTGAAAAAGCAAAAAGAGCAAGAGTTACGATCCGGGTTATAGGGCGTTTCATAAGAAAACCTTTCAATGTTTGTTCTGATTAAACGTTGAATTTTGTTCAGAATGTGGCCAAATTTCTGAATCAGATTTTCATATGAAACACACTTTCAATTCAGATATGTGTCTGTCACACTATACATGGACATAAAATGGAGCCCCCTTATGAAAACACGCGCCGCCGTGGCTTTTGAAGCCGGAAAACCGCTCGAAATCGTCGAATTAGACCTCGAAGGTCCACAAGCGGGCGAAGTCTTGGTCGAAATCAAAGCGACGGGCGTGTGCCATACCGATGCGTTTACATTATCGGGCGATGACCCCGAAGGTGCATTTCCCGCTGTATTAGGGCATGAGGGCGCGGGTATTGTGCGTGAAGTGGGAAAAGGTGTGACATCCCTTAAACCTGGCGATCATGTTATCCCGCTTTACACGGCGGAGTGTCGTGAATGCGAGTACTGCCTGAACCCGAAAACCAATCTCTGCCAAAAAGTGCGCGCGACCCAAGGCAAAGGCGTTATGCCGAACGGCACGTCGCGCTTTAGCTGTAAGGGCGAAAAAATCCTCCATTATATGGGGACGTCGACTTTTTCCAATTTTACGGTTCTCCCCGAAATCAGCCTCGCTAAAGTGCGTAAGGACGCCCCCTTTGATAAGATTTGCTATATTGGCTGCGGCGTCACAACAGGCATTGGCGCGGTGATGTTTACGGCCAAAGCCGAGCCGAATTGCACCGCCGTGGTCTTTGGACTCGGCGGGATTGGATTGAACGTTATCCAAGGACTACGTTTGATTGGGGCGCGCCAGATTGTCGGCGTCGATATCAACCCGGCACGTGAAGCGATGGGACGTCAATTTGGTATGACGGATTTCGTCAATCCGAAAGACCACAAAGACTTAGTCGGTTATCTGGTCGAACTCACGGGCGGCGGCGCGGATTATTCTTTTGAATGTATCGGCAATGTCGAGGTCATGCGCGCGGCCCTCGAATGTTGCCATAAAGGTTGGGGCGAGAGCGTCATTATTGGCGTGGCCCCCGCAGGCGCAGAAATTCAAACACGGCCCTTCCAATTGGTTACAGGTCGCGTCTGGCGCGGCTCCGCCTTTGGCGGCGCCAGAGGGCGTACAGATGTCCCCAAAATCGTCGA
>CAYGTR010000006.1:0-86760 GCA_964352855.1 uncultured Algimonas sp. | reverse complement strand
CACACATATTATGGTTGGGGCGAATGACCCTGATGTTTCGATTGGCTTTTATGATGCGGCTCTGGGGGCGTTGGGCATAAAGGGACGCCGCATGGGCGACCGTGCGTTTTATTCCCATAAAGGCGGGGCGTTTGGCGTCGGAAAACCTGCGGATGGCGGAGCCGCTTCATTTGGAAATGGCGGCACGATTGGTTTCCAAGCCGAAAATAAAGAGCAGGTCGATGCGTTCCACGCAGCGGGCTGCGCCAATGGCGGCACGTGCGAAGGCAAACCCGGCAAACGCGACGGCGCCCCTGGCGATAATTACGGCGCTTATCTGCGCGATCCCGTCGGCAATAAGATATGCGCGTTTTATAGGGCTCCATAGAGTTAAATGAGCCTCATAACAAAATCCAAATGGATCTCCTTTGGCGGCACGCTCTCTGTGCATGCGCATGAAAGTACCGTCACGCAGACGCCCATGACTTTTGCAGTTTATACGCCGCCCGTCAAAAACAAACAAAG
The DNA here is from genome assembly GCA_964352855.1 of uncultured Algimonas sp. Lineage (GTDB taxonomy): Bacteria > Pseudomonadota > Alphaproteobacteria > Caulobacterales > Maricaulaceae > Litorimonas. Next base: position 86,256 of record CAYGTR010000006.1, on the reverse strand, counting down.
CGGGCCATACCCTGTCCTCTGGTATCTATCGGGCCTGACTTGCACATGGGCGAATGTGATGGAAAAGGCAGGTTTACAACGTTTGGCGTCTGAACTTGGCTTGATGATTATTGCGCCGGACACCTCTCCGCGCGGAGAGGGCGTCGCGGATGATGAAGGCTATGACCTCGGCCAAGGCGCGGGGTTTTATCTCTCGGCCACAGAGGATCCTTGGGCCGCGCATTATCATATGGATCGATACATTACGGATGAGTTGACGCAAATCATCGCGGATAATTTCGACGCGGATATGTCGCGCCAAGGCATAACGGGTCACAGCATGGGCGGGCACGGCGCGATTACATTGCACCTGAAAAACCCAGATCAATTTAAATCCTGCTCAGCTTTTTCGCCGATAACATCACCCTCCCAAGTCCCGTGGGGGCAGAAAGCCTTCAAGGCTTATTTGGGCGAGGATGAAGCGGCTTGGACGGCTTATGACGCCACCGCATTAATTCAGGCGGGGCACACATCGAAGGCGCATATTCTCATCGATACAGGCCTCGCTGATAATTTCCGCGAAGAACACTTAAAGCCGGAGATATTCATCCAAGCCTGCAAAGCCGCAGGCCAACCCCTCACCTCCCGCCTACAAGAAGGCTATGACCACAGCTATTATTTCGTCGCCAGTTTCATTGAAGATCATTTGCGTTGGCATGCTGAGGCTTTAAGCGAGGTTGCGTGAAATATCTTGGTCTCGCCTGCCTCGCCTTAACACTATTCCCCTCAAATGTTGCGGCGAAGAACATTACATCTCTGCCTGCAGGCACGGCAGCCTGTGAAACAGATAACGCCTTACTGTTTGAAACTTTCGACAACAGACAATCAAAAGCCGCTAAATTAATTAATAAGGAAAAGAATTACAGCGTTGAAAACGGCATGATGTCAGTGCTTTATGTCAGCAATAAAAGAGGCAGTGAGAGAAACCGCGCGCATATTCCGTTGCCGCGCTCAGTCCGGCAAGCCACGCTCAATTTTGATGTTTATTTCCCGGCCGATTTTGATTTTGTGCTAGGTGGCAAACTCTTTGGCTTTGCACCGAAAAACCCTGTTTGGGGCGGGCAGACAACGACGCTCGATGGATGGTCAAGCCGCATCATGTGGCGCGAAGGCGGGCGTCCCGTCACCTATAACTACCATCAAAATCGACCCGGAAAATATGGCGAAGACAGTAAAGCTGTTGGAGAGCCAAGCACTCTTCCCCGGGGTCAATGGGTGTCGCTCTCCCTCTATTTAGACATTGGCACAAGCCAAAAGAATGGTCGGTCTGAAGTTTGGATGAACGGTGAGAAAGCCAGCGAGCTTGCGGGCCTTTCCTTTCATGATAAAAACAAAGATGCTCCTATCACCACCTTGGCGCTGCAAACCTTCTTTGGTGGAAGCAGCCCAAAATGGGCGCCGAAAAATGAAGATGGGAGCTATCGTAACCTCCCGGCCCTCGTTGATAATATGGGTGTTACCGAAGGGCGTTGTATTCGGCCCATGCCCATGAATGGCTCAGATACATAAGCATGAAAAAAGGGGGCTGAAGCCCCCTTTTCTTGTCATTGATATCCGAAACCGATGAGCGGTTTCGGCGCTTCGTTATAAACGATTATCAATCGTTTGTGGTCACTGCGCGTCATTCAGTTTTTGCATCAAATACACATGCTGTAGCGCGAGGCGTTTGGCTGTCTCTTTGAGATTCGCTGCTGCAGAATGACCGCCATCGATATTTTCATAATAGAGGAAATCGTGGCCTTGATCTTCCATCCGCTTGGCCGCTTTACGAGCATGCGCAGGATGGACGCGGTCGTCTTTGGTTGAGGTGATAAAGAAGACTTCCGGGTAATCCGCATCAGGTGCGATGTTGTGATAAGGTGAGATAGAGCGGAGGAATTTCCCTTCGACTTCGTCCTCTGGATTACCATATTCACCCATCCAAGACGCGCCTGCTAACATCTTATGAAAGCGCATCATATCGAGGAGCGGCACAGCGACAATTGCGGCATTAAACAGATCAGGGCGTTGTGTGTACATGACGCCTGTCAACAAGCCGCCGTTTGAGCCGCCTTCAATGCCAAGGTGCGCTGGCGACGTAATGCCTTTATCGATCAGGCTCTCGGCGACAGCAATAAAGTCATCATAAATGCGCTGGCGTTCCGTCTTGAGGCCCGCTTGATGCCATTTCGGGCCATATTCACCGCCACCGCGAATATTGGCGAGGACGTAAACGCCGCCACGTTCCAGCCAAAGCTTACCGCGCGTCGCGCTATAGCTTGGGTTCAGTGAAATCTCGAAACCACCATAGCCATAAAGCAGTGTCGGATTCGTGCCGTCCATTTCGATGTCTTTATCATGGACGACAAAATACGGGACTTTCGTTCCGTCTTTTGACGTTGCGAAGAATTGCTCGGCCACCATAGAGGAGGCATCAAACCAGCTTGGCAAGGATTTGGCTTCGGCCTTTTCCATTGTCTCTGTGTTAAATGTCCAGAGCGTATCCGGGGTCAGGAATGACTCTGTGCTGACAAAGGCGATGTCTTCTTTGTCATTGGTCGCACCGATATTGATAGCGCCGTTTTTAGGGAAATCGAGCGCTTCGCGTGTCCATTTTTCACCGTCCCAATCAAAGGTATAGGCCGTCGCTGCTACATCGCGGGACACACTCATCAAGACTTTGGATTTAGTAACGCCATAGCCATTCAGAGAAGATTTTTCATCAGGACTATAGACCAGATGAACGTCTTTAATCTCGCCGTCTTCCATGAAATCATCAATACTAAAGCTAACCAAATCACCGGATTTAAACCCTCGCCAGTCTTCATTTAATGACAGCATGACCTGCCCTTTAAATTCGCTGCCGAGATTGGCTTTTTCTGGGATTGGGAAAAGAACAGGTGTTTGAGGCGCGCCGTCTTGCATCGGCACCCAGTAGACTTTGGAGTCATAAAACGTCATGGAACGCGAAATAACGATTTCACGTCGACCGTCGGATAATTCGAACACGCCGGGCCAGTAGCCGACATCCGCTTGCTCACCACGGCCTAGTTCAACAGCCTCAGTCAGCGGTGTGCCACGTTTCCATAATTTGGCCACCATCGGATAGCCGGAGTCTGTCATCGTGCCTTCGCCGAAATCAACACCAATGACCATGTGGTCTTTATCTAACCAATCAGCCGTGCCTTTGGACTCATCAGTGACGAATCCGTCTTCGACGAATGATTTGGTTTTGGCATTAAACTCACGACGCACAACGGCATCTTTCCCGCCATCGGATAAATTGACGATGCAGAGCTCATAATTCGGGGATAAGCAATTATTGCCTTTATACACCCAGTTTTTATCTTCATCCGCGGAGAGCTTATCAAAGCTTAAAACAGTTTCCCACTGCGTGGCGTCACCCAGATAGCTATCGAGCGTGGATTTACGCCAGACACCGCGCACATTCTCAGCATCCTGCCAGAAATTATGCACTTCGCCGCCGCGATAAGATACGTAGGGGATTTTATCTTTAGAATTGAGGATTTCGAGCGCTTGAGCCTGCATCTCTTCAAATCGCGGATCCGCCATTAAACGGTCAAGCGTGGATTTGTTCCAGCCTTTTACCTCGTCGAGGGCTTTTTCACCCAAAACCTCTTCGAGATAGAGGTGATCCTCGTCGGTTTGACCCGGCGTATCATAATTTATCATTGTATAAGGTTTCTCTTTCATTTTATCGCCGACTTTCGCGACGGCGTCAGCAGCCTCTGAATTGACTTTTTCAGATGCCTTATCTGAGGCATCACCACTACAGGCGGATAAAATTAAGGCGGCACCCATTAGTAGGCTTTGTTTGAATTTAGATAATGTCATCATCATCTCCCGTTATGTTATATTACGCGTAACAAAGCCTAGATTGCGCCTCATGGCAAGTGCGCCTATATGCACAAGATGAAGTTTTTAATTATGAATGGCGCGGGCAATCGTTTTGCCGTATTTGATGCGCGGCAAACCGCGAGTTTTGCTCTGTCCGATACGCAGACTATAGAGATTTGCAACCCCGGCAGTCAAACCATGGGCCCCAAAGGCGCGGATCAGCTAATTATTATGCGCCAACCCAAATCGCCCAAGGCCTCTGTCTTTATGGAAATCCGCAATCAAAAAGGCTTTGAAGTTGATGCCTGCGGGAATGCCACTCGCTGTATTGCCTGGCTATTTATGCGCGATGCCGAGGTCGATATATGTGTCGTCGAGACAAATGCCGGATTACTCTATTGCACACTCATTGATACGCATCAGGTCTCCGTAGATATGGGGCCGCCAAAACTGGAGTGGAATCAAATTCCGCTCGAAGAACCCATGCATACCCATCACATTGATGTGAAAGTCGGCCCAATTGATGCGCCCGTTTTGCACAATCCGGGTGCTGTCAATATGGGCAATCCGCATTGCGTATTCTTTGTCGAAAATTTTACAGCGGCCAAACCTGAATCTGTGGGCCCGATGATTGAATTTCATCCCCTCTTCCCGGAGCAAGTCAATGTTGGTTTTGCCAAAGTTGAAGGCAAAGACCGCATTCGCCTAAAAGTTTGGGAGCGTGGTGTCGGCATGACTCTCGCCTGTGGCACCGGTGCCTGCGCCGCTGTTGTGGCCGCGCATCGCCAAAAACGAACGGGTCGTAAAGTTGACGTCGTCGTTGACGGAGGCGTCTTGAAGATTGATTGGCGAGAAGACGATGATCATGTCATTATGACGGGGCCTGTCGAATTAGAGAGCGAAGGCGCGGTTTAGCGCTTTCCTATAGATTTTCCGCTTCGACTTCGGTTAAGACGTCTTATGATCTATTCAAATTCCCACAAAACCCTTTTATCAACTCTTTTAAGTGTGGGCCTGTTAAGCATGGTCGGGCTCACGGCTTGTCAAACAACGAGCGCTTCATCGCCATCGCAAACGACATTCTACGAAACAGTCGACACCCTTCCGCAAGCACAAACCAAAATAGAGAGCTTGGCGCAACGCTTGGATGTGCAGGCCGCCTTTCGTGATCTGGAGGCGATGAATGAGACAAACATTACACGCCTTATTGAGATTACAGAAATCCCGGCGCCGCCATTTGGCGAAGAATTGCGCGGGCAAGATTATGCCAAACGCTTGCGCGCACTTGGCATGAACGATGTGACGATTGATGAAGTCGGGAATGTCATCGCTCGGCGCAAAGGGCGAACAGGCACCCGCACAATCGCTATCGGAGCGCATATAGACACGGTCTTTCCAATTGAAACAGACGTCACTGTGCGACGTGAAGGTGATGTGTTTTACGCACCTGGTATCGGCGATAATTCGCAAGGGCTCGTCATGATGCTCGCCCTGATCGAAGTGATGGATAAGCATGGCCTCGAAACAGACGCCGATATATTATTCATCGGCACATCGGGCGAAGAAGGTCTGGGGAATCTACGCGGGATGCGCCACCTATTTCGAGATGGCGGCCCAAAAATTGACAGTTTCATTGCCATAGACGGCGGCGACACCACCCGCATCGTCAATCAGGCCGTTGGCTCTCATCGTTACCGTGTTGAGTTCAATGGCCCCGGCGGTCATTCTTACGGCGCCTTTGGTCGCGCTCATCCACATCAAGCTTTGGCAGAGGCCATTTCAAACTTTACTGAGGCGGCGACGCCTATCACCCAAGAGGGCACACGTTCAACATTTTCCGTGGGGCGTATTGGCGGTGGCACCTCGATTAACTCCATTCCCTTCACCAGTTGGATGGAAGTGGATATGCGCTCAATTGATCAGGATAAAATCAATGCGCTCGATACAGCTTTTCAAAAAGCCGTGCAGGACGCGCTTTCCACTGAGAATGCACGACGCACCTCGAATGAGGCGCTTACAGTTGACGTTAAATCTGTTGGAAAACGCCCCGCCGGCACAACAGAGGCTAGCAATAGCCTCGTGACAAATGCGATGGCAGCGACACAACAATTGGGGTTCGAGCCTAACCTTGCAGCATCCTCAACAGACTCGAATATACCGATGTCGCTTGGTGTGCCTGCCATAACGCTCAGCCGCGGCGGGGTATCTAAAAATGCCCATGCCCCGAATGAAAGCTGGGAAAATAAAGACCCGCATATTTCGGCACAAATTGCGCTGCTCACAATTTTGGCGGAAACGCAGGATTAATTAAAACCGTTCTTTCCGTAAAATCTCGACATTGCTGAGATAAACAATACCCGAATAATGATTAAAGCAGGTTTTCTCAACTTCGTCTGCAACGGCGAGCGCAATATCTCTGTTCAATACAACAAATTCTATTTTCAGAATGGAAAATGCATTAACGACAGCCGGTCGTTTGGACAAATGCCTGCCGTGTTGACCTTTCCCGCTGCCGTCAACAATGGTGTAGCCTGTGGCACCTGCGGCCTCAATGATGCTTGTCACTTTGTCCTCTAGCATACGCTCGGCAATAATCGTCACGCGTGTCGCTTTGTGAACCATTGTTTCTCTCCTGCTTTGTTTGTCCATTAGCCTATACCTTAAAAACAATATCTGCGAGCGCGATAAAGAGAGGAATGCAAATCGCCAGAGCCACCGGCGTACCAATACTGGTCGACGAGCCGATATAAGCGGACGGGTTTGCATCGGGTACGCCTGCTCTTAAAGTCGGAGGGCCCGAAATATCAGAGTTTGAGGCAGCTATGATGGCCAGAACGATAACACCACCCGGGCTGAACCCAAAGAGGATATGCGCGATATAGCCAAGTCCGAAACCGATAAGGCCATGCACAATCGGCGCGAAAAAGGCATAGACCAAAAACCACTGCGCTACGCTGCGAAGCTCTGACAGGCGTGAATAAGCTTCCATGCCCATAATCAACAGCAGGATAGACAAAAACCCCTTAAAGAGCGGATTATAAAAGCTGTCATAAATCTGCACTGGGTTTGTCAAAAGACCGATCAAGATGCCGAGTAAGAGCGCGGAAAGCGCCGACCCCCGCAGGCTCTCTTTTACAATTTTCCAAACATCGACCTTGCTGTCTGACTCTGGGTGATTGCGATGTTTATGAACAGTGGCGAGAACAATGGCGAGCACCAAGGCAGGAATATCCATAAATGGGTAAAGCGCGGGCGCCCAGGCCTCATAAAAAATAGATTGCTCTTCTAAAATTATCAGAGCGGCGGCCAAGGTGGATGCACTCACGGCCCCAAAAAGGCCCGCCGTCGCAATTGCATCCGAATATTTAACGCCAGGGAAATTTGCAAGGGTTAAGCGACCGAGCAGTACACAAATACATCCGATAACAGCTGCCAGAAAAGCAGGGAAAGCGAGAGCCGATAGATCCGCATCCCTGATCTCCATACCGCCATGCAGGCCAATCCGCATAAGCAGCATAAAAACGATAAACCGATATATCGCATCAGGAATAGTGAGCTTGCTTCCCATCGCGGCCAACAACATGCCGCCAAATAAAAAGGCTAAGGTCGGGCTTTGTAATTGTGTCAGAAAGCTCTGCCCAAAACTCAAAATAACGTCCATGATAATAGCACCTGTCATAGTAACGCGTGAATTGATGGCGGAATGGACGAGATTAACTCTATGGTCTAATACATATATTGGCTATTATCATTCGTTTTTATAGAATAAGAAATCTTATGAACTATAATCATTTGCGATATTTCTGGATGGTGGCGCGCGTCGGCAAACTCACGGAAGCCGCAGAACAATTAAACCTGTCGCAATCCGCTTTATCGGCGCAAATAAAAAAGCTCGAATATCAGATCGGCCATGAGCTATTTGAACGGCGCGGTCGGCGTTTAGTCCTGACGGCAGCCGGACAAACGGCGCTAGATTATGCCGACTCCATATTTTCAACAGGCGACGAAATGCTCGCGCGGTTGCAACACTCAGATCAACTAAAGAAACAAATATTACGGGTTGGAGCCTTATCCACTTTATCCCGCAATTTTCAGATCAAATTTATTCGTGATATTCTCCAAGACGACAACATCAACGTCATAATGCGTTCGGGGAGCTTGTCTGAATTGATCGCCGCCCTCAAGGCTCACCGCCTTGACGTGGTTCTGGTCAATCAAATTCCTTTGCGCGATTCTGCGACGCCTTGGACGGCGCGCATCATTGATGAACAAGGCATCAGCCTTATCGGGACGAAAGCACGTATTGCCGGACGCAGGTCTATGAAAGACTTAATGCAGAACGAGCCTTTATTGCTTCCCACCGCCGAGAGTGGGTATCGCAATAATGTTGATATCTTATTTGAGCAGTTAGACATTATCCCGAATGTCATCGCAGAAGTGGATGACATGGCGATGCTGAGACTTTTAGCGCGTGAAGACATTGGCCTCGCGATTCTCCCACCTATTGTTGTGATTGATGAATTATCGACCGGGCGCTTGCAGGAAGCCTATCAATTGGAAGGCATCACAGAGAGTTTTGCCGCCATTACCTTAAAGGGTAAAATGCGAAATCCTGTTCTTGATAAATTATTTTAATGGCCAAAAGAGAGGAAAGTTTCTAGGTCTCTTTATATGACTGATTTATTTCGCAAAGAAGCTTTAGAAAATCGTTCCCGTGCGCTTTACGGCGAGGTCGTGCTACGGGGTCAGCTTAGCACTTGGATTTTGACAGCTATTATCATAATTGTCTTTCTGATCGGTTTAGCTATCTTATTTGGCCTTCGCATAGACACAGAGGACGGCGCGGTCAGACTCATCACTTGGTTATTAAACGGCGCATGAGTCTCTTCCCCCGCAAGACGCTGCCCGTTATTTTGCAAACGGAAATGACCGAATGTGGCTTGGCTTGTTTGGCCATGGTCGCAACTTATCATGGGCATAATATTGATCTGAATGTTTTGCGTCGTCGGCATTTGATCTCTATGAACGGGGCATCTCTTGGCGGGTTGATGAAAATTGCGGCGACGCTGGATCTGGCAGCGCGGCCGTTACGCGTGGAACTCGATCAATTGCATAAGGTTCGAGCGCCAGCAATCTTACATTGGGACCTCAACCATTTTGTCATTTTAAAATCAGTCAAGGGTAACAAAGTCACGATTATTGACCCCGGCATTGGACAAAGGGTTTTATCTCTCGCCAAAGTTTCCAAGCACTTTACAGGCATTGCGCTTGAGCTTTCACCTACAGCTGAATTTACGGCGCAAGATGACCGACTACGTCCGCATTTAGCGCTTTTATGGTCGCGCTTGATTGGCCTAAAACGTGCTATTTTTCAGACACTTAGCCTTTCTATCGTTCTGCAACTTATCGTTATTACAAGTCCCTTTTATCTTCAGCTCGTTGTGGATGGGGCGCTTCCCAATGGGGACAATACGCTTCTTTTAGGCCTTGCCTTAGGGTTTGGCGGACTTGTCGTTTTAAGAGCCGTGAGCGAAGCTGTGCGCGGCTGGGCTATCCTTGTTTACGGCAATCAGATGAGTTTACAGATGGTCGGAAATGTCTTCCGTCACATGATCCGACTACCCACACGCTATTTCGAAAAACGACATGTCGGCGATATTATCAGCCGTATCGGCAGCACAAAGCCCATTCAAGAAGCCCTGACCCAATCCGTTGTCTCAGTGCTGATCGACGGTGTGATGGCCGCACTTATGCTCGTCGTTATGTTTCTCTATGCGCCGATTTTAGGAGTCATTGTTCTGGTCAGCGCCGTCTTGCTCACTTTGGCGACTATCGTGATATATCCGCATTTAAGGCGGACACAGGAAGAGGCAATTTTCGCCAAAGCCGTTGAAAACACCCATGTCATAGAATCCATCCGAGCCAATACCACCGTCAAATTGTTCGGGCGCGAGTCTGAGCGCGAAGCTGCGTGGCGAAACCTCTATACCGATTTTATCAATGCGAGTGTAGATTATGGGAAATATCTGATCCTGCAGAAATTCGCTGAGACGCTTATTAATGGGTTGCAGATTGTTATCGTAGTTTGGTCGGCCGCAACGCTTATGATGGCCGAAGATAGCACCTTTACATTAGGTATGCTCGTGGCCTTTTTGGCCTACCGCCAATATTTCACCGATAGCGTCTCTCAGCTCTTACAAAAGGGCATCGAATTTAGATTGCTATCGCTGCATTTGGATCGCCTGTCAGATATAATTTTTGAAGAAAGCGAAACGCAGACCCTGACAGTTGAGGCCTTACCGGAAATAAAAGGCGAAATTGAGTTAAAAGATATTCGGTTCCGGTACTCTGACAATGATGAATGGGTCATAGATGATGTCTCATTACATATTCCCGCCGGAAAAATGGTCACGCTCACAGGGGAAAGCGGTGGCGGCAAAACAACGCTGATGAAATTGATGCTGGGTCTTTATCACCCTTCGGAAGGCGAGGTGATGATTGATGGGCGGCCGCTAGAAGCGCTAGGAATGACAAATTGGCGATCCCAAATCGGTGTCGTTATGCAGGATGACCGCCTGCTGTCAGGCACAATCGCCGACAATATCAGTTTTTTCGATCCCGAAATGGATATGAAACGTGTGCAAAAAGCGGCTGACTTAGCGCAGATCCACGCAACAATCGCAAAATTACCTATGAATTACCTCTCCGTTGTCGGCGATATGGGCTCCATCTTGTCCGGCGGTCAAAAACAGCGTCTGTTGCTCGCGCGGGCACTTTATCAAGAGCCCAAGGCCTTATTTTTGGATGAAGGCACCGCAAATTTGGACATGGAAACCGAACAGGCCATAGTCGAGGTTATCAAGCGCCTAGACATCACGCGCGTCATAGTTGCGCATCGTCCTGCTTTTATCAATGCCTCTGACTCGGTCATTACGATTTAGGTTATCAACTTTTTCTTTGGGTTAACAGAAGCTTAAAAACAAGCCCTCCGATGGCTTGATATTTCAACCTGTAATCTATTTAAACACGAATAATTCAACGTTTACCCGAAGTTAACCATGAATTGTCGCAAAATAGGTCATTTTCTCCTTGCTAAACATCATGGTTTCTGTTGTTTTAAAAGTGGACATTAATTGTGATGTCCGTAACCTTTTTACAAAGAGAAGTACTATGCGTGAGCTAACTCTTGAAGAAATCGAAGTCGTAACGGGTGGCATTCCAATCCTCATCGACTACTAATTTCTAAAAAAGGTGTGGGAACTTTGAACCCGCCGTTAGGCGGGTTTTTTTATGTATTGATATTTATTTAGCCACTGATTTTTAATCTTTTTTTTATAGACTGGCCTCAAATTTTATGAGGCAAACATGGCATTTAGCCGAAAATCAACAAGAGCTTTAATTGCGAGCGTTTCTTACAGCGCTGCAATGTTGGCTTCTTTTGGATCAGCATTGGCTCAATCTGATGCTTTGGAAAATATTCCTTCCGCAATAGATATCGCTAAACAAATCGAAGGGCAATCATTGGTTGAAAATAATAATAACCAGAATCTGATTTCCCCTAGAACTATATCTGAAGCCATAAATCAAGTTGTTGATGTTTTATCTCAAAGCGATGAAGAGCGTTTCTTTGAGGCCTTATCGCATTTTGAAAACTTGCTAAAAGAAAAAAATAGTCAGGACGGCGTCGATATTCTAAATATTTATACTGGTTTTTCAAAGCTCAATGACTTCAGAAAAACAGGAAGTAACTATGAGGCGAAGAAGAACTATTTAATTGAAGCTTCAAAACATAAAAATTGGTTTGTAAGTTTTCATACTAAAAGACTCTTATCTGTTGTTCATTCAGTCTCAACAAAGAGCGACTTAGCTCTGAAAACGGCACAAGAAGCCTTAGAGTTAATCCCAAACCAACTTTCAGATGAAGCCATAAATGCACGTATTAGCGCAACTGAACTCATTGCATATCTCCAAAACTTAAAACTCAATAAAGAGCTAGCTCTTATTAATACACAGCGCCTCATCGACCTTAAAGTTGAGGCTGGGCAAACTGTCGATGGCATCGAATTAATTAACAACCTGATGTATTCTTTGACTGCTTGGCGGGATAATGAATCCCGCTTGGTATTAGCAGAGACGTTGAAACGTCTCGAAGATAAGCATGGCTCTACAACACCAGGTCTCACAAATATGCACATAGCACGTGTTTACGTTGATATTGGCGAGTACGAAAAAGCTATTTCTGCAGCCCATGAATCTTTGACAGAGTCTAAGATTGATAGCCTTCAACAAATCACTAAGATTACTTTAGCAACAGCCCATGCCGGGTTGGGTGACACTGATAAAGCGAAAACTATACTTGCCTCTTTACCAACAGAGTCTCAGGGTAGATTCTCAATCCCCTATGCAGAAACAGTCATCGCCCTCAAAGAAGGGCGGGTCGATGACGCTCTGAAATTGATGAATGAACGCTATGACAATCGCGTTCGTACGTTCCTTCAGGAAAATACAAGTAAAACGGCTGAAATGTTGGCGGCTCTTGGTAATTCAAGTGAGCGCCAAGCCGAACGGGAAGCCGCGCTTCAACGCGAGCAGGCGCTTATTCAAACACGGTTGGAACAACAGCAAAATATCAATAAGCTACTTCTGGCCCTCATCGCCCTCATCGGAATATCGGGTCTGGCAGCACTACTATTTGCACGACATCGTCATAGACTTGCCAAGCAACTCGCCATCAAAACAGAAGAAGCGGAAAGCGCAGACCGCATGAAAACTGAATTCCTCGGTATGGTCAGCCACGAATTAAGAACACCTCTTAACGGCATCATCGGGATCGCCGATGTCTTAGTCTCTCAAGGACCGACGGCTGAAGTCAGACAACGCGGAAATATCATCCTATCTTCTGGTAATCAGCTTTTCTCAATGATTGAAAGTATCATTGATATGTCTCGAATTGACGGAGACAAGCTCGAACTCGCACCGGAACCTACATCTCTCAAAAATCTTACAGGCACTCTCACAGAAAAATGGGAACCCAAAGCCCTCACGAAAGGCCTTATATTCACATCGCATATTTCTGATGAGTGTCCTGAGTATCTTGATATTGATCCTAAATGTACGGCCCAATCCATTGAAACGCTTTTATCAAATGCGATTAAGTTTACAGAAAACGGACGTGTTCATATGCATGTCACAGTGAGTTTAAATGAGAGCACGCATAAAGCGGATGTCAACATTATTGTGGCGGACACCGGGCAGGGTATAAGTGAGGACGTCCAAGCCAAATTATTTAAACCATTTTTACAAGCAGACAGCTCCATGACCCGAAAATATGGTGGATCAGGCTTACGCTTAGCCATCGCCCGTTCAATTGCCCGCATGATGAATGGCGACGTCACTTGTAACAGTCGTGAAGGTCGTGGGTCTGAGTTTACGCTCACCTTCGAAGCTCCGCTCGCGGAGGCTCCTAGACATGTTGAAGTCCAAGGCAGGAACGAAAGCCTAGATCCTCTCAAAACGATTATTTCCATACCGGAAAATGAGAGTCTTAAAACTCCCCCCCCGGCACCACAAACACCTCAAATTGAAGATGATGATGTTTTTGAAATGATCGAACGCGTGATTGATAACACCGCGAACGGCCAAACCCGTCAGGACGAAAACCTTCTTCAGGATAAAATAGATGCCACAACAAGCTTTGAAGGCCTGACTGTCCTTATTGTTGAGGATACACCTTCAAATCAGGACGTGATAGAGCTCCTATTGGAAGCAGAAGGCATCAAATGTTTGTCCGTCAATAGCGGGGCAGAAGCACTTGCTGTTTTACAAAAACATAGATTCGATTTTGTTATTATGGATATTCGTATGCCGGATATGGACGGCGTAGAAACGACGCGAAAAATTCGCAAAAGTGGAAAACTATGGGCAAATGTTCCGATTATTGCGCTCACGGCGGACTCGTCTGCGGAAAATAATGCTGCCTGCATGGCCGCCGGGATGGATATCTTTTTGACGAAACCCGTGCTAAGCCGAGAAATGACGGATGCTATCGAATTTTTGCGTCAGCAAAGACAAGAGGCTGATGGTCAACCTATATTGCTGCTGCAAGACATCGCTTAATTTATCTGGCTTAAACTGATATCAGATACACAAATAGGCGCTCGGCAAATAATTCAAAGTTTATAAGTTAGATGATCGTTTCTACGCCTGAGCATCCCTAAATCCATTCATTGACTAAGAAACAAAACCCAAGCTTGAGCTACGGGTTAGAGAGTGCGGCCTGGCTTGGGGCGATATTGGAGCCCACGACATCATTGGCCGGAGAAATACGACGCAACAAATCCCGCGCTGTATTTTGATCAAACTTCACGCGCATTTGTAAGTAAAATCCTCTACGCGAATATTCAGCTGCCTCAAAATCATCATCTTTAAAGCCTTGGACGTTATAACCCGCGCTCAACCAAACATTCTTAGCCGGATTTAAACCTACGGATGGCCCATAGCTATAAGACGTAGAGTCTGCACCGCTTGACGTCATCATTTGGGCTCTGAAACCCAAATCCAGATTTGGGGTCAAATCATAACGTGTCTCTGCGCCCAGCAAATGCGTGTTATTTTTGAGCGTCTGACCGGCAACATCGGAACGCACATGCTTGGCCCCCCAATTCCCTGTTAATTGCCAACGATCACTTATCTGCGTGTTCACAGCCACATTATTGACGATTTTTGTTGTTGTTTGGCCTGTAACATCTTTTGAGTGTCCAAAGTCAAATCTGTTGAAGACAATCATGTCTTCGTCGCGTGGACGCCAGGCGGCCCCTAGGCGTAAATCGGCTTGTCTGGATGTCGCATTTGGGGCCTCATCCGTTTCGTTGAAAACAGTTCGCAAAGCTCCGGCCAGTGACAGTTCTTCTGATAACTCCCGAGCCACAGCGGCAGAGCCAATATAGCTATCCCCTGCGCTGCTCTGGCGACCTTCTAAACGGGCAGATCCGCTCATCACGTCATCGCGATAAGCCGCCCCAAGATAAGCCGAACGGAAATCTTCGTTGACTTCAATCGGCGAGACAGCTGCATCAGGCGCGACTTCTACAAACTCAGCATCCGCCTCCAAGATGCGGCGCTCACGGACACCTGCACTCATGGACCATTTTTCACTCAGCTGAACATTTTGATCTAAACCAATAGAAGCACCAAGACGTCGTCCGGAGTCTTGCGTTAAAAGATCAGAATTGGCGGCGATTGTACCGCCCTGCCAAAGCGAGGCATTCACGCCGACAACAGTATTATGTGAGCGCGCGGCATTACCGTCCAAAAGCTCATGTCGAATGGACGCGGTCGCCCGATTACCAAGTGTCTTATCAACGCCAAAGACTGTGCGCATGGGGAACGCGGAGACTTCGTCATTCCCTGACAGAGGTTGTTCATGACTGATTTGGAAGGTTGCTCCATGTTTGGGTAATTCAATAGAGGCTTTCGCTATAGCTAAGACCGATTGACGGTCTTCCCGGGTTTCGAATTGATCTTCAGATACACGTAAACCTGTCGAAAGACGCGTACGAACACCTTCATGTGTGGCCAAAATTTCCGCCGTATTGCGCGTATCACCCGTATTTAGATTTTTCTCGTGAAAGGCTTGTGCCTCAACAAATCGGGAACCGCGGCGACCCGTTTCTTCATCTTCGAATTCAGATACGCGAATATTGCTTTTTACCCCATAACGGCGCACGGCATTCGTATTTGACCCAGTCTGTCCCAACCCAAAGCCAGCTTCTTCTTCTCGGAAAAAAGCTTCGCCCGTTAGGTTTTCAGACGTATGAATGACTTCTAATAAAGTTGCATCCGCTGTATTCTCAAACTCATTATTTTTATTTTCTGTAATCGCATATTCAGCCCGTATCTGTGTCTTGTCAGAAACTTGCGCTAAAATATCGATACCAATCTGATTGCTTTCTGAGCCGGCCGCTTGTGCAGAACCTTCTTCATGAACAAAGGTAGACCCAATACGTAATTTATCATCAAGGAATTCGGCCTGAACTCGGCCACCTGCCGTGATATTGCGTTCTGCGTCTTCAGATGTTTCATATTCAGCGACAATGACATTCGGATTGAAATTTTGATCTGTCGCATCAACCGGCAAGCGGAAAATAAGCTGACCCGTCAAATAATCTAATTTGTAATCGAGATAGCGCACCATCACTTTGCGTTCTAAAATGACATCCGGGCGGAAACGGTCGCGTGTTTCAATCACAATCTCTTCGGATTGCGCCAAAAGACGTTCATTTGAGAGCTGATAGGTCCCGGATGTCCCATCCGCCGCGATTTCATCCTGCGCAAACCCTTGATTGGTTTCAGCGGCGAAACCTAGAACTTGGAAATCATCACCGATATATTCAGCCTTTAAACCCGAAAGTTGGCGGTTATAGCTAGTCAAACGGCCCTCAGAAATATTTGTGCTATAATCGCCGAACATTGCGTAGGCCTGCGATTTTTCTAATTTCACAAAAACAGGATAGCGCGATACGCCTTCAAACTCTTGATAGCTTCTATCACCATAGAGCGTGTAATAAGCGTTAGGGTCGATCTCTGAATTAAAGCCACCATCACGACCGGTACGGTGCTTATCCGTATCAACCGCTAAACTCATCAACCAGTTACCTTTGATCAAACCTTTAGCAAAAAAAGCAACGCGACCGTCTGTGATAACGTCTCGGGCTCCACTGCCGCCGCCATTCGTATCAATCGCAACACTATTACCTTCCAGCCTGTAACGACCCACGGAACCTTCGGCTAAACCCACAAGAATCCAGTCCCGTTTTTCAGGTGTGAGATACATATAGACAGGAATTTTGCGGCCATTATCCAATGTGGCGATAACGGTCACCTTGCCCGTGCGTAGCGTTGGCTCGAGTTTAACTTCGACGACACCATCATTCCCGATTGCAAAATCGCGCTTGGCTGAGAGAGGTGTTATCAAATCCTGCGTTTGCTCACGCAGATCATTCATATCGTTTTCATCAAATAATTTATAAGGCGGCTCGACCTCAATAGATGTAATGCGTCCTGCATGCACAGCTCTACCCGCTTGGTCTTCCATACGAATAGCCACAATCGGAACAGTCCGACCATCAGCAACTAAAATAGACTGATCGGGCATCGGAATAGCGCGTGCAATTGTTTTCACAAAATTGACTTCACGTCGCAAAGTCTCTGCAACGGAACCGTCTTTATCCCTTATGGTCGCAACAACAACATTACGGCCGTCAAGCAAGTCAACGGACCGCCAGCGTGAGAGGTAAACCGTTTGCGCGAAATTGCTTTCACGTCCGGAAAAATTCCCGGCAAAAACAGGACGATCATTGATTGTTAATTCGACAGACTGACCCGCGCCGTGTTTGATGCCAATATGCACGGACGGTGAAGACGGCGTGCGTGTTGTTTCAGGGTAAACCCACTCAACATTAGATGTCTGTGTTTCTAACCATTCCGTGTCAAAGCGCTTATAATCAGTCCGGTCATTATAGACCTCTTCTTCAACAATGTCTTCACGTGCACTTGTTTGTTTCAAATAAAAATTCGCCCGCCAAATACCACCGCCTTGAACATCGACAAATTGCGAATTCATTGCCCCTGCATAACGCGTATTTTCCTCGCACTGCATAAGCTCAAAGCCTTGCGGCAGTGTTTCTTCGTCTACCTGAACAACATGCGTCCCTTCAGATACACCTTCAAAATGAAAAAGGCCATCTGAGTCTGAAACAGTATAGGCGCCTGTTTCCATATAAAGACGTACGCC
Source organism: uncultured Algimonas sp. (assembly GCA_964352855.1). Lineage (GTDB taxonomy): Bacteria > Pseudomonadota > Alphaproteobacteria > Caulobacterales > Maricaulaceae > Litorimonas. The sequence continues at coordinate 68,588 of CAYGTR010000006.1, read as the reverse complement.
TTCGACGCCGATACCCCGATCAATATTTCGCGCCCACTCTTCGTTCCCATTACAGGACTGCTCTGTCATCCTGCCAACAATTGTTGAAGTACTGCGTAATAAATCTTCACGCAAAGTAATAGACGCACGGCCGATATTCGACAGAGACCGACCTTCACTATCAACGACGACAGCCGCGTTCACAGCATCACCCAGAGCCGCGCCCGGGCCAATAAGAAGCGCATAATTCAATGTTGTCGTTTCACCCGGACCGACAACACCCATGTCAAATTCAAGAAGCGCTGCATCAGATGCCACACTTGGATCCGTTGTAAAATCTTGTTCAAGACGTGTTGTGCCCGGCACATATCGAAAACCCAAAGGCAGTGTATCATAAATGCGCGCAGGGGCGCTGACGGTGCCCGTATTACGAACCGTCACTGTGTAATTTATATAGTCACCAATATCGCCAAATGTTCTATCTGCTGTTTTTGTGAGAACCATTTCGGCTTCAGGATCAAGGGGAATATCAAAGCGCAAAGGTGACATTTCCTCAATAACGAATTCTTGACCGAAAGACGCAGGCGTTAAGACAAAACCAGACCCTTTAATGTTCTGCAATTCATCAACAGGCAGAACAGAGGCAAATGTATATCCTTCAGGCGGCTCAACCTCAACGACGTAGCGGCCTGGTGCAAGGACAGGAAAACGAAACTCACCTTGATCAACCTCATAGATCAACCCGGACTCGTCTTGAACATCATCGCCCGAAATCACACTTGGCGGAAAAGCGGAGAAGCCATCAACGCCGTAAACCGTCGCTTCAGCACCTGTGTCAACATTCATCAGTTTGATAACAGCTTCATCAATCAGATCGCCGGACACAGAAGAAAAGACACGGTTGAGCGGGTTAACAATTGCTGTATCGATAACAACGTCGGTCTGGTCAAATGTATCTACATAAGTTGCACGCAGGCTTTCATTGCCGCCTGCCGTAATTATCTTATCATAATTTGCCGTTGCAGCGTCCGTTGATGGCATATAGGCCCAAAATTCTCCGGAGTCGGGACTACTTTCATATAGTCTTAGAACGATCATGTCGCCGGAACCTGATACAACCGTAACGGCCACCGTATCAATTTCCTGACTATTCGCATTTTGGCTCATATCCACCACACGGACGATCATGAGTTCGCCTGACAAATAAGTCGTCGCAGGAATAAGAGGAACATCACCGGAAAGATCTAAAATGTTTCCACCGGCTGTTATTGCGTCTCCGACAGGCTCAAACGGGCCGTTCAGTTCGCCGGATGGACTAAAATCTGACCCATGAAAATTCCGATAAATCGGGTTGGGTGCGTTCGGAGAATAACGAAAAAACTCGATTTGAGCGGGGGTTTGCGGTGGTTTGATTGTGAATACCGCGGCATTTGTATCTATGGAGCTCACAATTGACCCTGACGTAAAGTCAATAGTCGCAATATTCACAACTTCTGCACCGAAATTGCCGTTGCTTATAGGGGTCTGTGCGAGAGCCATATCGGCACCGCCAACCCATGCCGACGCAGTCAGCGCAACAAGTCCTAAGTTATGTTTGAATGTGTTTTTCATGATACGGATAACAAAACGTATTTCGTTTTGAAACTACCTCTGCGGGAGAAATTAAGCCTTCTCCCGCTAAAGGAAGTATATCGTTTCGCGCCCTACTTAATCAGCGCGCGAATAGTAAGTGTCCCGACAACATCAGGATCACCCGGATTAGCTTTACCGGGAAGCGTTACGCCTGCCAAAACGATAGGACATCCGCCTGCATCGCAATCAGCATTAACAGACGCCCCTGTAATTGAAGGCGTGCCTGTAAAAGCTCCTCCGGACTCAGCGCCTTTGAAAATTACCTGATCAGGCAAAGTATCGCTCAAGCTGACATTTGTTGCAGCAGCAGAACCTGCATTTGTCATGGTAATAACATATTCAACACAGGCGCCTGGTACAGAGTATCCGCCAGCAGCAGCGGTACCGGGAAATTCACAATTCACGCCACCGACACCACCGTCTTGGTTGAAAACAGTGACAGCTTTCGCGCCCGTAATTGTTGCAGAGGCAACATCATATTGTGCTGTCGCTGACTCATCACCACGCCCAACACCTGAATTTGTAGCGTCTTCAAAGGTTGTCGACGCACCGTCAACGAGAACGTTTTCTGTTACATCAGGGTCGTTACCATCAGTATCAGCTGTTGTTTGTGTTGCTGTGCCCGCATTAACAGTATCTGCCACCAACGTAAACGCCGCGAAGGTTCCGTCAGTTTCACTCACGGTAAAGTCTTTGCGGATAAAGACGAATAATGTTTGATCCGGTGCCAATACAGGTGGGCTCGCAGGATTATAGGTAACCGGAGAGCCGTCGCCAACGTCTAAAACACCGATTTCAGCCGGCGCACCTGACAAATTATCGATAATATAAGTCAATGGAGGTGTTGAGTCCGTTGGTGATGCGGTATTACTGGCTCCAGCAAAGGCTGTCAGCAAATAACCTTGGCTATCGTTACCATCATTGGTGACAGTAAAAGCAAGCTCTTCATTTGAATCGCCAGGACTAACCGTAACATTTGGTGTTGATGTTGAAACGGTTAGGTCAACCAAACGGTCAACTCTAAATGTTGTTGCTCCCGGAGCACCGTTGGTGCCAGGACTGCTAGAGTCAATAGGCGGCGCAGCATTGCCACCCACCTGATATTCAAGCCTGAATGTGTTAGACACAGTTGTGTCTGCGGGAGTTTTAGTTTGCGCAAAGGCACTCCCGGCTGTGAAAACGCTTAAGGCTGTTCCGCCCAAAAGCACTTTCGTGATTACTTTAAAATTAGCCATTGTCCACTTCCTTTAGTTTATGACACTTTTTTTATAAGGAAGAATGGTTAAATCAGCGCTTAGAAGCATGGTTAACGGACCTTGAAAACGCCGTAAAACAGCTGTTAAGATTATCTATTTTAGTCAATATTTTCAATAACTTAAGAGTAAGTAATTTTTTAATATTTAGACCTCGTTAAGGGTCTTAGAATTTTAATTTGAGTAGATAAAATAAAAGCCGGGTAAACACCCGGCTCTATCAGAGGTTTACAAACTACCTCCTAATTGAGGTAAGTTTTCTACTTTAAGATACCCTTAAACACGAGCTCTCCGCTCTCAGAGCTTTGGACAGGACCGACTACCGTCCAACGAATGTGCGTAATATCTTCGGCTACTGCTAAACGAGAGGCACCTGCAGCACCGACAACTTGCAACGTTTCGCGTGGTGAGAAGCTTTCGCCTCCATCAACACTATAAAGTGCGACGGCCCCATCACGTTCAGCTGAGCCGTCAATTAACGTCACTTCTTTAGGCACAGGCATTGTCATCACAAGATCAGATGCGGGCTCAACGCTATCATTCAAATATTTGAGTGTGTAAACAATACGCTCCCCTGGGACAACACTCGCAGCAGGAACGCGCGTCGTGAGAGTTGTGCCATCCGCATTTTGTGTCACAATTTCTTTTTCAACAATTTGCGTCGCCGTCAAAGCAGAAACTGATGAAGCTGCCGTCAAAACTGTAACCGCGAAGGCTACCAAAATGATACGTGGATTAAACATAGAAGACATACGTCACCTCTTTTTCAAACAGGCGAAAGCCCATATATAATTCTACCTTAAAGTAAGGCGGATATCTTAACAGACTGGAAATAACCCTGCACTCGGCAGGTTCCGTTCATCTGGCATTAATCCCAACAACTTCGAAAAGGCCTAAACTGTGCCAATAGCAGTCGCCTTTTGCACGACTCCATGTCAATTCATGCTAAAGTTGGGCTTAATTTGTTTTTCCAAATTTTGGAAAACAAGACCTTTATAAAACAAAGTGTACGATCATGATGGGGATACCAATACTAAGTGTAAGTCCGGCCAGAATAAAAAATCCATCTCGTCCTGTAATACCAAGCCCCAAAAGACCAATGATAAAAGCAGGGGCAACAACACCAAACGGCACCATACCAAGCGGAACCATCGTGATCGCCAAGAGAATAGCGACTAAAGCCACAGTAATTAGCATCGCGCCTCTAGCAGCCCATTCCAATCGCGGATGAACGACATTATCAATACGATCAAGCCAAGGCCCGGCAATACGTGAAGCCTTCTCTAACGCGCTTGCGCTGATTTTAACACGCGCCAAGATTTCAGGCATCCACGGGTAAGGACGCCGAAATAAGAGTTGGACAGCAAATAATATGATGACCAAGCCAAAAGCCGCAGGTAATCCAGGAATAGCGCCTAACGGCGTCATTAAGAATAGTGCACAAAGCAACATAATCGGGCCAAAAGCACGGTTACCAAAAGCTTCAATAACCGTTTTCAGATCAACCGTTTCGCCGCCCGCCGTCTGTTTAACTTGATTGAGAATACCTTTTAGCGGAGCATCTGTCTGCGCCACACGCTCGTCTTCAGCGTTTTCGATATGTTGATCCTCGCGCATTATCTGTGCAGCTATCACAGCTTGATACAAAAACCACCCTGATAATCACAGGGATCATTTACTTTTGGCAAGATTTTTATCATGAGACGAAGAATTGATTTTGCGAAGGAAGGCGTGACAGAACTGGATGGCACTTGATGTGTGGCTCGCGCTTGTCGCTTTGTTTTTTGTTGGAGGCTTAACGCCTGGGCCGGCTGTTATGCTTGTGCTCGCTTCATCTTTCCGATACGGATTTCGCTCTGCCCTTCTCCCGGCCATGGGTGTGGCATCGGCCAATGTCATCTGGTTAATTCTCGCCGCGTCAGGTACAGCGATCATATTTGAGCTCTATCCGGCGGCAACACTGAGTTTGAAAATTATAGGTCTCTTGGTGTTAGCCTATATGGGACTTTCGACCATGTTTGGGGCGCTCCCAAACCTTAATGTTTCTGCCGAGGATGCACCGCGACGCTCTCGCCTTTATGGGAAAGGAGTGCTGCTTCAAATAACCTCTCCCATGCCCGTCGTCTATTTTGGCATGCTGCTGCCGACTTTTTTTGATCCTTCGACACCGCTCGCGCCTCAATTCTTCACCATGTTACTAACAGTCACAATATTGGAAATGTTCGGCCTCTCGGTCTATGCGGCAGGAGCACAAGGTATAAGGCGCATTTTAAAAGGGCCTTTGGCAGCCCGCCTCTTTAACCTTATAATCGGCATCATTATGATCGTTTCAGGCGCTTGGGCTGTGTTTTCAACGTCATAAAGCTTGCAAGAAATATATAGCGCGTTATCAGGCGCTCCAATCTCTGATAAGTCAGCTTCAAAAGGATTTAGGCGTCATGGATATCAACAACATCAAAGCGGGTGAGAACCCACCTTTTGATATCAATGTTATCATTGAAGTGCCTCTGGGCGGCGAGCCTATCAAATATGAAATGGACAAAGCCTCGGGTGCTATGTTCGTGGATCGCTTCCTTTACACATCTATGCGCTATCCCTGTAATTACGGCTTTATTCCGCATACACTTTCTGATGATGGCGATCCGACGGATGTTCTTGTTGTCGGTCAGCGCGCGCTTATGCCGGGCTGCGTCGTTCGCTCTCGTCCCGTCGGCGTGTTGATGATGGAAGATGAGGCGGGGATTGACGAGAAAATCGTGGCGGTGCCTCACAGCAGGCTGACACCTTATTATGACAAGATAAAATGCTACCAAGACCTTCCGCAAGTGCTCCAAGATCGTATCCCGCATTTCTTCAATCACTATAAGGATTTAGAAGTCAATAAATGGGTGAAAGTCTTGGGTTGGGAAGATGCCGCCAAGGCAGGCGAATTGATTGAAGCCGGAATTAAAGCCGTCAAAAAATAAGTTTCAATATGCATATAAAAAAAGCCCCGCTTTTGTCGGAGCTTTTTATGTTTTAGCTTTTTGGCGTTTTACGCCCGCTCGACCATCATCTTCTTCACTTCAGCAATCGCCTTTGCGGGATTAAGGCCTTTAGGGCATACATTCGCGCAGTTCATGATGGTGTGACAACGATAAAGCTTGAAGGGGTCTTCAAGCATATCGAGGCGTTTTTCTTTTGCATCATCGCGCGAGTCAACCAACCAACGATAAGCCTGAAGCAATGTTGCCGGGCCGAGATAACGATCCCCATTCCACCAATATGATGGGCAAGAGGTCGAGCAAGAGGCGCAGAGAATACATTCATAATACCCGTCCAGCTTCTCGCGGTCAGCGGGAGATTGTTTAATCTCTTCTGTCGGCAAAGGCGTGGATGTATGAAGCCAAGGCTCGATAGAGGCATATTGCTTATAAAAATTCGACAAATCCGGAACGAGATCGCGGACAACCGGCATATGCGGAAGAGGTGAAATTGTGATGGTATCGCCGCCACCGACTTCGTCAATACCTTTGGTACAGGCCAGAGTATTCCGACCACCAATATTCATCGCACAAGATCCGCAAACACCTTCCCGGCAAGAACGGCGGAATGCTAATGTCGGATCAATTTCATTTTTAATTTTGAATAAGGCATCCAAGACCATAGGGCCGCATTCATCCAAATCAATTTGATATGTATCCCAATAAGGGTTTCCACCATCTGTCGGGTCATAACGATAGATTTTGAACGTTTTGAGGCGTGTGGCACCGTCTTTGGCAGGCCAGATTTTACCCTTACGGACTTTAGAGTTTTTTGGCAGGGTTAGCTGAACCATGATTCACCTTAGTCTTTGAATTTCGATTAGGCCTTATAGATGGTATTTATTAAAAAACGAAGGACAAACCTGACAGGTTTCACTGTCATTTTGTCGCTTTTATCAAGGCTTTAGTCGGTTTTCGTGTTGAAATCTGCTTTTTCACCATACCAATTCATATTTCGAGTCAAATACATCGTGCCTACGATGGCAATAAAGCTCGTCAAAGCCCCTATCATAAGGGCAGAGTCCTGCAAACGCATCAGCACAAATAAGAGCGCATAAACGGTCGCAAAGACGATTCCGGTTCGCAGAATATATTTACGATGGCCAAAAACCGCTCCTGCATAGCCTGCTGTTGCGATCACTGTTGCAGCAGCGGAAACAATGAAGGCCGCCGCAAAACCAATATGTTCAGAGAAAGCTAATAGCAAAAGATAGAATATCGCCTGAGCCAAACCGATCAAAAGATATTGTGCAGGATGCACAGGCACGCCAATGATCACTTCCAAAAGGAAGTAAGCGAGAAAAACGAGCCCAATAAAGAGAACCGAATATTTCAAAGCCCGATTGACGGTCTGATAAGGGTTGCTCTTGGCCACAAAATTCACACCCATCATGTTTTTTGATACCATGAGGTCAGACAAAATCTGCGTTCCACCATGCCCACGAATACCGCGGCGTAAGTAAGGGACATTCCATTGTGCATTAAATCCTGCCTCGGTGATCTCACGACTATCAGGGGGTAAGTCTCCTACAAATCCGGGCGCTGACCAAGTCGATGAAAGGCTCACCTGCGTAGACCGCGCATAGGGCCTCACACCAAAAGTTTTAGCCCCGCCAAGATTGATAGATACATCGACGGAAAGCGCTTCGTCCTCTTTTATCAAATCGGCGGCCGGAACCGTCAGATAGGTCTGCGCACTGCCCATATCGGAAACACCAAAAGATTGGACACTTTTGGCATATTCATATTTAGCTACCATGCTCGGCAAACGGTTGGCCATAGCCGGTTCAAACCGCCGCGATACAGCGCTGCCTTTAACACTTAAGTCGATATCTTGTTTTAATCCCCGCACATCGGAGAGCGCGATAAGAAGTTGTGCCCTATCCCAGAGCAGCTCAAAGCCTTCGTCCACATCAACCTCTTTTGGCGCATTAAAGGTCGCGCTTAATGTCCCCTTCGCGGTGAAAACAGGGACTCGAAATAAGGAGCGTTGTCTGGTTTCTGTTTCGATATGATCGAACCTAGCAAGACCGCTATCGGCAAAGATGATGTAATCCCCACTTCTGTCAATCTTACCTTCTTGATCATAGCCAACATAGGGGATCGTCAGTATAGGGCCTGTCAATGTTTGTGGCCCGCCATAGGTGTTCGAGACTGTTCGGACGACCTCATCCGCCCGATTGGAGCGATCAAAACTAATGTAAGATATAAACATGGCGGGAATAGCCATGAGCAAAACTAAAAAACACACGACAATGAGTTTCAGCCCACGTGATCGATGAGAGAATTGTGTTGGGAATTTTTGAGACATCTATCCAGCCTGTTAAATCGCGGCATGACATATGCCCCTCCGAACACTGAATAGAGAGCAGGAATAAGACGAAATACAGGCTCAAAAGGTGCAGGCCTGTGACAATTAAATGACTGTTTTGTGGAAGCTGATAGCTTACTCAGCAACAAGATCAAAAGCGATAGGGCGGAGCATCGCATCCCGAAAGTCAGGAATTTCACAATCCAACACTTCTGCACCCTTAATCGGGTGCGCCCATAAAAAAGAAAGCGAGTCCTCTTGACAGTCGAGGGCAGTGGCGATATCACACTGAACTGTTTTACGCACCTTCAGCGGCGCCTCTTTCGCGGCTTGAACAGCGCCACAAATAAAATCTGCACCTTCACAATGCGGAGAGGGTAAAACGTCTTTTTCATCAAATTCAGTAATAGCAGATCTAAAGACCAGCATGGGTTCCCCTTTTGAGTGCGCCCCAAAATGGAAATCAGCAAAGTCGGAATATAAATATCCGACCCCCCACAAGCCTTAACTATTTCTTAACCGCATTTCCCCTTCAAAGGGAAATGATTTTTTTAAATTAGGTGCAATTTTAAGATATTATCATTTTGCTAGCATCTTTGCTGTCTTTTTGCGCAACACCTATGCTTGATAAGCGCCAAAAACGCGGCGCAGAATTTCACTTGTACGTTTCGCCGGGTTTTCACGAATAGATTTCTCTTCATCCGCAATATAGGTGAAGACACCTTTGAGCCCAAAATCAACACCATGGTTGACAAGGTCAGACTTGGCATCAGCGCCAAGCTTTGGCGCGAAAGGCACATTGTTTAGTCGCCCGGATATTTGATCAACGAGCATTAATGCGCCTGTCTGTTGAAGGGCATCTCCCATGATAGGTGAGAATAATGTCGTCAAACGATCTGTTGTTTTATCCTGCAAATATTGCGTAGCCGCATTATCCGGCCCGCGAACAATCGCGATAGCATCTTGGATGGACAGGCTGCTTACTGCATCTACAAAAATATTCTTGGCAACAGGAGCCGCCTTTTCAGCGCCGCGATTAAGCTGTGTCTGCAAATCATTCAGCAAACCACCTGCGCCTAAAGGTTGGAGAACACCTTGTACGTCCTGCAAAACTTTGGGCAGAGGAATACGGATACGTCCATTATTCAAAAATCCGCCTTCTTGTCCAACAATGCTGACGGCGTGGCCAATCCCGTTAGTCAACGCTGCACGAATACCTGATGCGGCTTCGGCTTGTGAGAGGACACCTGAACCTAAAACACCGTCTAATATGCTTGGGTCTAAGGTTTCACAGGCCGTGAGGCTTAGAGCGGGGACGGCGAGGAGAATATGGCGGCGATTTAAGGTCATGGTTTATCCTTTAAAGTCTTTGAACTGAGGCGCACGCTTCTCAAAGAATGCCAAAACACCTTCACGGCAGTCATCAGAGATAAAAGCTTTTTCCAGAAGCGCGCTTTCTTTCATATGCGCTTTAAACGGCGCGTCGTCCATAGCCCCAAACCCAAGCATAGACTCTCGCAAAAGTCGCTTATTGATAATCGCCGAGGTTGGCGAGCAATTGACGGCAATGTCTCGAGCAACACTCAAAGCATGAGCGAGGACATCATCAGGCTCCCTCAACTCACTGACAAGCCCTGCATTTAAAAGCTCATCCGCCATTAAAATATCGGCTTTCAATATCCATTGCTGGGCTTTCGCAAACCCGACCAGACGCGGTAGAAACCAACTGGAAGCGCCGTCAAACACAATACCCCGACGCGCAAAGGGAAAGGCAAATTTCGATTTGACTGACGCAATACGCAGATCCATCGGCAATAACATTGTGGCCCCGATACCAACCGCCGCGCCGTTAACGGCACCAATAATGGGTGTATCACAGGCAAACATTGCCAAAACCAATTCGCCGCCCCGATCACGGGCGACGCCCTCATGCATGTTAGAGCCTGCAACAGCACTAAACCCTTGAGACAAATCGGCACCTGCGCAAAAGGCACGCCCTGCGCCCGTCACGACAATCACCCGCACAGATGTATCAGAATCCAAATCTTGATAGGCCGCAATAAGCTCTTCGCACATTTGAACATTAAAGCTGTTCATATGGTCGGGTCGATTAAGCGTGATAACGGCGACGCTGTCATTCTCAGCGTCACGCGTAATTTTTAAGGTGCTCATAATATCCATATCCTGTTTGTGGATATTATTCAGATGACGAGTCCGAATTCAAGCTTTCTATGAAAGATGTCAGGTCTTTGCGAGGCGAGGCCTGATCAGCTTATGCCACAAATTGAGAGGACTCATTTCCAAGGCCTTCAATCGCTCTCTCCAGTTCTCGGGGACGAACAGGTTTCACAATATAGGCTTTCACACCCTGCCCCAAGAAAGTTTCTTTGATTTCCTCATCTGCGACGGACGACAATGCGATAATGTTGAGTTTGTTAAACGCAGCATTACCGCGCACAGATGTGACCAGACATAACCCATCCACCTCCGGCATCAGATAATCTGTGAGCATTAATGTATAGGGTTGCCCCGCTCGATAGGCCTGCGCCAGTCTTTTGACAGCCTCAGGCGCACTCGGCGCATAGTCCGCCCTTAGCCCCATTTCTTTCAATATTCCTGCAAGGTTCACATAATTGGCATAAACATCATCAACAATCAGAATCTTATGATAAATATTTGAGACTTTGATTTGCATCGTTGCCGGATCGGGCTGAACAGATGTATCGATTGGCAATTGCAACGACAGATAAAACTCTGATCCCTCACCAAGCGTCGACTTCGCAGTGAGCGAACCGTTCATCAGTTCTGACAATTTCCGTGAGATTGAAAGTCCCAAACCCGTGCCACCGTAAACTCGGTTTGTCGAATAGTCTGATTGTGAAAATTTATCAAAGATCGTCTCAATTTTCGCTGCGGAGATACCTGTGCCGGTATCCTTGACTGTGAATTTTATAACAGTCCCGCTCTCCGTTACCTCGCGAAAGACCTTTACTGAAACATATCCGGTCTTGGTGAACTTAATTGCATTTTTTATGAGATTAGACAGAATTTGTCTCAACCGCCCCATATCACCAATAACTGCTTTCGGTAGATATTTATCAATCGAAACAATAAGGTCCAATCCCTTTTCGCGCGCTGTGACACCCATAAGCATCGTAAGCGACTCTATCATATCGCGCAGCGAGAAGGATTGAGGGTTGAGTTTTATTTTACCGCCCTCCAAGCTAGAGAAATCCAATATGTCATCAATGATCATCATGAGGGCATCACCGGAGCTCTCTAATGTATTGACCATTTCAATCTGTTGCGCGTTGAGTGGAGTATTTCTTAGAATCTGTGCCATACCCATAACACCGGTCATGGGTGTTCTAATCTCATGGCTCATAACAGAGAGGAAATTGGCTTTAGCACGTTCGCCTTCAGAGGCTATTTCCTGCGCTTTTATAAGATTATCCTCACGCTTTTTCATATCAGTTATGTCGGAATAAACACCGATAATATATTCGTTACCGTCATCAGTTTGAAAATAACTCTTACGCGCTTCAACCCAGCAAAGTCCGCCCATGCTATTCGTGATTTCATTCAGACTTACATTCTCACGCTTTGTATCAAATACGGCCTCAGCCCTTTCCCAAAATGTTTTTGCTTGTTCAGGTGGAAAAAAATCGTAGTTGGATTGCCCTATAAGTTCCTCGCGCGAATAGCCTAACAGATTGCAATAGCTCTCATTTACCCCGATCCATTTATGCTGACGGTTTTTGATATAAACGGGGTTAGGGAGCATGTTTATAACATGCATCAACAGCGTAAGGTTATTTGCTCGCGCTATTTCATCCGTGAAATCTTGTGTATCGCCGAGCACGCCATTCTCCCTACCGAACTATTCCGATAGGAAAGTATATTATGTATATAGTTAATTATATTAAAACACATCAATTTAGTGTGTTATTTGTCGCAGTTTTATCACCGCCTAAATAACATTATAAAGCAGGAAAAGATATTGAGCCTAGTAAACGCGTTTCTTAGGCTCAATATAGTCGATACCATCGGTCATTGTGTAATCGTGAACGGGTCGGTAGTCAATTTTTACGCTGTTCTTGTCTGAGTCATACCATGCGAGCGTATGTTTCATCCATTTCTTATCGTCTCTATCCGGGTAATCTTCGTGGGCATGTGCGCCACGAGATTCTTTACGGTTATTTGCAGATGAAATCGTCACCATGGCTTGGCTCAGCAAATTATCAAGCTCCAGAGTTTCCATAAGGTCCGTATTCCAAACCATTGTTTTGTCTGACACACTGACATCTTTAATCGAAGCGGCAATCGCCGTTACCTTCTCAACACCTTCGGCCAAGCTGTCTTCTGTGCGGAAGACAGCACAGTGGTCTTGCATGGCGCGTTGAAGCTCGAGACGAATTTCGGCTGTTTTCTTTGTACCATTTGCGTTTTTAAACTTTTCTAAACGCGCGAGAGTTGCTTCGCCGGCAGTTGCAGGTAACGGCTTTTGCTCCGCATTTGGTTTGCAGGTTTCGCCCACGCGAAGACCGGCGGCACGACCAAACACAACCAGATCAATTAGAGAATTTGAGCCCAATCGGTTAGCCCCATGTACGGACACACAGGCGGCCTCGCCCACAGCCATAAGCCCGGGAACAACGGCATCAGGGTTCTTGCCTTTTTTCGTCAAAACTTCGCCGTGATAATTTGTTTGAATGCCGCCCATATTATAATGGCAGGTCGGGAGCACAGGAATGGGTTCCTTTGTGACGTCTACACCCGCGAAGATTTTGGCGGTCTCTGAAATACCCGGCAAACGCTCTGCCAGAACGGCAGGATCTAAATGATCCAAATGTAGGAAAATGTGATCTTTATTCGGGCCGACACCGCGACCTTCACGAATTTCAATCGTCATTGCCCGGGAAACAACATCGCGCGAGGCCAGATCTTTGGCTGATGGGGCGTAGCGTTCCATAAAGCGTTCGCCCTCGGAATTCGTTAGATAACCGCCTTCACCGCGAGAGCCTTCCGTAATCAAGCAACCCGCACCATAAATACCTGTCGGATGGAATTGAATGAACTCCATATCCTGAACAGGCAGTCCGGCGCGAAGCACCATTGCGTTACCATCGCCCGTACAGGTATGGGCAGAGGTAGCCGAAAAGAATACACGACCATAACCGCCGGTCGCCAAAATCACTTTCTGTGCACGGAAACGATGTAAAGTCCCGTCATCTAACTTCCATGCCGTCAAACCGCGACATTCTCCGTCTTCCATGATCAAATCGAGCGCAAAATATTCGATAAAAAATTCTGCATCATGACGCAGGGATTGCCCGTAAAGCGTATGGAGCATCGCGTGGCCTGTCCGGTCAGCCGCAGCACATGTGCGTTGCGCCTCCGGGCCTGCACCCATATTTTGCATCATACCGCCAAATGGGCGTTGATAAATTTTGCCTTCATCTGTCCGCGAAAATGGCATACCCCAATGCTCAAGTTCATAAACTGCTTTGGGTGCCTCGCGGCAAAGATATTCAATCGAGTCTTGGTCACCGAGCCAGTCGGATCCTTTGACGGTATCATACATGTGCCAGCGCCAATCATCCGCGCCCATATTGCCGAGAGATGCTGCGATGCCGCCTTGCGCCGCGACCGTATGCGAGCGTGTGGGGAAGACTTTCGTCACACAAGCCGTTTTCAGACCCGCTTGGGCTGAGCCGAGCGTTGCACGCAAACCGGAACCACCCGCCCCGACAACGACAACATCAAATGTGTGATCAATCCATTTTTGTGTGGCAGTCATATGACTTTCCTAAATTCTATTACGTTCAGACCTATCTTTATACGCAGCTAAAGGAAGGCGAGTTTGACAATGGCGAAAACCATGACTGCCCAAATAATGAAGGCGACGACTTTATTGTTCAACAGGCCAAAAGAGCGCAGACCGCCGGAGAAGTAATCCATGATAACTTCGTCCATTTCCAATTTACAATACCAAATCGCTGCCGTTGCAAAAGCCAGAAAGCCTATTCCGCCAATAGGGGTAGACAACCAAGTTGCAAAGCCTGCTGAGCCACCATTAATAGCCCCAATGGCTGAAAACAAAGCGAAGGGTAAACCAAAAATTAGCCCCCAGCCAACAAAACCGTGGAGCTTGTGATGTGATGTGCCTTTACCGTGTGTCATGACCCGTTCTCCTACAATACCAAGCCGACAGCGATGCCGGACAAAAGAGCAGAGACAGCAATCATGCCATAAGACAGCATATTATTCAGCTCAGGCTTCATCATCGCCCCCTTACCCCATATGGCATGGCGGAGTTGAGCCAGAGCCATAAAGATAAAAGCAAACACAAAGACAGCAAAACCAATGACGCCTAGCGGGCTGAATATTAATCCCTGCAAAGGGAGTTCGCCCGTAAGGGCCAGAAACAACAGGCCGATGGCCACCAAAAGCAGTGCAACATAGCTCGCAATTGCACTCGCGCGGTGCAGAATAGAAGACAACATCGCCGGATGCCAGCGCCAAATCTGTAAATGCGGAGACAAGGGCCGCTTATCATTCCAAGAAGAAGACATGAGAAACTCTCTTAATATTTGTGGCGCAACCTAAGTCCCTGCGCTTTCAAGTCAACGTATAACCTTTTGAAAAGCTGCGCACTAACCCATCTAAAGTCGAATAATGAGATAATATGTCAAACTGCACTGCCGCTCAATTGCGAGTGAGACTTAACTACGAAAAATAAGCATTACCTCTCTAAAATATAACCCTTTTTATTCTGGTTCCGTTAAATCAAATTCTGCCCGAAAATAGCGAGCTTCGCGGTTAAGCTCATAATTCAATGCAAGTCCTTCGCGGTATTCAAACGTCCAAACATTGCTGACGGAGACTTCCAAACCATTGTCTTTGAAAATCTTCACGGTCTTCCCATCAGCAGGAAAATCAACTGTCCATTCGCCTCCCTCTAAGGTCAGCGCATCTGAGTAACCGCCATAATCAGACACAGGGTCAATATCTCCATTTTTGAGGAGGTGCTGATGACGAAATTCAATATTTTGGTCTGCCGGGGTTAAGAACCAGGTTCGACTAGTATCGTCGCCCACTGCTAAGGGCATAGATATCGCACCTGAAGCCGAACACGAAATCGGCCCCAAGATCAAAACCGAAGCGCGCCAGTCTGCATCTTGCGGATCATCACTGACAACTTGACCAGTATATGTTTGATTGCAAAGCGGCGATAACGCAGCCAGAAAATCAGTGGAGCTTGCGGGTTCAGAAACCTTAGCACCGGAACACGTTAAGAGCACAATGAAGGCTGATAGGCTTATAAATTTTATCATATCAGAAACTTAACATGAACACTCATCGGAATATATCCCGAAATAATATGCATCCTAAGTGTCGCAGGCCTTAAACCTCTTATGTATAATATTTTGAAAAATTGATGGGTGAAATTTTGTTTGTCTGTCATAATCACAACTCAGACATTAGGTCTTTTTAACAAGGTTATGATAGCCTTTTTGGGTTTTGACTGAACATGAAATTCACATTGCATAAGCCAAAGTTAGCAAAGCCACAGCATTATGCCTGTGTGATAAGTGGCGATGGTCTTTGGACCCCTATTGCGAAATTTATAGCTGATAAACTCGCAAAGCAGGGCATCCCAACGGCGCGCGTCAAAGCCATAGAATATTTTTGGAACAAACGTTCGCCACAAAAAATGTCGGATGATTTAAAAGCTTATATGTTGCGCCGTCTGAAAGTAAATCCTGCGGCGCAATTCACATTTATTGGTTATTCTTTTGGAGCGGGGACATTACCCTTTGCCCTCAACCGACTACCATCTCATCTGAAAAAACACATCGTCAATACCATATTGATAGCGCCGCCAGCAGAAGCCGATTTTGAGTTCTTTTTTCGGAGTTGGTTGAACAAATCAACACCCGCCGCAAAAGAGACGGCACCCGAAATTCAACAACTTGCTCAAATAGCGCCTATATTATATGTTCATGGAGAAACGGATTATATCGGCGCGCGGGCGAAACTAACATCTATAGACAGTTTAACCATTATCAGCCTCCCCGGAGGACATGACTTTAACAAAGACTTTGGGCCATTACTCGCCACAATTGAGGATTTTTTAAACATATCACACGGCAGATAATCACGAGGCACCCTCATTTTTGAATCAGGCCTAAAAGCCCTCCGCCACTGAGAAGCGCCAAGCTGCCCAAGGCAACAGGCATCGTCACTTGGCTTGGAGCGGCGAGGTACACGGGCTGCCAGTCGGGATTAAATTTCTGCTTAAATGCCCTTAAGCCTTTGAAGCTGTAAAACCGACCGCCATGTTCAAAAATAAGCGCCCCTAATTTCGTCATAAAGGGTGCGAGTTTGTCGCCCTCCAACCCGGCCAGTGGTGCCATACCGAGTCCAAAACGGGCATAGCCTTGTTCTTTGGCCCAAAGCATAATCTCAACAAACAGAAAGTCCATAAGGCCATTTATTTTGACATCTTCATACCGCATCAAGTCAACTGATATTTCCGATTTATCTGATGTTTGCCAGAGGTTTGCAAAAGCGATAATGTGTCCATCTCGTTTTATAATCGCAACCGGTTGCTCGCTTAAGACGGCACGGTCAAATCGGCCGAGTGAGAACCGCTTTTCTTTCCCTTGATGTTTATTCAGCCAATTATTGGACACAATCTCAATCATGTCCATTTCCGGCGAGTCCTGCTCCGGATAAATAATTTCAAATGCGCAGCCTTCGCGCAGGGCTCTGCTTTTAGAGTTTCTCAGCTCGCTGCGGATTTTACCTTCCATAGAAAATATGGGGAGGTCTATTAAAGCCAATTCCCCGATTTTTTGTAACGCCATACCAGCATCAATAAAATCATTTAAGGCATCGCCTCTCACGGCGTAAAAACAAGGCCATGCATCCCATTGATCGGCAAGTTGACGGAAAGCCCAAATAAGTTCTTTATGCTCGGACGCCAACCCGACCGGATTACCCATTGCGACCCAATTGCGACCTTTAATACCGTACATGATAAAAGACCGACCGCTCTGGGAGAGCAAGAATTGTTTATCGCCCATGAAAGCCAAATTTGACTCACTGCCCGGATTTTCTGCCTCACTCAGGATTTGGCGGATTTTGGCAAAATCACCATCGCTCAGTTTCGGGGCATTTAAAATAGGCGCAGGCTGTAAAAACCGCCAAAACGCATAGAGGCTTATGACGGACCCGATGAAAACAAACGCACGTAGAAAACGCGATAAGTCTCCTTCCGATCCAAATTGCCACCATAAGTCAGAACTGTAAGGCGCATCAAGATAGCTGTAAAATCCGACCCATAGGGCAAAGCCAATGGCGGATACTATGAGTCCAAGACGCGGTAAATTTAAAGGGATTTGTCGAATATAACCCTTTCGATAAAAGGCCGCTTTTGAGGTATAAAGGCAAAACGCTAAGATAATTAATATAATGGCCCCTTTAGGATCAGCCCCTTTTAACAATGTCAAAGCAGCGCCAACGCCCATGAAAAGAATGGCCAAAGCCCACGCATTGCGGAGCCGGCGACGCAAACCCATTGCGACGATTAATAAAAGACTGGCTATAAAACTCGCAAGCAAGTGTGACAGTTCTATCACGACCACCCCAAAACTATTGCCCGGAATAGGGATTGCGTCGATACGGTCGGGTGTGGCTGCCGATATCAGCATCATCACACCCGTCAAAAATATCAGAACAGCATAAAGCGGCGGGGCCATTGTCTCAAATAAATCCAAAACGGGCGCCCCCTTGCGTGTTAATTCGCGGCGTAAAGGATTAGCTTTAGCCATGCCGATAATCAGAGCCGAAACCAATAATGGCACGAAAAAATAGAGGCACCGATAGGCGACTAAAGCCACGGCCATGTCCGCCGCGGCAGTTTGTGTAAAGAGCAGAAAACAAGCCGCCTCAAAAACACCTATACCACCCGGCAAGCCACTTATGCGACCCGCGCTATGAGCCAGAATAAATAATAATAGAACTACAGAAAAAGACAGCTCCGTGCTGCCGAGGAGACAAAAATAAAAGGTGGCAGCAGCTGTGAGCCATTTTGCAGAATTGATGGTAAATACGCGTATTGTCTTTTTTGACAGTCGTGCCTTATCGTCAGATAAATTTCGGCTGTTTAGCCATGACACAATGACCAACATGACCGCAATCAGAGAAAACCCGTAAAGAGCGATTGGGGGTATGCCATAGGCCGCGCTGATAACAGTGATATTCAGCAAAAGCGCCGCAATCAGAAGCACGGCACCACTCATGACGCTGACACGTTGTGTTAGTTTATTTATCCGCGCCATATCAATTGATGTGAGCGACCAAGCGCTAAACACGCGTGTTTTAATATTTAACCCCGACAAAGACCCCATATCCGTGATATTCGTAACCGAGTTGGCAATAAAGGCCGATAGAAAATCATTCACGACATGACGCTTCTCGCCTCTAGGCGCTTCAACAGCGTCTTCCAGACTGGCCAAAGCAAAGCTGATCAGTGCAAACAACAAAGCTACGCTTATCAAACCTGCAGATAATTGTCCCAACCGTTCAATGAATTGATCGTAAGAGGTCGTTTTTATCGCCCCCCAAATGATAGCGAGTGCAAACGAAAATATGACCAGCCCTATAATAACTGCCAATATTGTCTGCCAACGCAGTAAATGCGCAGGGGGTTTACCGCCTGAGATATCCGGTTTTGTGATATAGTGTGGTTCTCTCATTACGCTTGATCCTTAAAGCCTATGCATCAGCGTATGCAGTTTTTGCATTTATACAATCACCATTAAGACCTTTAGGTTCAAGCATGTGTTTATATTCCTCTGTTTTAATTTAAAAGATACGCTGGATGGCGTATTGATCACGCGCGCTTCTTACTCAAGACTAGACCGGCGATATTAAAACACCTTCATCTTCTGCCCTGCCCCCTTGTCGAAGCGCTGTCACGTCCTAGATTGACAGGATGTTACAGAATTTAACAATGACAGGACTTCCCATGCGTAAATCTCTTTTGATTGCGGCCAGCGGTCTCGCCTTGCTTGTCGCTCCTATCGCGATATCCCAAGGCGTATATTCCAATAGTGCCGCCATTGGTCAAACCGGTGTTTTAACCATCGACAATACACGAGGTGTGCTAACGATGGCGCCCTTGCTGGAACGCATTACACCCGCTGTTGTGTCTATTGATGTCGAGGGAACAAGTGAAGCCCCCTCCGTGGATCTGGGCGGACAAGAAGAATTCTTACGACGTTTCTTTGGTGGGCGCTTACCTGAAATGCAGGATCAACCCCGACGTGGTCTGGGCTCTGGTGTTATCATTGATGCAAATGAAGGCTTAATCGTCACAAATAATCACGTTGTGAAAGATGCAGACCGTATTACGATCACGCTCGAGGATAAACGCGAGCTGGAAGGCGAGTTAATAGGCTCTGATCCCCGTACAGACCTCGCCCTTGTTAAAATTGATGCCAAAAATCTGACAGCTTTAAACATTGCGCGAAGTCGGGATGTAAAAGTCGGCGATTACGTTATCGCCGTCGGTAACCCCTATGGCCTATCCAGTACGGTAACAACAGGTATCGTCAGCGCCCTTGGCCGCGACCAAGGAGGCGGCGATAATTATCAGGATTATATTCAGACGGATGCGTCTATTAATCCCGGGAATTCTGGCGGTGCTTTGGTCAACTCCAAAGGCGAATTAATCGGGATTAATACAGCCATTCTGAGCCGCTCAGGCGGCAATAATGGGATTGGTTTTGCAGTGCCAACGCGCATCGTGACATCAGTCATTGAACAGTTAAAAGAAAATGGCGAGGTTCGGCGTGGACGCATTGGCGTGGGTATTCAAAATATCACACCTGCCCTTCGTGAGTCGCTTGAACTCACCACGTTGAACGGAGCGTTGGTCAGCTCTGTTGAGGACGATACGCCCGCAGATAAAGCAGGCTTGCAAGAAGGCGACGTTATTGTTGGCTTTAATGGTGATGACATTCGTGATGCCTCTGATATTCGCAATGCAGTGGGTTTGGTAACCCCCGGCACGCGCGCTGAATTAACATATATTCGCGATGGCAAACGCCGTACAACTCGTATCGAAGTGGCAGAAGTCGAAGAGGAACGTGAAGTCCTTACAGACGACGCCGTTGATGATGTGCCCGCTATGGAGTCTTTCTCAGGCGCGTCTATCGGAAATATTCCGGATGACGTTGAATTACGCGGCGGTGATGAAGGCGTTTATGTCATGAGTGTCGATCGCGGATCCAAAGCCTATCGCGCTGGCCTGCGCCGGGGCGATGTTATTCGGTCGGTCAACCGCGAAGATGTTGCAAACTTGAAAGAGTTCGAAGACCGCATAGATGGCAAGGACGGCCCCTTCGCACTTTCCGTTGAGCGGGGCGGTTCAAGAATTTTCTTAGCCGTTCGATAGTCCCCCTACAAAACCATCTTCAAACCCGCTTGGTAGATATTGCGTTTACGCAATTTATACGGAGCGGGTTTTTTATTGACCTCAGATAACTACCCCTACATTTGTAGGGTGTATTATAAATTATACACTTATGTTTAGAGTTTGATAATCTATTCAGCATCAGGTGGGAAGGTATAAAGGAGATTGGGCGCATGCAGTTAAAAAACGGAATCTATTCAGCGACTTTTGGCACAACGCAAAGTCTGGGGCACGGCGTTGTTATTGCCAAAGACGGCGAGTTTAAAGGCGGCGACAATGGGTTTTATTACTCGGGACATTATAAATCACATGGAAAGAAAATAACATCCCGGCTCATTATAGATCGTCACGCAGGCAAAGGCTCTATCCGTTCGGTTTTTGGTGTCGATAGAATAGAATTGCAACTCACAGGTATTGCAGATGGAGACATCATCAGATTGTCCGCCTTTGAACAAGGTTTAGGCTTTGCCACAGAGCTTAAATATATTTGCCCTTAAGACTGTAAAAACTCAATAGCTTCTACACTTCCAAGCTATTGAACCTACCCGGTCTCGGACTGGGTAGGTTTTAGTAATTCAGAATCGGCGCAAGCCAACGTTCTGTGTCTTCGACGCTCATGCCTTTACGGCGGGCATAATCTTCAACTTGGTCTTTTTCAATTTTACCAACGCCGAAATAGACACTTTCAGGGTGCCCAAAATATATACCCGAAACAGAACTGGCCGGATACATCGCGAAGCTTTGCGTGAGGATGACCTCTGTTTCTTTCGTCGCGTCCAATAGGTTAAATAATGTGGCTTTTTCGGTATGATCCGGTTGCGCCGGATAACCGGGCGCCGGACGAATACCTGCATATTTCTCGGCAATGAGTTCATCACCCATAGAGGTTTCTTCTGGCGCGTAACCCCAAAATTCCATCCGCACACGTTTATGCAAATGTTCTGCAAAGGCTTCCGCTAAACGGTCACAAAGCGCTTTAAAGAGGATAGAATTATAATCATCGCCTGCAGCTTCAAATTCTTTTGAACGGGCATCTTCGCCCAAACCTGCTGTGACGCAAAAACCGCCAATATAATCGCCATCAGGTGAACAAAAATCAGAAATTGAATAATTAGCCTTATTCGCTGTACCTTTGCTGATTTGCTGACGCAGACCGTGGAAGGTCGCCCGTTTATCTATCATCGCCTCATCATGAAAGATATCGACATCATCGCCATTTTGTTTGGCAGGCCAGAAACCGAACACGGCGTTCGCGCTGACCCATTTATCTGCAATCATGGTGTCCAGCATGGTATTGGCATCACAGAATAAATCACGCGCGGCTTCGCCATAAGTCTCATTTTCTAAAATGGCCGGATAGCGGCCTTTTAATTCCCATGTCGCAAAAAACGGTGTCCAATCAATGAAGTCTCGAAGCTTTTCCAAGGGATAATCGAGCAATGTTTTCGTGCCGGTAAAGGTTGGTTTATGAGGGGTATAAGCACCCCATCCCTTGGAGGGTGTCCAAGGGTTGGACCGCGCCTCTTTAATCGTGAGGCGTGATTTTGCCGATTGCCCGCGTTGATGAGCTTCGCGGGACTTCACATATTCGGCTTTTATCTTCGCTTGATACTCAGCAGAATTATCACCCAACAAATTACTGACAACACCCACGGCACGTGAGGCATCCGTCACATAAACCACCTGACCATTTTCATAAGCCGGGTCAATTTTCACCGCCGTATGGGTTTTGGACGTTGTTGCCCCGCCAATCAAAAGCGGCATATCCATGCCAAGGCGTTGCATTTCTTTACCTACATAAACCATTTCGTCTAGGGACGGTGTGATGAGGCCTGAAAGGCCCACCATATCCACGTCATGTTCTTTGGCTGCCGCCAAAATCTTATCACAAGGCACCATCACGCCAAGATCAACAACATCATAACCATTACATTGGAGAACAACCCCAACGATGTTTTTGCCGATATCATGCACATCGCCTTTGACGGTCGCCATCAGAATTTTACCATTAGATTTATCTGCATTGCCCAGTCGAATTTTCTCTTCTTCCATATAGGGCAGCAAATGCGCGACGGAGGCCTTCATTACGCGTGCAGATTTTACGACCTGCGGCAAGAACATTTTACCTGATCCGAACAGATCCCCAACCACATTCATGCCGTCCATAAGCGGGCCTTCAATGACATGGAGTGGACGCTCTGCCTTTAGGCGGCATTCTTCGGTATCTTCGATAATGTAATCGGTAATCCCACGCACGAGGGCATGTTCGAGACGCTTCTCGACTGGTAATTTGCGCCATTCATCATTAACAACAACGGCTTTTCCTTTTCCGTCACCACGGTATTTCTCGGCTACGTCCAACAGACGATCCGTCGCGTCATCACGACGGTTGAGAATAACGTCTTCGACACGTTCACGCAGTTCCTCGGGAATGTCATCATAGATGGTGAGCTGTCCCGCATTCACAATCGCCATATCCAAACCGGCCGGAATGGCATGATACAAAAAGACCGAATGCATAGCCTCACGCAAAGGTTCATTGCCGCGGAACGCAAAACTCACATTCGACAGCCCACCTGAAATACGGGCATAGGGCAAATTGGTTTTAATACGTTTACAGGCTTCGATAAAATCGACGGCATAATTATTATGTTCTTCAATACCCGTCGCAACTGCAAAGATATTGGGGTCGAAGATAATATCTTCCGGCGGGAAATTAATTTCTTCTGTGAGGCGTTTATAAGCGCGTTCACAAATCGCGAATTTATGATCCGCTGTTTCGGCTTGGCCTTCTTCGTCAAAGGCCATAACGACTACAGCCGCACCAAGGTCACAGCATTTCTTGGCTTGCTCTAAAAACGGCGATTCGCCCTCTTTCATAGAGATTGAGTTCACGACGGCTTTACCTTGAACACATTTCAGGCCTGCTTCCAAAACTTCCCATTTCGAACTGTCGATCATAATCGGCACACGGGAAATATCCGGCTCACCTGCCAATAATTGCAAAAAACGCGTCATGGCGGCTGCGCCGTCAATCAAGCCGTCATCCATATTAATGTCAATGATTTGCGCACCGTTCTCGACTTGCTGCCGCGCGACAGAAAGGGCTTGGTCAAAATCACCTTTGACGATCAATTTCTTAAATTTGGCGGAACCCGAAACATTCGTTCGTTCACCGATATTCACAAATTGTGTGGCTGAAGTGGTCATGATCTATACCGCAATCTGGAAAGGCTCTAAGCCGGATAGGCGTAAGGTTTGCGCCGGATGTACGGGTTTGCGCGGTGCAATCCCTTCAGACGCTTTGGCAATTGCAGCAATATGGTCGGGAGACGTGCCGCAGCACCCGCCGAGAATATTCACAAAGCCCTCTTCGATCCAAGGTTTGATCTGGCGGCTCATATCATCTGGCGTTTCGTCATATTCACCGAACGCATTTGGCAGACCCGCATTTGGAAAGGCAATGACATAGGTATTGGTGACGCGCGAAATTGCCTCAATATGGGGGCGCATTTCATCCGCGCCCAAAGCACAATTGAGGCCCACAGCAAAAGGTTTAGCATGGGCGATGGAAATCCAAAAAGCCTCGGCTGTTTGTCCCGATAATGTCCGGCCCGAACGGTCCGTAATTGTGCCAGAAATCAACAGAGGTTTCTCATAGCCGACTTTATCGAACACATGACGCACAGCTGCGATAGCCGCCTTGCAATTTAGTGTGTCAAAGACGGTCTCAATCAAAATAGCATCAACGATATCAATCATCGCCTCGATCTGTCCGACATAGCTTTCCATCACCTCATCAAAGGTGACATCACGGAAACCCGGATCTTCAACTTTGGGTGAAATTGACAATGTCTTATTCATAGGACCTACCGAGCCCAAAACACATCGGGGTTTATCCGGTGTCTTTGCTGTCCATTCATCCGCACATTTACGAGCGGTCACAGCTGCGGCGCGTGCTATTTCTGGGGCAAGATCGGACATGTCATAATCGGCTTGCGAAATTGTTGTGGCGTTAAAGCTATTCGTCTCTATCAAGTCAGCACCCGCCGCCAAAAACTGATGATGCACTTTTTCAACCGCTTCGGGTTTGGTTAATACGAGCAGGTCATTATTGCCCTGTAAGGGCGACGGCCAATTTTTGAACCGTTCACCGCGAAAATCTTCTTCTTGCAAATTTTGTCTTTGCAGCATTGTGCCCATGGCACCATCGAGCATAACGATACGGTTTTTGATGGCATCTTCGATTTTTGACCAGTTCGACATTCGCTCTTCCATTTGATTTTGGTGGCGTTTAGCAGGGTTCAGCGAGGTAGTATATAAAGAATTCTTTATATTGTGCATTTTTGTCCTTGCTTTGTGAGGGTTTCACGCTACATCGGCGATGTTGGTCAGATGGAAACATCTGTGAATATGGGAACGGACTGAAATTGTCCGACGGCTCCCGCCGCTGTGAAGGGTTAGATATTTCGTAAAAGCCACTGTGTCGAATTTCACTTTTGAAGTCCGGCGTGGGAAGGCGCGAAAATATTGATTGACCCCTAAGTCAGAAGACCTGCCTGCACCGTCGCCAGCACGCTTGGGCGGGATGCACCAAAGCGTATGGTTGCCGATTTGTGCAAAGCACAATTCGTCGGCTCCAATGACGACACTCTTAAATTAACCCCCTGCCTTTTTGAAAATTGGTGGGTCAACGGAGTGTGACATGAAACGATTATTATTAGGGGCCGCCTTAAGCGCGTTCGCCCTTCCCGCCTTTGCGCAGCTACAAGCGGATTATACTGCGGAAATTTATGACGACTGTCTGAAACCATCCAAATCGGCAGATGAAGACTTAATTATACTCTCAACCTGCCACAGACCAGTTTTTGATCTATCAGATCATGTCGTGGTGGTTGGAAACAGAATTGGGTATTCCGACGCAAAAGAACTTACGGCGCCGACATCAATTTTATCTTCACGCGGCATCCAAAACCGCAATCAAGCCTTTATCACCGACTTACTGCGCACCGTCCCCAGCCTCGCTGTTTCTCAATCTGGCGGCGGCGGGAGCCTGACCCAACTCCGCTTGCGTGGCTCCGAAGCCAATCATGTCCTCGTCATCATTGACGGTGTGCAAGTGAATAATCCCAATGACGGTGCCTTTGATTTCGGCGGATTGCGCAGCGAAGATGTCATCAAAATCGAAGTCTTACGTGGCGAACAATCCGCGCTTTACGGGTCTGATGCCGTGGGCGGTGTTATCAACATCATCACCCGCGCAGGCTCAACAACCGAGCAGTGGCGCGCTTCTGTAGAATTTGGCAGTCGCGAAACGATTGAAGGACAATTCAGCGGTGTTATTCCCTTGGGCGACGCCTCTCTGTCAATCAACGGCAATGCCTTCCAAACCAAGGGCTTTGATGTGGCAGGACTGGG
This sequence comes from uncultured Algimonas sp., assembly GCA_964352855.1. Taxonomy (GTDB): domain Bacteria; phylum Pseudomonadota; class Alphaproteobacteria; order Caulobacterales; family Maricaulaceae; genus Litorimonas. Next base: position 42,485 of record CAYGTR010000006.1, on the reverse strand, counting down.
CGGCGAAAAAGACGGCGCAGATAGTCGCCGCCTCTCCATTGGTCTCAACCGCATTGAGTTGGCTGGTCTCAGCTTATCCGCCAGTGCCGCCGTCAATTTACGCACCACCGATTTTGATGGCGATACGGATTTCGACGGGCGACTCAATAATACAGATAGCGAAACGGATGTAAAAACGACCACGGCCCGTCTTGATGGACGGTTTAACTTCGTAGGGTTTGATCATCTTATACAAGCCAGCAGGGTTGAAACAGAAACCGACACGCAAGGTGGGTTCTCGAGCCTGACTACAGGCACGCGCCAGAATGCAAGCTGGGCTGCCAAACGCATGTTTGCAGACCATCACGAATTGACTGTGCTGGGCGAGCTTGAGCGTGAAGAATATAAATTCGCAGGTGACCCCGATGTGCCCTCTATCGATAATTATGGATTGGTTGCAGATTACCGTTTCAACAAAGACAATCTCACCCTCACCGCCTCTACCCGTCATGATATCAATGATGTGTTTGCCGATGCCACGACATGGCGGTTGGGTGCAGGGTATAAATTTGACTGGGACGGTCGATTGAGAGCCTCTATCGGCACAGGTGTTAAAAATCCAACCCTAATCGAACTCTTCGGTTTTTTTCCCGAAAGCCGCTTTACGGGCAACTCTGATTTAAAACCCGAAACATCGCTTGGTTTTTCAGTTGGGTATGAGCAAGACTTAGGCGATTTGGAGCTCTCTATTGATTATTTTCGATCTGATTTTGAAGATGAAATTACGACCCTCTTCAACCCTGACTTCACAACGAGCGTTATCAACGCCACCACAGACAGCACACGTGAAGGTATCGAAATCGAAGCCAATTGGTTAATCTCTGATACATTTAATTTACAGGGATCAGTAAGTTTTTTGGATAGTAACGAAGACGGTCTTCAGGAAATTCGACGTCCTGACTTTTTGGCCAGCATCACCGCAACTTGGCAAGCCACAAAAGATTTAGCTTTGACGGCTAATCTGGACCATACAGGCGCTCAGTTGGATACGGATTTCGCGACCTTCTCAAATGTCGAACTTGATGCTTACACTTTGGTCGGCGCGAATATCCGCTATCAGCTTTCGGATTACTTGGGTGTTTATGTCCGCGGCACAAATCTCCTTGATGAAGACTATCAAGACGTCATTGGATTTTCGACAGCAGGACGCGGTGTCTTTACCGGTCTGACCGCGAATTTCTAATCCTCGCGATTAGGACGCTCGATTGTCAACTCTGTGGGCGAGATTACATTCTCGCCCATAAAAGCATAATAGCGCTCAACCGTGTATCCCGCCTCTTCTAAATCTCTGATGAGGCTCTCCTCCCCCAAAAGATGTGCCGTGCCGACAGCCACCAAACTTGTTCCGCTGCCCTCCAAATGGCGAATTAATTGATCTGCCCAATTTTTGTTCCGGTCTACCAAAAGAGAGCGGTACATTTCACCTGCCTCATCCTTGAGCGGATCAATCATTTGCTGTGTGAGGAAGTCCGTCTGTCCCACAGACCATCCTTGAGAAATCCGAAAGAGTTGATTGCCGATATCATCAAACTCCTCCATCGTTTCCGTCAAAATCTCGAGCTGGAGGCTTTGCGGCAGATCAGCCACTGCACGAATTTGATCCTCCACAGTTTCCAAATAAATTACATTTTTTTGTTGTCGCCGCGCCATAGATTTTAACGCTTCATCAGCGGAGAGATCTGCGGATAAACCTGCATTTAGCGCCGCCGTTTGGGTCAGATATTCGCTCGCGAGCCAAGGCTTCATAGAGTCCAAACTCGCCAAGGGAATGTTGCCATTATTGGCCACGGCGTCGAGTAACTTAAGCTGATAATTATCCAGACTGTCAGCCAGACGCAGACCATCTTGGCGCAGGCCGAGCTGTGCACTCAAGACCGTTGCATCGATACGCCCTGTCTCAGACGTATCAACCTCAAAAAAAACAGTGCCGGACTCCCTCATCACGTCGCGCAAATCATCCCGCAGCCAATTCAAATCTTGCGGCAATAAATGTAGCGTACCGAAGAGATACAGAGTCGAATTATGATCTGTGATCTTCCAAATGGCCGGCCCGTCATTGCGTGCACGGGCTTTGGCAATACGTTCGTCAACCGATTCCGTTGGGCCGGCGGGCGCATTGCAAGCGCTGAGTGAGAGACCGCTTAATAAAACAGCAGAGAGAAAGAGGTGCTTAATCATGAAAATTCTCTACCGCAGTGCGGCAAAGAAGCAAACTCTGATTACATAGTTAGGATTGCACAGGCCAACAACTTGCCGTAAGAGGCCCGCTATTGAAAGCACCCGTAGCTCAGCTGGATAGAGCGCGTCCCTCCGAAGCGGAAGGTCAAGCACTTTTCCAAGAAACTTGGGTGGCAAGAAAATTAAAGTAATTCAGTGACTTGAAAAATCGTTGAATGTAACAAAGAAAATGGAAATTATCACTGGGTAACACCATTTTACCTAAGATCCCGTAGCTCAGCTGGATAGAGTACTTGACTCCGAATCAAGAGGTCGCGCGTTCGAATCGCGCCGGGATCGCCATTTTCCTACTTTCCATAATTTTTACCAAAATATGTGCAACCAACTTCTCAATACAAACTAATTTTTTATTGGTATACATCAATCTCAACCAAATAATTTCTCTTTATATTTTTCTAAGAGAATCCAAACCACAAATCACTTAACGAGATCTAACGAATTCATCAGATGAGTTTCATCAAGTCCTTGTAAGTATACCGGGGATAGTCCCCTTGACGACTTCTAAAAAATAACAGTTGGTTTAGAAGCCATTAAATCCATTCGTTGATGTGAGTTAGTCGGCAGTGTCGTAGTGCTATCATCGAACACTTTCGCAAGTTAGAGTAATTATGAGATATATTCTTAGGCGCTGATGAGGAACATTAGATGTAATATTTAAAGAATATATCTTACCCGTTAATGCCCTAAAAATACTCACATTATTCATGCGATTAAGGGGTCATACCCTCAAAAGATTGCCAGCCACCGCCTAGAGCTCGATAGACATTAATCTCGGCGACAAGTAGGGCCTGCCGACGTTGTGCAATTTCAGAATTTAGTGAGGTGAGCCGTAGGCCTGCATCAAGCGTAGGAAAAAGTGAATCAGCGTTGTTGCGATATCTTAAGAGCGCAAGTTCATAGGCGCGGTCTCTGTCGATTTTAGCTTCCGCGAGACCATCCAACTCTTTTGCCAAATAGACATAAGACGCTAAAGCCGTTTCAACTTCTGCTAATGCCCCCAAAATCGCAGCCTCATATTCGACACCCGCGGCGCCAAACCGACTGCGGGCAATATCAATATTGGCGCGTTGAGAGCCACCATTGAAAATAGGCCAATTGGCTGCACCACCAACGCTCCAAGTTCGGCTATCTGAATCAAACAGGTCCTCGAAAATAGCGGTGTTTAACCCTCCCGACCCCGTAAGACTAAACCTAGGAAGCAGGTCGGCTTGCGCTATGCCTATCTGCTCAGAAGCGGCCGCCAGTTGGCGCTCTGCGGCACGGATATCCACTCGCTGTCTAAGAATGTCACTTGGGATTCCCACCGGAATTCGCCCTCGCGGAATGAGTTCAGGCCCTTCTTTCAGAAGTGTGGTTGTAAGATCTGTCGGCTTTTGACCCGTTAGCAATGCTATTTGGGCAGCCGCCGCATGTTGCCCTGTTAAAAATTGATTTCGGCGGGCGATAGCCTCTGTTAAATCGGAGCGAGCGCGCAAAAGATCAAATTCCGATGCTAGGCCCTGATTAAAGAGCAAAAGTGTTAGGTTCACCGTTTGTGAGGCAATTTCAATATTACGTCCCGCAACCTCATTTTGGGACTGCAGGCCTCTAAGCTCTGCATAAGCGATACCGACTTCAGAAAATACTGAGACCATAATTGCGCGTTTATCGTCTTCGCTAGCCTCTAAACGCGCCTCTGCAGCCGCCGCTGAACGTTTCAACCTCCCAAAAAGGTCGATTTCCCAGTTGAGGTTTATATTTAGATTAAACAGGTTTTGAAGTGAAGGCGCCCCCGGCGGCGGCCCAAAGCCGCCTGCTGTTTCGCTGCTCTTCTGCCGCGTGGCAGACGATGACCCGGTCAGTATTGGACGCTGCGCCGCTCTGATAATCTCCCTATCCGCACGCGCTTCTTCGACGCGGTAGAAAGCCAGACGAACGTCCGTATTTGAGCGTGCAGAACGCTCAATCAATTCGGTTAAAACCGGATCGTCAAAGCGCTTCCACCATGTCGATTCCAAAGCGACACCTGAGGTTATATTCAGAGTATCATCTTGGGCGATTTCGCTAAGCGTTGTTTCAGTCAATTTGGGAGAAATATAATCCGGTCCTATTGCACAGGCTGACAATGCGAACATACAAATTGGCGTGATAAAATGCCGATGCCTCATATGATCGCCTCCGATTTTTTTACCCGCCTGCCTTGTTTTGATCCTTTGTGAGATATTCCGAAAAAGAGACAATACAGCACAGGCGTAAAGCAAAGAGAGATTAAAAGCGTTCCAATACCAAGTCCAAAAGCCATGGCGCTGGCCATGCCGAAGAACAGGATATCTTTTGAAATAATGAGAGGCATCAGCCCGATGATAGTCGTTGTGGTCGACATAAGGATAGGCCAGAGTCGACGCTGACAGGCCGTAATAACAGCGGCTACGGGCGAACGCCCTTCCTCACGGAGCTCAATGTCAATCCGGTCTACGAGAACAATAGAATTGTTAATCAAGATACCTACGAGAGCAAACAGTCCCAATATTACCATAAAACCAAAGGATGCCTGCATCACATAAAGACCTACGGCTGCACCGATAATAACAAACGGTAAAGTCAGTAATAAAACAACGGGGCGTTTGAACCCATTGAACTGTAGAACAAGTGTGACGAGGAAGATTGCGAAGATAAGGGGCATCGTCGCACCTAGGGCAGCGTTTGTCGCATTAATCTCATTCAAAAGGCCATCAAACTCAGTATAATGTCCGGGCGCTAAAGTCTTATTAAATGCCTCCAGTTTGGGCGCGAGAATAGGAACCATGTCTTGTGGCGTTAGCCCAGGGTTTCTTCCTTGGATTGTGACGGTACGGATCAAATCTTCTCGCTGGATGAACGAGAAGCCTGAAGAGCGTTCAACGGTTGCGACTTGAGACAACGGAATAGCGTCACCTCCTGTTGAAGAATAAACGGATGCCGTTCGGAGGCGATCAATACTGGTTCTCTCATTGCCTGTGCTACGAATGATAATTGGGATCACTTCATCGCCATCGCGAAATTGTGAAACAGGCGTACCGGAAGCGAATTGCGCCAATAGCCGGGCAATGTCGGTCGATGTTACGCCAGCTATTCTGGCCGCCTGTTGGTCTACCCTAACTTCCAGCCGGTCAATGTGACTATACCAATCAGACCAAACGTCTATTGTTCCTGGCACATTTAGTAATATTTGTTCAAGCTCCGCGGATTTATCAAAAATGTAATCGGCATCCGGTCCTTTTAATTGGAGCTCAATAACATTGGGGTCTGATTGTCCAAGAAACATCCGCGAAACCCTAGCATTTACATCTGGGATGGCGGTTCGAAAATCATCGCGAAGTTTAGGCACATTCGCGATTGTCGCGTCAATATCGGTGACATTTAAAACCATAAAGCCTTTATTTGGCGCTGGATCGACGGGGGCTAATGACAGGACGAACCGAGGTCCCCCAAACCCTACATAGGCGGCGGAGCTTAGAATGTCCGGATAGCGTTCCTTATCGGCAACAATCTCCATCATCTCTTCTAGGCGAGCTTGTGTTGTGCGTTCCGTTACGCCTGCCGGGAGATCAACATAAACGAGGATTTGTGCGCGATCACTTTCGGGAAGGAATTTCTGATCAATCGTTCCCATTAACATGCCGCAAAGAATCAGAAGCAGAACCATGAAAGCCGCGTAAAACCATCTCAGATGGATTATGACTGATAGTATTTTGCCATAAACAGCCTCAGCACCCGAAAATATCCGCTCTGTTAAAGAGCGAGCGCGCATTGACCCGTTCGGTAAAGTCTCTGGTGAAACTTGTACAAAATGATAACATAAAGTCGTCGTAACAGTCATCGCGAAGACCCAAGATATAGACAGCGAAATTAGAATGACTTGAGAGATGGACCGCGTGTATTCTGTTGAAGCCGTTTCAGCGATGAGGAGGGGAAGGAAAACGGCAATCGTCGTGAAGGATGACGCGAGCAAAGGCAGAGCCAGTTCTGAACTTGTTTGCTTTAATGCCAAATCACGATCACCGTGCTCCCCAAGGCGACGCTTAAAATCTTCGGAAATTACAATCCCGTTATCGACAAGAAGGCCGAGCGATATGATCAATGTAGCGAGGCTCATCCGCTCCAACTGCATGCCAAACACGCCCATAATTCCAAGCGTTGCCAAAAGGACGGCTGGAATAATGGATCCGACGATGAGGCCCGTTCTCACGCCCAGAAAAATGATGACAACGATTAGAACAATCGCCAGCGTTTGAAGCATGTTTATTGAAACACCGTAAACCGCATTGCTAACCTGATCCGCTTGATAGGTTATAACATCAAAATTCAGACCGACAGGTAGGGTTTCACGCAAGCCGTCAATTTTTTCCGACGCCCTTTTGGAATAATTAAGCACGGATTGATCAGAACGCATTGCAAGCGTGAGGACGACCGCTTCTTTCCCATTAAAAAACGCTTTATTGCGGGGCGGATCAACATAGCCACGTCTGACTTTAGCAATGTCGCCTAGTCGCACGAGACCATCTGCCCCCGGAACATTTAGAAGAGTTGCTTCAATATCCGCAAGAGATCTGTAATCACCTGTCGGACTGAGGATGAAGGCGGTGTTTCCTGTATCTATTTGTCCACCGGGCAGAATGATATTCTGGGTCTGAATGGCGCCAATAAAGTCTTGCGGCGAAATCCCAATCTGTGAGGCAACGGCGTCTTGATATTCGATGAAAATTTGCTCCGCTTGAGCGCCAACGATCTCGATTTTTTTGGTTCCCGGAATTGATAACATCTGGTCCCGAAGGTGTTGAGCGTAATCATAAAGTCTACTTTGCTCATACCCGTCTCCCCAAAGGGCGAGCGTGATAATCGCAACGTCTCCGAAATCATCATTGATGAAAGGGGTATTGGTTCCAACCGGCAGGTTGGGTGTGGCATCTTGTATTTTTTCTCGTAGCTGATCAAATATTTGACCAAGATCTGTGTATTTATCGTCAATCACGGGATGAATGATGGACACACCGTCCATTGAGGTTGACCTAATTTCCTTCAATTGAGGAAGCGTCGTCATGGCTTCTTCCAGTGGTTTTGTAACCAACATTTCCACTCTGGCGGCGTCAAGCCCCGGGTAAGTTGTTACCACGACAGCTTCTCTGACAAGGATTTCAGGATCTTCGCGCGCGGGTAAATTGAAGTAGCTATACAACCCGTATATCATCAATAGACCGACGATAAGGAAAACGGCAGACTGAAACCGTAAAGCGAGAATAGAGAGGTTCATAAATCAATCCGCGCTTACTCGTTGAACCGTTTAAGGCCGATACCAATGGGCGCGACTGTTTCTGTTTCACGCAGTGAGGGAAGACCCCGCGCGACAATAACATCCCCAATTTGCAATCCTGAGCGTATTTCGATGCCAGTGTCTGATATTGCACCCAACTCTACATTTCGTTGCGACAAAGACCCCGTTTCCAAGTCTACGATAAACACTGTGCCTTTAGACCCAAGGTTTGGACGATAAGCTGTCAGCGGGATTGAGATACTTTGTCCGTTGGAACGCTGATCTAAACCGGGAACTTCGACGCGGAGTCCGGGTCTCAAACCAGTTGGGTCTTCGATCTTGAGTGAAATCGGATACAAACCGGAGAGTCCCGCCGCATTACCGACTTCTATTACAGTTGCGGCTTTCACGGTTCCTGATGGCCGCACATTTATGTTTGTTTCGTAACCTTCAACGAAAAGATCCAGCGAAGACACCGGGAGATTCACGATCGCTTCGTAGCCTCCGTCATTTCCAATGATCCGGTAAACGGTTTGACCTGCAGAGGCCGTTTGGGAAGGCTCCAAAAGGCGTTCAACGATCTGACCATCATAAGGCGCTTTCAAAACCATCTCAGATAGCCGCTTACGCGCCTGACCAATCGATGCTTCATTTGCGCTCACTCTCGCCTTTGCAGCATCCAACCGAGCGATTGCTGTATCGATATCCGCTCTGGAAACAGCACCGGTGCCATCCAGTGCAATCAGTCGATCATATCCGATTTGTGCGTCATTCAGTTCGGCTCGAATTTCGAGAAGGCTGGCTGAGAGTTGATCCAAGGCAAGCGAAAGTTCTATATCATTAAGTCGCGCCAGTATGTCTCCACGCTTAAATGTTTGACCTAAGTCCTTGGTCAGTTCAATGATTTGCCCTGTTCGCAAGAAACTCAAATTAGAACGTTGCTTCGCTCTCAACGTTCCGGAATATACGTGTGAAGATTGGTAAATACTCGATGTCACTTCTACGACTTCAACCGCTCTTGGCGACGGTGCGCTTTCAGGGGGTGGGGCAGAGCACCCTGATAATACAAGTAAGCCTACAATGGACACACTAAATCTTTTCAAAATTTATAACCTTTGAATCGTCTTGATTTATTATTGATATTTTGGGCGCGCACTTAGTTTTAGCGAGTGGCTATTTCGGTCATATAGTGATAATATCAGTCATATGGGTGTTTTAAACTCGATTAAGCCTTCGGCGGAGTGCAAAGAGAGCAAAAAGGAGATAAACCCTTGAGAGAATACTCGTCCTCAATATTGATAGGTGCTATTTGTCCGATCCTCGACGTTTCATTCGAGGAAGCGGTGCTGCGTTCACCTCTGTCTACGACAGCGAAGGCTAAAGCTGATTTGAGTTTATCCGCTTACGATTTTATAGACCTTTGGGATACGATAATTGAATTGGCAGGGTCTCGGTTTGATCCGTTCGCTCTTGGGAAATTCATGGCAAATGGGCCGTTAATCCCTATTTTTTTAGCTTATACCTGTGCGCCCAATTTGCGGATCGGATTAGAACGTTTAGGACGATATAAAGTTATTTTCGGACCTGTTTCCCTTGTGGTTTCAACTGTGAGTGGGAGGAAGACGCGCGTCGAGGTTCTTCCTGAATTCAACGACCTTACTCTTCCGGTATCTATGGCGATACCGATGAGTATTTTTGTCGTTGAGAAGGCCCGAAACCATTCCGCGAGACATATAAATCCTGCATTAATATCACTCCCCAAAAGTGTCTATGATATGTCCGATGCCGCTGATTATTTTGGATCCCAACCTCTTCTATCAAACATTGTTAGTTTGGAGTTCACCTCAAAGGATGCAAATACGCGCTTTATTTCCCAAAACGAAACTCTTTGGAAGGATGTTGAGCGAGAATTAGAGCAGCAACTCGAAAAACAAGCGGCCCCTTTAACTTTTACTGCTCAAGTCGAAGCGGCAATTCGAACTGAATTATATTCGGGTCCAACTCACGTAATTGCCATTTGTAACCGCCTTCAAATTAGTCGTTCTACGTTGCAAAGGAGGCTCAAAGATGAAGGTTATACATTTCAAGTCATACTGGATTCGATCAGATTTGATTTGGCAGCCAGATATCTGACGAAAAGTAACTTTAGTATAGGTGAAGTATCGAGAATGATTGGATATCAGGATCCGAAATCGTTCTTTCGAGCTTTTAAAAGAGAGTTCAAGCAAACTCCTGAAGAATACCGTTCGTTCAACATGAAAAACGTTGATTTGTTTCCTCAGGATTAACGAGGTGTCTCAAATCAAATATATCAAATTTGTATGTATACTCTTACTCATAGCTCTAACAGGTTGCGCAACGCCTAGGGTGTTAGCGCCTGCGTCTGGATTATATACGTCCGCAAACCCATACCCGGAAGCAACTATCCCAGAAAACTACCGTCAATCAAAGGCAAACCTAATTTTCGTGACGGATAGAGGGTGGGACGATGAAAAGGCTGAATTTATTACAATACGTTCTAGGGCGGTGACAGCCGGGAGTGCGGTCGTAAGAATTGGGGAAGAGACAAGCTGGAATGATCTTATGATCATTGCACGGAACTCTAAGGAGTCCAGAGAGCGACCAATTTTGCTTTTAGAAGAAATACAAAAAGAGATTTTGTTCCCTGCGACTCCCATTCCCTATCGCTTGGAGAATGGAATTGTGATTGAGCAGGCAGATATTGTGCAGGACTATGCTGCGGCAAGGGAGTCGTTTAAGGAATTGATTCGAGATCGAATAGAAAGACAAAACACAAGCAAGGTTCTTATTTATATTCATGGGTTTAATACGGGATTTGATGATGCCGCATTTGATCTCACAGATGTTTGGCATTCTTCCGGACGAAACGCGGTCCCCATTTTCTTCAGTTGGCCCACAGAAGAAGGCAATTTGTTTGGTTATTTTTCAGCCAAAGAGTCCGGAGAATTTTCTATTTTTCACTTAAAGGAAATGCTTCGCACGCTCCACTCTATGCCAGAGATAGAAACTATAAATATTGTTACGCATAGCCGAGGTGTCGATGTTACGACAACAGCCTTAAGGGAACTCATAATTGAGGCGCGTGGATCCGGAGTATCGCCAATGGATGCCTTGAAAATTGAAAACCTTATTATCGCTGCAGCTGATATTGACGGGGCTGTGGCCGGACAGCGTCTACTTGCTGAACGCTTTGCCCCTGCTATTGGGCAGATTACAATTTACTCTAATCCAGGAGACTTAGCGCTGAGACTATCCAGTTTCATTGGGAACGGTCTGCGGGTCGGACGGGTTACTAACCAAACCTATCTCGATGCCGTCGGCAATGATTTCGCCGGAATTGAAAACGTTTCATTTATAGACGTATCAGGGCTGTCGGGGTCTATTGGTCATAGTTATTTCCGCGAGCATCCAAGCGTAATTGCAGATATCTCTATCATATTACAATCGGGGGCAGGCCCGGATGATCCTAGACGTAATCTAACTTTGAAGTCTGGAAATTTTTATATTATGGCTGAACGATAAGTCTGTATCTTAATTAAAAATCTAATATCGAAATCGAACTCCAAATCAATGCATCAGGCATAAGTCTTTTCTCATAGGTTTCCAGGCACTTTAAATCTTCATGCGAAAAAACGATGAAGACTATTTTCGATGGCTCAATAATTATAGGTTATTAAACTCATATGAATCCTCCCCTAGGACTCAGATTCAGTCGGTTTTGTGCAGACGAAGACAGTGCAATTACTCTTATGATATGTGTCATGCTGAAAAATACTTCACGACACTTGGTCGGAAGAGTAATCTAAGGGCTAGAAGCTGTAGGGACATACTCGAAGCCGTTGCGAAAGGTGACAAACGCATCTTGCTGACACTCGCCATAGCACGGGCAAGACCAGTGTGGCGTTCCAAGTCGCTCGGAAACTCTTCATAGCGCGCTGGAAGTTGTGGGCAACCAAACCCGAAGCCCGCGCATCCTTTTCCTCGCTGACGCAACATTCTCGCCGATCAGGCCAATCTTAGCTTTTCAGGTTTTTTCAGAAGATTCCCGCGTTCGCATTACGCCTGCCGAAATCCACAAGCGCGGCTCTATGCCGATGAATGCCAATGTGTTCTTTTCAATTTCCCAAACGCTAATGACGTCTGGCGGTGAAGAAATAGAGGAAGGTGCAGAGGTCTAAGTTGGAGCCATCCGTAACTATATGGAACACCCGACGGACTTTTTGACCTTATTATCATTGATGAGTGCCATCATGTAGGCGCGCGCAACAAGACGCCTTCCTTTGAGACGTGCTGGACACCTATGAAAGAGCGGGCGAGAGCGAGCTAGCCTACGATAAACTCGGCGACTTTTTACGCATCCGTTTCGACGATATTTCTGACGCGAAAGAAGTGCTCGGCAATGTATCCATCATCCGCATGGAGTTCGCAGAGTTGAGTTGCAAAGAGATATATACTCAAATTAGCATCGCAAAAAGCCCATCGGCCCCGCATCCACCCGCAACCATTGCCCCGCGTCCTCACCGGACGGATAGGCTAATCGCTTGACGCTTTCGCTACGAACAGCCTCTGGCTTGTCGGAAAAGGGTTTTGAGGTCAGTTTCATGAATTTTCGATCTGGTGACATATGTGGCAACAAATGAGTATCTCTTGACAGTTTTTATCTACTTAAATAGTTGATATATATGAGATAAATAATCTAAGCGCCCCGCTTTTCGGGTGCGCCACTTTTCTTTGGCTTATGACGATAAACTCTTGGTTTGATCGCTACTTTGTTTCACAAGCCTTTAAATGAAACGTTGGTTTTTTTGCCTCACTTTATTGATCACAAGCCTTTTGCTTGTGAATTGTGAAGCTGCGCCTCAACTAGATATATCTACGGCACCTCAAACAATCGCGAGCACATCGCTTTGTGGAGACTCCTATGTTCAAGCCTTTGCCCCTGATCTTATCAGCGCACTATCTTGGCAATCGCGGAGCCGTTTGTCGTTAGGCAGTGAGGCACAGAAAAAGCTGCCGCAAATGAACGCTTCACCGGAAAGTGTCTTGAGCAAAAAAGATTCGCTCATCTTACTAGGACCGGGTGAAAGCATGCCTTTCCACGAACACCTTCCACATAAATATGAGCTCTCATGGGTCGAGACATTTGACGGCGTAGTCCAAAATGCAAAAGATCTCTCAGAAACACTCAATCTCTCAACGGAAAAAATCGAAGCATGGGATGAGGCTGTAAACAGCTTAACAGCGCATAACGACAGGATAAGCCTCAAATTGAAACCAAAAATATTATACCTAACACCGTCTGGGGGGAGCGCTGGGTCAAATACATTTGTGGACGCTGTTATAAAAGCGGCAGGCGGCATCAATATCAATACAGCAATAGGTTGGCACAGCCCCGGCATTGAGACATTAATTCAATATGACCCTGATATTATTCTCTTGAGTTTTGTCGAGAGTGACTATCATACCCGCAGCAACATTATGACGCCAGTTATCGCACAATATTTAGAAGACAGGAAAATAGTGACAATAGACGGTGCTTATTGGCCTTGCGCTGGGCCGGGCCTTTTGAATGCAACACAAATTTTACAAGAGGGCGTTTTAAATTGGATCGGTGAGCGTGATGTCTAACCGTACGCTTCTGTTCATTTTACTCATCTTGCTTGTAGTATTCGGATTTATATCTCTTTGGCTCGGTCAAACTGCGATAACATTGTCTGAGGTTTGGAAAGGGTTGCTCGGACAAGGTGATGCTTTAACCATCACAATCGTGCAGGACGTGCGCCTGCCCCGCACACTTCTCGCCATTTTAATTGGCGCAGGTTTGGGCGGATCCGGCGCAGCTTTACAAGGCTTTACCCGCAATGATTTGGCTGCGCCCGGATTATTGGGGTTTTCAGCCTGCGCTGCTTTAGGGGCTGTCATCGCTCTTTATTTTGGGTTTCGTTTTTGGGTGACGCCGGCCGCCATCACAGGCGCTCTGATCGGCGCGTTTCTGATAACTTTGATAACTCTGTCTGGACGTCATCAGGGTAATGCAACAGGGCAATTAATTCTGGCCGGCATTGGCATAGGCGCTTTAGCGACAGCCATAACGGGATTAGTAATGAATCTTGCACCGAACCCTTGGGCATTATCAGAAATTGTCTATTGGTTGATGGGATCATTGGACAAAGCCCATTTGGGACAAGTCCCAACTTGTGCGCTCTTAACAGTTCTAGGCCTCATATCCCTTAGCCTTTCTGCTCGCAGCTTACGCGGTTTAAGTTTGGGTGAAGAAACGGCCCAGACTATGGGGATTAACTTGAAACGTACGCAGGTGTTGATTGTTATTGGCTCGGCCCTGTGTGTTGGAAGTGGCGTGGCGGTCGCAGGCGCCATTGGCTTTATTGGGCTGTTCATCCCTCACATCATGCGGTTTTTAATTGGGCCGGATCCGGCACGTCTCATCCCGGTCTCCGCTCTGGCGGGTGGACTCTTTCTCTTAATCACGGACTCAGCCGTGAGGCTCTCTTCCGGGCCGGGCACACCTCTTTATTTAGGGGTCGTTACAGCCCTTATTGGCGTGCCGTTCTTCCTTTATCTTGCCATCAGAGCCCCTCGCGCATGAGTATAGAGTTGCATAACATCCATGCGGGCTATGGCCGATCTGTTGTCCTCAAAGGTATCTCCACACAATTTTTAGACGGTAAGTTCCATACCTTAATTGGGCCTAATGGGAGTGGGAAATCGACTTTGTTAAAGGTTATGGCACAATTAATTCGTCCACTATCAGGAACGCTCTCAGGGCTATCAGAAGATAAGCCGATATCTCAGCAAATAGCCTATCTCTCTCAAATACGCACGGCCCATCCGCAAATGTTAGTGTCTGATATCATTGCTTTAGGGCGGGTTCCTTTTCAAAAGCCTTTTAAGGGTTTGGACCCTGCAGATAAAAGTGCTATCAACACAGCCATTGATCGTGCCGATATAAATGATCTGAAAGACAATCGCTTCGGCACGCTTTCAGGGGGTCAGCAAGCGCGGGTTTTGTTGGCGCGCGCCTTAGCCGTGAACGCCCCAATCCTCTTGGTGGATGAACCCGTCGCTGCGCTCGACCCCTATTATCAACTCTCCATTTTAGAGGTGTTAAAGACACAAGCGGAACACGGGAAAACTGTGATTGCCGCCTTGCATGATCTGTCACTCGTCCGACAATTCGCCGATACAGTAACAGTCATGAAAAACGGCCATATTTACTCTCAGGGCGCGATAGAGGATACTCTTACGGCAGACACGCTAAAAACCGTTTTTCGTATTCAAGAGCAAAATGGATTAAACATCCCGTTATAATTATCCCGTGGTAATTATAACGACTTAGGTCGATTAATCCGCCGCCATATATTCACTGACACCGTTCACCTTTTTCAGGAATCTCTCCATCTCAACGAAAAACTCTTCACGGTTTTTCTGCACCTGAAGATAATGGTTTTCATCTTCAAATTCGAGATAAGTTGCTTTGACACCAGCTTTTTTCAATGACCGTTTCATACGGGTGAATTGATCAAATTGGACATTTTCATCCTTGTCACCATGCGCCAAGAAAACAGGCACCTTAATTTGACCTGCCACATGAACCGGTGAGTTCGCCTTACGCACTTTGGGGTCTTTCATGGCTTCACCAAAAAAGTCTTTAGCGGCATGTTTCCCGCCACGGTACTTTTTTAGGTCACGTTTAGCATCATTAATATCGGTGAGAGCTGCCATGGCGATGGCGCATTTATAAAGCTCGGGGTCCGTCGCGACACCCATAAGCGCCGCATAGCCACCATAAGACCAACCTGCAATACAAGTCCTCTCCGGATCAGCGTAACCTTTTTCCAGCAACCACCGCATGCCGTCTTCGACATCGTCTTGCATCACAATCCAATTCGACCGACCGGCTTCCTCAAATGACTTTCCGTAACCTTCTGACCCCCTAAAGTTCATCTGTAAAACACCATAGCCGCGTGTGGCGAAGAACTGTGCCAGATAATCAAAACGTTTTGAATCGCGCGCATAGGGCCCGCCATGTGGCAAAACAATAAACGGTAAGTTTTTAATCTGCGCTGTCGTCTGCACCATCTTTGGAAGCGTGACGAAGGCCGGAATTTTCTGACCATCCCGCGCCGTGTATCGTACGGCAATAACATTTCCTAAATCATCGGGCGCGATATCAGAATACATAGGGGATAAACGCTCAGGCCCCTCATCACCGGAAGAGTAGATATAAAGTCCTCCCGGATCATAAGGCGCCGTCATTTTCACCAAGACTGTTTGACCGTCTTGGGTCTGATCTACAAATCGGACGGTATAATCTGTGAACCGATTTCTCAATCGATCCAGAAGTGTTCCATATTCGCTGAGTAATTCAGTCTCACTTTCTTCGGCGACATATTTAGCCCCAATGACGGTTTCACCATCCTTGGATAGGACAACACCCGAGGCATCATAATCTTCGTTATGAAAGAGTTTTCGCGTGATTTTCTTTTGAATTAGGTCATAGATATAAAGCCCCAACGTATCTTTACCTTGATAATCCGCAATAACAAATTCAGTGCCTTGTTTTAAAACACCATAAACCCGCGTATCTGTCGTAAGGCCGGGATATTCATCGACTTTATCCCACGCTTCTGTTTGGGAATTAAAGATGATCATGCGATCTTTGCCATTTTCGGTTTGTCCCCAGCCCAAACGCGGCGTGCCATCACCGTCAGACATCCAATATTCAATACCTTCGCGACCCCGACGCATTGTTTTGTGGCGACCTGTATTCACATTGACTTTTTTAATGTCAGGGTAAGGGTCGAACTGAATATCTGAATAGGCCATTAAGATATGATCCGGATCATCCTCCAACCAATCAATTACGCGATCATTAAACTGGCGAAACATGTCTTTAGGTCTGACGATTAATCCGTTCTCACCAGTTTTCAAATCTTCAGAGAACAGAAAAGACATTGTGAAAGGTGTGTTTCTATATTCGTCCTGTTTATCAATAGAAACTGACCACCGATCATTATTAATCCACTTAACATAATTAGGCGTAATGCCTTCACCCAAAGGCGTAACAAGCGGTTTTCCCCCCGTGTTTTGAACGTCGCGAACAACCACGACATAAGACCCGCTTACGTTGACGACAGCAGCCAGTTTCTCCCCATTTGGAGAAATCGCTGCATCATACGCCATTGGGAGTTGACCAAACGCCTTTGCGGAAGGCGCGGCAAAGGCAGAATTATGAAAGCCGTTGAGGCCCATAAATCCAATAGCGCTCAAAACACAAAGCGATTTTCTGATTATTGAAGCCTTCTTAGGCATGTCGCCTCCCCTTAATTTGAGCCCTAAAACCTTAAAGAGCAAAATGTTTGGATAAACGCAAGCCCTGTGACTGATAATGAGACCCTTCGCCGCCATAAAGGGCTTGTGGTTCTTCACTTAGCGGCTCGAAGACGAGCTTGGCGACGGATTGTCCGTGGCGAAGTAGGAACGGCACATCTCGCCCTCGTACCTCCAAAACCGCGCGACTGCCCTGCCCGCCGGCCTCTGCTAGGCCAAAGCCGGGGTCAAAAAAGCCGGCATAATGCGCCCGAAACTCACCGATTTCCGGAGCGATTGGAGCCATTTCAGCGGCTTGATTTTGCGATATAGACACAGCCTCTTGGCTTGCCAAAATATAAAATTCTTCGGGGTCCAAGACGAGTTGCCCGTGAGGCGCATACAGGGGCTCCCAATAATCGCGGGCGGTATGGGCTGCAATGCCGCGAAGGTCGACAAGACCGGAATGTCGCCGTGCGCGCCAGCCAATAATGCCGGAGCCGTCAATGCCGTATAAATCTATGCTGACTGTTTGCGTATTTAAAATTTGAGACTCCCCTGAACGCAAGCGCAATTGCACGAGGCGATCACCCGGACGCACAAGGATTGGAAATGTCCGAGGGGCCACCTCAACGTAAAGCGGGCCTTCATAACCCGCAGGCACAGCATCAAAGCGCGTGGCCCCATCACAAATCACGCGCGTAAAAACATCCAATCGCCCTGTAGAGCTTTTCGGGTTGGCAGCGGCGCTTAAATCTGACGGCAGCTTCAAAGCCTCACGCAGTGGAATCAAATAGACACAGCCAGTTTCCAAGACTGCGCCATTGGACATATCAATCGTATGTAAGCACAAATCGCCTAATGTTTCAGCAATGGTGCCGCCCTCACCTGGCAAATAGCTGGCGCGCATACGATAGGCCGTGACCCCTAATTGCAAGTCCAAGCTCGCCGGTTGCACCAAGGGCGGCAAATGATCAGAGGTCCCGTCTGACGGGCTCTGTGTAATGACACCGTCAGCGATTAATGACCTTATGGCCTGTTCCGGAAGGATACCCATTTTCATAAGTGCGGGGTAACACGCCTTTCGCGTCTGACAAGAATGAACTGTAAATTTCTGGGGGGAAACGGTCAAAGCGCTTGCGAGTCGAGGATTTCGGGCGCAATAATGTGTTTGAGAGAGACGATTTTCGAGTTTTTGCGGGAATCAAACGTGGGAGACGGGGATGCGAACTGTTGGAACGACAACACCGCCTTTATTTGAACAGCGCACAAAAGACGTCATCGTTCGTGTAGAACCAGAGTTTCTCGCAGAACAATCCTCTGTCTCTGATTCGCGGTTCATTTGGGCTTATACTGTCGAAATCGATAATCAGGGCTCAAAAGACCTTCAAGTCACGGGTCGGTTCTGGCAAATCGCAGATAGTCGCGGTCAAGTCCAAGAAGTCCACGGCTCCGGAGTTGTGGGTGAACAACCCACGATAAAATCCGGCGAAGTCTTTCGTTACACAAGCGGCGCACCTCTAACGGCTCCCTCAGGTATGATGCGCGGAACTTATCGTGTCGAAGCGACAGATGGAGAAAGTTACGATATCGATATCCCAACTTTCGTTCTCGACAGCCCGCATGAAGGGCTTGTTCTCAACTAAGCTATTAGCTCGCTTTTCTGGCAAGTTGATCTTTCGTGATAACGCCCCACTCTTCTAGCTTTTTGTGAAGGCTGGAAATAGTGAGGGGCTTGGATAAATAATCATCCATACCAGCCTCTAAACAACGCTCGCGATCTCCTTTTAACGTATGGGCGGTCACGGCAATAATAGGTGTGCGTTCCGAGCGCCCGTCTTTTTCAAACGCACGGATTTTATCCGTCGCCTCATAACCATTCATTTCCGGCATAGATATATCCATCAAGATCAAACGGGGCTTATGCGCGCCCCATGACTCGACCGCCTGCACGCCATTATCAACGATTTTATAAGTCACATCTATCTCGTCTAAAATATAACGCATATATATCTGGTTGGTTTCATTATCTTCCGCGACCAAAATATCTAATCTCTCGACTTTGTCCGACGACATGCTTTCGCGTGTAGCGGGCTGGTTGTTTTCAGGCTCAACGGTATCGGTCAACTCCGCAATCTGGAGAGGCGCATAAGGCTTCTGGTTTACGGGCGTCATCGACATGGCCGTATCAAGCGGTTCATCTGTCGCCTTTGCCGCAAAAAGAATATTCGCAATATTATCCAATAGCATGGAGGCTCTCACGGGTTTGGTTAGCGACCGTGCTAATCCGTTTGCCATAAGACGCTTAGCGGTCGCATCTTCACTCACCGAGGATAGCATGAGAACGGGAATGTTTCGGAAGGCAGGATTTGCTTTTAAGGCATTAAACAAGGCCTCACCATTCATGTCAGGCATATGGTAATCAATTATAATAAGGTCAAAATTCACATTTTGCGACTGCGCGTTTTTGAGCACATGTAAGGCCTTTTGACCACTTTCGACGGCTAAGGGACGACATTGCCAATGCTTTAATTGTTCGGTGTAAATGTCGCGATTAATCTTATTGTCATCAACAACTAAAACATTACTGCCTTTAATTTCAAAAGGGGGGGTCCGGCGAGGCGATTCATCCTCGGCGAGAGGGAAAGACAGATTGGCCTTAAAAACCGTCCCTTTACCGAGCTCGCTTTCGACGCCTATGTCGCCGCCCATCAAATCTATAAGGTTCGACGTAATGCTCAGGCCAAGACCTGTGCCCTCATATTTACGCGTATTGGAACCATCGACCTGTCTAAATTTATGAAAGACATGGGCCAAATCTTTATTTGGAATACCGATACCTGTATCTTCAATTTTAAACGTCAAATGCGCTCTATCTTGATCCACCCGACCGTCGACATTCACCAATACGTGACCACTTTCGGTGAATTTGACCGCATTCCCAACCAAATTGATTAATATCTGCCGCATGCGACCGACATCACCGACATAGCTTGTCGGGAGCTGCGGCGCAAAACGGACAATAAGATCCAGTTCCTTATCGGACGCTGTACTCGACATGAGCGTGGCGACATCCTCTATCGCTTCACGCAGGTTAAACGGCTCTTGCTCGAGATGCACTTGTCCGGCTTCGATTTTTGAAAAGTCCAAAATATCATTGATAATCGTCATCAGCGCCGCGCCGGACTTGGCAATTGTGCCTACGAAATGTCGTTGGCGCTCTGTCAATTCTGTTATAGCTAATAGGTCTGACATACCGATGATGCCGTTCATGGGCGTCCGAATTTCATGGCTCATATTCGCCAAAAATTCTGATTTCGCTTTTTCGGCAGCTTCGGCCTTAAATTGCGCTTCTTTAATCGTTGTAATATCCGTCAAAGTTACGATAGAGCCGCCAAATTGAGTTCCCCGCGTTTTCATCAGATAATAATCAGCTGTTTTTGTTTGAGTCTGCACCTCTTGGGAACCCTGTTTATCAGCGTCATGAAAGAGTTTAACAAATTGTGCTTTGGGCATCTCCCTCGCATCAGGGAAGACATTATTTTCGAAACATTGATCCAAAATATCGGAGCGAGTCATGCCTTTGCTTATCGTCATACCGAAATTCGCGAAAATATCGCAACAAGCCTTGTTGAAACTCATCACTTCAAAATCAGAACTGTATATAAAAATACCATCATCCAAGCTATCTAATGATGTCTCAAAAATTTGACCGGCTTCGTCCAACTCAGTGGCTTGCCTTTGGTTCAACTCCGTCATCCTTGTTAAGGCATATCCCACTTCAGACTGAGGAAGAGCGGCGGCAAAGTGACTTGTATCCGAGAGCGTGACAGCCCTATGAGCGGCTTCATTATCAGTAACATGATTCGTAGCAGCATAGGCGGCTTCAAGATGATCCTTCGTAACACCTTTGAGATGCTCTCCGTAATTCAGTCCAAAATGCTCTTGTGCAGCAGATACGCGCAGAATGCCCATAGATTTGAAAGCTCCTATAATCGCGAAACCGGCACTCATTGACCAAAGAACACAAGTCAAACACCCAATTAGCTGCGCCATAAATTGCAAGCCGACATCACCTTCAGGCAGTGGAACAATCGCCAGAAAAGGGAATGCGAGCGCGCCAATAATGCCCGCCACGCCATGAACACCGACGACACCGATAGGATCGTCTAATTTTAGCTTATGGAGAATGACATGATTGGCATAAGTTGCAAAAATCCCACCAATAAACCCGATCATTGCGGCACCGACGGGCCCTAAAAGAGTGACCCCGGACGTCACCGCGACGAGTCCGGCAACCATCCCATTAAAACTTGCAGACGGGTTAAATGTTTTATCATCTTGAAAATAGCCCATCGCTTTTCCGGCAAGCCCGCCCATCGCCCCTGCAATCAACGTGTTGAGAGCCACATCCGCAAAAAGCTGCGATCCGGGCTGAAGCGTTCCAGTGTTAAACGGTATCCACGTCACAAAAAGAATAAGGGCACCACAGAGCGCCAAAATCGCACTATGCCCAGTGATAGGTAAGACATTTCCCTGATCGTCAAAGCGTCCCTGACGCGGCCCAAGTGTCATTATGGCTGCCAAGGCAAAGAATCCTCCCAAAGCATGAATCGCCACACCCCCTGCATGATCATAAAAACCGATATCTGCCAGAAAGGCGGGGTTTGACGTCATAATTGTGTTTCCCCAGACCCAATGCCCAAAGACAGGATATACAAGAGCCGCGATTAAAGCCGTGCTGATAAGGTAGGCCGCAATACGCATGCGTTCTGCAACGGCGCCGGACACAATCGTCGCAACCACAGAACAGAAAGCTAAGTTAAAAACAAGGAAGGTCGGCCACTCGGCACTATCTTCGAGGGCACTCTTTATGTCTCCCAGACCAAAAAATCCGCCAACGGACAGACCAAACATGATAGAAAAGCCTACAAAGCTATAGATAAGCACGCAAACAATCATGTCAGAGATGTTTTTCTGCGCAACGTTGACTGAATTTTTTGATCTCACAGAACCAGCTTCAATCAACAAGAAGCCCGCCTGCATAAGAAAGACCATAAAGGCCGCAATAATCATCCACATAGAGGTCATAGAAGTTCCGTTCTTGGGAATTATGTCGACGATTATAGCAAAAAAAGAGTTAACACCAATATGGTGTTGTTAAATAAAAGCTTGTATTTGTTGTGACTGTAAAAAGACGTGACGTTTTGGGGGTGGTCATGATAAAGCCCCGCCATGGCGAAAACCACACTCATACAAACAGCAGAGCCGATTAAGGCCGCTCCCTCTCCGGCATTGGATATCCGTCCGTCGCTTGTCGGGCTAGGGCGCAAAGACATTGCAGCACATTTGGAAGATTTTGGGATTGAGCCCAAGAAAATTCGCATGCGCACAAAGCAAATCTTCCACTGGATTTACAATTATGGCGTCCGGGATTGGGACGAAATGACCAATATTGCGAAGCCTTTACGTTCAAAGCTCTCCGCGCATTTCACGCTTGAGCGCCCTGAAATCGTTGAACGTCAAATCAGTATTGATGGAACTCGGAAATATCTCATCCGCATGGCTCCCGGAATTGAGGTTGAAAGCGTTTTTATTCCTGACGTGTCGAAGACGGGGGCACTTTGCGTGTCCTCACAAGTCGGCTGCACGCTGACCTGTAAATTCTGCCACACAGGCACCCAGCGGCTTGTGCGTAATTTAACGGCCCGCGAAATCGTGCTGCAAGTTATTATTGCACGGGATGACCTTGGCGAATGGCCAACAACCCAAGAAAACCGTCGCCTGACGAATATTGTTTTTATGGGCATGGGAGAGCCCCTTTATAATACAGAACAGGTTGGAGATTCTCTGGACATTATTTGTGATCCGGAAGGCCTCGGTATTGGTCGTCGCCGTATCACAGTCTCCACCAGCGGTGTCGTGCCCGAAATCGGGCCTATGGGAGAACGCACCTCTGCGATGCTTGCCATTTCTTTGCACGCCGCCAATGATGACTTGCGCACCCAGATTATGCCGATCAATAAAAAATATCCTTTGGCCGAACTGATGCAAGCCTGTCGTGACTATCCCGGGCTTTCAAACTCACGTCGCATCACATTTGAATATGTCATGCTAAAAGGCGTGAATGACAGCCCAAAACACGCGAAAGAGCTCATCAATTTGCTGAAAGGCATTCCTGCCAAAGTCAATTTGATACCTTTTAACCCTTGGCCAGGTTCAGAGTATGAATGTTCAGATTGGGAAACAATTGAGGCCTTCTCAGATATTGTAAACCGTGCAGGCTATGCTAGCCCCATTCGAACGCCACGCGGTCGAGATATTCTGGCTGCCTGCGGGCAGTTAAAATCAGAGTCAGAGAAAAAGCGCGCCAGTGAGATCAGAGCAGACGCAAAAACAGCGGGCTAAAACCATTCTTATACACCTAAGGCGAAACTCTAATTAATTATCTCAGCCCTAACAGCATTTTGTGCTTGCGAAATGTAGCCGCTTTGACCATGCATATTCATGTCGTAAGGTGGGAATGCGGCACGGGGCACAACGATAACATAAAGGGGCTTTCATGCGTCCTGCTCTCGACAGTCTGGCCAATGGCTTTCCCTATTTGATTTTTTACCTTGTTATTGTGACGGCGATTTATGTCATCGGCCTTGTTATCTATACACGCCTAACGCCTCATAAAGAGTTACAGCTCGTTCAAGACGGTAATATGGCCGCCGCGATACATTTCAGCTCTTTAATTATCAGTTTGGCGCTGCCTTTATCAGCGTGTCTTGTTAATCGTTTCAGCTTGTTTGATGTCGCACTTTGGGGCACAATGAGTGTATTTCTGCAACTTTTCCTATTCCGCCTGACGGATGCTATTTTCAAAGGCATGCCCGAACGTATTGAGAATAACGAAACGGCTCCCGCCCTCGTGCTGGCAGCCTTTAAAGTAGCTGGCTCGATCATTCTTGCTGTCGCAATCGTCGGGTAAAGCTGTGTTCCGGAAGATACCGGATTGGCTGTTTTATGCCTTTGTTGTCGGGTTAATTTATTTTAACGCAACCCGCATGAGCGATGATGTCAGCGCGCCGCCTCCCCCTCCTGAACTTGGCCCTTTACTGCCGAGTGAAAGCCCCCGTGATGATCAGATCATCACGCAGATTGATATACCGCGATCTGGCACAGGCACGGCCTTTGCCATTGATAATGAAGGAAATTGGTTGACCGCGCGGCATGTTGTTGATGGCTGTAGTGAGGTCGCGCTGAAAATTGGAAATAACCGCATAATCGGCGCGGAATACGACGTCTTTGAAAAAAATGACTTAGCTTTACTGAACACAAACTGGGCCCGCAGACCCCTGCCAAATGATGTGAACACAAGACGTCAAGTCGGTGAAACGGGCTATTTTATCGGCTTCCCACAAGGTCGTCCCGGCGAAGCTGTTGGCAGTCTGATCTCCCGTAATCGTATGCTCGTTCGTGGTCGTTACACGTCAGATGAGTCCGTTTTAGCGTGGGCGGAAATCGGCAGAACAAATGGGTTGAGAGGAAGTCTTGGTGGTCTTTCCGGTGCCCCCGTTCTTGATAAAGACGGTGAAGTCATTGGTGTTATCACTGCAGAAAACCCCAGACGTGGCCGGATCTATTCAGTCGCTCCACGGGCTTTGCAACCTTTCTTCCTGGAAACAACAGGTAATCCGGAGCCGCTCCAACTCGCGACCTATGGCCTTCAAGCCGACCGGCTCAGACGCGATCGCCGTATTGCGCAGGTTCTTTGCCTGGTTGAAGAATAAAGCTCTACGGCATAAACCCTCGTCATGCAGAGCTTTCGCAGTCTTGTAATTTGGATCATTTTCCTGACCTTTTTCGGCGGCGGCGCCTATCTGATTAACCGCTTTGTTCCTGCACAACATTTGGGATGGAAAAAACTAGATGCATCACGTCCACTTGGACTGGCAACAAAATCTCAATTATTTCGGCTGTCTTTAGGCTCCTCAAAAACATGTATGGAACTAGCGCGAGATATTGTCGGGTTTGAATCTATTCCCGCAGAGCCGAAACCGGGCCGGTCCTCCGCTGAAGGCAAAACTGTTTGTGGCTTTGATATCGCCCGCGTTGTTTACGGTCAAAATGATACTATCCTCAGTCCAGGCGAAGCCAATATGCAATGTCCGCTCTCTATTGCCACCTATCTTTGGACACGGGAAATAGACCAAATTGCACAGGAACGTTATGGTTACGGACTGTCCAAAATTCATCATATGGGGAGCTATTCCTGTCGTCGCCAGAATGGAAATAATTCCGGCCGATGGAGTGAACATGCCTTTGCAAATGCTTGGGATGTTGCAGGCTTTGAACTGGAGAACGGACATCTGGTAACGGTCTTAAAGCACTGGAACAGTGTTGACCAAGATGCGGCTTTTCTGCGCGATATCAGAGATGCAGCTTGCAAGCTTTTTCGGGTAACCTTAAGTCCTGATTTTAATACCGCGCATCGTGACCACTTCCATGTCGATATGGGCCCTGCTACAACGTGTCGGTAAAGGAATAAAACCATGCATATTATCGGTTTAATTACGACGATTGCCATTGCCATTTTTTGGATATCACGGGCGATAAATAGCTCGCGCAATATTGCCAGTTCCGCGCGGGGCGTTGCTAATATACCCCGTCAAAGGCGGTTTAAAAAAACTTATGGAAAAACAGGCTATGACCTTGTTAAGACACCCGTAGAAGCCGCCACTGTCTTAATGATCTCAACGGCCCGGATGGGTGATTTCCGACACATCAGCGAAGCGGAGATCGCGGCGATTACGCTGGAACTTGAAAATCAAATGAAACTCGATACAGACGCCGCCGACGGCATTTATCGTCAAATGTACGGTCTCGTTTATGAAATAACGCTTCCGGAGTCGGCGCTTTTTCCCATGATAGATTTACTCAAATCTGATATTGACCGTAATGACGCCCTTCAACTCGCGGCTATGCTGGAAAGAGTTGCGTCATGTGAAACGCCCGCAACCCCAGAACAATTAGAATTTATCCGCCGCTACAAAGAGCGCATGGGATTGCTGAATTAAGCCGTTTTCCCAAATAATGCATTTCCAAAAGCCTTCAAACCTGTTCCCAATTCAGCGCGGCGGACAAAGACGAGGGTCAGGCAAGACACCCACACCACACAGGCCATCATAAATAATCCGGCACCGTCATTATTCGGATCAATACCGAGAGGGGTGAAAAGGTGAAACGAGATCGCCCCGCTCATAACGGCCAATCCCAGCAAGGCGCCAAAACCTTGCAGCCTGTGGAAGCGCTTTAATATACCGAGCAATAAAAAGCTTGAAGCTACCAATTCAGCCGTCCCGATTGTATATTGCGAAAACAGACCTGTCTGCGCAAAGAGACCATCAGCCCCAAAGCTACCCGCCCATTCATTTAAGCGTCCAAATATTTCCTGCGTATTCGGGTGATTTGTAAATTTAAAACGCAGGCTGTCCAGAAACACAGCACTGCAGAGCAATGCAAGAACGACCGGGACGAATTTCTTGATTTTATCCATTTTAATTTTCCCTTGATAAAATACGCTAACAAAACTTATGTCTCGAGTCTCATTACATCTATTGTGACGTGATGAATATTATATCTCTCTAACAAATAGGCTTTAATCGCTTGGCTCACAGACTCTAACCCCGTTTCAGGGCCGACATATGCTTGTAATGTCAACATCGGCCATTCAGGCGTCACTGACCATACGTGTATATCGTGAACTTCCTTAAGATCGGGAATGTGTTCCAACAAATCCTTGGATATGACGCGACGATCAATATTTTTTGGCGCACCTTCGAGCAAAATATGGGAGCTATCTTTTACAAGACGCCATGCACTCCGTAGAATTATGAGCGCCACGAGAACGGATAATATGGGGTCAATCGGTGTCCAACCCGTCGACAAAATAACAAGCGCCGCAATAATCGCCGCCACAGATCCCAATAAATCCCCCAAGACATGCAGGACAGCTCCCCTGATATTCAAATTATGCTGATCGGCGCCACGTAAAATCATGAAAACAATGATATTCACGACGAGTCCAGCGATCGCAATATAGAGCATTGTCCCTCCCAAAACCTCACTCGGGTTTGCAAAGCGTTTAAAGGCTTCAACAACAATAAATGCGGCGACCAGAAAAAGCGTCAGCCCATTCACGAAAGCGACCAAAATCGAAAGACGGGCAAACCCAAATGTATGCCGCCAAGTCGCTTGACGTTGCGCAACCAGAAAAGCCACCCAAGCCATAGAAAGTGCTGCAAAATCTGTCAGCATATGCCCGGCATCCGCTAGAAGTGCCAAAGATCCGGAAATAAGACCGCCGATCACCTCAACGACCATGAACACACCTGTCAAAAGAGCCGCCAGACCCACGCGGCTCCGATTGGACGCATTCACTGTCGGCGCATGGCTATGTTCATGATCATGGTCGTCATGAGGATGCATGTGTTGATGTCCCATGGTTTTGCATAAGCTAGAAAAAAGAGTATTTACAATAGTTTTTCCTCTTTTCACCCCTGAGAAAAACCACCCATCTTTTAAGGCACTCTTAGCGTTTTTTTGCTAATCATTATTACTTAGGCCAATCAGTAGAGATGTTGTGGAACGAAACGGATTAAAAACTGAGCTCTTCACCGCGCAGGATTTGCCTGAACGGGTGAAAACAGCATGGCATCTATTAAGAGCCTCAAACCCTGATCTCTATTCCCCTTATTTTCACTTGGATTATACTTTGTCTGTGGCAGCGCTGCGCGATGATGTCAGTATTGCTGTGCTCGAAGATAACCGTGAAATTGTGGCTATACTGCCCTACCAAGGAAAACGTTTTGCGCGGCCGGTAGGCGCACCTATGACAGATTATCACGGGCTTATTTGTGGCCCTGAATATAAATATAGCTTAGCAGATGTCTTAAAAGATACGCCTGTTGGGGCGTATCATTTTAGCGCCTTAGTGGACGGCAATCACGGCAATGTTGAAACGCTACAGCGCGGCGCGGTGATGGCCTTTCCTGACGGACAGGAGGCCTGGTATGATTCTCGCAACAGCTCGTTTACCAAACACCAGAAAGATCTACGACGGCGGATTCGTAAAGCCACGAAGGATGTAGGCGCGCCCCGTTTTGTCTCTCACAGTCAAAATGAAACAGAATTTCAAACCCTCATTGATTGGAAAGTCAAACAATATGCTCAAAGCGGGTATTATAATATCCTAGGCAAGGGTTGGGCAGTGGATTTGCTGAGATCACTTTGGAAACGCGACCAAAACACGGCCTTGCGACTGGATATGCATTGTTTATATCTTGGTGATCACCTTGCAGCCGTCGATACGGGGTTAGTTGATGAAAATACCTATCATAGTTGGATTGTTGCTTATTCTCCTGAATTTAGCGTATATTCCGCCGGAACCCAACTCCTGAACCTCGTTATCGCTTCTTCGGATGAGTTTGGATATAAATGTATCGACTTAGGGACAGGCCTTGACGGCTATAAACGCAACTATGCGACCGAAGAGGTGAGCACATCTAGTGGTTTTGTCGCTATTTCCGGCCCGGCGGCAAAGCTTTCGCAACTCTACGGCGCTGCAGAGCGTTTCGGACAAAAAAGCCTGTTAGATGCGCCCGGCAAACTACGTCGACGCTACTCTCAAATCGCAGCCTGCGAAGATACGATGAGTGGACGCGCCAAAGCAATGCTGGCAGCTGTCGCCTCAAAACGCCCATGAGAGTTTAGCCTAACGTCTATTCCACTCGACATCCCTCTCTAAACCCGCCATATTGATAAAAAACATAATAAGCGGGAGAGCCATAATGGTTCGCATTAATCCATCCTCTTCACTCAATACACAATCGGATACGACTGAGAATATTGCACGTATCAGAACCTCTCAGCGTGCCGCGTTTGATCGAGACCCCTACCCGTCATGGGAAAGCCGTAAAGCCAATCTGATCAAACTTCGCGAGATCATATTTGGGAATGAGGATGCTTTCGTCAAAGCCATATCTGACGACTTTGGCCATCGCGCCGCGGAGGATACAATCATTTCAGAGTTTCTGGTGATACAGGGCGGATTTTCCCATGCCATCAAACATACCCCTAAATGGATGAAAATCCGCAAAGCCCCCACGGCTTTACAGTATCTTCCGGGCTCCAATCAAATTGTGCCGCAACCCCTTGGCGTTGTCGGGATTATCAGCCCTTGGAACTATCCGCTTCAGCTGGCGATTATGCCTCTCATCGGCGTGCTAGGCGCAGGCAATCGCGCGATGATAAAGCCGAGTGAATATACGCCGAAAATGTCGGCGCTTCTTAAACAAGTCATAAATGATGCTTTCTCTGACGATGAAATATATGTCGCGACGGGCGGCGTGGATATTGCCAGTGCATTCTCTGCTCTCCCCTTTGATCATCTGGTCTTTACAGGCTCGACCAGTGTTGGGCGTATCGTCGCGCAAGCTGCGGCCAAGAACCTGACCCCCGTTACGCTTGAGCTTGGCGGGAAGTCCCCGGTCATTGTCGATGACAGCGCCAAGCTTGATATGGTGATACCGCGACTGGTGAATGGAAAGCTCTTAAATGCGGGCCAAACCTGCGTCGCGCCGGACTATGTTTTGATGCCGCAAAATAAGATCAATGCATTCTCCGAAGCGGTTCTGAAACAAGCCGAAAAAATGTATCCGACCTTTTCCGGTAATGATGATTATACAAGTATTATTGCGGACGCCCATTATGCTCGCCTGCAAGACCTGCTCGAAGATGCCGAAAATAAAGGTGCAAAAATTCAAGTGGCAGGGGATGATGACAAGCAACAACTCGCCAAAGAGCGGCGTGTGCCATTAACTGTGGTGACAGATACGACACCCGATATGAAAATCATGCAGGAAGAAATCTTTGGGCCACTCTTGCCGATTGTCGCATCTGAAACCCTCGATGACAGCTTGCAATATGTGCAAAATCATGACCGCCCACTCGCGTTGTATTGGTTTGGCGAAGACAAAGCCAAACGGGACAAAGTTTTGCGTGAGAGCCATTCCGGTGGGGTCAGTATCAATGAATGTGCATGGCATGTCGTCCAAGAAGACATGCCTTTCGGGGGTGTCGGCCCCTCCGGTATGGGTGCCTATCACGGCGAGGCCGGATTTGAGAGCTTCTCGCATATGAAAGGCGTCTTTACACAAAGTCGTTTTAGCCAAGGCAAAAAACTCTTCCCACCTTATACTGATAAGACCCGCAAGATGATCGGCCTGATGAAAAAAATATTATAGCCGACATGCCGTACCTCCAAAAAAAACACCCCCTCGCGGCGGCGTATGATTACATCATTTGCGGTGCAGGCTCGGCGGGATGCGCCGTCGCAAACCGCTTGTCTGAAGATACGGATGTTACTGTCCTTTTGATTGAAGCCGGAAAAACACACAAGCATTTCTCGGTTACGGTGCCCGGTTTGGGCGTCATCACCATGTTGACCAAAACGCGCAATTGGGCGTTTAATACCGTCGCGCAAGCGGGTCTGAACAATCGCAAATGCTTCCAACCGCGCGGGAAAATGCTCGGCGGCTCTTCGGGCTCTAATGCCATGATTTACATTCGCGGGCATAAAGCCGATTATGACAATTGGGCGGCCCTCGGGAATGAGGGCTGGGCCTATGATGACGTCCTGCCTTATTTCAAAAAATCCGAACACCGCGAAAAAGGGGCAGATAAATATCACGCGCAAGGCGGCCCGTTAAATGTCGCCCCGCTCGCAGACCCCGGCTCGATTAATGAAATTTTCTTTAAGGCCTGCGACCAACTTCAAATTCCGCGTAATTCCGATTTTAACGGGGAAACCCAAGAAGGTGTTGGCCTTTACGAAGTGACACAGAAAAACGGTGAACGTTGGTCGACAGCGCGTGCCTTTCTTGATCCTGTTATAGAGCGCCCAAATTTGCACGTGGTTAGCGAGACCATTGTCGAGAAAGTTATGCTTGAAAAGAGTCGAGCGACAGGTGTGGCCTTGAACCGCAAAGGGAAGCAGAAAAACGTAATTGCAAGACGCGAAGTTATCTTAAGTGCCGGCGCTTTCGGCTCGCCCCATATTCTTTTGCTCTCCGGCATTGGAGCAAAAGACAAAATAGAGCCGTATCATATTCCTTTGGTGCATGAGTTGGCGGGCGTGGGTGAAAATCTGCAGGATCATTTGGATTATACGCTGACTTATGACAGCAATCTTCACGACAACTTCAGCGTTTCGTGGCGGGGGGTCTTGCGCTTCCCCAAAGAAGTGTTGAAATACTGCCGCGGGCGTAAAGGTGTTCTGACAACGAATTATGCCGAGTCCGGCGGGTTCGTGTATGCCGACATAGATGAGCCCTCGCCTGATCTGCAATTTCATATGATCCGCGGTATTGTCGATGATCATGGTCGAAAGCTGCATTTCAGCAATGGCTATACCTTTCATGTGTGCATCCTGCGTCCCCATAGTCGCGGCACGGTCTCGCTCGCATCAAATGATCCCAAAGCCGCCCCACTGATTGATCCGGCTTATTTGAGTGACGCGCGGGATATGGACAAACTCTATAAAGGGGCGCGTATCGCACAGCAGGTTATGAACGCGCCTGCGTGGGACGCGGTGCGTGGAAAACCCTTTCATGATTGTGACGCAAAGGATAAGGCCACGCTGAAAGCGGATATTCGGAATAAATCTGAGACAGTCTATCACCCTGTCGGCACGTGCAAAATGGGTCAAGACGATATGGCTGTGGTGGATGACCGCTTACGCGTACACGGTCTGAAAGGCTTACGCGTCATCGACGCCTCCATCATGCCGCAAATTATATCCGGCAACACAAACGCCCCCTCCATCATGATCGGTGAAAAGGGCGCAGATATGATTAAAGAAGATTGGATCGCAAGTTAGATATCACCCATCACGATACGTTTCGCGATTTCCAATGCAGGGTCATTTCCGTTACGGATATCTTCAATAGTCGTTGGAACAGAGATGTCCGGTACAAGTCCTTGTCCTTTTACAAAGGTCTCTACATTATTCTCATAACGAATAGCTGGAAGACGCAAACGCATTTTTGATTCAGGCAATGTCATAAAGAATATGGTGCCCGCTGTCGGCCCTGCAGGATTGCCCCCTGTTTTTTCGCCGATCAAAGTGACGTCACGTTGCGCCTGAATAACAGATGTAAAATTTGTGCTGCCCGAGGAATTTGTGCGGCTCGTGAGGATAATAAGCTCACCATCGAAACCATGCTTGGAAGGCTTCACCTTTTTCACGTCATCATAAAAAAACGGACGTAGTGCATATTCACCCGTCTCTGTTTTTGTGAAAGCAATCTTTGACGGGTTGAGGGCCTTTTTATCCCATGTCCAAAGATAGTCTCTTATGCCGTCCATATTGAGAGTTTTTACAATAGCCGCTTTTTTCATCTGTGTGGGTGTATCAATGAAATAGGAAAACAACTTTTGGCTCACGTCTGTCGACCCACCGCCATTTTCTCTTAAGTCTAATACAAGCTTGTCGCGGCCCTCTGCTTCCAGTTGTTCAAAAATTGGGTCTAATATCTTACCGGGTTTTACCGGATCACGATAATTGACGAAGCTATCAATTCTTAAATATGCCGCTTTATCGCCCCATGATTGGTAAGTGACTGAGTTAGGGAAATCTGTATTTTTATCTATCACGAGAGCTTTGCGGCGGACGTCATACCCCACCCGATTAACAGTGATTTGCTTTGCTTCACCCTCTGCCGACTTTACATTGATCAAAGCTGTTTCTTGTGGATCAAACAAAAAAGCACCGAAATGATCGACGGCTCCACCCATATGCTCTGACCCATCGGTCATAGCTATATTTTTAATATGATCATTATACCCGTCGACCGGAATATATTTGTGTAAAGCTGTTTGCAGTTCAACAATGGTTCTGCCGTCAATCGTGAGTATCTCATCACCTTTTTGCAAATTGGAGGCTGTGCCTGCATTCGTGACAATGGCTCTGTCCCCGATTATTGTCCATGCAAAGGGAAGATAGACGGGGGCTGTCTTACGTTCCGTCTTGAGGGGTGAAGGCAATTCCGCTTTCGTATGGTCACATCTTATTTTGGCAAGCGTTTCAGACATATCTAAATAAAACTCACCCATTGTCATACCTGACTTGGAGCGAGCAATGATATCATCCCATGCTGCTGTCAGCGTCGCTTGTTCTGTAAAACGATCATATCCGGGATGAATGCGGGTGAAAGCTTCCTTGGCTAAATTCACATCACGTTCAATTTGGGCTGCGCTTAAACCTTCGTTTTTCAAGTCTTGTGCATAGCCTGTAGTTGAAATGACCAAAGCTGCAAAAACTGTCGTTGTAAAAAATACTCTCATAATCATCTCCAATGTTTCAGGCCCTGGTGTCAGGCCCGTTCATGAAGTTTGATGTAAAGGGTGTTCGCAAGCGCATCGCCCCAATACGGAAAATGAGACCCCTTTTACGGGATTTGCACCAAATTATGCATTTTGAGACTTTTTAAACGCCGAAGGCGTTTGCCCGGCCATAGACCGGAACACACGGTTAAAGGTCGCCTTGGAATTAAATCCGCTATCCAGAGCAATATCCAGCATAGAGGGCTCACCGTCGGAAATAAGTCCTTTTGCATGCTCAACCCGCAAAGCATTTATAAACTGATTGAAGCTTTGACCCATATCCTGATTAAGGGCGCGAGAGATATAACTCTCATTTGTACCCAACCGCTTCGCAAGATCGCGAATACTAATTTGCGACTCTAAGAACCATTTCTCAGAGAGGACTTTACCTTTGATGGTTCTTGCTAGGTCTGCTTGGGCAGAAAGCTCAGGGTTGGTCTTTTGAGTCTCTTGTACCACAGCAACCGAAAGCTCTGCCTGTCCGATATTTTGCATTTTAGGGAAAGACTGATTGAGGCGGAAAACAGCCTCTATTGCGAGCCAGGCTGTTATGAGTAAAACGGCGAGTTGGAATATGAAAAAGAGTCGGAAATTTCCTGGATTAAAAAGAGATGCAATTTCTCCTATGAGATATACAAGCCCCCCTATAATCGTGCCTAAAATAATCCGTTTCAACCAAATCGGGTCAAAATCAATCGCTTGAGATTGGGTGCTCTCAAGATATTTTGTGTAAGCTTTCATGAGGCGCCAGACGGCAATCAAGGCGAATAATAATAAGCCGAGGCTCAAAAACGTCTCAAGAGGCACGATAAAGGGTTGGTGAACTGCGCCATTATAAGCCCATTTTGCTTGATAATCGGCCCAGCCAGAGCCCAACCCAAAGAAAGCCCAAATATAATAGACAATCTGCAAAACCCCCGGGAGAAGTAAATATTTCCGCCACCCCAAAGCGCCGCCATGCATTAATTTATAACCATGTAGATAGAGAAGCGGACCAAACCAAAGCGTGACATAAAAAAGCGGAAAATAGGTGAGACCCGGCCAAAGATCATAAAAACTCGCATAGCCAATAATTTGAGGGCCAGCGGATAGGACAATGCAGAAAAAGAAAGCCGCCAAGTAAAGCCTTGCTGATTTTTCAGGCTTAGGAACAATGAGAACAGCCAAGCTAATCAGCAAAGGTAACAAAGCCATGATTAACATGACCGAACGCCAATTGAGTATAAGGTTTATCGTATCGCCCATAAAATCCCGCTAGGGTAAATAAGACACCTTCGCAAGGCCTAGGACTCAACATCTCAATCTAGAAAAGTAATTCCTTTCAGGCATTTCTTATTGAAACCCCACCACGACTCTGGATAGGGAGATAGCATAGTATCAAATGAAATGCGATTCCATGGCGAAGCTTTATTTTAATTTTTCAGCGATGAATGCGGGGAAATCGACGATTCTCTTGCAATCCTCCTACAACTATTATGAGCGCGGGATGCATACGCTTTTACTTAAGCCCATTGTGGATGATCGGGATAATAAGACCGATGCGATTACGTCGCGTATCGGGCTGGAGGCAGAGGCCGATACGTTTTCTGAAACGGATGATCTGGAAGCTCATATCGTCACCGCGCATGCAAAAAAGCCGATTGATTGCGTCTTATTGGATGAGGCGCAGTTTTTAACCCATGATCAGGTCTGGCAGCTCTCCCGCGTCAGTGATGATCACAGAATTCCGGTTATGTGCTATGGTTTGCGTACGGATTTCCAAGGCAATCTGTTTCCGGGGAGTGCGTCTCTTCTCGCTTTGGCCGATGATATTCGAGAGATCAGAACTCTCTGTTGGTGCGGGAAAAAGGCAACGATGAATTTGCGCGTGGATAATACCGGCCAGGCCGTGACCGAAGGCGCGCAAGTCGAAGTTGGCGGGAATGAACGTTATATAACGCTTTGCCGTCGCCATTGGCGCGACAAGCATCTGAACCCTAAAAAAACAGCGAAATAACCCGCTACCCGTAAGTCGCCAACTGTTGTATTAACAGATCGAAAAAGCCTTTTTTATCGACATCATAAGCCCAAAGTGAATTATGCGGAAGGTCTGTCGCATACCAAAAATCAACGGCCGTATGACCCCGACAAAGGCCGTCGCCTGCCTCAACGCGAATATTGCAGGGCTTCAGTGTGAACAGCTTAGGCTTGAGAACATAAGCCATTGTGCAAGGATCATGCAGAGGTGCGCCATTGGTGCCGTATTTGTCTTCGTCAAAACGGCCATAATACGTCAGTAAATTATAGGCGGCCAGAGCGACGGGATTGCCCAAATCTTTTATACGTTCCAGAACATCATCTGATGATAAAACCTTATGTGTCACATCGAGCCCGAAAACGACCAGAGGCACGCCGCTTTCAAACACAATCTTCGCGGCATGGGGGTCGACATAAATGTTGAACTCCGCAGAGGGCGTAATATTACCACCCTCGCGCAGCGCACCACCCATTAAAACGATTTCTTTGATTTTTGAGGCTAGGTCAGGGGCTTGAATCAGAACTTTTGCGATATTGGTTAGAGGACCTGTCGGGACGAGTGTGATACTACCCGCATCTGCGGCGCGTAACGTCTCTATAATAAAGTCAACCGCGTCTTTCTCTTGGAGCGGCATTTTAGGCTCATAAATTTCGATGCCTTCCAAGCCTTCACTGCCATGAACCTCTTCGGCCGTTGCCAAAGAATATTCCAAAGGCGCATTCGCCCCTGCGAAAACAAGAATATCTGTTCGCCCTGCCAGTTCACAGAGAAGCCGCGCATTGCGCTGCGTTTTTTCAAGACTGGTGTTTCCCGCAACCACCGTGATACCTAAAATATCATAGTCTGTCGTTTTGGGCAGAGCCAAAAATAGATTAATGGCATCGTCTTGGCCGGGATCGCAATCAATGATAAGTTTTTGTGTCATCAGCCCTCATAGGCTGCTTAAAGACAAATGAGAATACTTGATTAGGCAAAGAGTTTCCATTAGGCGCGGCCTTTCTCCCATCAAAAGACATTGGAGACAAAGACACGGAAGACATCGTCATGGAAAAACTATTCGTCAGCGCCGAAGAGCTTTTGAAGGACTCCTTTGAGCTAGCCCTGCAGATTTTTGAAACGGGTTACCGCCCGTCTTTTATTGTCGGGGTTTGGCGCGGCGGCACACCTGTGGGGATCGCAGTGCAGGAAGTCTTGGAACTTTTGGGCTGTGAAACCAATCATTTTGCTATCCGCACGCGCTCTTATGAAACTATGGATAAGCAATCCAAAAATGTGACGGTTTACGGCCTTCAACATCTGATTGATACGATCAATGTGGATGATCAGCTTTTGATTATTGATGATATTTTTGACAGTGGTCGCAGCGTTGACGCTATTATCAAAAAGCTCGAAGAAAAATGCCGTCGCAATACGCCGAGTGATATTCGCGTCGCGACTGTTTATTATAAACCGAAGCGCAACAAAACCGCGCGTGTGCCGGACTTTTATTTGCATGAAACCGATGAGTGGACGGTCTTCCCACATGAATTAGAGGGCTGCTCCGCTGAGGAGTTACGCCGCACGAAACCCCTGCCGGAGCGTATCTTCAAACTCTTACCTGATCTAGGATAATAACGCCTCAACATCGGCGCGACGCGGCGCGGCGGTCTGTGTGCCCAGTTTTGTCGTTGTGAGCGCACCCGCAATACAGGCAAACCGCAAGGCCTGTTGCGGGCTTTGCCCTTCAACCAAGGCCACCGTCAGCGCCGCCGCAAAGGCGTCGCCCGCGCCCGTCGTATCAATGACGTGAATTTTTGGAGGCTTAGCTTCGGCAATGACTTTGCCTTTTTGGCGTATGATCGCACCGCGACTGCCCAAAGTTATTGCCAATAACCCCCGATATTCCGTCAGTGCGTCTTTATAGGCAGCATATTCCCCCTCATTCACGATAATGAGATCTGCTCGCTCAAAAATCGCCTTGATCTCCTCAGAGACAGGAGACGCGTTGACCGCCACGAATCCCGTATAATTTTGAATGGCCTCAGAAATCGTCGCGATAGGAATTTCAAATTGGGTCAGAATGGCGTCATGCTCTATTGTAGGGAGATGGTCGGGCGCAAATTCCATATTTGCCCCAGAGGCAACAGCAATTTGATTCTCTCCATCATGCGAGACATTGATAAAGGCAAGCCCGGTCGGGGCCTCCGGATGTGTTGTTACCAAGCTGAGATCAACACCGACGTCCTTGACGCCTTTTAAAGCTTCAATAGCGTAAGCATCATCTCCGACCATCGCGACCAGTGACACTTTGACCCCCAAGTTCTGCGCTGAGAAGGCCGTATTCGCCCCTTTACCGCCCGGTAAGGCCGTAAACTGTCCGCCCGTGATGGTTTCTCCCGCGACGGGCAGTTTGGATGTCTGAATAATCATATCCAAATTAACCGAGCCGAGCGCACAAATTGTGGGTATCTTTTCATCTTTCTGAGTCATGCCCCCTTTTATGTCACATAGGGGTGTGACAAAAGCCTTTTCCATTTTTACCACCTGCGTGGTAATCAGGATGCCGCAAGAAGGATAAAAGATGACTGACATAACAATCGACCCAATCAGCTATAATCTTTGGAAAACGGATAGATCGGCTTTCATCAAGGCTTTTGGAGATAGTTTCAAAGAAACGGGCTTTGCCGTCATTTCCGACCATACGATTGATAAGGATATTATCGCGGCGGGCGATAAAGCGGCCAAAGATTTTTTTGCGCTGCCAAAAGACATCAAACACAAATATGCCGATCCTGATAATGGGCATCAGCGCGGTTACTCGCCTTTCATGACAGAGAATGCCAAGGGCAAAGCCGAAGCCGACCTGAAAGAATTTTGGCACACTGGACGCGATCTGCCCATAGACTCACCCTATCGTGCCGTGATGCAGGACACGCCTGAGGTGACTGAGCTACCAAATTTTAACCAAGGCACGCGCACACTCTACAAAGCCTTTGATGCATTCGGGCTAGAGCTCTTGCATGCGCTCGCGATCTATCTCGATCTGCCGGAAACTTGGTTTAATGATAAGGTCAATGTCGGCAATTCGATTTTGCGCCTGTTGCACTATCCCCCGCAACTCACACCGCAACCCAAGGGTAGCGTTCGCGCAGGCGCGCATGAAGATATTAACCTCATCACGCTTTTGCTCGGAGCCGAAGAAGCCGGCTTGCAAGCCAAGCATCGTTCCGGCGTGTGGCTAGATGTCAATGCACCATCCGGGTCGATCGTTATTAACTGCGGTGATATGTTGCAGCGTCTGACGGCGGGTATCCTACCTTCGACCACACATCGCGTGCTGAACCCTGCGCCTGAGCGCGCCAAGCTCCCGCGCTATTCCATGCCGTTTTTCCTGCACCTCAATAATGACGCGCTGATTGAGCCGTTACAAAGCTGCCTCGACCAAGGCGGCACCGTCGAAGCTCCCATAACGGCGGGAGAGTATTTAAAAGAACGATTAATTGAGATTGGGTTATTGAAGGGGTGATAGGTTGAATGGGCACGGTTAAATCCATAACCCATTCGTTTTGAGGGTTTAAGGGCTACATCCTGAAGATCTTAGTAACAGAATTTTTAATCCCACAATTAGGCTAGATAGAATATCGAATTAAACGTTGTTTCTTAATTGCTTAAATATATTGTTTAATATGATTTTATACTGAATTATCCATACTCAACTTATGGTGGATTATGAATACAGCAATCAGGATGGACTATGGATGCGGATATCCTATTATTCCCATCCCGACAAAAATATACCTGACATTACATTACTGCCAATGGTGCATCTTAGGGAGCCCAAATATTATAGAGAAATAAATGATGAAATATGGTGTCAGGATACAGTATACTTAGAAGGTTGCTATGCACCAAGTAGACGAGGCCTATATATTTCATAAATAGTAGCATGGCGCTCTCAGTTATCTTTGCAAAGTGGAAAAGTTCGTTTTTTCAAGAAATGGACCCGTGCGACAAAACCACACTCAGAGACACATGAATTACAAGAAACTATGAGAGTGTCAGATTGTGGTTGCGGGAAATGTTACCGCCTTGAAGTCAGGCAAGTACGCGCGGATTTTCATCATTGGCATACTTCAAGAGTAATAAAAGCCATGCCATGGTGGAGCAAAGTATGCTTCCCATTCCTTTTACTTGGGGCTCTCATAATCGCCCCTTTTCTCAAACTGAGGGAGCTAATTCTAGACATAAATGATGACAAGGGTCAGGATCAAAGCGATGACCACTTGCTCGATAAATTTATGGCACCTTACCGCAAATTTATAATTGATGACCGTGATTTATTTTTACGAA
This sequence comes from uncultured Algimonas sp., assembly GCA_964352855.1. GTDB lineage: Bacteria > Pseudomonadota > Alphaproteobacteria > Caulobacterales > Maricaulaceae > Litorimonas. The sequence goes on along the minus strand of CAYGTR010000006.1, from coordinate 2,811 downwards.
TGGTGTTGGCCGAAGAAATTATCGAGGAAAAGAATAACTATAAACGACTATGCGTAAAATACGGTGCAAAACATATGTCAGGATTAGCAGAGTCATTGCTGAAAGATTTCGATTATGAACTTACTAGACAAAGGAGTGTCTTAGCCATTGCTAAAAATAAGTCCGCCAGTTTTAAGGATATGAATACAGGTTACAATGTCGCTATCAAAAAATTACAGGCCATAATAAAAGCAAAAAAAGAGCGAAAAAATCTGGCTGGTAATTTTGGAGAGATATTACCTCAAAAAGTAACTTATAAAGATAATCAACCTATAAAAATTCCGCTAAGTCTTCATCAAAAACAGGGCTTAAAGGCTCGCGCCAGTTTGAGACCGCTAAAGACGACTACAAATTTACAGAGCAAAAAGTTGAAGTTAAACAAGTAACTTTCGCTGAGTAAACAGATTAAATTTTAAACTCTTCAATGGTTAGGGCTCTCACCACTTACTAAAGTTTATGAAGCCAACCCACCCGCTAAAGCCCGACCAATATCCCTGCTAAAGCCGCACTCATTAAGTTTGCCAATGACGCTGCAAACACCGCCTTCACGCCCATCTCGGCTATGTCTGACATGCGGTCAGGGATGAGTGCGCCGAGGCCGCCCATCAAAATCGCGATTGAGCTTAGATTGGCAAAACCACACAAGGCAAAGGTCAAAATGACCATTGTTTTGTCGGACAAGCCATCGGCATTGGCGAGGCTGATATAGGCGATGAATTCATTGAGCACGACTTTCTCGCCAAAAATACCACCGGCTTGCTGTGCCTCGGCCCAAGGAATACCGAGCGAATACATGAGCGGAGAGAATATCGTGCCTAAAATGCTTTGAATGGTCAGGCCTTCAAATCCTGCGAGATTTCCGAAATAGCCTAATAATCCATTACAAAGCGCTATTAATGACACAAAAGCGATCAGCATGGCACCAATTCCCACGGCCAATTTGACACCATTTTGCGCGCCCACAGCAGCGGCCATAATCACATTAGAATGACGCTCAATTTCTCCGAGTTGAAACAGGCTTTCGTCTTTCATCTCTGCTTTGGCCACAACGGGATCAGGCATAATAATTTTTGCCATGAGAAGGCCGGCCGGCGCAGACATAAAACAGGCGGCGATCAAATATTCCGCGTCAATGCCGAGTTGAATATATCCTGCCAAAACCGTCCCCGCGATAGAGGCAAGACCGGACACCATAATCGTAAAGAGCTCATGCCGGGAAATGCTCGGCAGATAAGGTTTAAGCGTCAAAGGGGCCTCGGTTTGGCCGACAAAAATATTGGCCACGACATTTAACGACTCGATGGGTTTGGTCCCTGTCAGCCAGCGCATCGCCTGCCCGCCATATTTGACGATCAATTGCATAACCTTGAGGTGATAAAGCACCTCCATCAACGCAGCGAAAAAGATGACAACGGGCAAGACGCGCACCAAAAAGCTGAAGCCCAATGCCTCACTCGCCAAACCACCAAAGACGAAATCAATCCCGTCATTGGCGTAGCTCAGGAGCGTTGTGACTTTTTCGGCCATCGTGCCCAAGACGGTCTTTCCGAACGGCACATAAAGCACAAAGACGGCGATCAAGACCTGCAAGGCAAAACACGAGAGCACAATCCGCAGATTAATGCCCCGCTTATTATTCGAGAAGAGAAACGCCACGATTAATATAAAGACAACGCCAATAAGTCCAAATGCAGGATGTGATTGCATGGGCGAGGCTCTTTCTGGTCCGTATTAAAGAGCGAGGCTCATTTGAGGGGCGTCAATATTGGGTAGGCTATCTATAATCCGGTCCACGACGCTGTCGACATGTTGTACGTAATCGTCCTGCATGACAATAATATCAGCGTGTTGTGCAGACGGTTGGATGTATTTTTGATGGGCAGGCTCAACATCTTTGGCAAATTGCTGATGCACAAAGTCTTCAGTTCGGCCGCGCTCTGCAACATCACGGGCCAGACGACGCTCAAACCGTATCTGATACGGGCAACGCATATAGACCATCACATCCGCTTGTTCGCGAATGTTGGGATCATTGAGCAATAACAAGCCCTCCACAATGGTAAAGTTTTTGGGTTCCAAGGGCTCCGTCGCGCGAATACGTTGGTGAGTCGCAAAATCATAATTGGGGAGCTCGACCGGTTCCCCGTTTTTGAGCGTTCTTAGGTTTTCTGCTAATAAAGCAAAATCCAAGGCCTCCGGCACGTCAAAATTTGGGATTTCATCCCCTTTGGCCCGGTCTCTGATATCGTGATAATAATCATCTTGGCGAATCAACATGGCGTTTGCCGCACCCAAGCGGTGCTGAAGATAATGCGCTAAGGTTGTTTTACCCGAACAACTTCCCCCGGCGATGGCGATAACAAATGACATAAATCGTGATTCTTTGTTCGATTACCCTGCTCGTGTCATATGACTTTTTACGCCTAAGGCGAAATGATGGCAGATGCGAGTCTTTATTACTTGTGGATAGCAGAGCTAATCCTGTGCTTTTTGAAGGCCTGTGCATAAATATGTGACTTTTAAGACACAATTAACAAATGAATCCAGTTCACCCCCCAGATTCACTGTTACAACTCTATAAATTATGAATTGATTGTCATAAAAGCGTAGCATGCTGGTTTTAAGAGCCGCCTACCTTATTCAAATAGACCCTTAAGAAAAGATTTTACTATGAAAACCTCTTTTTCCTCACTTGGCTTCCACGCCATCCTGAGCACCTCCGCAATCGCCCTCACAATGGGCCTAGCGTCCGGCGCCATGGCACAGACAACA
>CAYGTR010000005.1:61374-98788 GCA_964352855.1 uncultured Algimonas sp. | reverse complement strand
GGAGATTCCACCAAAGCCACTCATTAAGACCAAAACAGCCAGAGCGCCGCCTTGTTCGATGTCAATTTTAAACCAATACCACCTGTCAGGTTTGGCAGGTGGATAGAGGTGTTGGGCTCCCCACGTCTCTCAACTTCCGTTCATCCCGCGCTACGACAGGGGATCCATCTTCTGCGCTGTCTTCTGGCTGGAAAGGTTCGGGAGATGGACCCCGCCTTTCGATGGGGCGAATGGTTTTAAAAGTAAGAAGCGTAAATCCATTGACCGCAAGCCACCTAAGCCGATAAGTCTAACGCTAAATGATAGGGCATTCATCTCGCTCGCATACAGATTTCAAGGCTTTTGATATGACGGACATCTTCTCCCCTCTGACGCTTCCTTGTGGTGCCGTGATCCCTAATCGCCTGTGCAAAGCGGCGATGGAGGAAAATTTAGCAGACCCCGGGCAAGTGCCGGGCGAGCGCCTCATCAATCTTTATACCGCTTGGGCGAAGGGCGGGGTGGGATTGATTTTGACAGGCAATGTGATGGTCGACCCAACCGCCATGACGGGGCCGGGCGGCGTTTTGCTGGAACAGGGAAGTCTGGCGGACGCGGACACGCGCACCCGTTTTGAGCACTGGGCGACAGCAGGAAAATCCGGCGGTGCGACATTGGTCATGCAACTCTCTCATCCCGGGCGGCAGGTCTACGCTAATATGGGGACGCAGGCCGTGTCGGCATCAGACACAAAAGTCAGCTTAGAAGGACCGGCGGATAAAATGTTTGCCCCTGCGCGGGCTCTGACACCTGATGAAATCCGCGGCATGATCAAGCGCTTTGCGGATTCCGCGCATCAAGCCGAACGGGCCGGCTTTGACGGTGTTCAAATTCATGCGGCACATGGCTATCTGGTCGCGCAATTTTTGTCGCCTCTAACAAATCTGCGCGACGATGAATGGGGCGGGAGCCTAGAGAGCCGTGCCCGTTTCTTGCTCGAGATTATTCGCGCCGTGAGAGCGCGTGTCGAGCCCGGCTTTATTGTCGGCGTGAAGCTGAATTCCGCTGATTTCCAAAAGGGGGGCTTTGATGTGGGCGATGCCAAACAGGTCGTGGACTGGCTCGGCGGAGAGGCTGTTGATTTTGTGGAACTGTCCGGCGGTAGCTATGAGAGCGCGGCGATGATGGGCATGTCCACAGATGGGCGCGCCCAAAGCACAAAAGAACGTGAAATGTTCTTCCTCGATTTTGCCAAAGAGATCGGCCAAGCGGCGACGATGCCGTTGATGGTCACGGGTGGCGTGACGCGCCGCGACACTGCGGAAATGGCTTTGGCAGAAGGCGTGGATATTGTCGGTATCGCGCGGGCGATGGCTTATAATCCGAACCTCCCTCAGGATTGGAAGGCGGACAAAAATCTGTCGACGCATATTATAACCGCCAATTGGAAGAATAAGTCGCTCAAAGGGCTTGCCAATATGGCGCTCGCGAAAGAGCAATTAAACCGTATGGGGCAGGGCTTGCCGGTGAAACAAAAACAGCGCCCTCTCTTGGCGAGTATCAGCCAGCAAATCACGCAAGCGCGGCAGACGAAGCGATATAAGGCGTGGCTTGCCTCGCGCTAGGCGGCAAATTTAAGGGCCGCCCAAGCGCCGGCTGTGGCGCAAGCGCCTGTCAGGACTGTGCCCCAAATAATATCAACAACGACCATTTTCGGCGGCCAATTTTTAAGCGTTGCAAGGTTCGTCAGATCATAAGTGGCATAACAGAAAAAACCGAACAAAGCCCCATAGAGAGTGCCTTTGAGGAGGCTGTCTGCATCTAGGGCGGGCTTGACAGCAAAGAAGACGATACCGGCAATATATAAAAGGTAAAAGACAATCGCGACGCCCCAATTCGGGCTATCCGCCATCAGGCTACCTAATTGATCGCGGTAAAAGTTTTTGGCGACCAGGCCTAACCAGACCATATCAATGGCAAAGAATGCAATGAGCGTTCCCAAATAAGCGATAATATATACCATGCCCAAAATCTCCGTCTGTGGAGATTACGTTTAAGGCAGGCGAGAGGTTCAAAAGCTGACTTAAAGTCCGATGCTGCGATAGTGCAGGGCAATATCTTCGATAACGCTATAAAACGCAGCAGTGCGGAAATCCTCGAGCTCAGGTTTGTTTTCCAAAGAGCTCTTAATATTCTGATAGGCTGTGCGCATCGTGTCATCCAAACCCGCGCGGACTAGGTCGAGTTCGCTCGCGCCTTCCATATATTCTTTCTTAAAGCCTTTGGAGAATTTCATGCCTTGGTTTTCAAGAGCGTCAATTAAGATATTATATTTCCGTTCTTCATTCCGGCGCTGCAACCGCCCAAAGCGAATGTGGTTGACGTTTTTGACCCACTCAAAATAGGACACCGTCACGCCGCCCGCATTGGCATACATATCGGGGATAATGAATACGCCCTTATCGCGCAGAATTTTATCCGCCATGGCGGTAACGGGGCCATTGGCAGCTTCGATAATTAATTTGGCTTTCACATTATGCGCGTTTTCGACATGGATAACACCTTCAAGCGCCGCCGGTATCAGGATATCGCATTTTTCACAAATTGCGGCCGGATCAGGTTCGCTAAACTCACCGCCCTCAAATTTGGATAGGTCTTCGCCGGAGGTCATATGATCACGCAGGGCTTGAATATTGATCCCTTTTGGATTTCGGATAATGCCCCCGCGCTCAATCACGGAAATAATTTTTGCACCGTCTTCTTCGGCCAAGAAGAGGGCCGCGTGATAGCCCACATTACCAAGGCCTTGGACAATGATTTTCTTGCCGTCCAGTTCGCCGCGCAAGCCCGCTTTTTTCTTATCATCTGGGTGACGAAAAAATTCACGTAACGCATATTGAACGCCGCGCCCTGTGGCTTCGACCCGACCCTCAATACCGCCTAAGTGAACGGGCTTGCCCGTCACACAGGCAATGGCATCAATATTCTGATTATGCAGGCGGCGATATTCATCCATCATCCAAGCCATCTCCCGCTCGCCTGTCCCCATATCAGGGGCGGGAACGTTCAATGAAGGGTGAATAAGATCCCGACGCGATAGCTCAAATGTGAAACGGCGCGTGATGCGCTCAAGCTCTTCTTCGGACCATGCGCGGGGGTTGATACAAAGTCCGCCTTTGGAGCCACCAAAGGGTACATCTACAAGCGCCGTTTTATAAGTCATTAAGGCAGCGAGGGCTTCAACTTCGTCTTGATTCACAGCGAGCGAATAGCGAATGCCGCCTTTGACGGGCTCTTTATGTTCAGAGTGCACGGCCCGATAACCTACAAAAGTATGGACTTCTCCGCGAAGCCTTACGCCGAAACGCACCGTATAGGTCGCGTTACAAACGCGGATTTTTTCAATCATTTTGGGTGAGATATCGACAAAACTTGCCGCGCGATTAAACATTAAATCGACGCTTTGGCGGAAGTTAAGTTCCTTGGAGGATGACTGTGCCATGACCCTAGCCTGTGCTATAAATTATGAGCCTGCGCTACGCCAATTCGGCGCAAAGTCATAGCCCTATTTTAGGCAAATAGCACAATATTCATGCGCAGGTAAAAGAATTTAGAAGAGGTCGAGATAGTTACGATTGAAATTACCCCAATGCGGCAACGCTTCGGATAAATCTGTATCGTTTAATCCAAACCATCGTCCGAGTGTGGCTGCGTATTCATCGACCGATGTTGTTGGGATAAGGCGTCCGCGCGTTTTCGTATAGTTTTGAAGACCCAAGTCATAAGCTGGAATGTCCCCGACAATTTTGGAGCCTTTAACTGCGCCGCCGACAACAAAATGATGATTGCCCCACCCATGATCTGTGCCGTCACCATTAGAGACCATTGTTCTGCCAAAGTCTGCTGCTGTGAATGTTGTGACGTCATTTGTGGTGCCTAACTCAGACATTGCCCGCTGAAATGCTGCAATGGCTTGTGAAATTTCTATATGCTTATTCGGCAACCCTGTGGCCTGGTTGTTGTGTGTATCAAACCCGCCCATAGACGCAAAAAAGATTTGGCGGCTTATGTTCAATCCGCCTCGCAGTGAAATTGATTCCGCAATCGCTTCTAATTGACGGCCAAGGCCAGTATTTGGAAACTCTGTGGAAATCGGCGATGCATTTTCAATGGCTGAAATATATTGTTCAATTGTTGTGCGACCTTCTTTATGGGAGGCGGCGAGATCTGCTTGTAAGATATTTTGGCTGACATAGTTGTCACTACCAAAATGGCGTCTCAAAATGTCTCTGGCGGCACCGGAATTTCTCGCTGACCGAAGCATCCAATTTCGACTGATAATTGATGGCTCTGACGCCCCACCTGATTTCGTCTTAAATTGAGAGATGCCTTGACCTCTCAAGAAAATGTCATTTGAAGACGTGGTAATCGCTGAAAATGCACTATTACTGGTTGGGTCTGCATCTGCCGCGATTTTAGCAAATTTAGCCCCCCACCCATCATTGCGGCCTTCGATATTCATAGACATCCACGTCGATTGTTGGTCATTATGAGAGAATAGACTTTTAGGTAAGCGGGATTGGCGGTTTTCCATGCCATCACGCGTTGTCGGTTCAATCAGAGGGCCAACATTGCCCACAATAGCCATTTGCCCACTATCATATAGGCTTTTTAATTCAGCCATTTCGCGCGGCAGCGCAAATTGACGGCTTGTATCATTGGCTAAAGCGCCAACCGACAAAAGGTTGTCTCGATTACGGCTCGAATTAGGATTATCAGAATCGTAAAGGGAAAAGAGATCGGGACGAATGCCTTTAAAGGCGTCATAAGACGGAACATCTAACGGCAGGACTGTATCATATCCATCTATTCCACCCTTAAGGAATATACAAACCAGCGCTTTATAGCCTGACACATCCATCGCATTCGCAGATTGCGTTGTCAGTGCTGAGAGTAAGCCTGTGCTGCCAGCAAAGCCTAAGGCAGCAGATGATTTTAGAAAACGACGGCGATTATAGTAAGTCATGAGGCGTTTCCTTTTATTGCTGTGTCATAAATTCTGGGGAAGTGACGGTTAATAGAACCGCCAATTCTGCACGCAGTAATTTATCATCGGCTGCATTCTCAGTCGTATCCGAACGCACAGTAATCTCTGCCATAAGGTCTGTAATATTCTGTTTCGTGTCGTCGCTCATGCGTCCAAACGTTAAGAGTTTGTCCAAATGATCAATCATAGCGGGGATATCATCCCAAAGCAGGATAAGATCGGAATAATCGGGCTTGAAGCTTATTGCGTCTTTATCGTTCCCGATGACATAACTTCTATCCATTATGTAGTCGGTCATGAATTCGATATAGCCATTACGTGCAGCGGCGTTGACGAGTTGCATTTCAGGCACAGTGAGTCCTCGTTCCCCAGCCTGTGTTCCTCCCGGAATAAACCCGGGCCTATAAAAATTGAATACGCTTAAACTTCCAAAGGGTGATTGGCCTAGCTGATCATTTGCATTCCAAATGAGCTTGCCTTCCAGCTCTGTTGAGGCAGGTGAAACATCAAAAGCGCGTGCCCAATGGACAAAATTAAGGACGGGCTCCCTTATTTTCCCAATATCCGTTAAATCTCCACTCCCGGGTGTCTGATAACTATTGTCGAGCTGAGACTCATCCAAGAGGATTGCGGCAAGGGTTGCGGCTAGGTCACCACGGCCTGTTGTGCCGAACACTGTGCCATCAGGACCAGTGAAAGACCCGCTTTCAAAGGCCTGTGCAACACGTTGCACATAAGAAGGTTCAGGGTTAGAGGCCGTAAACCGTTGGATTAACTGCCTCGATATAAAGGGCGCCACATTTGGGTGTTCGAAAATGGCGTTAATGGCTTGATCAATTGTTTCTTGTGCCGGCGTATTAGCAATAATTGTCTGACCTAAAAATGTTTTTTCTAATTCAGAATGATTGCGTTCATCAATTGCGAGGGGAAATGTGAAACGATCACTCCACTCAGTCGCGGCATCTCTATCAAGTTTTAGGCCTGTGAAAACGCGAGCTAATCCACCAATGTCTTCATTCGAAAATGTCGGAATGGGTTCACCTGCCCCATCAAGTTTTAATGTCCCGTCCATATTGAGTTCATTCACGCCTATCGCGAAAAGCTGTAAAAGCTCTCGGGCGTAATTTTCATCCGGCATACGACCGGTTTTTTCGTCGGCCTTTCTGTTGTTTAAATAAGTCAGATAGTCCGCCATAGCTGGTGAGTAAGTCACCTCCATCAAGATATCTTTGTAATTCCCAAAGGCGTTTTTGCCGAGGATATCCATGTAATAAGCCATAGCTTTGGAATTACTTATTGAGCGGTCTGATACGACAACGATTTGGGATAACGCATAGGTCATGCGATGGCGCAATTGATCATCACTTGTAATCATGCGTTTCCAAAAAACGATATTGTGCGCGCTATTGCGTGGCCCATTATCTCCCATTGTCGTTAAGCGATTCCGGGTTTGGGTCAGATATGATTGATGGGGCAAGCTCATTTGTTGTATGACCCAATTTTCTGCATTCTGATTAACGAGACCCTCTAAAGTTGCGGTATCATCGCCGAAACCAGCCATATTCAAAAAACGAGACGCTTCCTCTAGGGTGTCTATTTTTGTTTGAGCCGGTGGGGGAGGGGGAGGCGAGGATCCTTGTCCACCGCCGACACTCGGAGATCCGCCACCACTACTGCCCCCACCGCAAGCAACAAGGAAAATAGCACTGGTTAGCAAAAGATGGCGCAAGCTTTGTGGCATAGGTTTAGTCCCCTGTTTGCCCCCTCAGGCTAACTTTGCGTCTAAACTTACGCTTAATTATTTAAATGAGTCCTAATTGTGACGGTTAACACATCTCTTATAAAAATGAGTTTTTTGTAAGAGACGCGTAATGTGACCTAATCATTTTTCCCGGCTTTGCGATCCCGTGCTTTTAAGAGGCGCAGGCGCAGGGCGTTAATTTTAATGAACCCGCCTGCGTCCGCTTGATCATACACATCATCCTCTTCAAAGGTGACGTGTTCTTGAGAATAAAGGGAATAAGGGCTTTCACGTCCGACAATATCAACGCTGCCTTTATAGAGTTTAAGGCGCACTGTGCCCGTAACTAATTCTTGGCTATGATCTATGGCAGCTTGGAGCATTTCACGTTCCGGACTAAACCAATACCCGTTATAAATAAGCTCGGCATATTTCGGCATGAGTTCATCTTTCAAATGTGCCGCACCTTTATCCAGAGTAATTTGCTCTATCCCCCGATGGGCCATCAGCAAGATTGTCCCGCCGGGCGTCTCGTAAATGCCGCGAGATTTCATACCGACAAACCGGTTTTCCAAAAGGTCCAGACGGCCAATACCGTTGGCGCCGCCAAGTTCATTAAGTTGGGTTAAAAGCGCGGCCGGAGACAGGGCTTTGCCATCAATGGAGACGGCATCCCCCTTTTCAAAACCGACTGTGATATACGTGGGTTTATCAGGCGCATCTTCGGGGGCGACGGTCCGTTGATAAACGAAATCAGGCGCTTCAACATTCGGGTCTTCGAGGGCTTTGCCCTCGGACGAGGTATGAAGCAGGTTTGCGTCAACAGAGAAGGGGGCTTCTCCGCGCTTATCTTTTGCGATTTCTATGCCGTGTTTTTCCGCATATTCAATGAGTTTTGTGCGTGAATTTAAATCCCACTCTCGCCATGGGGCGATAACTTTTATGTCCGGGTCTAACGCATAATAGCCCAATTCAAAGCGGACTTGGTCATTTCCTTTGCCCGTCGCGCCGTGACAGACGGCATCTGCGCCCACCATATGCGCAATTTCAATTTGACGTTTAGAGATAAGGGGGCGCGCAATGGAGGTGCCCAACAAATAAAGGCCTTCATAAACTGCATTGGCGCGCATCATCGGGAAAACAAAGTCGCGGACAAATTCTTCGCGCAAGTCATCAATGAAAATTTCTTTCACGCCTTGGGCTTCCGCTTTGCGACGTGCAGGTTCTAATTCCTCGCCCTGACCAAGATCCGCAGTAAAGGTAACGACCTCGCAACCCTTTTCCTCCTGCAACCATTTCAAGATGATGGATGTATCCAGACCTCCGGAATAAGCGAGGACGACTTTCTTTGGCTTAATCATAACCGAATGGCTCCTTAATTTGCGCATTCCCATAACCTAAAACGACTCATAAAGGCCATAGTTGTTTACAAATTATGATAATTTAGCTTAACAAGTGCCTTGGTTTAGATAGGGGAACTTTGTGGCCATATTCAACGTAATCCGGACGCTTGTTTTAAGCTTTTTGTTTGTGGCGTTCAGCGCCTCTTGGGTTGTCGCGCAATCGTCTGAGCAAACGCCTGATAATGAGTCGCCTGCTCCCGTTGAAATGACAGAGCCGCCTGTTGCTCTCGCAGAGCAGGCGCCACTTGATAGCCCACAGACAATTGATTTGAATGACCCAGCGCTTATTGCCGCCATTGATGCGCGCGCCAAAGCCGACCGCGCGATTGCGGATGCCGTAAGAGCCCAACAACAAGCCTTAGTGAAATCAGTCCCGGACGCGCGAGCTGAAGAGGAGAGGGCTCCGCTGATTGACTCTGCTAATCTTCAGGACATGGCACGCGCTTGGTTGGATAAGATTCTGGGCTGGCTGACAAGTCTTACATTTTTGGCGCAACTTGGCGCCGTCATTCTGGCCTATTTTATGGCCCCGATTTTGGCGGGCGCTATTCGGAAGCGGGTTTTTCTTTTTGCGGATGCGCCTTCTGACGATGTGAAACTAAAATTTGTGCGTGACTACGTCTATCGGGCGCGGAACCTTTTAAGGCCTATTTTTCTGGTAGGGTTGCTGGCGATTTTTGCAGTGATCTTAAAGGCTATTCCGGTGGTTGGCCAAGATTGGTTGGTAAAGCTCGTGCAGGGTTTAGCTGTTGTTTTTCTGCTTTTCTCGGCCATTAAAGAATTTGTTTCCAACCCGCTTTTCCAAAAAATTGCGACATGGGCGTTTGTACCGCTCGCCCTCTTGGCTGTTTTTGGTTATTATGACGATTTCATCGCTGCCTTGAACGGCACGACGATTATGTCGATGGGCGATACACCCATTACAATTATGACGCTCGTGCGCCTTGCTATTTTCGGGGGGCTTTTCTTTTGGTTAGGTAATTTCTCAAATACAAAAGGCCAAGATGCCATTCGGTCGCAAGAAACGCTTGATGTCGGCGTCAGAGAAATCGTCGCCAAGCTTTTCCAGATATTGCTCTTTGTTATTTTGGTCGTTTTGGTTCTGTCTTTTGCAGGCATTCCACTTTCCGGTCTTGTTGTTATTTTCTCAGCGATTGGCTTGGGGATCGGTTTTGGGCTCCAACCTATTGCAGCGAATTTCATTTCAGGGCTCATCATATTGTTTGACAGGACGGTAAAAGTTGGAGATTTCGTCGTCTTGCCTGATGGTCAACAAGGTCATGTCGAAGCGATTAACATGCGATCGACAACGGTTGAGACCGCGGACGGAAAAGATATCATGGTGCCGAATACGAAGTTCACCGAAGAAGCATATGAAAACTGGACGCATAAAGATCCGCGTCAACGTTATGAAGTTGAGTTCTCAGTGGCCTACGAAACTGATCTTGACAGTTTGGAAGATATTTTAATTCCTGAAGTTCTCAAACATCCTCAAATCTTGGAAGCGCCTGAATTACCCGATCTCGAGCTTCGGAGCTTCGGAGATAGCGGTATCAATATGGCGATAGAATTTTGGTGCGAAGGTATTGATGACGGTGCCAATAAATTTACGTCGGATGTGAATTTCATTGTGTGGCGGACGCTTAAAGCGAATAATATCACGATACCTTATCCCCAACGCGTTATCCGAAATGTCAAATAAATGGCTTTAACCCTCTCTGAAAAACGCGTGTCTGAAGCTAAGCCAGAGTACACTGAAATTGCCCGGGCTTTATTTTGCCAGGCGCCTGCAACGACAAATTTTAACCGTCTGCGCAAACGCCTCAAGCGACAAGCCGCAGAGGCGATTGGCCGATATGGTATGATCGGTAAAGCGGCAACCCCGCGTTGGCTTGTTTGCCTGTCCGGTGGAAAAGATAGCTATGCTTTATTGGCTATTCTGCTGGATTTGAAAGCCCATGGAGATCTACCTGTGGATCTGTTGGCCTGTAATTTGGATCAAAGACAACCTGGTTTTCCCGATCACATTTTACCGGAATGGTTTGAAAGTCTGGGTGTTCCCTACCGCATAGAGACACGCGATACTTATTCCATCGTGACGGAAAAAGTGCCTGAGAATAAAACTTACTGCTCGCTGTGCTCACGTTTGAGACGCGGTATTCTTTACCGGGTCGCACGCGAAGAAGGCTGTAGTGCAATCGTTCTCGGGCATCACCGCGAGGATGCTCTGGCAACATTTATGATGAACTTTACTAAAGGCGGCAGGCTCGCGGCCATGCCGGGGAAGCTTTTGAATGACGCTAGGGATGTAACCGTTATTCGGCCTTTAATTGAAACAGCAGAAAGTGATTTGGCGAAATATACGTCGGCGCTCGGCTGTCCGATTATTCCTTGTAATTTATGCGGCTCCCAAGATGGTCTACAAAGACAAATTATGGGACAACGCCTTCGGGAGTGGGAAGCGCAAGCGCCGGGAACAAAAGCAAGCATGATGCGCGCCTTATCTCATGTCAGGCCGTCGCATCTTTTGGATACAGAGTTTTTTGATTTTCAAGCGCTGACGCCGCAAGGCGATGATAGCGATGTGCCTTAATAACGTGGCTTGCCTATTTAATTCTTGCCCTGAATTTGAACTCAAGATTTACAGGATCATTTGTGGCATCCCGTAAGGTGCCGGACGGCAGAATACGAAGGTAAGTAACTGCCGGGTCATAGGGTGTTGACGGCACATACCCAAAAACGGGCGCACCCGATGTGGTATTGGAGAACTCATATTGGCCTGCGGAGCAACAATTCAACTCGGAAGGTGGCATAGAATTATCCTCGAATATAAATGGATTCCCACTTCCATCAAAGTCACCCGTAAAAACAGATAAATCTGACGGCACAACATCTGTTAAAATAATAGAATCGCTATCAAGCGCTCCACCTGTGCTCGTCAACGCAAACGTATAGAGCACGTCACTTCCGGGAAGATTATATGCCTCAAGCCCCGGCGTCGTCACCGTGTCAACGTCTTTGGTAATCAAGATGTTGGCGGGCTTCGGAAAGGCTTCGATCAGCATATTGTCAAACCCACCCGATTCATCATTGCCGCCCTGATTTAGGTCTGTTCGCAAAGTCAAATCCAGTATTGTGCCTGGCGTCGTGACTATGATCGTGAAGCGGTGTTTTTGATCGAACCAAAACTCGCCCGTGCCAAAAGCAAATTCAGAGGTCGGCCCGAGGGGAACGTGTGACCACTGGACACTGCCTGTTGTGCCGGACCGCGCATCCTGTGAAGCGGCAAAGGGCAGGGAGAATATTTCTGTACCGTTTATGTCAATCTCAAAGCGGTCAAACCCCCATTGGGCCGTATTGTCCCAACTATCAAAACGGTAAAAGTCAAATGTGATTTCAACACGGTCAGTACTTGGCGGCACAGTAAAACTCTGCTGTGTTGCATTGGGGGAGTTGTCAAACCGCCCTAAAAACCGTGTTGTATCTGAATCAAATTGGGTGGTGTTCACTGACCAACCTGAAACCGTCCCTTCGAAATCATCGGCATAAATAATGGTTTGAGCTTGAGCCGCTGTGAGCAGGCTCAAGTAAAGTAAAATAATAAAGATCAGCCAACGCATTATCGGCTCCATTTCCACATCAAATGAAAAATATCGCCAAACTGCTAAAATTTACTAAAGGAACAGCTGAGCTTTACCAGCCACCACCGCCGCCGCCGCCGCCGCCGCCGCCGGAAGATCCCCCACCGCTCGACCCGGACGAAAACCCACCGGAGCTTGACGATTGACTAACCGGCGCGGCTGCGGCCACACCTGCCGTCATGGCAGCCGCCAGAACGGTTGACGCCTTGAAGGGATTGCCGCCGGATTCGATCAATGGCCCGCGGGCATAGCTGGGCTCATATGTTTTTGCGACCTCCGGCAGCGTGTCTTCGAATTGTTTTGTCCAAGGTTTCTCAACGCCGAGCGCCACCGCATAAGGGAGAAATTTCTCATAAAGCTTTACCGTCATCAGGGGCGGTTTTTGTCCAATAGGATTGGCGGTATTGATGCGCTTTTCTTCGGCGGTTTCCAGATAGAGTTTAAAGCCATCAATTTCAGATGATATTTGCGCGCCTTTTTTCGTCGGGGCTCTTAGCAAAATTAAAAACACAATATTCAAAGCGACAATACCCAAGATAAGCCCCAAGAATATAGGCCCTGATTTGGCAACAGGCTGGGACATCACAACCGCGACAATAATCAGGCTGAGGACGATTCCCAAAACACCCCACCCTGCATTCGCGCGATGATAATCCCGACTGTAAAAATCATTTATGTGACGTGTGAAACTTGTGACGGCGCGAAAAAACGTCTTATCCGACTTTCCGTCAATCACGATTTTCTTGTCTTTATCGCCAAAAAGCAGATCTAAGAGTTTCCGTTCGTCTCGGTGAAGCCCGGCTGTGTCCCGATTGGCCAGCATAGACTGCAGCGTCGTTTTCTTTTTGGCGGCATGAATGTCCAACACATCTTTCATGCTCAGACTCATTAATGTCGCTGTCAGGGCGTCCATTTTACGAAACCCTTTGAAATGAATATGGTGGACGGCTGCCGCTGAATATCCTGTTGGGGGTTCATAACGCGGAAACACGGGTGGCTTAATGGGGTCGCGCCCAACGCGGCGCCACATGCTGATGTAGTATAAGAAAAGCGTCAAACCGCCGAGACCTAATAAGGTGACGCCGCCATTGCGTATCCAATTGAGTTCTTGTTTTCTGTCTTCGCTCATCGGGGCAATTATCCCTGGCTTTATGGATGCCGAAACAGAAAGGCCCTCACGCACACCTAATTGCTGAGAGGTAATAAATTTTACGCGATTACCGCTCACATCAACCGTGTAGTTTTTATCGCGTGAGCCAAAGCGGCCCGTATAGCCGGATGTATCAATGACTTCAGACCCTTCGGGAAAGATGAGAGTTGCAGAGGCGACACCAATCGGGAAATCCCAATAAGTCCCTGTTGCATTCCAATAAACTTCATCCCGATCCACGCCATTACTGTCATCGCGGTGACGTCGTACTTGTTCTGGGATGCGATATTTAATTTCGTAAGTGTGCCCGCCGTTTTCCAAGAAATAACTTGGATGGCCAATGCGTAAATTTACAGCGTTATCTTGTTTTATGATCGCCCTGTTTTCTGCAATATTATTCCGTTTAACAGATATGAACTCGTAATCGTTTTCCAGAGTCACGCCCATAAATTTATAATAACGCGGAAGCTCGCGGAAAATGCCGCGTTTAATTTGATCGCCCTCGGCAACCACGGAAATGGTTTCCGTAATGACAAGGGCGCCACTTTTTTCGACCTCGACTAAGGTATTAAAGGCCGTAATTCTTTCTTGGGCGACGGCTGAAACAGTCGTAAGAGACGCCAACAAAAACCCAAATAATAAAGTCAGTAAATTACGCATTATAAATCAACCTCAGGTACGGCATAATCAGCTTCCATTATCTCAAAATAAAGCGCCTTCTTAAAACCAAATGGCCCCGCGACGAGATTGCTTGGAACAGATTCAACTTTCGTATTTAATTGTCGAACGGCTCCATTATAAAATCGTCTTGCCATTTCAATTTTGTCCTCTGTTTCGGTAAGCTCGACCTGTAGCTCTAAAAAATTATCAGCGGATTTGAGATCAGGATAATCTTCGGCAAGGGCAAATAATCGCGTCACAGGTTGGATGAGCGCGCCTTCTGCTGCGCCGCGCGCCTTCGGGTCATCGCCTGCAGTGAGGGCGGCATTGCGCTTATCAATGACATCTGAAAAAAGCTGCCGCTCATGTTTGGCATAGCCTCTGACGGTTTCAACAAGGCGAGGGATAAGGTCGGCTCGCCGCTTAAGCTGCACGGCAATATCTGCCCAGCCATTATTCACCATCTGCCGTGCTTGTACGAGTTGGTTAAAAACAAGAGCAATACCTATAATGAGAAGCGCTAAAACGCCCAAGCTAATCCACATCACCATATCCTCCCGAGAAAACATAAGCTAGTCGCAGAGGCGAGGCGGCTCAAGACTTTTTAACTTTGTTTTCGAAAGGGGAGACTAAGGCTCCACCCCAAATTTTGCGTTGCGTCGACCTGCGCCTCTTTCAGTCCAAGGGTCATACCGATTTGTCCGTCGGAGGGCTCAGCCTGATATGTCCGAAACAAGCGGTCCCAAATTGAAAAATTAAACCCGTAATTTTTTTGGCTTTCGCGAAGTATGATGGAGTGGTGGACACGGTGCATATCGGGGGTGACAATAATTTTACGCAAAACCCTATCAAGCCAAGCGGGAAGTTTCATATTCGCATGATTAAAAATGGCTGTGCCGTTTAAAACAATTTCAAAAATGACAACAGCTAAGACGGTTGGGCCAAGCAAAAGCACAACTCCGCATTTATAAAGCATGGAGCCTAAAATTTCTACAGGATGAAATCTCACGCCTGAACTGGCATCTAAGTCACGATCCGCATGGTGAACTTTATGAAATCGCCAAAAGAACGGAATTTTATGAGACAGAACATGTTGGAACCAAATCGCGAGATCAAGAATAATGAAAGCGAGGGCAAATTCGATCCAGACCGGCCAGTCCAAGAGATTGAAAAGCCCCCATCCGTTTAATCCGGCCCAAGCCGCGACGCCGACAGCAATCAGAGGTCCAAGGATAAGCAGGCCGGCACTCCCGGTCATAACCATCGCCAGATTTGTGACCCAGCGATGCAAACGCGGTTGAACGCGTCTGCGTCGCGGAAAAGCGGCTTCAAGCAACGAGAATAAAACCAGAGCGCCTGCAAAAACACTTAATCTGATGAGATCGGTTTGATCCAAAACTTAACAACCTTTCTGCTGATAGGCCGCCCGAATAGCACGGGCTTCGTCGTCTTGCTTCTGACGGGCAAAACTATCTTCGACTTTCAGGCCGTCTCGGTCACCCGTTAAACCGTCTTGAGGTTGGGGACCTACCCTGTTGGCGGCAAAGGGATCAATAGGCCCTTTTGTCTCTGACAGCATTCTCAATTGTTCACAATCAAAGTTGAGATAAGGTTCTGGATCTGCTTTTGTGGCACAGGCGGACACCCCCCCGAAGGCAAGGATCATCAGCGTGGCTTTAATGGATTGGTTTTTGAACATGTTCACGGCTATACCCTTGTAAGTCTTGATGGATAAGCTAACAGCTTAATCATTGTTTGAAACTCACATTTTTGTCACGTTCGGGAAGATTTGGCTTATGACAAACCCCAAAATATTGATAACGGGCGCATCTGCAGGGCTTGGGGCCGCGCTCGCGAGAGAATATGCAGCACAAGGCTGGGATTTGGTTTTATGCGCCCGGCGCCGTGCGCCTATGGAGGCTTTGGCTGCTGACGTAAAAGCGGCCTTTGAAACAGAGTCGCATATATTTGAGGTCGACCTTTTTGCGCCGAAGGCTGTCGACAAACTCATCACAAAAATTAAATCAGAAGGTCTGAAAATTGATGGGCTCATTAATAATGCGGGCTATGGTCATCCTGGCAAATATCTAGACAGCACTTGGGAAGAGCACGCCGCCTTCATTCAGCTCATGGCGACGGTTCCGTGTGAATTAGCTCGCAAATTAGCCCCTGAAATGGTGGCGCGTGGATTTGGACGTATCATGAATGTGGCCTCACTCGCGGGGCATATGCCGGGATCACGCGGTCATACACTTTATGCCGCGGTCAAAGCCTTTCTCATCAAATTTTCAGAGAGCCTGAATATGGAGATGGAAGGCACAGGTGTGCATGTCAGCGCCCTTTGTCCCGGCTTTACAATGACAGAATTTCACGATGTGAACGGCACGCGTGAGGCGATGAATAATTTACCGGACTATATGATGATGGATGCGGAGGAATGTGCGGTTCTTGCCTACGAAGCGCTGGAGCGCAATCGCGCTGTTTATATTACAGGTCGTGTGAATCGTTTCATTGCGCTCTTGGGACGCGCTTTGCCGATGAGTGTGACGCAAAAACTCATGGCCAAAAATTCAGAAAAGTTTCGCAATGTCGATGCCTAAAATATCTGACCCCCGATTATATGTCGCGCTTGATGTACCAAGTGTTGATGAGGCCCAGGCGCTCGTTAACGTTTTAGGCAATTCGGTTGAGAGCTATAAAATCGGGCTGCAGCTTTTGCCCATTGGCGGCGTCGAGTTTGGTCAACGGCTTAAGGCACAGGGCAAGAACGTGTTTTATGATTTTAAGCTCCATGACATCGGCGCTACTGTCGAAAAAGCAACGCGGTCTATCGCGGGATTAGGGGCTGATTTGTTGACAGTGCATGCGCGTCCTGATGTCATGAAAAGTGCGGTGGCGGGCCGTGGTGACAGCGTGCTTAAATTGCTAGGCGTCACGGTTTTGACCTCGCTCGACAAAGCGGCGTTAGAGGCCATCGGCTATCATGATAGTGCCGAAGTCCTTGTTATGCGGCGCGTTGAACAAGCCGTCGCAGCTGGCATGGACGGTGTTGTCTCCAGCCCGCTCGAGGCGGCCGCCATTCGCGCGGTTGTGCCTGAGGGGTTTTTGATTGTGACACCGGGAGTCAGACTGCCGGGCAGCGATGCAGGGGACCAAAAACGGATTGCGCCTCCGAGCGACGCCTTAAGGTCTGGCGCGTCTCATTTGGTTGTCGGCAGACCGATATCCGAGGCATCTGATCCACGCGCTGCCGCTTTGGCCATTCTGAAGAATATGGCGTCCTAACTTATTATGAGTTATTGAGTGACTCAAGAAACCGCGCCTGTCCTGCAAAGGTCACTTGGATTGAGGGGGGCTGTTTTCCTAGGCTTAGGCTCTATCTTTGGGTCGGGCGTCTTTGTCGCGATTGGCGTGGCGCTTGGGATAACGGGGCCGTCCGTCATTGCGGCTATCATCGTGGCGGCGTCTCTGGCGACATGTAATGCTTTATCCAGCGCGCAATTGGCGGCGGCTTATCCTGTTAGCGGCGGCACCTATGAATATGGCTACCGTCTCCTAAATCCGATAATAGGTTTTAGCGCGGGATGGTTATTTCTTTTGGCCAAATCTGCCTCTGCCGCGACGGCCGCATTGGGCACTGTCGCTTATGCTACTTATTTATTAGGGGTAGAAAACTATCTACCCGTTCTTGCCAGTGGTTTGGTCTTGCTAATGACAGGCCTTGTTTGCTTGGGTCTGCAGCGTTCCAATGCCATCAATACGGCAATTGTGTCTGTCACGCTGCTTTGTCTTTTTACATTTATGTATGTGGTTGCTGCTAATTTCGAAACAAAACAATTAGATAATCTCGCACCATTTTTTAAAGAAACGGATCATACATTTGCGGCTTTTTTATATGCTTGTGCTTTGATGTTCGTGGCTTTTACCGGCTATGGTCGTATCGCGACGATGGGGGAGGAAGTCAAAAACCCACGGCACATTATCCCGCGCGCCATCATTATAACCCTAATTATTAGTGCAATTATTTATATGGGCGTCGCAATTGCGGTTGTTCTGACTGTTGGCGTTGAGACTGCATTGGCCCCAAATGGGTCAGCGACGATAATAGAAACAGCTGCGCAGACTTTGGAGGTTTCGACTTTACCGGAAATTGTCGTGATAGGCGCTGTGACCGCTATGTTGGGTGTTTTACTGAACCTTATTATGGGGCTGTCGAGGGTTGTTCTGGCAATGGCACGCCGGAATGATATGCCGCCTATATTTTCGAAAATTGCAAAGCAAGGGAGTCCGACTTTAGCGGTGATTGCGGTAGGGTTTTTTGTTGCGGGTTTAGCGGCGATTGGCAATATTAAACTGATTTGGAGCTTCAGCGCGTTTACTGTGCTCATTTATTACGCCATCACAAATCTCGCGGCGCTCAAATTGTCAAAGTCGCAGCGCATTTACCCCAGAGCGATTTCCATGATCGGCTTATCAGGATGTTTGGCGCTTGCCTTTTTTGTCCCCATTGAGGTTTGGGCGCTTGGCATTGCTTTGATTGTTATCGGACTTATTGCCAGGGAGGCGATACGCAGGCTAAGTTAGTAGGCTCTGCGCTGCCGACATAATCTGTCCGATTTGAACGGTGTCGCCATCACTTCCGGCATTGACCAGACCCACAGCAACAAAGCCCATTAATCCCATAAGGCCAACCCAACCCACAGTCAGCAAGGTTACAATTTTGACGCTGCTATAAGTTTTTTTCGTTTCATTTTCAGACATAACACTCTCCTTATAAGTTTGATTACGGCGAGAGCGACAAAATGGTTGTAACCTTAGGGTTAAAACGACAAACAAAAAGGCCTTCTACCTCAAAGAAGTAGAAGGCCCCGGTGTGGACTTTAATTTGGTTTTTGTTCTAGCGACAGTAATGCCCGCAATGTTGAGGGTGCGAATAGCCATAACGTGAAAAGTGCTTCACGGGTGCACAGTGACTATAGCACGGCGCTGCGACGGGCACAGGATAGCGGACATAAATAACCGGGCGTACGATTCTGTAATATTGTGTCTGAGCAACAGGTTTAACGACATTATAGCAACCTAAAACCTGACCGCCTTCAGGGTTATAAACCGCCGTTGGACATTGTGTGCTTTGCAAAGATTCATTTGTGCCCAATCCTGAAATGGCGCTGACTGATCCATAAAAGCGATGGGTTTGTATAGAACTGTCTGTATAGGACTCGCTGATTGAGCCTGATCCATATTGCGCACTCGCTTGAGCGTCAGACATCACACCTGAATAGCGAGATGTATAATTGGGCGTCGATATATAACGTGTTGATCCCGTGTTATAGCTCGAACCATATGTGTAACCCGCATAGGCATTCCCGTTTTGACAATATGCACCGTCCGAACATCCTGCGTTAGCGGCTGTCGAGATTGCTAAACCGGCGAGGCTTAAGAGTGCGGTTTTAAAAATATGAGACACAATGGCCACCTTTCAAAATGATACAATTCGCAGTTAATCGAGCAAATCTTGTGCCAAAAGAGCATTTGATTTCATGTGAAGCCTGACATCCCACAAATCTTATTTTTGCGATAAGTTTAAGATACACTGGCGTGAGGATGTGTGCCCGACAAAGGCTTTCTCTTTTTACGCGAGTTTCAGGATGACTTTGGGCCAAAAAAAAGCGCCCCTCGCAAAGGACGCTTTTCCTGTTTAATAGAGAGTGTCTTAATAAGTCCATCCGCTCTGGGCGTGACCATATCGTGTGTTATGACTCTTTTGCATGTGATGGTTTTGCGGCGTCGCGCATCCCATCTGCACAGGGACAGGCACACCAATGACAGGGTTGACGACTTGCGTTTCGACTTTGCGTTTACAGATGACTTGGGTGGCCAAAGTGTCCCCCATGAAAGTCGGGCCGGACACTTTTTCCCAATATGTACCATCAGAGCCGACGGTGGATCCATAAGTTCCGTTATGTTGTAAAACAGGTGCGCCGGCAGGGCGTCCAAACATTGGGTTCTGCATAGGCATCCCCATTGGAGCCGGGGTATAACTTCTGCCATAGGCTGGTGCTGAACGCTCACCATAATTTGTGCCTAACACCACGCCACCTCTTGCCGGCATGGGGCTTGCGGCATAATTTGTCCCTAATATAACACCACCGGATGCTGGCAGAGATATCCGAGGGCTGGCAGCATAATTCGTGCCCAATATAACACCGCCGGAGGCAGGCATAGAGATTGTTGGACGCGGCGCAAATCCGCCATTTGCCAAAGGTTGCGGAACAGCGCGGCCAGAGTTCAACGCGCGGTCAGCATTTTCAGGGCTACGATCCACAATAGACGTCGGAATATGAGCAATTCCGGGCGTGAAAATATTTTCACCATATTGGCGCGGTGCAAATTTTAAAGGGTCGTAACCTCCGCCCATATGCGTTAAGGGTGCAGGGCCAGGCATATACATCTGCGGCTGTTGTGCGGGCGCAGAGACAGGCTGTTGTGCATGAAATTCGACATTGACGGGCACGCCAGCGTCTTGACGACAATATTGCGTTGATTGCGGATGGCACCCCTGCGTAAACCCAACCGGAGCGTCAGATAAACCCGCTGTTGGCATCATGCCATGCACACGCATAATAGACACATGTGGTGCGCGCTGAAAGCTGACTGAGCGCAAGTGACCCATTGGGTGATTGTCAGCGACTGTCATTGCGCCAAATGTTGGAGCCGGGCCGGATAGGTAATCTATACCGACATTGCAGTCTTGTCCGCTGCAATGTCCGGCCTGTGCGGCACCTGCTAAACTTAAAATGCCGAGCGCACTGGCTGCAGCTAAAATAGATTTGATGGGCATATGCCTCTCCCGTTTTCTCACTCAATGGATGGGAAGGTATTTACCTTTCACACCCGCTAATAATATCTATGCGGATGAAACGATGGCCTTCGACATTAGAAGTCGTAGGCAATACCGCCGCGTTCCCAATCGCCGTAGCGGGTGGGCTCCACACCTTTTGGGCCGGCTTTCTCATTTGGACGGGATGTCTCTTCTGCCTCGCGTGCTTTACGACGCGCCTCAGCTTCTGCCAGAGCGCGCTTTGCAGCGGGGCTTAAAATCTTTTTCGGGCTTTCGTCTTTGGGTATTGTCTCTGACATACCCTTTACTACCCAAACCAGACCTCTCCCGTCAAATCGATTAAACCGATCCAACCTGTGACAAGTCGATACACAAAGAGCGATAAAATTTAATTAAACGCGCGTTTGCCTGTTGTTAAGCATGTTTGCTCATGCCTAAGCTTCGCAAGTTGTTCCGACGGGCTTTAACGGCTTAAATAAGGCCAAGCGCCACAGCGCGGTGACTGGCTGAGACACGCTCTGTGACTTGCAGCTTCAGATAGACATTTCGGAGGTAGCCGTCGATCGTGTGTTTGGAAATATGTAAAATATCAGAGATTTCAGAATTGCTTTTCCCAAGGGAGACCAATTTTACAATTTCTGTTTCCCGGTCTGTGAGGTTGACATTATCGACCTCTCTTTCCGCTTTGAGCTCGACAAAGCGGTAATGTGCGAGCTGACATGCCCATTGCAGCATAGACAATTGAAACTCGGAAAGGTTTGACGCGCTTTCATCAAATCCCATTGTAAAAAACCCACTGCTATATCGCGCGCCAAACACCGGAAAGGCGTACCCTTTTGAGATATTTAGGCTTTTAACTTTCGACATAAACTCCGCACGAGAGGTATCGTTTTCATAGGCATCAATGGCTTCTGTCCATTCAAATGCCCTGTTTTTTTCAAAGGCATAAGCCACGAAAGGGTCGTAATCAGAGCATTTATTCAGGGTATAATACTCCACCCATTCTGGCGGGTATCCGAAATAAGTGATAACTTTGGCCGGACGGTAATCTGTTGATCCAATGGGAGGGCAATGAATATAGCTAAACATTTTTACAGATAGCCCTGCGAATGAAATTTTTAGGACTTCGTTTAAAGCTTCTAATGATGTTGCTTTTTTGCAGTCATCAGAGAATGAACTCATGAAGTCGAGCATATTTTTCCCCACCATGTCCGGACTCCGTTGCAAAACCTTAAGTAATCTTGATTTGCTGCAAATATTGAACAATCGTTGAAGGTATAAGTGTTTAACTGTGATATTGATAAATCTCGCATTAAGCGGGAGGCCCAATAAAGCGCTTCCCCCCTTCCGCCCCCTCGGCTAAACCCGCCTTATGACAGCAGATGTAAAAACAGGTGTTTTAGGGGCAGATGGTCGGATGGGGCGGGCTGTGATTGCCGTCATCGCTGAGACAAAAGGCTTGAGCCTTGCGGCGGCCTTAACTCATTCAAAGAGTCCTTATTTGGGCCAGGATGCTGTCGGGCTCGCAGGCGCCGAAGGCGAACCCATCATTTTGACAGATGACATGACGACAGCATTTGGTTGTGACGTTATGATTGATTTTTCAGCCCCGAAAGCCGCCTTGGGCCTTGCGAAGCTCATAAGGGGCACATCTGTCAAGGCGGTCGTCTCTGGTACAACAGGATTCTCAGCCGAGCAGACAGAGGCATTTCATAAACATTGTGAAGGTTTAGCGCTTTTGCAATCAGGTAATTTCTCTATGGGCGTCAATATGTTGGAAGCTTTGGTCGCGTTGGCCGCCAATAAATTGCGCGAAGGTTGGGATATAGATATTTTAGAGATGCATCACAGACAGAAAGTCGACGCCCCCTCGGGAACAGCGCTCATGTTAGGCCATGCCGCGGCCGAGGGGCGTGGTGTAAATCTGGATGATGTTCAGAAATTATCACGCGAAGGCCAAACCGGCGCAAGACCGGCGGGAGAAATTGGCTTTGCAACACTCCGGGGCGGCGGCGTGATTGGTGAGCATTCTGTGATGATTGCGTCTGAGTTGGAAATGTTGACCCTGTCTCATTCAGCCTTTGATCGGTCTGTTTTTGCAAGGGGGGCCGTGAGTGCGGCGCAATGGGCGGCCAAAAAACCGGCCGGGCTCTATGATATGAAAGATGTTTTGGGATTATAGTGCAAGAAAGCAGAGGCTAAGTGTCAAAACCAGTTATGTCTTTGGCTTCTGCCTCCATTTCCTGTTTCAGCGTTCCGGGCGCCCGTTTGTGATATCTTTTCGCACAGAGATAAACGATGAGGCCCCAACTCATAATGAGAAGAAAATATATATTAAATTGCCAGACCAGATAGCCGGGCTCAAAAACGCGGGAACGCCCTGTCAGCTGATAGACTTGCTCCAGTAAGAACTGAATGACAATCATTGCGACGGGCGTCAGTAGCACCACCAGCAAAATTGTCGAAGCTATATAAAGTGACGCCCTCGGATTATGAAACCGCTTATAAGCGCGAATATAGCCCTCTTTTGAAATGTGAGGGTCATCCATCCCTTGCTGTGTTTTATACTGATAATCGTCTTCGGCGTCACGCGCGACATTACGGTAACCTATCGCCGCACGTATTCCATAAAACGCAATAATGACGCCTAAAATGACGATAAACCAGTTAAACGATATTCCACTAAGTGTCGGCATAAATATTTATATGGGATGCCTCGACAAATTTCGCAAGATAATCCAAACCTTTAGCCTGTGCCAGACGCATAATAGCTGTACTTGAACTCTTAGATTATCCTGTTTATCGCAGGCGCAACATTATCCAGAAAGATATTTTATGTCAGCCCCAAAAATTGGCTTTATTTGCGGATCTTTACGCGAAGGCTCTATTAATAAGACGCTCGAGATGGCTTTACGCAAACGCTTTAAAGCGGCGGGGGCCTCCACCTCTGTGATAGACCTCGGCAAATATGATTTCCCTTTATATCACGGCGATCTTGATTTGCCTGTCACTGTGAAAAAACTCGTGAACCGCCTCAAAAAACTGGACGGCATTGTCGTTGTCAGCCCTGAATATAATGGCGGCCTTCCGCCTGTGCTGAAAAATGCAATAGATTGGACCTCGACAGTCGAAACAGATCATTTCACCGGTCCCGTTTACGCGATTGCGTCCTGCACACCCGGCCCCATGAGCGGCATTATGTGCATGCGCCAAATCAATTATATTCTAATGCGCGTAGGCGCTGAGGTTTTGCCAACGCAGGTTGGGGTTGGGAATGCCTCAAAAGCATTTGATGCGAAGGGTAATCTTATTGCTGAACCTTCTTCGGGACTAGCCGATAAAATGATTGCGTCCATGCTGAAACGGATCGCACAAAAATCCTAATGACGATGTGATAAGGGCTTGTGAACCATGCCAATGGCCAAAAAAGAAAAGCTTTATAAGACCCTTCCGCGCCCAAAGTTAAATCGTGCGCAAATCTCTGAGATTTACGCACATTTGCGACGCCTAGATCCTGATCCAAAAACAGAATTAAATTACTCTAATCCCTATACGCTTGTTGTTGCCGTCGCTTTGTCGGCCCAGTCAACAGATGTAGGCGTTAACAAAGCCACAAAGGCATTATTCGCAAAAGCGGACACCCCTGAAAAAATGGTGGGTTTGAGTGAGGATGTCGTTCGGGACCACATAAAGACGATTGGGCTTTATAAGACTAAAGCGAAAAATGTGATCAAGCTCTCTCAGATGTTGATTGATGATTACGGGTCCGTTGTTCCCGAAGACAGGGACGAGCTAATTAAGCTTCCGGGGGTTGGGCGGAAAACCGCAAATGTTGTCATGAATGAAGCTTTCGGACATCCGACAATGGCTGTGGACACACATATTTTTCGGGTTGCAAATCGTACGGGCATGGCGCCCGGAAAAGATCCCTATGAGGTTGAACTAAACCTTTTGCGGGTCACGCCTCAGGAGTTTGCTCTGGGCGCACATCACTGGTTGATTTTGCATGGCCGCTACACTTGTGTCGCGCGTAAGCCCAAATGCTATAATTGTGCCGTGCGAGAGATTTGCAAGTTTAAACCCAAAACGGAATCACTCTCGTCCGAATGATCTCTGAGCCCGACATCGAAGTCTTTTATGATGGCGGCTGTCCTGTCTGCCGATGGGAAGTTGACCTATATGCGAGGATCGACACATCGGATAAAATTCGATGGACAGATATTGAGGGTCTTGCCGAGAACAATTTACCACGCGAAAAAACGCGTGAAGATTTACTGGGAAAGTTTCACGTCAGAGAACTCAACACACATTCCGGCGATTGGTTTGTCGGCATTGATGCCTTTGCGCGTATTTGGAAAGCCCTGCCCATATTTCGCTATTTCGCGTTTTTGTTCAGACTGCCCATTATCCGACAAATGACAATGCTAGCTTATATGTTCTTTTTAAGGTGGCAACGCCGTCATCGTGCGAAGAGAGCTCTGTCCGGCAGATAACAAAAACCCGCTGTAAAGCGGGCCTTCTTAATTTAATATTTATGGAGGCCTAGCGCTTACCTTTGCGTGCGGCATATTTTGCGTCACGCCGAGCTTTTTGCGCGCGTTTTAGGTCTTCTTGCGCTTTAATGGCGGCATCTTTTGCCAAAGACGCTTTACGTTCTCTTTCAGCTTTTTCGTCCGCTAAGCGTTTTTCAAGCTCTTTACGCTCAGCCTCTTTTTGGGCTTCACGCGCTTCGCGTTTGGCGTTGCGTTCTGCACGTTCTTTCATCAGCCGCTCTTTTTCAGCTGGATCAAGTTGTTTTTCTTTCGCGCGCTCAAGCATGGCCAATTTGGCCTCGCGTTGCGCTTTCAGGCGGTCATTAAAATTTTGCTGTCCTGGGAAGCTCATAGGGGTCAATATCTCTTACAAATTATTGGGGAGTCGAATTTGCGCGCTATATCGACGGGATTGCCCCAAAAATCAAGGGCAATCCTGCGAAAAGTAATATTCGGGCCTAGAACCGTCCACTCACCGTAAAACGGGCATTTAGTGGCTTGCCGACAGTTGCCTCATGCGTATTATGAGAATTGGGGAAATAAAGTGTGTCTGTTAGGTTTTCCACATTCATTTGAATACGCAGATCGTCAGAGATGTTATAAAAAGCCGCCGCGTCAAATCGTGTATAGCTTGGAAGAACGGCGCTGTTGCCATTATTGATAAAGCTCTCACTTTGGTGAGTGACGCCCAGGCCCAGGCCGAATTGATCGGTGATCTGATAACTGTTCCAAAGTGAAAACATGTTTTCCGGTAATTCACGCGGGCGGAGTGTCGCATCAGCCTGTTCGCCATCGAGATAGCTATAGCCGGCAGATATAAACCACTGCTCCGTAAGGCTGCCTTGCAGCTGCACTTCAAATCCGGTGATGCTAGTTTCGATAACATCAAATGTACCGTCTGCCCCATCTGCAACAACGGGAGAATCTTGTTCAATCTCAAAAATGGCGGCGGTTAAACTCAAACTCGGTCGCAAATCCCACTTAATCCCCGCCTCTAAATTCGTGAAGGTATTGGGGTCGAGTTGGTTGTTGTCACCATTTATATTCGCAAACTGTTCGCCGCTTCGTGGTAAGAAGGATTCGCCGTAACTGCCATAGAGGGAGATATTTTCTTGTGGTTTGAAAATCAATCCAAGACGGGGAGAGATTTCTTCGTCTTTACGCGTTCTTGTTTCATTGCCGGGGACATCGAAAACTTGAATATCGAAGCTATCAAACCGTGCGCCTAAGACGATGTCAAACATCTCTGAGATTTCAATTTCGTCTTGGATATAGGCGGAAAAAACATCAATATCCACGCGCGTATCATCGTTCAGGTCTATTGAGTAATCATTCGTGGCTGTCACACCATCAGCGTTTACACCAACGCCATTGCGAAGGTTCAAAGGTCGCTGGATTATAAAGTTCTGAAGATCATCTGAGTTCGTGTCCCAGAAGGGATTAAATCGGAACTGATCGGAGGCCGTATTAATATATTCTACCCCGGTTACGACCGTATGATGAAATCCTCCCGTATCGAATTCTCCGATCAAATTTCCCGAGAGAATTAAATTTTGCCGGTCTGTAAAATCTTCATATCCATCGAGCGTGACAACATCGGGGGACACGTCTTGATCGTAACTTACGGCATAAAAATTCCCGTAGAATTTATCGTAATCGCCATAAAAAGCGGTTATGTTACCTTTTAATTCGTCTGAAAACGCATGTTGGACGGACGCCCGAAACAAATGGGCTTCTAACGTGGATGTGTTAAGCTCAGGGTCGCCAAAAACAATATCTTCAAAGGCTTCGACCGGGCGACCGTCTGAACCCGTTGGAATTCCGCGATCAATAAAGCGTTCATGGTCTATATATTCATAAGAGAGATCAATCATTGTCGCCGGAGAGACTTCAAAGCGTGCTGTGGGGTTAATCCCGATCCGTTCCCCGTCATAAAAATCGCGATGATTATTTAGGCTTTCATACATGGCGTTTATGCGTAAAGCGCTATTATCACTTGTCACAAAGTTACTATCAAGCTGAAGACTAAATTCGCCAAAACTATCTATGCCGGCAACAAAGCCGTTAAATTGCTCGCCAATTACGCCTTTTTTTGTCACGCGGTTTAAAATACCACCTGTGCCGCCGCGTCCGAACAAAAGTGCATTGGGTCCGCGCAGAATTTCAACCTGTTCGAGATTGTAAAGCGGGCGGTAATATTGAACGTCGTCCCTGACTCCATCAATGAAAAAATCTGCTGTGGAGCGCACCCCTCGAAAGACAACCGAGTCCCGGTGACCCTCACCCTGAGAGTTATTCACGCCGGGCGTATAATTGATAATCTGCCCGATGCTCGTAAAGCCACGCTGTGTGATTTCATCTGCTGTGATGATAGACAGGCTTTGTGGCACGTCAATAATGGGGGTTGGGGATTTCAGGGCGTTGACCTGATCCGCATAAAGATAGCGGGCGGTCACGATGATTTCATCACGAATGGAGCTTGACGGTGTTTGAGCCGCAGCTGTCCCGGCTGTGGCAAAAAGAAGAGCTGCAGTACAGGTTGATCTGAGACGTGTCATTTTAATTTTATTTCTGTTTTTGGTGTTTAAGAGTCGTGCGGTCATTCACAACATTTTCGGGTATAATCGGCACCTCTGCCTCAGCTCTTGCTATCAGAATGGCGTCACGAATAGCCGTCAGATGAGGGCATTTGCCCCCATCCGTTGCCATAAGCGCGGCGAGTGTGTCTGACTTGGTCTGCAATATCATATGTCCCTCAGTTGCGAATGGTTCGCATCTACGGGGGGCTGATAACGCGCCCGAAAAAGAAACGCAACTGCAAATCATTCTTAATTGAAAGAAATATGCAGTTTTTATTGATTAACGCATCAAATCTACAATTGTCGGTAGGCTGAACAAAAAACCGCCCGAAAGGGCGGTGATTAAGATCTTATATAATGAGCTTATACGGAGGCTACGATTTTTCTTCCGGAAACGCGATAACGGCGGATAAGTTCTCTAAGACTTCACGTGCATTGAAAGCGTTGTCTTGGTTTGGCGTGGAGCCTTTGGTGAATTTAACTTCGGCTGTTGCGCGGTATTTCGTGATTTCTCTGACGTCGAAGTCATTAAAGAAGGGATCGTAGAACGGGTCATAGAACCCACGATACCCAAATCCTCTGCCACGATGAAATCCGCCAAACCGAGAATAACGATAACCGCGACTCCAACCATAACGCGGGCGGAAAAAGCTATAATCGAAATAAGGATCATAGAACCCGAATTCATTCACACGGACACGCGTATTTTCTTCGAGGTCTTTTTCAACGAGTATGAAATTATCAAAGCCACGTTCAAGTGCCATTTCCGCAGACCGGTAGAGGAGAGAATTTTCAACAGTTTCGCGTTTTGTTAGGGAGTTCCCACCGAATGAAATTCGGGCGCGATCATTTTCAATCATTGTTTGTGAAAAACCGTCAAATCCTCCCGGCTCAGAGGCGGGTTGATAGGGCGTGGCCGTCGCGCAGGCCGTTAAAACAGCAGCGGAGGCGGCGCAAACAATAAGGTTTTTAAAAGAGGTCATTTGGGGGCTCCTTTGTAGAGTTGACATCTATTTTAACATATCATAGCACCCCGTCCCTGAATGCTACCTGAAGATATAAGCCATATTGACAATTCTTCAATACAACTAACTGTTACGTCGCGTCATCGTTCCGTGATGGCGACAAAATGACTGATATTAAGGCCCAAAGACACATAAGCGACGACAGACATAATGCGATAGCCGCCATATAGGCAGGTAAAGGAGTTTTTATTAAGACGGTGAGGGAGAGGGTCACCCAAGGTAAAGCCAAAAAGACGCACCACAAAGCCGCTCTGCGCGTCAGGCCATATTTATA
Organism: uncultured Algimonas sp.; assembly: GCA_964352855.1. GTDB lineage: Bacteria > Pseudomonadota > Alphaproteobacteria > Caulobacterales > Maricaulaceae > Litorimonas. Next base: position 69,916 of record CAYGTR010000005.1, on the reverse strand, counting down.
TCCCCTCGCGGCAATGAGCGCGATTATAATTGAGGGTATAATCGCAAATGCGCCCAATAGAGCTGAGAATACAAAAGCAGAAACCAATCCGCCAAGTTCAGTATCATTTAGCGCAAACCCTGCAAAAAAAACAACGGCTGTGAAACAGGCTAAAACGGCAGAAAGGGCTGACACACCTGCGGCAATCAAGTCTGCAAGTCGACCTTTCGGTGCCGGGGGGCGCGGCTTTGCCGGTTCCGCTATAGGGCTTAAGGTTTCACTTTCCATCATAACAGAATGACCCGCCATGCGTATCAGCGCAAATTAATTCTCTCACATTCAGGGAATATCAACCTCCCAAGGCGGTGTGCCTTTATATCTCTCTACCAAAAAGTCCACAAAAGTACGGACGCGTAGAGAGAGGTGACGGGTGGGCGGATAAACAGCGAAAGCGGAAATGCGGGCCCATTGATAATCCGAAAGTATAACCTCCAAACGCCCGGATCGGATGGCATCGCACAGAATAAATACGGGTTGTATGGTGACGCCTTGATCCGAAATCGCGGCCTCGGCCAGGAAGTCTCCATTATTCGCTTGTAATCGACTCGGCATTTCAACCTCGCCTTGGGCTCCATCCGGGCCATAATATACCCAGCTTTTTCGAGGTCTGTTGCTATAACGTAATTCCGGTAGCGACTTGAGATCCTCAGGTTTCTGAGGGCGCCCATATTTATTGAGAAAAGCGGGACTTGCCGCTGCAATCATTCTGATGGGCGCGATTTTGCGGGCCACTAACCCTGAGTCTGAAAGATCTCCAATTCTGATTGCCAGATCTATACCTTCGGAAATCAGGTCTACAGACCGATCACTAAAATCAATATCGAAGTTGACGTCAGGATGCTTTGCTAAGAAATCTAATAGGGCAGGGCCCAAATATGTGACTCCAAAGGAGAGGGGGGCTGCAAGACGTATTCGACCTGCCAAGGCACAGTTTGCGGATGTGCTGACGGCTTCGGCTTCATTCCAATCCGCCAAGAGGCCAACCGCGCGTTGAAACAACGCTTCGCCGGCTTCGGTTAAAGATAAAGACCGGGTGGTGCGTAAGACAAGCTGTGTGCCTAATCGCGTTTCTAAATCGGAGACGCGCCGGCTGATAGCGGATTTTGTAACGCCTAATTGTTGAGCGGCTTGGGTAAAGGATTTGGCTTCAATCGTCCGGACAAAGGCTTCAATTTCTTCGTAGCGACTCATTGTTGTTTATTACGCAACAGTATGTTGGCGATCAACCCTCTAATCATTTTTACTGCAACAAACTATATTGGCCTAAGATAAGGAGTTCGTTATGAAAACAATCAATAATATTTTGCGGATTGATGCCAGTGCACGACGCGAGGGATCCGTGACACGGGATTTGACAACCAAAACTGTCGAGCATCTTTCCGAAAAAAGCGCCGTTCAAATTACGGTGCGTGATTTAGCCAATTCTCTTCCCTTTGTGGATGAAGCGTGGATTGGGGCAAATTTCACGCCCGAGGCGAACAGGAATACTGAACAAAGAAATAAACTTGCGCTGTCCGACTCTCTGGTAAAAGAATTAGAGGCGGCGGATACAGTCTTGATGGGTTTGCCGATCTATAATTTTGGTATTCCGGCGGCTTTAAAGGCTTGGGTCGATCTAATTGCCCGTGTGGGCCGTACCTTCCGTTATACCGAAAACGGGCCGATTGGATTGTTGGAAGGCAAGCGAGTGATTGTCTTAGTGGCCTCGGGCGGAACGCCGATGGGCAGTGATATTGACTTTGCGACATCCTATCTGCGCCATGCTTTAAAATTTGTAGGCATAACAGATGTTACATTTATTGCAGCGGACGGACTTGGTGCCAAGGCCGAGATAAAAATTGCTGAAGCCATACGTGCGATCAGCGCACTATAAGAGATAAAGGAGATGAAAATGACAAGACGAACAGCGATAACAAGCGCCGCGGCGGCGGCCGTTTCAACCCCGGCACAAGCCACTATGCCTAGGGCTGGAGACCTCACACTCCGTCCCGCGAATGAGAGAGGCATGGCCGATTTCGGCTGGCTGAAAAGTGCCCATAGTTTTTCCTTCGGGCAATATTTCCATCCGGATCATATGGGTTTCGGACCATTAAGAGTTATTAATGATGACCAAGTCGCACCGGGGAATGGCTTCCCCATGCACCCGCATGAGAATTTTGAGATTTTCTCTTATGTTCTCGAAGGCCAGTTGGAACATAAGGATTCGATGGGGAATGGTTCGGTCGTTTCCGCAGGCGGCATTCAATATATGAGCGCCGGCAGGGGTGTGCGTCATTCGGAATTTAATCCGAGTGATGAAAACCGGAGCGAGTTTCTACAAATTTGGGTGCAACCCAATGTGCAGAACCAAGTGCCGCGCTATGAAACACTAGACCTGAGTCCCGCTGATAAGGACGGCAAGCTTGCCTTGTTCTTATCAGGAGACGGTCGTGACGGCTCTATGCATATTAAAGCCGATACGGATATTTATGCTGCGACATTGTCCGGTGGCCAGGTCATCGAGACAGATCTAGCGGACGGCCGGTTGGGATGGGTGCAGGTCGCGCGCGGTACGCTTTATGTCAACGGGCAATTGCTCTATCCGGGCGATGGTTTGGCCATTAAAAAAGGCGGCAAACTGATATTTGATAAAGGTGAGACCGCTGAAATTATCTATTTTGATATGGCACTCTAACGAAACCGAACACATTATTAAAATACGCGTTTTGTAAGAGGCGCGTATTTTTTTGTAAAGTGTGCTTTACATTCTAAATAACTCTGTTATGTAAAGCTTACTTTACAAAATGGAGATGTGAAATGTCATCTAAATCGAACGCGCTTCTCAAGCGTTATTTCTTTGAATTCGGCGGCTCAATGCTCGCCTATACAGGCGTCTTAATCGGTGTGGTCATGACACGGCCTCATGAAGGCGCGTCACGTTATCTAGAGCTCTTGCCGACCCTGCCTCTTTTACTCGGTTTCTGGGCTATTATTCGATATTACAAACGCCTGGATGAGTATTATCAGCGGATACATTCTGAAGCCTTTGCTTTGGGAGCTCTTATATTAGGACTTGGGGTTATGATTTGGGGGTTTGGTGAAAATGCCGGATTTCCTGCTTTGTCTACAATGTGGATCGCCCCTGCCTTGATCGCCTTATGGGGGATATGTATTCCATTTGTCATGAGGCGCTACAAATGAAAAATGCCCTCAAAGACCTTCGAAAAGACAAAGGTTGGTCACAACAAGACCTGGCCGAACAACTCGGTGTCTCCCGCCAATCCATTATTGCGATTGAAAAAGAAAAATTCGATCCCAGTCTCGATCTGGCCTTTAAAATCGCCCGCCTTTTTGGCGCGCCCCTCGAAACCCTCTTCTTTCCGGAAGACTAATTTAACCCCTTAAAGGACTTTCCCATGTTTAGATTTATTTTTACAGCCCTTGCGGGGCTGCTAGTCGCGTGCACCCAAAATTCAGCGGAAGTAAATACGCCAAAACCCACGCTTCAAGTCAGTCAAGCTGCAAATAACAAAGCGATCTCCGTCACACGTCATGGCAATCCAAACGGACAAACATTGATATTTATTCCAGGCTTGGCTTCAAGCGCTGTCGTTTGGGATGAGACAATTGAGGCGTTCCCAAACTATGACGTAAGAGTCGTTCAACTCGCAGGCTTTGCCGGAATGGAGGCTATACAGGACCCTTCAATTGAGGGTGTCCGCTCGGCAATTACAAATCACTTAAAAGACGTTCCCGGTCGTGACGTGGTGATGATTGGGCATTCTTTAGGTGGATTTCTGACCTTGAAAACAGCTTTGGCTGAACCTGAGTTGATTAATGAAATCATTATTGTGGATAGCCTGCCTTATCTTGCAGGCATGATGATGCCGGGTGCTACGCCTGAACAAGCGACGCAAATGGCCAGTGCCATGTCACAACAATTAAAATCGCTCCCGCGTGAGCAATTTGATGCGCAGCAGAAAATGGGTTTGGTGCGGTTGGTAAAAGACGCGTCATATCAGCCAGACCTTGAAGCATGGAGTGAAGCCTCCGATCAAGGGACAGTCGCCACATTAATGGGCGAATTATTGGCAAGCGATCTGAGGGACTCTCTTGATGGTTTCAAAATCAAAACAACGGTGCTGATGGCTTATGATCCGGTTATGGGTGTTCCTGAGGAAAACCTGAAAGCCCTTTATGAGGCACAATATAATGCCGCTGCCAATGTTGAGATCAAAGTTATTGGTGAGAGCTATCACTTCATTATGTTTGACCAGCCGGACGCTTTTAAGGCAACCCTGAAAAATATCATCAACGGCTAAATAAAAACCCCGCCTCAATGAAGAGGCGGGGCTGTCTTTCCCCTCGCGACTATTTTGTTTTAGCGAGTTTGGATTTTTTAATGCGCGATAACGGCAATTAATAAGAGCGCGATGATATTTGTGATTTTAATCATCGGGTTCACGGCTGGGCCGGCTGTATCCTTGTAAGGGTCGCCAACTGTGTCGCCAGTAACAGAGGCTTTGTGCGCTTCTGACCCTTTGCCGCCATGATTGCCGTCTTCAATATATTTCTTGGCATTATCCCAAGCTCCGCCGCCGGCTGTCATAGACAGCGCAACAAACAGACCTGTGACGATAACTCCGAGCAACATTGCGCCAAGCGCTGAGACCGCTGCTGCATTGCCCGCCAAGAACTTGACCGAGAAGAACAAGACAATCGGTGCTAAAATCGGCAGAAGCGAGGGTTTGATCATTTCCTTGATCGCGGCACCCGTCAAAAGGTCAACAGCCTTGGCATAATTAGGACGTGACGTCCCCGCCATAATACCGGGATCCGCTTTAAACTGACGGCGGACTTCTTCGACGATAGCGCCAGCCGCGCGACCCACGGATTGCATTGCCCACGCCCCAAAGAGGTAAGGCAGCAAGCCACCAATAAACAGGCCAACAATCACATAGGGATCCGTTAGGCTGAAAGTCAGCTTATCAAGTCCGTAGAAGAAATCACCCGGAACAGCTTTCGCCGCAAAATATTCGACGTCTTTGTAATAAGCCGCAAAGAGCACTAGTGCGCCAAGTCCGGCAGACCCAATAGCGTAGCCCTTGGTGACCGCTTTCGTCGTGTTACCGACCGCGTCCAATGTGTCCGTCGTGTTACGCACTTCACTTGGCAATTCTGCCATCTCGGCAATGCCGCCCGCATTATCCGTGACAGGCCCAAAAGCGTCGAGCGCGACGATCATACCGGCCACACCGAGCATGGCCGTAACGGCCACGGCGATACCGTAGAGACCCGCCAAAGAGAACGTCGTAATAATACCAAAGACAATAATCAGAACCGGAATGGCGGTGGCTTCCATGGAGACCGCAAGGCCTTGGATCACATTTGTGCCGTGTCCGGATTCAGAGGCCGCCGCGACAGACCGCACAGGCTTATATTTTGTGCCTGTATAATATTCGGTGATCATAACGATCAGGCCTGTAATAATAAGGCCGACAACCGCGCAGAGGAATAAATCCATACCGGAGAAACCAGCCCCTGCAATTTCGCCCATGCCGAGCAAATATTGCGTTACGCCATAAATTGCCGCAACAGATAAGAGGCCGGTTACGACAAGGCCTTTATAAAGTGCACCCATAACATTTTCTGAACCCTTGCCCAAGCGGACAAAATAAGTGCCGATGATGGAAGTCACGATACAGGCTGCGCCGATTGACATCGGGTAAAGCGCCAATTCGCCAATTGTCCCAAAGAGAATGGAGCCGAGCACCATTGTTGCGGCAATTGTCACAACATAAGTCTCGAACAAGTCAGCAGCCATACCGGCGCAATCGCCGACATTATCGCCCACATTATCCGCGATTGTTGCCGGGTTGCGGGGATCATCTTCCGGAATACCGGCTTCGACCTTACCAACCAAGTCGCCGCCCACGTCAGCACCCTTTGTAAAGATACCCCCGCCGAGACGCGCAAAGACCGAGATCAAAGACGCGCCGAGTGACAAAGACACAAGCCCGTCAATCACGCCGCGCTCATCCGCGCCCATCGGGCCGGTTAAGATGAGATAATAGACAGATAGTCCAAGGAGGGCCAATCCCGCCACAAGCATGCCTGTGATCGCGCCCGCTTTAAAAGCGATATTCAGGCCTGCCCCTAGGCTTTCGCGTGAGGCCTCGGTTGTGCGGACATTCGCTTGTACGGAGACAAGCATACCGACATAACCAGCAATGCCTGACAAAACCGCACCGAGGACGAAGCCAATGGGTGCGATGGGGCCGCTGGACCCCCAGAACAAGACAACGAGCAGGATTGTGACAACAATGCCGACAATCGCAATCGCTTTATATTGTTTGTTGAGGTAGGCCTTTGCACCTTCTTGAATCGCGCCTGCGATTTCATTCATGCGCTCATTGCCCGTCGAGGCCTTCATCAGGCTGGCACGGGTAATCACCCCGTAAAGCACAGCGACGACGCCCGCTGCGATGATGAGATATAGAGTATTCATAACTCTCCCCAGAATTTGCACCAAGTCTGTGCTCGGTATCAATGTTATGAAGTTGGCCGTGCGGGTCCTGATTAAACAGTTGCACGCTTCCCCTCGCGAGTATGAAGTTGGCCGCCACATCCACATCCTTATATGCGTGGGCGCTTCCCTTCGCGTAGCCACAATGTTGCAAAGTGTTACAGAGGCGTCAAGAGGGAGATTTTTGAAGAATTTACGACCTAGTGTCCGAGGCTCTCAACTATCTTTCGGATATAAGACGTCGTAACTTCCGCATTTTTAGGAAGTGTCATTGGGTCGATTGGTTCGCCAAAGGTCAGGCGAAAGGTTTTACCCTTTTTATTCAGAAGCTCATGAAAGAGTGTGATGTCGCGCAGCTCCGCATTCATACGCGCAAATAGATAATAGAGCGTCGAGTTTCGACCCTTTATATTGAGGGGAATAATGGGTGCTTTATATTTTCGGGCGACCATCGCAGCTGAACTTTCCCATTCCTTATCAACAATACCGCGCCAGGTGAGCGTGCCCAATCGGCCGCTCGGAAAAATAACGACGCAACGTTCGTCTTCGAGTGCCTCTTTCATTTTTAATAAAGTCTCGCGAGTTTTGGCATGAGAGCGTTTATCTTTCACCCATTCAACGGGGATGATAACGTCTTCGCCTTTAGGAATTACCCGCAAGGCGTCGGCATTGGCGAGGTAACAATGTTGGGGGCGGCGGTCGCGAATGGCTTGGAAGACGGCCAGGCCGTCGGCAAGTCCCGTCGGGTGATTGGCAATAATGACGCAACGCCCTTTCCGCGGTAAATTCGATAAATCACGCACAGAGGTACGGGGACTGATATGGTCAGCGACGCGTTTAAAGGCCTGCTTTCCCGACAGGTCTTTGATCGAGTCAGCCAAAAACACTGCGGCATCATACGCCAACATGCGGTAAAGCATGGGGCGGATCGCTTTAAATAAGCGAGGGTTGCCCATAAGTTTTGGCGCACGTTCGGCAATGAGCTGTTCAACAATATGCATAAGCTTGCTATAAAGAGAGAAAGAGGAAATAAAAAGCAAAAGGGGCTTATGATGAAACTTATAAAAATGACCGCGGCCATTGCGGTCCTCACGCTTTTGGCTTTGGTTCAACCCGCGCTCGCGCAAGAGACAGCGACACCTCCGCCCGAACCCTGCCAAGATGGAGAGTTCCGTCAAATGGATTTTTGGCTCGGTCATTGGGATCTGACGTGGACGGCGCCTGACGGAACAGAAGCCAAGGGGAAAAACAGTATCACGCTTATGCCTTATGGCGATTGCGTAATTACGGAACGCTTTGATGGGGGCGAGACCATTCCTTTAGACGGCATGAGTGTATCGGTTTATTCTAAGCCTCATAAGCTGTGGCGCCAAACCTGGGTGGATAACCAAGGCGGATATTTTGCTTTAACGGGCGGGCTTCAAGAGGATGGAACATTTGTTTTGAATATGGACCGTATTGATGAAAACACGCCATATTCCCGCATGGTGTTTGAAGGTATTACAGAAGACAGCCTTGTTTGGCGGTGGCAGGGGAAGCGTGAAGACGCCGATGACTGGGCCGATCAGTGGGTTATTCATTACAAGCGTCAGTCTTAGAATATGACACCGCCGATTAATGTGCTCTTCCTGTGTACCGGGAATTCCGCCCGTTCAATTTTATCAGAAGCCCTGTTAAATGATCTGGCGTCAGAACAAGGCAAGCCTTGGTTAGGATGGTCAGCCGGGAGCCACCCGAGCGGGCAGCCTCACCCTGAGGGTTTGGCGGAGCTAGAAAAACGGGGTCACAAGACACATCTCTATCGCTCTAAAAGCTGGGATGAATTTAGCGGCAAGAGCGCACCGCAAATGGATATTATTGTAACGGTGTGCGATAATGCGGCGAATGAAGCCTGTCCCGTCTTTCCAGGGAAAGGATTGCGCGTGCATTGGCCTCTGCCGGACCCGGCGCATGTCGAACCTTTGGCAGCCAGACAGCAAGCCTTTGCCAAGACCTATG